>JAVKJV010000065.1:0-15135 GCA_031458775.1 Candidatus Fervidifonticultor quartus | reverse complement strand
CGGCTTGCGGGGCTGGAACAACGCGGTGACACGTCCGGTCGTCCGGTAAACTGCGCCGCCGCCGAGGATCGGGGCCTCGCGGCGGCCGAGGTCGTCGAACTCGACCTGCACGTATGGTGTGGCATCGCTGACCGTCGCGCGCAGTTCGTACAGCCGGCGCGGGTCGAGATCGGTGAGCCTGAACACCGCGCCGGCGAACTGATCGGGGCGCCGGACCTCGACCGTGAACCGGCCGTCGGTGCGCCGCGTGACGCGGCCTGGGCCGCGCGGGCGAAACTTCGGTGCCCGCGCGGGCGGCGCAAATCGCCAGACCTCTTCGCCGAGCGCGGCGAGCCCCTGGCCTTTCAACCAGTGCAGCAGGGAGATGCTGCGCTCCAGGGGGCCGAAGCCGTGATCGGACGCAACGAGCAGGACCGTCTGATCGTCGAGCAGGCTCTCGACCTCACCGAGGCTCTCGTCGAGGCGCCGGTACACATCGCGGATACCCGGGAGCCATCGCCGCGCCTCGACCGGATCGTGGAGCGGATGACGCGGATCAATGTGCTTCCACAACACGTGCTGCAGCCGGTCGGTGACTGTAACGACCAGCATGAAGAACCGCCAGGCGACCTCCCGGTGCAGGAACCGCACGAGCCGCATACGGTGGTCGATCGCGGCGCGGGCATCGGCCAGGAACTCCGCGACGTCGCCGCGGTAGAAGACATCAAGGGGAAACGCGCCGCACTCACGCAGCAAGACCTCACGCAGCGGCGCCGGATGCACGAAGGCGCGCGTCACATCCGGCGTGCCCATGCCCGAGACCATGACGCCCTGGATCGGCTCCGGCGGATAGGTGAACGGAACGTCCACCACAACGGACGGCACGCCGGCATCGCTGAGCAGGTTCCAGATCGCCGGCCGCCGCCGGTCCCGCGAGGTGGGGATCGTGAGTTCGTAGCTCCCGGGCTTGGTCTTGGTGAAGCCGTAAATGCCGTGCTTGCCGGGCCAGACGCCGGTAACCATCGAGCTCCAGGCCAGCGGGGTCGAGGCTGGGATCGTGGAGGTCAGCACGCCGGACGACCCGTCGCGCATCAGCCTAGCCAGGTTGGGCAGAAGGCCCTCCTCGGCCCAGGGCCGCAAGATCGCGAATGTGGCGGCATCAATTCCGTAGAGAAACACGCGGCGACGTGAGGGATTGTGAGGCATCCACCGGCTCCAGGGGCGCGAGTGCGACTGCGGTTCTCCTGACTAGTTCACCACAAATGGCCGAACTCCTGAACAATCTCGTGGATGCGGTGGACGAAGGCCCGCCACCACATGGCCCGCGCCGGCGGGTGACCGCGGAGGATGGGCGCCCGGACCGCCCGCAGGCCGAGGGCGCGCGCGAGCCGTTGCCGCCACGGCGCGAGCCGGGTGCCGTAGAGCCACGCGCAGAGCGCGGTGACCGTCTCGCCGTAGGGCTCGAGGAGCCGCGGATAGTGCAGCAGCGCGGTGTCGTCCCACCGCACAACGCCCTCATCCAGCAGGGGCGGCCGCGCGTGATACCGGGGTGGCATGGTCGCCACCGGCGTCCCCGCCGCCGCCGTCTCCGCGACCGCGGTGGCGAGCGCGTACTGGTCGGCAAAGCGCACCGCCCGCGGACTCGCGCGCCAGAACGCATCGCCGGTGACCGCCAGCAGACGTGCGAGGTGCGTGACCCAACGCGCACCGAGACCGCTGGCCCAGGGCGCGATCACCACGCCGCTGTTGTAATACCACGCGGCGCGCGGGGCGTCGGGGTACGGGAGGGCAGCGATCTCGAAGATTCGCCGCCACATCGCCTCTGGGATCGGATCGAATGTCGCAGGGCCGAGGCCGATCCGATGACCGAGCCAGTCGGCGAGGGCGTGCAGGTCCTGCAGCACCAGCGTGTCGGTGTCCAACAGCAGGATGCTCCCGGTGTCCGGCGCGATCTCGAAACCGCGGAGCTTGTTGCACGCCCGCGGCCAGCGGTCGTCCACCGGCGCGTGCACCGTCACCCTGGCACGAGCCCGCGCCGCCATGCGCTGCACCGCCGTCGGCGGACTTCCGACGCAGGCCAGGTGCACGGGCCACGCGCGGCTCTGCCCGTGATGCTGGAGCCACGCGCCCAGAAAGAGCAGTGTGCGCAGCTCGAAGCGGGCCGCCGCGGGGCCGGTGAAGTCTGGCACCGTGACGACGTCAAGCGCCGGCATCGCGGAGATACGCCTGATACAGATGATGAAGGTACCGGTAGAAAACCTCCGCCGCCGCCGCGTCGCGCGCCAGGACACGCCGGTACACCGGCGACCGGATCGCGCGCAGGCCCACGCGTCGCGCGAGCCGCTCACGAACCGCGCGCCAGACCCGGCCGTAGAGCAGGTCGCCGAGTTCGGCGACGGACGACGCGTAGGGTTTCAGCAGCGAGTGGTAGTGCAGGATCGCGAAGTCCTGCCACGTGTGGGTGCCGGCATGCAGGAGCACGGGCCGCGCGTGGAAGGTGCGGGGAATCTCGACCACGCGCGCGCCTTCGTGCCGCAGGCTCTCGAGGGCCGTGGCCAGCGCGTGCTCGTCACCCAGCCCGGCGCGCCCCCAATCCTCCAGCGGCGCCCGGCCAAGGAACAGCGGCAGCACCGCGGCCAGATGCGCCTGCCATCGCGCCGCAAGCCGGCCGGGCTCCGGTGTCACGATCACGCCGCTGTGAAAGTACGGCGGAGAGACGTGCGTCAAGCGGCGCTGCGGCTCGGTCAACCCACGCGCCGCCGCGATGCGTGGGTCGCGCGCCCAGCACGCCCCGGTCGGTCCGGGATACGGGACGCCGACGACCTCGTACATCCGCCGCCACGTGGACTCGGGGAAGTGGTTGGCCGTCAGGCTGCTGACGCCGATGGCGTCGCGGGTGAATGCGACCAGCGGCGCCAGGTCGTGCAGTACCAGCGTGTCGGCGTCGAGCATCACGATGCGGCCGGTCTGCGCGGCGATCTCCAGACCGCGGATCTTGTTGCTGGTGCGCTTTGGATTGAGGATGAGCGGCGGCACCCGGACGATCGCGGCGCCGGCCCGCCGCGCCATGGACACGACCGCGGCCGGGGGCTCGCCGATGCTCACCACATGCACCGGCCAGTCCCGGCTGGCGCCGCGGTGATCCATCCAGGACGCCAGGAAGACCTGCACGAGCAGCCCGAACTTCCCGGCTTGCGGGCCGTCAAAATCGGCAACGACGACCACGTCGGCCGCGGACCGCTCGGGCGCCGCCGTCAGAGCTCGACCTCGGAGTCTTCGCCCAGGATCAGGCGGTAGGCGCGGTGGGTGTGCCCGGATCGCCGCACGGTCGAGTTGCGGCTGATGATGCTGTCTTCCAACCGGGGGATGCCGAGTACCTGGACGCCGTCCATGACCACGAGATGCTCGAGCACCGAGTCGCGCACCACGCACCCTGCGCCGATGCTGGTGTACGGTCCGATGAACGCGCGCTCGATGAGGGTCCCGGGGCCGATCACCGCGGGCCCGCGCACGACCGCGCCGCGCAGTTCGGCGCCGGCCTCCACGGTCACGCGGCCGTCCACGCGGCTCGCCTCGTCGAGCACGCCGCGGATGTCGCGCTCGACCCACTCGTCGAGGACCACGCGATTGGCCTCGAGCAGGTCGTCCTTCTTGCCGGTATCGAGCCACCAGCTCTCCAGCATCGTACTCGTGACGCGGCGGCCCTGATCGAGCAGCCGCTGGATGGCGTCGGTGATCTCCAGCTCGCCGCGGGCCGACGGTCGAATCTCCTCGATGGCCTGGTGGATGACCGGCGAGAACATGTAGACGCCGACCAGCGCCAGCGCGCTCGGCGGGTCGGCCGGCTTCTCAACCAGACGGAGCACCCGGCCCTGTCCGTCGACCTCCGCAACCCCGAACAACCGGGGGTCGGGCACGGCCTTGAGCAGGATCGCCGCGTCGGCGCCGGTCGCCTCGAGCGATCGCGTGAACTCGCGAATGCCCTGCCCGATCAGGTTGTCGCCCAGGTACATGACGAACGGCTCGTCGGCCAGGTAGCCGCGCGCCACGCCGATCGCGTGCGCGAGTCCGGCCGGCCGGTCCTGCACGATGAAGGTGAAGTCGAGGGCCCAGGGATTCGCCTCGAGCGCGCGCCGGATCTGCGGGCCGGTCTCCGGAGAGATCACGACCCCGACCTGCCGCAACCCGGCCTCTCTGAGGTGCCGCATGACGTAGTGGAGCACCGGCCGGTTGGCCACGGGCACGAGCTGCTTGGGCAGGGTGTGCGTCAGCGGCCGCAGCCGTGTTCCGGTGCCGCCGGCCAGCACCAGCGCCTTCACCGGCCCACCACGCTCGGCTGGGGCAGCCGGCCGCGCGTCCGCTCGGTGCCGGGACGCAGCGTCTTCACCAGTTCCTGATAGTGCGGCAGCACTGCGTCGGGGCCACCCTCCGCGATGATCCGGCCGTGGACGAGCAGGCAGACCCGGTCGCACAGCGCGGCCACCGCGCCCAGGTTGTGGGACACGATCATGATCGTCTTGCGGCGGGCGCGGAACGCGGCCATGCGCTCGTGGCACTTGCGCTGGAACGCCTCGTCGCCGACGCTCAACGCTTCGTCGATCAGCAAGATGTCGGGGTCCATATGGGCCGCGATCGAGAATCCGAGCCGGGCGTGCATCCCGTTCGAGTAGTTCTTGACCGGCACGTCGATGAAGTCTTCGAGCTCCGAGAACTCGACGATGGCCGGGAGCAGCCGGTCGATCTCGCGGCGGGTGAGCCCGAGGATCGAGCCGTTGAGATAGATGTTCTCCTGCCCGGTGAGCTCCTGGTTGAACCCGACGCCGATCTCGAGCATCGGTGAGACGCGGCCGCGCACGACGATCTCGCCGCGTGTGGGATGCAGCGTCCTGGCAATGAGGCGCAGCAGCGTGCTCTTGCCCGACCCGTTCGGTCCGATCACGCCCAGGGCTTCGCCGGCCCGGACGTCGAACGACACGTCCTGCACCGCCCAGAACGTCTCCCGCCGCTCCCGCAGCCGCGAGTCGAACAGGCTCAGCACCTTGCCCTTGAGCGTGTCTTCGCGGTTGTGCCTCAGGAAGAACTGTTTCCAGAGCCCGCGGACCTCGATCGGCACGGCCATCTCAGAGGTCCTCCGCCAGATACGGCGAGCGGCGCCGGAAGATCACGAGGCCGACCGCCAGGCTCACCGTGGCCCAGGCCACCATGACGAGGAACGCGTCGGGGCCGGGCACACGCCCCCAGTACGTGATGTCCTGGTAGGCCGAGATGAACGCCGTCATCGGGTTGAGGATCAGCACGGACTGCAGCCGGGGCGGCGCCATCGTGAGCGGATAGATGACCGGCGTCAGCCAGAAGAGCATCGTGAGCGCGACCTCGGTGAGGTGCTTGAGGTCCCGGAACAGGACTGTGAGCGCCGAGAGCGCCAGCGCCACGCCCGTGACGAAGGCGATCTGCAGGAGGAGCACCACCGGGTAGAAGACCACGGTCCAGGGTGCGTGGCCGCGAATCACGACGAGCGCCGGGAGGAACACCAGCAACGCCAGCAGCATCTGGATGAGATTGAACAACACGGTCGCGGCCGGGATGATCTCCCGCGGGAAGTAGACCTTCTTCAGCAGGGCGACGCTGTTCATCAACGAGGTGGTCGACGCACTCGCCGTCGTGGTGAAGAACTGCCACGGCAGCAGGCCCCCGATGAGGAACACCGCGAAATTCGGCACCTGAATCCGCATGATGTAGCGGAACGCCAGGGAGTAGATCAGGATCAGCGCGAGCGGCTGCAGCAGCGACCAGACGAACCCCAGGGTCGAACCCCGGTACTTCACCTTGAGCTCGGTCGCCACGAGGTTGAGGAGCAGCTCCCGGTAGCGCAGCGCCTCGGCCAGCATCGCCTCAGTAGGTCAGCACCGAGAAGAGTTCGACACCGTTCAGCATGCGCCGGCCGTTCAAGAACGTCAGCTCGACCAGACACGCCATGCCTTCGACGGTACCCCCCAGCCGCTCGACGAGCCGCCGGGTCGCGGCGAGCGTGCCGCCGGTGGCGATGACGTCGTCCACGATGACGACGCGCTGCCCGGCGGTGATCGCGTCCTCGTGGACCTCGAGCGCGGCCACGCCGTACTCGAGCTGATACTCCTCGCGAATGGTCCTCCACGGCAACTTGCCGGGCTTGCGCGCGGGCACGAACGCCGCGCCCAGCCGCAGCGCCAGCGGCGCGGCAAGCACGTAACCCCGTGCTTCGATCGCCACGATCACATCGGGCCGCCGCGACCGGCAGTAGGCCTCGAGGCGGCCGACCGCCTCGGCAAATGCCTCGGGGTTCTGCAGCAGCGGGGTAATGTCCTTGAAGACGACCCCCTCGATCGGGAAGTCCGGGACGTCGCGAATGAAGCGGCTCAAATCCACGGATGCACACCTCGGCGTGACAACCTGCCAGCCCTACCGGCGGCCGACGCCCTGGTAGACGAACCCGGCCTGCCGCGCCGCTGCGGGGTCGATGACGTTCACGCCGTCCACCATGTTGGGCGCGGCCACCACCGCATGGAGGCGTTCGAGATCGAGCCTCCGGAACTCCTCGCAGGCGTTGAGGAGCAAGACCAGGTCGCTCCCGGTCGCGGCCTCGTACGGGTCATCGAAGACGGCGAGCCCGTCGAAGACATCCCTGGCCTCCTGGTTGGCCAGCGGGTCGTGGGCCCGGATGACCGCGCCCTGGCGCATCAGCCGGAACAGGATGCGCACCGCCAGCGAGTTGCGCACATCGCTCGTGCCGGGCTTGAACGCGAGCCCCAGTACCGCGATCGTCCGGTGGTACAGGTCAAAGTCGAGCGCCTGACTCGTGCGCCGCACGATCTGGCGGATCTGGTGATCGTTCTTCTCCAGGACCGCCCGGAGGAACGCGGGCTCATAGCCGGCGTTCTCGGCAACGCGGATCAGCGACCGCAGGTCCTTCTCCAAACATGGGCCGCCAAACCCGATGCCCGGCGCGAGGTAACCGTGACCGATCCGCGGGTCGTAGCCCATACCGCGCACGACTTCGGCCACGTCCACGCCCGCGGCGTCGCAGAGGCCGGCCAGTTCGTTCGCGAACGAGACCCGCGTTGCCAGGAACGCGTTCGAGGCGTACTTGATGAGCAGCGCCTGCGGAAACGTCGTCTCCAACACGGGCGCGTTGAGCCGGACGAACAGCTGGCGGATCTCGGCGCGCACCGCCGGATCGGCACCGCCGATGACGATGCGTGTGGGGTGCAGGAAGTCATACACGGCCTGCCCCTCGCGCAGGAACTCCGGAACGGCAACCAGGTCGTAGTCGCGGCCTGCCACACGGCCGGCGGCGTCGAGGACCCGCTGCACGGCCTGGCGCGTGCCGAGCGGCACGGTGCTCTTGATCGCGATGATCGTCCGGCGGGCGAGCAGAGGGGCGAGCTCCTCGGCGGCGGCGATGACCTGCGAGAGATCGGTCTCGCCGTCCGGCCGCGCCGGCGTGGCGACCGCGACGAACACGATGCGCGCGTCGCGCATGCCCTCCCTGAGGGTGCTGGCCAGGCGCAGCCGTCCCGCCGCCAGCCCGCGCGCGACCAGTTCGGCCAGGCCCGGTTCATGAAACGGCATCCGTCCGGCCCGCACGCGCGCCAGGCGCTCGGTGTCCACATCGACCGCCGTGACCGTGTGCCCCAGTTCGGCCAGACAGGCACTGGTCACCAGGCCGACGTAGCCCAGGCCGCCGACGACACAGATGCTCATCGCGTGCCTCCGGATGCGGCGGCCGCAAAGTACGCGACGGTGCGCGCCATCCCGTCCTTGAACCCCACCACCGGCGCGTAGCGCAACCCGGCTCTCGCCTTCGCGATATCGGCGAGCGTGTGCCGGACGTCGCCGCGGCGCGACGGCGTGTGCCGGTGCTCGGAGCGGCGGCCGACCAGCGCCTCGATGGTCTCGGCGACCTCGAGCAGGGTCAACCGCTCACCGCAGGCGACGTTGTACGGTTCCCCGTCGAGGTCCGAGCCCTCGGCGGCGAGCAGGTTGGCGGAGACGACGTTGTCCACGTAGGTGAAGTCGCGCGACTGCAGGCCGTCGCCGTGGATCTCCAGGGGCTGGCCCTCCAACGTCCACATGATGAATCGTGGGATGACCGCCGCGTATTCGGACTTGGGGTCCTGCAGCGGACCGAAGACGTTGAAGTAGCGCAGCGCCACGGTCGACAGCCCGTACGTCTTGGCAAAGACCCGGCAGTAGTGCTCGCCGGTCAGCTTCGACGCCGCGTAGGGTGAGATCGGCGCGGGGAGCTGGTCCTCGCGTTTGGGCAGGGCCGGCGCGTCGCCATAGATCGACGACGAGGACGCGTAGACGAAGCGACGCACGCCGGCGGCCCTGGCCGCGAGCAGCATGTTCAGTGTGCCATTCGCATTGTTGTCGTGGGCGCCCCGCGGATCGTCCACGGAGCGAGGCACGGACCGCATCGCCGCCTGGTGGAATACCACCTCGATGTCCTGACAGGCCTCGGCGCAGACCGCCGGATCACGGATGTCGCCCCGCAGCACCTCGACCTGACCGTACTGCGCGGCGTGCCCGTCCGCGGCGGGCGCCGCCACGTCGTCGCGCCCCACCGCGTACGCCAGGTTGCGGGCCGATCCCATGGAGAAGTTGTCGAGCACGCGGACGGGCACCCCGCGCGCCAGGATGGCCTTGACCAGGTGCGCGCCGATGAACCCGGCGCCGCCGGTCACGAGATAGCGTGCCATGCGTCCCCCTCTGGCCTATCCAACTTCGACCTCCGACGAGTCGCCCAGGTTGATGCGGGCCGCGCGGCCGGTGACCGACGCGTTCTCGCCGATGATCGAGTGCTCCAGCAACACGCCGTCGAGGTGCGCGCCGGCGTTCACAATACTGTCGCGGATGACCGAGTTCGTGATGCGCGCCCCCTCGGCGATCGAGACGTACGGCCCGATCACCGAGCCTTCGATCTGTGCCGACGAGTCCACGAACGACGGTCCGAGCACGACCGAGCCGGCCACGGACGACGCGGTCGGGACCTCGGTCGCCAGCAGCTCCCGGTTCGCCTCGAGCAACGCCTCAGCGGTACCGCAGTCGTACCAGCCCTTCGTGTGGAACACGCGCATCGGCTCGCCGGCGTCCACCATCATCTGGAGCGCATCGGCCAGCCAATACTCGCCGCGCACCTGCCGGCGCTCGTCCACCATGCGTTCGAGGCTGCGCCGCAGCAGCGCGGGGTTGCGGATCAGGTAGACACCGACGATCGCCAGATTGCTCGGCGGCACGTCCGGCTTCTCCACCAGGCGGCGCACGCGGCCGTCGCTCAACTCGACCACCCCGAACCGGCGCGGGTCCGCGACCTCCTGGACGCCGATCGCCGACTCGCGTGCCTCGAGGACGCGGGGCAGGTCGGCCTTGATGATGGTGTCGCCAAGGATGATCAGCGTCCCCTCGCCGTCGAGGTGCTCGCGCGCCACGTAGATGGCGTGCCCGTTGCCCAGGGGTTCGCCCTGCTCGACGAAGTGCACCGGGATCGTGTACCGGCTGCGCACGTACTCCTCGATCTTCTCGCCGAGGTAACCGACCACGAGCACCACTTCGGTGACCCCGGCGGTGACCAGTTCATCGAGGATGTGCCCGAGAATCGGCCGTCCGGCGACATGCATGAGGGCTTTGGGCTGGGTGTGGGTGTGCGGCCGCAGGCGGCGGCCCACGCCGGCGACGGGGATGATGGCCTTCATGATACGGTGGTCTCCGCGCGCCGGGCCAGCGTCAACCCCCGCAGCCGGGCTCGACCGGCCAGGGGCGTGGTTCGCGCCTCATCGAGTGTGTAGCACAGCACGTCGACAGGGAGCCCGACGGCCTCGAAGTACGGCATGAACCGCAACGGCCGGTCGATCCATCGCTCGTCTGACCGTGCGAGAACGATCAGGATATCGGCGTCGCTACCCGGAACGCCCCGGCCTTCGGCAAGGGAGCCGAACAGATGCACGGACACGACGTCGGGGTGTTCAGCCAGAAGACGCCCGGCGGCCTCGCGGAGTCTTCGGACAACCTCTGCGCTATTGAGCCAGAAGACCTCGACAGAACCGTACGATCGTTTCTCCACAGCCGAGGGCATAGTCAGCGTCCTCTCGCGTGTAGTAGTCCTTGGGGCTCCCTCGCTCCCAGCCGTTCGGGTCGCGGGCCGGGACATAGCAGCGATCAAGACTCCGGGCACATCTCGCGATGTCGTCCGTGATAGCGATCCGGCCCTTGAGTCCGGCGAGCAGGCCGACCAGCGCGTGCCCCCAGGCCTCGCCGCCCAGCTTCTGATAGACGGCCTTGAGCGCCTTCTCCGCCGCCTGCTGCGAGATGAATTCGTGGAAGCCGCCGTCGGCCGCCCACCGCGCGCTCTGCAGGTCGCGCTCCGCCTGATGGAGCCAATCCTCGTGTCTGGATGCCACAACGCCACCTGCCGACGCCCACACGACGATAGCAGATTTGCCAGGGAGCGCGCCACGTTTGTTGCGATGCCGCTGACGAGACGGCGATGCCTCTAGTCGTGCGGCGCGACGACCCTCGCCAGCGTCCTCACCAGGATCACCGCGTCGAGCACCAGCGAGCAATGCTTGACATAGTACAGATCGTACTGGAGCTTGATCAGCGCATCCTCGACCGACCTTCCGTAGCGGTAGTTGACCTGCGCCCAGCCCGTGACCCCGGGGCGCATGGCGTGGCGGGCCCGGTAGAACGGGATGATGCGCTCGAGTTCGGCGACGAACTCCGGCCTCTCGGGCCTCGGGCCGATGAACGCCATCTCGCCGCGAAGCAGATTGATCGCCTGCGGGAGTTCATCGAGATGGAGACGCCGGAGGACCCGCCCCACGCGCGTGATCCGCGCGTCGTCCTCCTGGGCCCACTGCGGTCCGCGCGGCTCGGCGTGCGGCACCATGGTCCTGAACTTGTACAGCGCGAACACCCGTCCGCCCTGCCCGACACGGTCCTGCCGGTAGAACACCGGGCCGGGGTTCTCGAGGGCGATCGCGACGGCCACGAGCGGCATGAACCCGACCATGAGCGCGGCCCCCACCAGTCCGATCGCCACATCGGCAACCCGCTTGAGCAGCAGAAAGAGCCGGTTTGGATCGCGTTCGCTCGACAGGACGAGGTGGAAGTTGTGACCCGTGTGCTCAACCGGCACCTTCCCGGTCAGGCGCTCGTAGACCGCCTGCATCATCGCGATCTGCACGCCGGATTCGCGGGCCCGTAGCAGCGCCTGGATCAGCCCGGACGAGATGGTCTCCTGGTGGGTGACCGCCACGATGACCTCGGAGACATCGCGCGCCCGCACCAGGTCAACCAGCTCGGCCGAGGTGCCGATCACGGCCAGATCGCCTATGCGGTCGCGCGCGCGCACCGGGTCGTCATCGATGAAGCCCACCAGGTCGTACTCCGTCGCCGCGTGCGTGCGCAGGACGTCGGCCAGTACGCGCCCCGCCCACCCCGCGCCCACGATGATGGCCCGGTGCCGAAACGTCGGCTGCACGAACAGCCCGGCGTAGGCGGCCCGCCACGCCGCCACCGCGCCGACCGACAACCCGAGGAACGTGAACGCGGTCAACCTCGACATCAGCAGCGGCGGGCTGATATACGGGGTCAGGAGGAACGCGACGCTGACCACCGCGGTCGTACCGGCCCCCGTGGCCGCGCCCGTCGAGACCCGCGCCGCGGCGCGCAGATCATACGTGTTGAGCAGCGGGGCGCACACGGCCCACAGCACGATTACGAGCACGAACCACCCGGGACGGCGCAGGATCGTATGCCAGTCGAACCCCATGTGCAAGCGCAGCCACAAGGTGGCCAGCAGGGCGGCGTTGACCGCCAGCATGTCGCCCATGTAGAGCAACATCTTTCGCTCGGACAGCCGCAGGGCCCAGCGCATGCGCCGGGGCGGGCGTGTCTCGGCCTCGGCCGGCGCGCGTCGCAGCACGCCCGTGGCGCGATCGAGGTCAGCGGGGCGCCGGTATGACATCCTGGTAGACGTCGGCGGTCTCACGCAGCATGCGAACCTCCGTGAACCACTGCAGGGCGCGGTCCTTGCCCGCCGCGCCGGCTCGATGCCGCAACGCGGGATCGTCGACGAATCGCTGAATCGCGCGCGCCAGCGCCGCGGGATCGCCGGCGGGCACGAGGATTCCGGTCTCGCCGTCGTGCACGACCTCGGGGATGCCTCCGACCCGAGTGGCCACGACGGGTAGCCCGCACATCATGGCCTCGATGATCGCCAGCGGCAGACCCTCCCAGCGGCTCGCGAGGGCAAAGACGTCGAACTCACCAAGGAGCCTCGGCACGTCGTCGCGCGCCCCGAGCAACTCAACGCGTCCCACGAGACCGCTCCGCTCGATTTCAGCCTCGAGCATTCCCCGGATCGGACCTTCTCCAACAATCGCCAGGCGATGCGGCCCGTCAACGAGCCTCCACGCGTGAAGCAGCGTGAGGGGGTCTTTCTGATGCGTCAATCGCCCCACGCTCACGACACGACACGGGCGACCTGCTTCCCCGCCGCGCACGATGCCCGGCCCGACGGCGCTCGGGGACGGTGATCCCGGATCGCGGCCGACCCCGGCGGCAACGTACCGCCGGGGGTCCACGCCGTTGTGAATGACGCGGAGCTTGGAGGCGGGACCAATGCCCATCTGGAGCGCCAGCCGTCGGTCGTGCTCGGAGACGCAGATGATCGCGGTGCTGGCGCGCGCGGCGAGCCGCTCCGCCCGCACCACCGCCCACCGGAGTACCGGGTGCCACCAGCCGGCGAACGGCCATCCGTGGGCTGTGAACACCCGTACCGGCACGCCGGCCAGGACGGCCGCGAACCGACCCAGGAGTCCGGCCTTCGTGCTGTGACAGTGCACGAGCGCAAACCGCTCGGCCCGCATCCAGCGCGCAAGCCGCCAGAGTACCAGAAAGTCCGCGAGGGGCGACGGCGAGCGAGCCAGCAAGGGCACCTCGACGACACGAATGCCTTCGGCCCGTAGACGCCCCACCAGCGGCCCCCCGGGACCGCAACCCACAGTCACATTGTAGGCCGGAGCGAGACCCCGGGCCAGTGCGAGGACGCACGCCTGCGCGCCGCCCCATTCCGACAACGTGACCAGATGGAGGATCGCCGCGGGAGCCGGGGATTCACCTGCCTCCGACACGCCGGCACGGCCGGCGCTCCCTCTCGGGCTCTCGCGACCCACGCGAGGGCGCCGCCACACATAGCGGTGCTTCCAGAAATAGTAGGCGAGGGCGCGGCTGTGGCGCCACGTCAGCCGGTCAAGCCGCCGATGCGTTCGTCGCTGCTCGGCATGCATCACCACCGCCTGGGGCAGATAGCAGACCTGCCACCCGGCCTGCCACGCCCGCAGGCACAGGTCGACATCTTCAGGCCCGTAGAACATTCGCTCATCGAGCCAGCCCAGGGCCTCGAGCGCCTGTCGCCGGACGAGCTGACACGCGCCGATGAGATAGTCCACAGGCTGCGGGCGGGACCGATCGAGGTCGAGCATCTCCTCATCGGCCACCCAGGGCACCGCACGGCGCCATGCCAGCGGCAACAGCCGCAGCGCCTTGCCGGGGACGGTCGGGAACTTGCGACAACTGTACTGGAGCCGACCATCAGGGTAGACGAGCTTGGGGCCGACAATCGCAACCCGAGGGTGAGCGTCGAGAAAGCGGACCATCTGCTCGAGGCTCGCCTGCGTCATTTCGGCGTCGCTGTCCAGGAAGAGGATGTACTCGCCACCGGCCGCGCGGGCGCCCTGGTTTCGAGCCTGGGCGACCCCCAGGTTGACCTCGTTGCGGATCACGCGCGCCGACGGCGCGACCGTCGCGACGATCTCCAGGGACGGATCGGTGGACCCATTGTCAACGACGATGACATCCAGGGGCACGCGCTCACCCTCACGGGCCAGGCTCTCGAGCGCCCTGGTCACAAAGCTGGCCGAATTCCACGTCAGGATGACCGCGGTCACACGGGAGGTCATGGTGGGATTTGCGCGGGGCCGCGCGAGGCCGCCCGCGAGTGCAGCCTGCGAAAGAGTTCCTCATACTTCTCGACGAGGACCGCCCAGTCGAGCAGACGCCGTTGATGGACCTGACCTTCCCGGCCAAGGGCGCGCCGCCTGGACACATCGCCAATGAGCTCGCGCACCGCGCGGGCCATGTCGGCCGGCCCGTCCACGACCAGGCCGCCGGGCAGCGCGGCCGCGTTGCCGACGCGATAGGACACGAACGTCACTCCGGCCGCCATCGCCTCCACCAGGACGAGCGGGGCGGCTTCGAAGCGCGAGGTCAGGAGCACGACGTCGGCGTCAACGAACGCCGAGACCACCTCGGCCCGCGGCACCTCGCTCAGCAGCACCACGCCAGGGTTCCGGTGGCTGGCGCGCGCGCACGCCCGCCAGCAACTCCCCCAGCCGCCCGGGTCGCGACCGATGATGACGAGTAGCGCATCGAGATCGGCCAGGTCGCGCGCCACACGCAGGAGATCCCTGTGACCCTTGACGCGGTAGTGGTTCCCCACGTGCAACAGCAGCGGGCGGTCCCCGATTCGGTAGCGAATGCGGAACCCGTGCCGGGGCGTGGCAAACTCCTCGCCGTCAACACCGTTGGGAATGACGGCCTGCTCTCCCGGTCCGAAGCGCCGCCCGAACGCGACGTCGGCACCGGTGTCCGCGTGATAGATCAGCGCGTCATAGTGCCGGATCCGCGTCCTGAGCATCCGAAAGTAGCGCGCGTACAGGGCGCGACGAATGCCGTGCTGCCCCGAAAACCCGCAGGTTGCGAGCACACGCACCGGCCTCAAACGCTCGAGCAAGGGCAGCGCGGCATCGGTCGGCCAGCTCTGCGCCGCGTAGTTCATCATGACATCCCACGAGCCGCGCAACAACCACTCCTGATAGGCCCGGACCTCGCCGGTCATTCCCTTCGCGCAGTTGCCGGCGATGCGGAACTGCCGGATGTGCACGCCATTGTGCTCGGGGACCGGCCTGCGGGGATCGTAACTCGTCGCAACCGTCACCTCGTGCCCGCGATGCACGAGGCCTTCGGAAATACGCTGGACAACGCGTTCGGCGCCACCCAGATGCGGATGGTAGAACTCCACGGTGTTCAGGATTCGCATGACAGCGCGTTGCCGGT
>JAVKJV010000064.1:0-15408 GCA_031458775.1 Candidatus Fervidifonticultor quartus | reverse complement strand
AAGCAGCGGCGCCGGGCGCGGCTTGCGCGGCGGTATGCGCAGCGGAAGCCGTGGGGCTATCACCCCCAGGCGCCGGGGGCTCTGGTGCAGCTCGACACGACGCCGATCACGCTGTACCCGGGGTGCCAACGGATCCACGTGACGGCGCGCGACGTCGTGAGCCGCAAGGATGTGGTGGCGGCCTACAAGCGGGGGAACAGCGCGGCGGCAGCGCACTTCGTGCGTCAGGAGTTGCCGCGCATGGGGTTTACGATCCGGGCGATCCAGATCGATGGGGGCTCCGAGTTCAAGGCGCGGTTTGAGCAGGCGTGTGAAGCGATGGGGATTCACCTGTTCGTCCTGCCGCCGCGGCGGCCGCAGCTGAACGGGCAGGTGGAGCGGGCGCATCGGACGCACCAGGAGGAGTTCTACGACCTGACCGAAGTGCCCGACAACCTGGCGGAGCATAATGCCCTCCTCCGCGCACACGAGGCCGTCTACAACGGCATCCGACCGCACCAGGCCCTGGGCTATCTCACCCCGAATGAGTTTCTCGCCCGCTACCAGACCGATCAACGCTGAAAGGAGGCGAAGTGTCTCGGAACTACTGAGGCAGTACAGCCAATTGACACGTCGATTCGCCGACACCTAGAATTGGGGAGTCACAACGGCGATGACGAAGCGGGAGTAGGCGCCGGAATCGTCTGAGCGAGCCGGGTCGGGTGTGAGCCGGCGGCGTGCGGGCGCCGAACATGGCTTCCGAGCTTTCCGGCAAACGTCGACGTCCCGGTGATCGCACCAGGGGCGGCGATCAGTAGCCTGAACGGGCGCTCCCGAGACCGAGCAGGGCTGGCGCGTGTGCGCCACCCGTCAAGGCGCCGCACCGCAAGGCCGGCGCGAACCCTGGTGGCATCACGGAAGCAGACCTTCCGTCCGGCGGGACGGAGGGTCTTTCGTTTGGAGGAGCCATGCCGTTCGCACACCTGGTCGGGATCTTTCCACGGTCGGAGCGAGTCGTCGAGCTGAGCCGTTCGGTCGACCGGAAGCGCGCGACGCCGGAAGAACTGGAGGCGGCGATCGCGGAGGACGAGCGCCGGATCATCGCCCTGCAGCGTGAGGCCGGACTCGACTACGTCGTGGATGGCCAGTTGCGCTGGCAGGACCTGCTGCGGCCACTGGCCGACGGCATCCCCGGCATGCACGCCGGCGGGATCATCCGGTGGTTCGATAACAACGCGTTCTACCGGCACCCGGTCATCACCGGGCCGCTGCAGCCGACCGGCCAGGCCGTGCTCAGCGTGATGAACCTGCCGGCGCTGGCGGGCACGAAGTGGAAGGCGGTGCTGCCGTCGCCGTACGCGCTGGTGGCGCTGTCGGAGAACGCCTCGGGCCGCACGCCGGCGCAGGTGCTCGACGACGCGGCGGCCGTACTCAAAGCCGAGGCGCAGGCGCTGGTCGCGGCGGGGTGCGCCTACGTGCAGTTCAGCGATCCGGCGTTGGTGACGCGCGCGTCCCGCGACGACGTGGCGCGCGCCCGCGAGGCGCTGGCCAGGGTGACGAACGGTCTGCGCGCGCGGACCGCCCTCCATACGTTCTTCGGCGATGCCGGACCGCTGCTGGCCGACCTGCTCGCGTTCCCGGTGGATGAGATCGGCATCGATCTGTATGCGACAGCGCTCGATGGGGCAACGGCCCGGGCGGCGGGCAAGACCCTGCTGGTCGGCGCGCTCGACGGCCGCAATTCCCTGGTCGAAGAGGTAGAGACTCTGGTGGACCAGGCACGGCGGCTCCGAGAGCGGCTGGAGCCCGCCGACGTCGCGTTGGTGCCGAACTGTGATCTCGAGTTCCTGCCGTGGGAGTGCGCGGTGCTCAAGGTGCGCCGCCTGGGAGAGGCGGCGGCCGCGCTGCGGGCGGCAACGAGGTGATGGGGATGAAGCTGTTTCCGACCCAAGAGATCGGGAGTCTCGCCAAGCCGGCCTGGCTGGTGAAGGCCACGCGCGGCCAGAAGCCGTCGGCCGCGGACCTGGCGGAGATCGACCGCTGGGCCGAGCGCCTGGGGATCGACGGTACCGCCGAGTTGAAGGCGCTGCTCGCCGCCGACCCCATCGACAAGGAGCGGGTCCGGGATTGGGCCGCGTTGTTCCTGATTCGCCTCCAGGAGACCGCGGGACTCGACGTCGTCTACGACGGCGAAGCCCGCCGGATCGAGATGTACGAGTACCCCATCCGGCGCATCGCGGGGTTCCACTTCTACGGCCACGTGCGGTCGTTTGACAACAAGTACTATCGCAAGGCCGCCGTCGTGGACAGGGTGCGTCTGACCGAACCGTTCCACCTCGACGAGCTGCGGTACGTGAAGTCCGTGGCGAGGCGACCGGTGAAGATCCCGGTCACGGGACCGTACACGCTGGCCGACTGGTCGTTCAACGAGTACTACCTGAAGACGCTCGACCCGTCGGTGCGCGATCTCAAGACCCGGAGCTATCAGGCCAAGCGCGCGTTCGTGCTCGACCTGGCGCGAGAGGTCCTGAACCCGGTGCTCCACGCACTGGCCGGCGCGGGCGCCGATTGGATCCAGGTGGACGAGCCCGCGGCGACGACCCATCCGGACGAGGTGCCGATTCTGGTCGAGGCGTTCAACGCCGCGGTCGACGGTGTCAAGGCGAAGATCAGCATCCACATCTGCTACAGCAACTACCGGGCGCTCTATCCCGAGATGCTCAAGATGCGGGTGGACCACCTGGCGCTGGAGTTCAAGAATACCGGCGACTACAACGTGGTCAACATCTTCAAGGAGTACGGCGACGGGCGCGAGCTGGGGCTGGGCGTGCTCGACGTGCACTCCGACGTGATCGAGACTCCGGAGGAGATCCGGGACAAGCTGCTCGGCGCGGCCGCGGTGCTCGGCGCCGAGCGCATCTGGGCGAACCCCGACTGCGGCCTGCGCACCCGCACCTGGGACGTGGCGTTCGCGAAGCTGCGGAATCTGGTCGAGGGCGCGCGCCTGGCGCGCGAGGCGATCGCTCAAAGGGCGTGACCGCCGTGGGCAAGTTCTACATCACGACGCCGATCTACTACGTGAACGACGTGCCGCACATCGGGCACGCGTACACGACCATTGCCGCGGACGTGGCCGCGCGGTTCCACCGGCTCGCGGGTGAGGACGTGTACTTCCTCACCGGGACCGACGAGCACGGCATCAACATCCTGCGGGCGGCGCAGCGTCACAACACCGGCCCGCAGGAGTGGGCAGACCGCGTCGCCGGTGAGTTCCGCCGGTTGTGGGACTTCCTGAACATCTCCTACGACGACTTCATCCGCACGACCGAGCCGCGGCACGTGCGGGTCGTGCAGGAGATCTTCACCCGTCTGTACGAGAAGGGCGACATCTACCTCGGCACGTACGAGGGCTGGTACTGCCCGTCGTGCGAGAGCTTCTACCCCGAGGGCGACCTGGGGCCGAACCGCACATGTCCGATCCACACCACGCGGCAGGTCGAGTGGACGGCCGAAGAGAGCTACCTCTTCAGGCTGTCGGCGTACAACGACTGGCTCTTGCGGCACATCGAGGCGAATCCTTCGGCGGTTGAGCCCGAGTCGCGCCGCAACGAGGTGCTGGCGCTGCTGCGCGCGGGCCTGAAGGACATCGCGGTGAGCCGGACGACGTTTACCTGGGGCGTGCCGGTGCCGTTCAACCCGAAGCACGTCGTGTACGTGTGGATCGACGCCCTCACCAACTACATCTCGGCGATCGGATATCTCGACGACCCGGCCAAGTTCCGGCGGTTCTGGCCGGCCGACGTCCACCTGATGGGGAAAGAGATCATCCGCTTCCACGCCGTGATCTGGCCCATCATCCTGCACGCCGCCGGCATCCCGGTGCCCCGGCAGACCTTTGCCCACGGGTTCCTGACGTTCGGCGGGCAGAAGTTCAGCAAGTCGCTGGGCGTGATTCTCGACCCGGCGGCGCTGAGCCGCGAGATCGCGGCAGAGTCGGGCGCGGAACTCGGCGTCGCGGTGGACGCGCTGCGGTACTTCCTGCTGCGCGAGATTCCGTTCGGGTCGGACGGCGACTTCAACAAGCCGGCGTTGATCGGACGGTTCAACTCCGACCTGGCGAACGACTTCGGCAACCTCCTGAACCGGGCGCTGCCGCTGCTCGTGCGCGATTTCGGCGGCAGACTGCCGGCGCCGGGCCCGGACGAGGGCACCGACGCCCAGCTCAAGGCCCTGGCGCGCTCGACGGCCGACACGGTGTTCGAGCAGGTTGAGCGACTGAACTTCAGCCAGGCGTTGAGCGAGGTCTGGCGGCTACTCGGGGCGGCCAACAAGTACATTGACGAAGAGGCGCCATGGGCCGCGCGCAGACAGGGCCGTGACGACCGCGCCGGCACGATCCTCTACAACACGCTCGAGGCGCTGCGGATCGCGACGATCCTGTTGTCGCCGGTGCTCCCGACGGCGACGCGCCGCGTCTGGGAGCAGTTGGGCATTTCGCAGCCGCTGGCCTCGCAGCGGCTCGACAACGCCCGGCGCTGGGGAGGGCTGCCGGTCGGTCTGGCAGTCAGGCCCGGTGCACCGATCTTCCCGCGCATCGACACCCGGCCGAAGGCGGGCGTCGCAGCGACGCCCGCGTCGGCTGCGGCGGTCCCGACACGACCCGCCGCGCACGACGTCACCAGGGGAGGCACGTCCGTGGATCACATCACCATTGAGGAGTTCAAACGGCTCGACATCCGCATCGGTGAGGTAGCCGCGGCCGAGCGGATCGCCGGCACAGACAAACTCGTTAAGCTTACGGTGGACATCGGCGACGAGGTCCGCACGATTGTGGCCGGGATCGCCATGCACTACGAGGCTGCGGATCTGGTCGGCCGGCGCATCGTGGTGCTGGCGAACCTCCAGCCGCGCACCGTGCGCAAGGTCGAGTCTCGCGGCATGCTCCTGGCCGCTGAGTGGGACGGCGGTCTGGCGATCCTCACGGTTGACGGGAACGCACCGAAGGGCGCTAAGATATCATAACGACGCCGTGATGCTGGAGCTCTTCGACTCGCACGTCCACCTCGACGACGAGGTGTTCGAGCCCGACCGGGCCGGTGTGCTGCAGCGCGCGCGGGCCGTGGGGGTCAAGGGGTTCGTGACCATCGGCACGTCGCTCGCGTCGAGCCGGCGCGCGGTCGCGCTGGCCGAGCAGCACCCCGACGTGTACGCCGCCGTCGCGATTCACCCTCACGAAGCCCCGGCCGCAACGCCCGAAGCGCTCGATGAGCTGGCCGCGCTTGCCAGGCACCGGCGCGTCGTGGCGATCGGCGAGACCGGTCTCGACTACTACCGCGACTTCGCGCCCAAGGACCTTCAGGCGCAGGCGTTCCGCGCACACCTGGTCCTGGCCAAGCGCCTCGACCTGCCGGTCGTGATCCACAATCGCGACGCGCACTGGGACGTGCTCAAGATCCTCGCCGAAGAGGCGCCGCCACGCGTGATCATGCACTGCTTCTCGGGATCGGTGGAGATCGCCCGGCGCTGTCTCGACCGCGGCTACTACATCGGGTTGGGTGGACCGCTGACGTACCGTAACGCGCGGCGGGTGCTCGAAGTCGCCGCATTCGTCGCGCCCGATCTGCTGTTGCTCGAGACCGACGCGCCCTACCTGCCGCCTGAACCGCACCGCGGCCAGCGGAATGAATCCTCGTACCTGCCCTTGATCGCCGCCGCGGCCGCGCGCGCCCGAGGCGTGGCCGCCGGGACGGTCGCCGAGCTGACGACCATGAACGCCCGGGAGGCCTTCGGGTTGACGCGGGCTGCAACCCGCGAGGGCGGGTATCCGTAGATACGGGGGACAGCCTATGAGCCGCCGCGTCGCGTGGGCCCTGGTACTGGTGGTCGCGATCCTGGCGGCCACCGTGCCGCCGCGCGCGCGCGCCGCGCCGGCCGAAGACCGCGAGATTCAGATCGGCCGTCAGGGCGCCCAGCAGCTCGAGTCCCGGCTGAAGATCATCACCGACCCGGCGATCGTCGACCGCGTGGCGCGGATCGGCGCGACCGTGTCCGCGCGGTCGCAGCGGCCGGGGTTGCCGTACTCGTTCAAAGTCGTGGACGTGCCGATCGTGAACGCCGTCGCGTTTCCGGGCGGGTTCATCTACGTGACCGCCGGGCTGCTCAAGTTCGTCCGGAGCGACCACGAGCTGGCCGCGGTGCTGGCGCACGAGGTGGCGCACGCCGCCCTGGGCCACGGCATGGAGATGATGCGCCGCGCCAATCAGGCGATGTTCATCACCCTCTTGATCGCGATTGTCACGCGCGACCCGGCACTCGTGCAGGGCGGCGCGCTCTTCTCGCAGGGACTCCTGGCCGGGTATACGCGGGACCTCGAGCGCGCGGCCGATCTCGCGTCGATCGACTACCTGACGCGGACGCCGTACAGCCCGGTGGCCATCCTCACCGTGCTTGAGCGGCTCAATCGGCAGGAGATGCTCTCGCCGCAACCGGAGCCGGTGTTCGCGGATCATCCCAAGATCAGCGAGCGGGTGCAGTACGTGGAAGAGGCCTTACGGGCACGGCGCATTCCACTCAACCGGCGGGCGCCCATGAACTACCTGGTGCTCACCGTGCGCGAGGGGCACGACGCCGGTGTCTCGTTCACCGAGTTGTGGGTCAACGACCGGCCGGTGTTGCGCTTGGCCGATGCGGCGCGCGTTCGGGCCGCCGCCGAGGCGCTCGACCGCATGTTCGACGACGACCTGCTGCCGTACGAGATCGTCACGCGCGAGACCACGGACGGCTGGGGAATCTTTGTGCGCGGCCATGCCATCGTCCGGGTGTCGCCCCGCGACGTGCCCCCGGGTGGAGGCACCCCGCGCGAGTTCGCGACCACTGTCGCGTCGCGGTTACGGCTCGCGATCGAAGACGACATTCGTCGCCGTCGGATGGACGGCTAACCGGTTCGTCGTCAGGGCATACCCCAACCGGGTAGAACGTTGCATAATGAGCTAGGTGCGCCCATACGGGTTGATCGCGGCGGGTGGGCTCTGCATACTTCCTGAGACGCCCGCCAGTTGCTGTCTTGTGGAGGGAGTTCGCGAACGATGCGTCGTCGATGGGGTGTGCTTGTTGTCATGCTGCTGCTGGCCGGCGGCGCCGTGGCCGGCGTGACCATGCGCGGCCGAGGGCGTCCTGCCGCCGAGGCGACGCCGACCGCGCCGCCGGTGCCCGTGGAGGTCGCGATCGCCAAGACCGGCGATGTCACGCGCACCATCGAGGTGAGCGGCACCGTGGTCTCGCCGCGTACCGCGGAGGTTGTCCCGAAGATCAGCGGTCGGGTGTCGCGTGTGCTCGTGCAGGACGGGATGCGCGTGGCCGCCGGCCAGGCGCTCATCACGCTCGACGCCAGCGACCAGCAGGCCGAGGTGCGCCAGGCCGCGGCCGCGGTGGCCGCCGCCGAAGCGCGGCTCGCGCTGGTGGAGGCCGGGCAGCGGCCTCAGGAACGGCAGGTCGTCTTCAACGCGTACACCCAGGCGCAGAATCAGGTCAAGGCGGCCGAGACGCAGGTCGCGTTGGCGCAGGCGGCGCTGCGCGTGGCCGAAGACAACCTGCGCCGCAACGAGCAGTTGCTGCGTGACGGCGCGATCGCGCAGGCCCAAGTCGATCAGGCGCGGCTCCAGTACGACCAGGCGCGCGCCCAGCTCCAGGCCGCGCAGACCCAGTTGGAGATCGCCAGGACGGGCGTGGACTCGGCCCGCCAGCAGTGGGACATGACGCAGACCGGCGCGCGGGAGGAAGACCTGCGCGCGGCCCGGGCGCAGGTGCAGCAGGCGCGGGCGGTCTTGGCGCTGGCCCGGCAGCGTCTGGCCAACATGACGATCCGTGCGCCGTTTGCCGGCCGCGTGTCCGGCGTGACAGTGTCGCCCGGCGACTACGTGGTCTCGGGCGACTTCGCCGGCCGCTCCAGCGCCGTCGCGATCGTCTACGACGAGCAGTTGATGGAGGTCGAGGTGAAAGTGGGTGAGCGCGACCTGGGGCTGATCAGGGTCGGTCAGCCTGCGGTCCTGCGGCCGGAAGGCGTCGACGGATCGGTCGATGCCGTCGTCGCCGTGATCTCGCCGCTCGCCGACCCCACCAGCCGCTCGAGTTCGGTCCGGCTGCGGCTGAAGAACGGCGGACAGGGCCTCGTCCCGGGCGTGTTTGCGCGCGGCGAGATCGTCGTCGAGCGGCGGTCCGGTGTCGTGCTGGTGCCCAAGAGTGCGGTGGTCGGCGGGGACCAGCCGATCGTACGCGTCGTGGTCGCCGGGACGGTTGAGGAGCGCCAGGTGACGACCGGCCTGACGCAGGGCAACGCCGTCGAGGTCCGGAGCGGTGTCGCCGAGGGCGAGGCCGTGGTCGTGCTGGGGCCGGAGAGCCTGCCGGCGGGGACGGCGGTCAAGGTGGTGAACCAGTAGTGTCGCTCTCTCAACTCTCCGTCAAGCGACCGGTCTTCGTGCTGATGGTCATCAGCGCGCTGCTGGTGCTTGGTGGTGTGTCGTACCTGCGGCTGCCGGTCGAGCTGTTCCCGAGCATCGACTTTCCGTTCGTGTCGGTCACGGTGATCTATCCGGGCGCCGGCCCGGACGAGGTGCAGCAGCTCGTCGCCAAGCCGCTCGAGGAGCAACTCTCCAGCCTGCCGAACGTGCGGCAGGTTCGCACCCTCGCCAGCGAAGGCCAGGTGTTTGTCGCCGTCGAGTTCGAGCTCGGCACCAATACCGACGCGGCGACGGCCGACGTGCGTCAGCGGGTGGACATCGCCAAAGTACGGTTCCCGCGCGACGCCGAGGAACCGATCGTCCAGAAGTTCGACATTGCCGCCGACCCGGTGCTGAACATCGGACTGGGCGGCTCGCGCTCGCCGAGGGAGCTGCGCCAGCTCGCCGACGACATCATCAAGCCGAGGCTCGAACGCGTGGCGGGTGTGGCCGCGGTCAACGTGACCGGCGGCCTCGTGCGCGAGATCCGGGTCGAGGTCGATCAGGAGCGGCTGCGCGCGTACGGCCTGGCGGTGGCGGAGGTCGAGGAGACGCTGCGCGCCGAGAACCTCAACATCCCCGGCGGCAAGATCACCGAGGGTCCGCGCGAATTTCTCGTGCGCCTTACCGGGCAGTTTGAGAACCTCCAGCAGATCAGCGACTTGCGCATCCGGCGCCCCAACGGCTCGGTCGTTCGCTTGGGCGACGTGGCGACGGTCCGCGACCTGAGCAAGGACCCGACGCAGTTCACCAGGTTGAACGGCCGCGACAGCGTGGGGCTGTCAGTGCAAAAGCAGGCCGACGCGAACACCGTCGCCGTCGCCGACGGTGTGAAGCGGGCCATCGCTGAGCTTCGGCGCACCCTGCCGAGCGACGTCGCGTTCGGCATCGCGCAGGACCAGTCGCTGTTCATCCGGTCGTCGGTCAGCGACGTGCAGGGCAATCTGGTGCTGGGCGCGATCCTGGTCGCGATCGTCGTCTTCCTGTTCCTGCACAACGTGCGGAGCACCGCCATCATCGCGCTCACGATGCCGACCGCCATCGTCGCGACCGCGCTGCCGATGTACTTCTCAGGGTTCTCCATCAACATCATGTCGCTGCTCGGTATGGCGGTGTCGGTCGGCGTGCTGGTCGACAACGCGATTGTCGTCACCGAAAACATCAACCGCCACCTCGACATCGATCCGACGCCCCGCGAGGCCGCGTTGTACGGCGCGAAGGAGATCGAGCTGGCGGTGCTGGCCAGCACGTTCACGAACATCGCGGTGTTCGTCCCGATCGCGTTCACCCGCGGCATTGTGGGCCAGTTCTTCCGGCAGTTCGGTCTCGTGGTCGTGTTCGCCAACTTGCTTTCGGTGTTCATCGCCTTCACGCTGACCCCGATGCTGTCCGGTCTCTGGCTGCGCCGCCGGCAGGAGAGCCGCACGCGACTGACGCGGTTCTTCGACCGGTGGGACGAGGCGTACGACCGTGTGGCGGTGTGGTACCAGGGCGTGCTCTCGTGGTGCCTGCACCACAAGGCGGCGACGCTTGGCGTGGCCGCGCTGGCGTTCTTCCTCAGCATCGCGCTGGTCGCGTCTCCCATCATCGGCAAGGAGTTCTTCCCCACGTCCGACACCGGCGAGTTCCGCGTGCGCATCGAACTGCCCATGGGCAGTTCGCTGCAGCTCGCCGACCAGGCGGCCCGCCAGGCCGAGGCCGTGCTGCAGCGCACCCCCGAGGTCAAGACCTACTTCACCCGCGTGGGAGCGGGCTCGTCCGGGTTTGGATTTCAGACCCCGGGCTCGCAGATCGCCGAGATCTTTGTGAGCCTGGTGGACAAGGGCGAGCGGACGCGCTCGGTCTTTGAGTTGATGGAGGCCCTCCGGCGGCAGATGGCGGCGATTCCCGCGGCCAAGGTGAAGCTCTCCGTCGGCAACGAGGCGGGCGGCGGCCAGGCGCCGATCCAGGTCGAGGTCACCGGCCCCGACCCGGCGCGGCTGCAGACGGTGGCCGCGCAGGTGGAGGAGATCGTCCGGCAGGTGCCCGGGACGGTCAACGTGGACAACACCCTGGCCGCGGGCAAGCCGGAGATTCAGATCGCGCTCGACCGCGAGCGCGCCGCGCGGTTCGGTCTGAACTCCGCCATCGTCGGATCGGCGGTTCGCAGCGCGGTGGAGGGCAACGCGGTGACGCGCTACCGCGTGGGCGGCGACGAGTTCGACATCACGGTCCGCGCCCGGCCCGAGGACCGCGACGCGGTCGAGCGGATCGGCGAAATCGCCGTAGGCCGCCTGCCCGACGGCACCGCGATCCGGCTGCGCGACGTGGCGTCGATGACGGAGTCGCGCGGTCCGGCGTCGGTGCAGCGGAAGAACCGGGCGCAGTTCGCGCTGATTACCGCCGACCTGACGGATCGGCCGCTCAGCGCCGTGGTCGGCGAGATCGAGAAGCAGACCGCAACCCTGCAGCTCCCGCCGGGATTTGCGATCGAGTTCGCCGGTGAGGCGCAGTTCCAGGCTGAGTCGTTCCGCGACCTGCTGATCTCGCTGGCGCTGGCCATCCTGTTCGTCTACATGGTGATGGCCGCGCAGTTCGAGTCGTTCGTTCACCCGTTCACAATCATGTTCGTCCTGCCGCTGGCGACGGTGGGGGTGTTCCCGCTGCTGGCGATCACGCGGATCAACGTCAGCATCATGTCCCTGCTCGGCATCATCATGCTGACCGGTATCATCGTGAACAACGCGATCATCCTGGTGGACTTTACCAACCAGTTGCGCGCGCGGGGCATGGGGCGGCTCGACGCGCTGCTCGAGGCCGGCAAGACCCGGCTGCGGCCGATCCTCATGACGTCGCTGACCACGATCCTGGGCGGGCTGCCCGTGGCCCTGGGGTTGGGGAGCAGCGGCGCCGAGTGGCGCCGGCCGCTGGGCATGGCGGTCCTCGGAGGCCTGACGACGTCGACGTTCCTGACGCTGATCGTCATTCCGGTAGTCTACATCGTGATGGACAACTTCGTGCGGTGGGCCTTCCGGCGGCCGCGCGAGGACGAGGCCGTCACCGCGCCTGCCCGCGTGCCCGCGCCGATGGCGCCGGTGACGGGTGCGGGGAACGGGGAGGGCTCTGGGGAGGCGGGAAGGCCGAGCCCGAAGTGAAGCAGCGTCTCGACGAAGTTGTTGTGCGCGCCAAGCGTGACGACGCACGCGGTAGTCGTCGCGGCATCGACCTCCTGATGGTATACTAATCTGCGGCGCGCGCCCGTAGCTCAGCGGATAGAGCGGCGGCCTCCGGAGCCGTAGGTCGGGGGTTCAAGTCCCTCCGGGCGCGCCAGGTATTTTGCCGCGTGTCTCACCTTTAGTGCTCTATTCTCTCGATTTAGGTGCCCTTGCACGCCATGCTTCCCGCCCGTTCGACCTCCGCTTGATTCCAGCCCGTCTCAAAGGGGTAGTCCCGTCTGATGAGTGCAGCCACAACGCCTTGGAAGGCAATTAGAGCCGGTCCACGTTAGAGCCGGTCACGCTTCGCATCGTCGGGACGCTGCGGGCCCGACGTGTGGAACCGACTGGGGACGAGGCTCCTCCTCAAGCTGCGCCCTGGTTCGGAGCTTCGCATCTGGGTGGACTTCTCAGTGACGGTGGAGGGAAGCCTGGCAGGCCACATGGAGGCAGGCCTGCGCCAGATCGTTGATGAGCTTGGACTTGGCGACTCCTTGCGGATCGAGTAGATATCGCAGGGAGGTCGCCGGGCGCCTCTTTCTGCCACGGAGAAACCGAGTTGCGACCCGTTGGGAAGGTCCCGGTCTCTCAGGTCTCGTGAGAAGACACCAGTGTCACAAAAGGCATCGCGGGCGGAGAGGGACGTCGACGCTCTGCGCCAGGCCTCCGATATCCGTTCGCCGGAACGTACGGCCGTGGACGAGAGTCACGCCACCATGGCTGTGGCTGGTGTGTGCCAGGTCACGCGTCAGCGCCACGAAGTCGACCACACTGAAGATGATGAACACGCGCCCGTGCCGGGAGGCCTCGGCCAGCAGGTTGGTGTCACTGAGAGATTCAAGAACTGGGTTCCCAGACGCGGCCAGCGTGTCGTGCCCTGTTTCCCTGAGCGCTTCTGCCAGGGCCGGCGGTACGCCTGCATCGAGCAGGACCGCCGGCACTCAGCGGCCTGCGGTCTCGACGTGAGGCTAGAGGCCTCTGGTTCGCGGGCGTTGAGATCCAGGAATCCTTCGATCTCGTCGGGGTATTCCTGGGCGAAGGCCATTGCGGTTCGCACGCGGACCGGGGACAGGCGAGGAAAGGCCCGCGTCACCACCTTCTGTGATCCATACTCGCGAACCAACTCCACGACCTCCCAGACATCCAACCCTGTGCCCGCAAGACGGGCGCGGCTCCTGGACTTCGCAATGACGACTACAGTGCAGTCTATGCACTACGTGACCGCCGAGTGTTAGAGACACCGCGTTCCTGCGCTCCTCAGTAACACCTGGCTGCTGGCGTGCGTTGGCTACCGTACCTCCAGCACGCCGTGCATCCCGGCTTCGCGGTGTCCCTCGATCGTGCACGCGAAGATGAAGCGTCCTTTCCGACGGGGGTGGAATTCGAGCCGTGCCGATCCCCCCGGTTCCAGTCTGACAAGTTCTATCCCGGGCATCTCTGCGTCGAGCGTCGCGTCTACTAGCCGGATGGGCATCTTGAGCAGGTAGTCCGCGACAAGCTGATGGGCAATCTGGCCGCGGTTGCGCAGCACCACCTTGGCCGGCCGCCCGGCCTCGAGACGGATCACGCTCGGTCGGAACGCGAACTCGACCATCTCCACATCCACGGTCGTCGGCTTTGGGACCTGTGCCGCGCCGAGAGCCGTCAGGACCAGCGCGGTGGCCGCGGCAAGCACCAGGATCGACCGCATCACGGTCGGCAGCGAGCTTGGGAGACAAGGAGGGCCGGTCGGCCCTCCTTGTCTCATGCCCGTCAGTCCTTGTTGAATGGCGTCAGCATCGGATTGAACTCGCCGAAGACACCGTTCGGGTTCGGGTACCAGATCCACGCGTGGAGCGTCACCAGCGGCGGATGCCAGAACGTAAACTCCGCGCCGGTCTTCGCGTGGCTCTTGGCACACTTCGCCTCGGCGTTGGCCTCGACGAACGAACCGTCCTTGTAGTGACAGGCCGCGCCGAAGGAGCCGTATCGGGCGCCTCTGAGAGGCGGCGTCGCGGGCCGCTTGGGCCATGCCCACTCGACAGCGACGAGCTGCCAGGCTTCACCCTTGCGCACATAGACCAAGATCGGAGGCTTCGTGACATCGAATCCCTCGATCTTCGGGTTCAAGAAGTGATACCCCATGTTGGGGACCATCGGCGAGATGATCATGTAGCCGTCGGCCTTGGCCCGCTCAACATCGGTGGCGTACTTCGCCGTCGCCACCCGGGCTTGCGCGAGTTTGGTGATGACGTCGGGTGCCAAGGTGGTCTGCGCCTCCGCCGGCGGCAGGATGCCGTTCGTGGTCAGCAACACTGCCAGCGCAATCCCGACCGCGGTGAGCGCCACCGTGAGTAACCTTCGTTGCTGAACTCCCCTGTGACTGCGAGCCATCGTCTCACCCCCTGTGATCTGACCCGCAGTATTCGTTCAGGTGTGCACGTCCACCTTTCCCATTGGGGCCGCGTGGTCTCGGGCTCCCACCTACAGGTCGCCGCGCTGTCCGCGGTGCTCGGCGTGGATCTCCTCGACCGTCGCGTTGATCAGCCGCCGCGCGATGCTCATCGGGTTCGGCAGACCGGGGAGGCTGTCCACACTGAACCACCGGGCGTCCTCGATCTCCGCGGGATCGATCCGGATCTCCCCGCCCGCGTACTCGCACACGAACGCGATCATCAGCGAGTGGGGGAAGGGCCACGACTGACTCGAGAAGTAGCGGGGCGACGCGATCTCGATGCCGACCTCTTCCCGCACTTCCCTGACCAGACTCTGCTCGAGACTCTCGCCCGCCTCGACAAATCCCGCGAGGGCGCTGTAGGTGCCGGGCGCAAACCGCGGCGAGCGCGCGAGCAGCAGCCGGTCGCCGTCGCGGACGAGCGCCATGACCACCGGTGCAATCCGAGGGTAGTGGATCTGGCCGCACGCCGGGCAGACGCGCGCGCGCTCGGTCCGGCTCGGCTCGGTCAGCGTGCCGCAGCGGCCGCAGTACTGGTGCGCGCGGTCCCAGTCCATGATCTGCCGCGCCCGGCTCATCAGCGAGAACTGCGCGTCGTCGAGCAAGCCGAACAGGCTGCGGAGTCCGAACCACCCGAAGCCGTCCGGTGGCGTCGCGTCTGGCGGGACTTCTGCCGAGACGCAGTGGCGGTTGCCGAGCAGTCCCAGGTACTGTCGCCGCAGCACCGCCAGGCCGAGGTCCGCGGGATCGGCGCACGCGGGTACATCGGCCCGCGCCTCCGAGGTGCGCGCGAGGATCTGCTCGCCCTGGAAGATGAACCACAAGGCGTCCCCGGTCATCGCCCCGGGCGGGGCGATCATCGGGATGAATTGCGCACGGCGGTCGTCCATGATCCGTGTACTTCTAGCAGGGGTTTTGCCCACCCTCGCGGAAAGGCCCATTCCGACGACACAACGACCGGAGGTGCATGAATGGCGAAGGCCATGAGCAAGGCCAAGATTGCCGACTATCTTGCGAAGAAGCTGGGCGTGACGAAGAAGCACGTCCACACCTTCCTCGACGAGCTGGCGCATCTGGCCTACAGGGAAGCCAAGAACTCGTTTACCCTTCCCGGACTTGGCAAGCTCGTGCTGGTGAACCGGAAGGCGCGCATGGGCCGCAACCCGCAGACGGGTGAGGCCATCAAGATCCCGGCGCGGCGCGTCGTGCGATTCCGCGTGGCCAAGGCCGCCAAGGACGCGATCCTGGGCAAGCGGTAGCGCGACGGTCTCTTCGAGGGCGGCGGCGGGGCGCGGGCACGCGCCCC
>JAVKJV010000063.1:0-15550 GCA_031458775.1 Candidatus Fervidifonticultor quartus | reverse complement strand
CGTCTGCGCCGGCCCGTTGCCCGCCTGGCGGGAGCGGCAGAAGACGTGCGATGAGGTCCTGAAGTCGTTCCGGCCGGGCAACCTGATCGAGTAGCTCACACGGAGGATTGGACTCATGCCGATGTCGAGGAAGCAGAAGGCTGACCTACTGCGCACCGTCGGGTTGTTCGCAGGGGTGTCGGCCCGGTCGTTGGGTGTGATTGCCGACGCGGCGGTCGACATCGCGGTGCCGGCCGGCAAGCACATTGTGCGCCAGGGGCAGATCGGTACCGGATTCTACCTGGTCGTCAGCGGAAAGGTCCGGGTCACTCGCGGCAGCGAGACCCTGGCCACGCTCGGCCCCGGCCAGTTCTTCGGTGAGCTGTCGGTGCTCGACCAGGCGCCCCGCGTGGCGCACGTGATCGCGGAGGAGCCGACGGTCTGTCTCGCCCTGGCGTCGTGGGACTTCGTGCGGATCATCGAGCGCAACCCGAAGATCGCGCTGGGTCTGCTGAAGATTATGGCGCAGCGCCTGAGGGCCGCCGAGAACCATCCCCGGCACTAGAGTTCGAGGATGACGGGACGCTCGATCGTCTGGCCGCCAACCGCGAGACGACGCGTGGGCCATGAGCCGGTCATGGTCACGTATGAGGGCCCGTCCGGACTGACGAGGAAGGTGTCCTCGCTCTTGGTCCCGGCAACGGATGGGTTCCAGGCCACCGGCTGGTGTTCGACGAGCGGTTCGGTGGTCTGCGGTGTGACGATATACTCGCGGGGCGCATAGCCCGTCGGCCCGCCCTGATGATGCCACCGCCACTCGTCGTCGTAGCCGGAGATCCGGTAGGCGGCGATACCCGCTTGTAGCGCGTCGCAGGCGCGAACGCCCGGCACCGAAGCCGCCGCCAGCGCCGAGTCGATCGCGACGACCGCCGCGTGACGCTGTGCCAGGTCGGCGGTCAGGGGCCCGTGGCGGACCAGTCGTGAGAGGGCCACGTGCAGCCCGCCGGCCTCGGCGACCGTGACCAGCATCGCCTGCCGCTCGACGCGCGCCGGCGTGGGAATCGGGTGACGGAATCGCGCGATGCGTGCATCCGCGGCGACCAGGAGCACCGCCGGCGTCAGACCGCGCGCGGACATGGCCTCGGTGACTCTGCCGGCAATCTCCCACTCGGTGTCGCCGGGCCGCACACCCCGGGCCACGTCCTCGATGATCGCGGCGACGGCCAGACCAAGGCGCCGGTAGCGCTCGACCTCCGAGGGCAGCAGCGCGAACCTCAGCCGTGCGAAGTCGAGGCCCAACACCGGCCCGCCCGCGATCGGCGTGTCGGCGGCCACGCGCAGGCTCTGCGTCGCCGCAGCGATGGCGTGAGATCCGTTCTCGTACCATGCCGTGACCATCGGCTCGAACTCGAGCCCGTCGAGTTCCTCGGCCAGAATGCGGGGGATCTCGATGTTGGTTGCAATGACCCGCACCGAGTCTCGCGTGACCAGCAGGTGTGTGGGCCCCTCGGCCGTGGCGGAGACGACGTGGTTGTCGCCGCCGGCGGTCAGCCACGCGAAGTTGTTCCGCCGCGAGAGGAGCACCGCGTCAAGGTCGCGCGACGCCAGGTACCGGCGCACCCGGGCCAGCTTCGCCCGGGCCTCGTCGCGGCGTTCCTGCCCTTCGGGTCGCCAGCGATGCATTCTGGGTGCCTCAGCCGGACGCGTGCGTCAGATCACCCCGGCCAGCAGCGAACGCAACTGCGCCCGGTGCTCAGGCCCCTCGAAGTTCAGCAGGGGGTGCGACGGCAACTCGTGCTCGGTCACATGACCGTTGCGCCGCACGTAGACCGCGGGCCGGTGGTGGCCTTTGGGATCGGTCTCCACGACAATCGCTGCCGCATCAGGGCCCGGTGTGTCGACGAACCACGCCAGAGGAAGAATGCCGTCATCGCCCAGCCCGTGCACGGGATCCGCGCTGACGACGCGCGCCAGGTAGCCCTTCTGATTGAGCAGTTCGGGCGCCCGCGTTGCCTCCGACAGCAGGAACCCGACGACGTCCTCGGCGCGCAGCGCGGGGCGGGGCACGGGCCGCCCCAGTTGCCGTGCCAGGTGGGTGGCAAGGACGCGGGCGTTGTGCCGGAAGCCGGCGACGCCCGCCGAGTTGCCGGCACCGCCATACTTCCGAATCCCAAACGCGCCCTGGGTGATTGCGCCCGCGAAGAAGACCCCGGGTACCGACGTGCTCTCCCAGAACGGGCTCATGCGGGGTAGCCGGTTCTGATAGAAGGTCTGTACGCCAAGCGCCGGGAGGTCACCAAGTGGCGTCGTGAACCCTGTGGCCGCAATGACGTCGTCCACGTCGAACGTGCCGGAGCCGCCGTCGGTTCCCGACGTGTAGACCCTCCACCCCTGGCCGGCGCGCTCCACGCGGTCGATCGCGGCCTCGAGCACGACCACGCCCCCGCCGATGAGGTGATCCTCGTACGGCACGAGGTACTTGGCGCGCACTCCGCCACCGGCGTTCAGGATCGACAGCATGGCCGGCCTCGGCGAACCCAGGATGATCTGACGGGCCCACGGGAGCAGCGCGTCGGCGATCTCGAACCCGGAGTTGCGCTTGCCGACGACGAACACGCGCCGGCCCGCATACGTCCGGGCGGGCTGCACATCCACGTAGTGCGGGACGGCCTCGAGACCGGGAATCGGAGGTCGCCACGGTTCGGCCATGCCGACCGCGAACACCGCGTAGCGGCACCGATACTCGCCGTCCGAGGTCTCGAGGACGAACTCGTCGCCGTCCCGGCGCGTGCGCGTCCACTGGCACCGGTAGCGGACCACGAGACCCGCGCGCTCGGCGAAGGCCGCCAGGCCCGCCGCCATCTCGGCGCGCGACGGGAAGTACGACGTCCCGTCCATGAACGGCGCGACCGTCGCGCGGTGTTCCGGTAGATCGCCGATCAGGCTGTTCCAGTCGAACCACTCGTACGGCCGCGTCCCACGTTCCGCGATCGCGTAGGGCTTCGTCCACGTGTTGAGGCGCTGGAAGAGCGGGTACCGGAGAAACATGCCGCCCGGCGCCTCATCGGCAGTGATCGTCGCGTGATCCACGCCCAACCGTTGCAGCCAATAGCTGAGCTGGAGCCCGCCGGGACCGCTGCCGACCACGACCACAGGGTACCGCCCAGGCGGAAACGGCCTGTTCAACTTCGCCACCGGTTGGCGTTCCGCAACCGCCGCGCCTGCGCCTGGAGCATACGGTACATGACCGAAGGATACGCCCGCAGGAACTGCTCCATTTCGGCACCCGACAGCACCGCGCAGCGCAACGGCCGCATGGCCACGACGTCGGCGGTCGGCGTCTCGCCGAGCAACGCCGAGACCTCGCCGAAGAAGTCGCCCCGGCCCAGCGTCGCCCGCGTCTCTCCGTTGATCTTCACGGCCGCCTCGCCGTCGAGGATGACATAGAAGTTGGCGCCGCCGAACCCCTGCCGGAGCACCCGCTGGCCTTCGGTGAACCACTCCTCCTCAAGTGTGTGCGCGACCGCCTGCAGCTGTGGCCGGGAGAGATCCGCGAACAGCGCGAGCCCGGCCAGAATGTCCACGACATCGTCCGTGCGTTCCTGAGCCATACATCCCTCCATTGTGCTACCCCATTGTGATACCGCCCGGCCCTGCGCGGCACCCGTCGCCGCGCCGACTATCGCGCGCCCGCGGCCTCCGTGCGCCTGCCCACGTCCTGTTCGTGCCAGCGCGCTCCGAGTCCCGCAAACACCTCCCGCGCCTCGCCCCACACCGCGACGGCGCGGTCGGCATCCCCACGCTGCACCAGCACGTCGCCGAGGACCACCAGAGACTGCGCGTGTTCGAACGGCTGGGCAAGCGGCATTTGCCGGCCAAGCGCGAGCGCGGCCTCGGCCGCGGCCAGGGCGTCGTCGGTCGCCAGCCGCTGCAAGGCGACGCGTGCGCGCGCCCGGTGGACGCGAACCTGTGTGGTCACGTGGCCGACCTCGACGGCGACAGGCTCGGCGGCATCGGCGAGGACGGCGGCACGGGCGCCATCGCCATGCTGGGCGTAGAACTCCGCCGCAATGCCGTTCGCCTGACATCCGCAGATCACGCAGCGCAGCAGGTCGCGCGCCTCGAGCGCGCGCGCCATCGCCGCCGTGGCGCCGTCGCGGTCACCGAGCATCGCCAGACACCTTGCGTAGTCGTGATTCAGCCAGATCGGCGCATGGAAGCGCGCGTGCGGCAGTGCCTCCTCAAGGATCGCGCGGGCATCCCGCACCCGGCCGTTCGCCATCGCGAGGTTGGCGCGGAACAACGGCAGCAGAATCGTGAACAGCCCCTGGACGCGTCCTCCGTGATCCTCGATGAGCCGGTGGGCGCGGCCGATGCGCTCGGCCGCGGCGGGCCATCGTCCCACAAGGAAGTGGGCCCATCCGAGGAGCATACACAGCACGGCTTCGTCGCGCGTCCACCCGTGATCCTCGGCTTTGCGGAGCGCTTCTTCGGCGGTCCGGAAGAGTTCCTCGTCGACGACGCCGCGCGTCCAGACGTCGCTGACCAGGAAGTGCCGCGCCTCGATGAACAGGCGCTCATCTCCCGACCCGCTCACATCACTCATCCAGGCACGCATCACCCGCCGGCCCTCGTCGCCGAGGAGCGGCAGGATCGCGGGATGCGCCAGCTGCGAGTACGCTCGCGAACGGTCCGGCAACGTCCCCTGGCGGTCGGCGATCGCGACGGCGTCCCGCGCCGCCTCCACGGCGCGCCGGTATTCGGATTCCATGATGAGCAGGTGCGCGCGTACGCCGTGGAAGTCGCTCCACAGCAGATGGCCGGGCGGGATCAGCGCCTCGGCCTCTTGCAGGGACGCGGCCGCTTCGAGGAGCCGGTTGTCGGCGATCAGGGCGCTCGCGGCCCGAATGGCCGCCCGCGCGCGGCGCACGGGATCGGCGGACGCGTCGGTATTCACCCTGACGAAGTCCCACACCTCGAACCATGCCTTGGGCCCGCGCGTCTGCACCCGCAGGTACAACTCGCCGAGCCGCTCGCAGGCATCGAGGCACTCGTCGGTGTGCCCCGTCTCTTGAGCGATCCGTCGGGCGGTCTCGAGGAGATCGATGGCCTCCTGCGTCGCATAGCGGGCTTCGGCATCCTGACCGGCACGGATCAGATAGGGCAGGGCCTGTTCCGGAGTGCCTCCTCGCGCGTGATGCATGCCGATCGTCCTGGCCAGGTCCTCACCGGACTCCCTGGCCCGGCGCTCGAGCGACTCGGCGATCCGCGAGTGGAGCGCGGCGCGCTGCTTGGCCAGCAGGCTACTGTACGCGACCTCCCGCACGATCGGGTGGACGAACACATACTCGGGATCGGCCGACAGCAGGTCGCGGCGTCGTACGAGATCGAGGTCCTCAAGTGCGCGCAACGCCTCCGGCACCTCCGCGTCATCGGTCACATCTGCGAGCAGCGAGGCGCTGAACGACGCGCCGGCGACGGCGGCCCGCTGCACGGTGCTTCGGAGGTCGGCCGGGAGCCGGTCCAGCCGCGCCAGCACCGCGCCATGAATCGTATCGGGCAAGACGTCGTCCACCGGCCCCGTGACGCGCCAGCGGCCATGGTCGTCCTGTAGCAGGGTCCCGGCCCGCCGCAGGGTCGCGAGAATCTCGTTCAGGTAGAACGGGTTGCCGCCGGCCTTCGCGGTGAGCAGCCGCTCGACGGACTCGGGCAGGTGCTCGCCCAACACCCCCGCGATATAGGCCCGGGCGTCCGGTTCGGCGAGCGGGTCCAGGTGGAGCGTGGACAGGGCGGTGCGCCGACCCCACACCACTGCGGGTGCGTCCGGCCGCAACGTGATCACCAGCAGCATCGGCGCATCGGCGAGCCGGTCCACCACATACGGCAGCAGTTCGCGTGTTCCGGCATCGGCCCACTGCACGTCTTCGAGCCAGACGACGGTGGGCACCGTGATCATCCGGCGGATCGCCTCGGCGGCCACGAGCAGTGCCGTCTCGTGCGGCACGTCGTCGTCCTGGGGCACCTCTGTCAGGGTGAAGAGACGGCTGAGCACGACAGCGGCCTGGTGGGCGCGTTCGCCAAAGGGGACGCGGGCTTCGACGTCCTCCACCGTCACCGGCCCGTGCAGTCCGGCGAGTTGCCGGAAGAGATCGGCGAGCGGGCCGAGGCTGGCGCCGCCGTATGGCGGACACGCCGCCTGCAACAACCGCACGTCGCCGGCCAGACGCTGCGCGAACTCATCGATGAGCCGGGTCTTGCCCACCCCGGCCTCGCCCGCGACGACCGCGACCTGCGCGCGTCCCCGCCGGGCGCGTGCGAGCAGGTCTTCGAGGTGCTCCAGCTCATCGTCACGGTCAATGAACGGCGGCCTCGCGATCGGCTCGGCGCGCTCGCGCTCGCCGAGCACCTCGTACACGGTCACCGGCGCCGTCTTGCCCTTCACCACGATCGGCTCCAGCGCGGCGGCGAGCAGCGCACCCTTGATCTGTCTGAACACCGCGTCCGACACGAGGATACCGCCTTCGGCCGCGGCCCGCTGGAGCCGTGACGCCAAATTCACGGTGTCGCCCATCACGGTCGGCCGGCCGGCGGACGGCCCCACGCTGCCCCAGACCACGAGCCCGGTGTGAATCCCGATGCGGAGCCGGATTGGCTGCCCGACAACCCGGCGGATCGCCTCGTCTCGTGCCCTCACAAGACGCTGCATCGTCAGCGCCGCGCGCACGGCCCGCAGAGCGTCGTCTTCGTGGGCGACCGGCGCGCCGAACAGCGCCATCAAGCTGTCACCGATCACCTTGTCAACGTACCCGCCGACCGCCTCGACCGCCTGGCCCAGCAGCGCGAAGATCTCGTTCATCACGTCGGTCACGGTCTCGGGATCAAGACGCTCGGACAGCGCCGTGAATCCGGCGATGTCGGCAAAGAGGACGGTGACGACCCGGCGCTCGCTCGTGCCCTGCGGCGTGGTGCTCACGTGGTGCTCCCCAGACGAAACAACAGCGCGAGCCCGGCGGTGAGCAACAGGCTGGCCGCAGTCTCCACCCAACGCCCCTTCCCGCGGGAGAGACCAAAGCGCAGCGCGTACCACACCGCCCCGATCCACCAGAACACCGGGGTCAGGAACAGGAACCCGGTCAGGAGCAGACCACGCTCCACGTACCCGGCCACGCGCGGGCCGGGCATCAGCAACTCCTCGGGCGCGGGTCGCGTGCGATAGGCGTGCGCGAGCTGGTAGAGGACGACCGCGCCCGCGAACGTCACCGACACGTAGGGCACCGCGTAGTACAACGCCGCGCTCAGGGCCGGCGGACCCAACGAGACCGTCGTACGCAACGGAATCCCCGCCAGCGCCGCGATGACCGCCAGCACGGCCAGGTGTGCCAGCTGGTCCGCCACAAACACGACGAACGACGCCGGACCATCGGTCGCGCGACTGCTCACCTTGGCATAGTCGATCACGTAGTGCACCGCTCCGAGCATCGGCACGATCCACGGCCATCCCGGCATGAAGGGCGCGACCAGGACGGCGGTGAGCACGCTGTGGATCGCCACGTGGATGAGGAGACCAATCGGTCGCGTCTTCAGCCTCACCAGCTCGTACGGCTGGAGCACGAAATCCGCGACCAGGTGTGCCAGGAGGAGATACAAGAAGACCGACACGCTGTGCGTCACCCCTGTTGCCCGCCGCGGACCCGACCACGCGTAGCAATCGGTGCCGGTAGTTCGGCGCTCGGGTGCCCGGCCCTGCAGGGGTCTGTCGCCGGCCCGTCAAATCCGCACCGACGTGCGCGGACCAACCGGTGCACGGCGCGCCCGCCAGGATCATGGTCACTGACACGCTCATCTGTTGGAACTGCGGTGCCCAGAACGCTCCCGACGCCAGATTCTGCGCAAACTGCGGCACACCGCAGCCCGCGCGCTGCTCGAGCTGCGGCGTGGCGGTCCCGGACGGTGCGCGGTTCTGCCCACACTGCGGTGTCCCGCTGGGCATGCCGGCACCGGCGTCCTCGCGCGAAGGCCCGGCGCTGAGCGCCGAGGCGCGCAAGGTTGTCACGATTCTGTTCGCCGATCTCGTCGGATCAACCGGGCTCACTGAGCAGCTCGACGTCGAAGCCGCGCGGGAGGTTGTGGGCAAGTTCTACCGCATGGTCCAGGATGCGGTAGAACGCTTTGGGGGCGCTGTCGCCAACCTCCTGGGCGACGCCGTGCTGGCCGTGTTCGGCCTGCCGGCCGCCCACGAGGACGACCCCGAGCGCGCGGTGCGGGCGGGCCTGGCGATCCGGGACGCCATGCCCGCGCTCAACGAGCACCTCGTCGGTGCCCACGGCGTGCGCCTCGCGGTCCGCGTCGGCATCAACACCGGCGAGGTGGTGGCGGCGTCGGGTTCCACGTTCGATCGCGACTTCCTGATCTCTGATGCCGTGACCACGGCTGCACGCCTGCAGCAGACCGTGGCGCCGGGACTCGTGGTCGTGGGCGAACGAACACACCGGCTGACCGAGGGAACCATTCGCTATCGCGCTCTGCCCCCACTCGAAGTGAAAGGCAAGGCGACGGCACTGGCGGTCTGGGCCGCTGATGCCCCGAAGCCTGAACCTGAAGACCTCCGCCGCGTCGCGGCGCCCCTGATCGGCCGTCACGGCGAGATGGGAATCCTGCGCCACCTCTACGCGCGCTCGCGCGACGAGTCCGTTGTGCACCTGGTTACGATCTTCGGCCAGCCAGGCGTCGGCAAGAGCCGCCTCGTGCGTGAGTTCCTGGCCGAGGCCGGCAAGAGTCAGCCGATGCCTCTGGTGCTGCGGGGACGGAACGTCGCGTTCGGCGAGCACATTGGATTCCAGGCGCTGCTCGACATCCTCCGCGGACACGCCGGCGTCCAAGACACCGATGCGCCCGCAGTCGTCAGATCGAAAGTCGAGAAGTGGCTCACAAGCGCGGTGGGCACGACGCCTGAGTTGCTCGAGGGGTTGCTGCTCACGTTCGGCGGCGAGACCGGCCCGGTCGATCCCGGCAATCGACGACGGCAACTCTTCGACGCGTGGACCACCGTGCTCTCCCGCTTGGCCGAGCACCAGCCGGTCGTACTCGCGCTCGAGGACTTGCATTGGGCCGACGACGGGCTCCTCGACCTGATCGAATGGTTGAGTGACCATCTACACACGGTACGGGTGTTCATGGTTTGCCTGGCTAGGCCCGAACTGCTCGAACGGCGGCCCACCTGGGGTGGGGGTCGCCGCAACGCCTCCACGATCGACTTGCTGCCGCTACGGACGGAGGAAGCCGAGCAACTCGTCGTGGCCTTGAGCAGCCAGGGCCTCGGACCTGAGCTCCGCCAGATGATCACGCAGCGCGCCGAGGGCAACCCGTTGTTCGTCGAGGAGATTGTCCGGATGCTCCTGGAAGGCGGCGGTCCCGCCGCCTCGATTCCAGACACTGTCCAGGCTGTGCTCACCGCCAGGATCGACCGGCTTCCGCGGGACGAGCGTCGCGCACTCCAGGCCGCGGCCGCGGTCGGCCGGTCGTTCTGGGCGTCCGCGGTGGCGGTGCTGGCGGGGCTCTCACCGGAGGCGACCCACCGCGCGTTGGACGGTCTCGTGGCGAAGGAACTCATTGCGCGGCGATCGCAATCGGCGATCGCCGGGGAGCCCGAGTACGCGTTTCGCCATATCCTGACCCGCGACGTCGCGTACGGCATGCTTCCCCGCGGCCAGCGTCAGCGCGCGCACCTGGAGGCCGCGCGATGGCTGGAATCCCGGCTGGGCGAGCGGGTCGAGGACGCCGTCGAAATTCTGGCCGAGCATCTGCGGCTGGCTGGAGAGGACGCGCAGGCCGCCCGGTACCTGGCGCGCGCCGCGAGCAAAGCCCGGCGTCTGTACGCCAACGCCGACGCCATACGCCTCTACGACCAGGCCGAGGAGGCGGCCGTGAGGGCCGGCCTCAGCCCTTCCGACCGCGCCGGCATCTCGCTGGGGCGTGGGGAGGTCTATGAGCTCATGGGCCGCTACGCCGAGGCGCTGGCGCAGTTCGATCGCGGCCTGGCGCTCGCACGCGAGGCACAGCACATGGCGCTGGAGGCCTCGCTCGAGAATCGCCTGGGGCTGATCCACCACCGGGAATTCAGGCTGCGCGAGGCGCGCACGCACTTCGAGCGGGCCGCAGCACTCGCGCGAAACGTCGGCGACGACCACTTGCTCGGGTTGTCCCTGATCGATCTGGCCAACGTCGACTGGGACATGGGCGCGCTACCCGAGGGCGACCCCCGTCTCACTGAGGCCATCGCACTGCTGCGACGGACCGGGCACCGGTCGAGCCTGGCGCGCGGCCTCAACCTGCTCTGCATGGCCCGATACGCGGCCGGCGATGCGCCCGGTGCGATCGCCGCCGCGCACGAAGCCCTGGACGCCGCCCGCGATGCTGGCGACAAATCTCGAGAGGCCACCAGCCTGAGTTACCTGAGCGTCGTCAACACGTTCTGGGGACGTCACCACGACGCGCTCCGCGACGGCGAGGCGGCGATCGCGCTGGCCGACCAGATCGGCGACCGGCGTCGCAAGGCGTTCGCGCTGACGTTCGTGGCGCACTCGCGCATCGCGTTGGGCGACTGGGGCGCGGGCATGCGCCTGCTCGAGGAAAGCCTGCCGCTGGTCCGGGAGGTCGCGCGGATTCACCTGCCGTTTCTCCTTGCCGTCCTCGGGAGCCTGTACTGCTTCATCGGCGACGAGGAACGCGCGCGCACGCTCCTCGAGGAAACCCGTGACCTCGAGACGTACCACGCGTCCTGGAGGATGATCCTGATCCTGGCCCGCATCTACGCGGCGCGCATCGCCGGAGATCCGGCGCTCCGGAGGGCGCTCGTCGACGAACTGCTCAGCCTCCCATGGGGACTGTTCATCGCCGATGATGGCGAGATCACCCTGCCGCTGGGCGAGGAATTGCTCGAGCAGGGCCGCGTGGACGACGCGCGCCGGCTGGTCCACGAGCGCCGCGCTGACTTCGAGCGTTGGGGAGCGCCGCCGCACCTCGCCGGGCTCGCCCTGCTTGCCGCGCGGCTCGCCGCGCACGATGGTCATCGAGATCGCGCCGTGGCCCTGGTCGACGACGCGCTGAGGCTGGGCGAGTCCGTCGAGGACTCGCTCACGATCCTGCGCGCGAGAGAACTCCGCGTGCGCCTCACCACCGACCCGTCGGACCGGGGGGCCTTCGAGAGGCTGATCGCGGCGATCGCGACGACACTGCCGGCCGATCTGGCGGCGCGGTTCGTCGAGACACGGCGCGCCGCGGCCGCGCAGCCGCTTATCCGGTCAGGATGAGCGTCGTCCCAACGAGCGCGACGAGCGCGCCCGCCGCCACCCAGGCGGTCACCCGCTCCTGGTCGGGCAGGATCAACGGCCCGGCGAGCAGCACGACGAGCACCTGCAAGTTGTAGAGCACCGACACGATGGCCACCGGCGCGTGCCGAAGCCCGGTGTACAACAGCAGTAGCGCGACCGTGTTGAGCGCCGCGCTGCCGAGCACGTCAAAACGCCGCAGCGTGGCCCGGGACGGCCAGCGCGCATCGGAGTTGAACACCGACCAGACTAGGTGCAGGGCCAGCGCGGTGCTCGCGCCGATGGCGGCGCCTAGGACCGGCGCCGGCGCGAGTTGCAGGCCGGCGCGCCGCAGCGTGTCGCCCAACGCGAACGCGGCGGCGCTTGCAAGCGCAAAGACCACCCCTCCGAGGTCGCGCCGGCTCCTCGACGTACCGGCCTCGTGGTGCGACGGCTGGAGGCTCAACCACAGTCCGATGGTCACCGCGGTGATGCCGGCGATCTGCACCGCCCGCGGCAGCTCGCGCAACACCACGAACCCTATCGCCAACGAGAAGATGCTGTTCGTCAGGCGAACCGTGACCGACAGCGACGCGCCGATCCGGTTGATCGCCTGATAGGACAGGTTGCGACCGAGCAGCGTGCCCGCCAGCCCGCCCAGGGCGAACAGGATAACGGCGAGCGGCGTGAGCTGCGGCAGCCGGCCCGCCAATCCGAGGATCGCGGAGATCGCCGCAAAGGTCACGACATTGGTGACGATGCTCACGAGCACGCCGGCCTCGGGCGGCACCTCGCGCATGAACCGTCGCGCGAGGATGATGCTGAAGCCGAAAGCCAGCGCCGCGCTCAAGGCGGCCACCTCGCCGATCACCGACCGTCCCCCACCTGGAGCCTCCCCCTGAACGGCATGCGGCCACCAGCCGATGGCAAGGGTGCATACGTCAGGCCAGCCGGAGTGTACGCATGGCACGCGCCACGAGAGTGCCGAGACGAGGGCTCACGGTCATCGAGCTCGTTGTCGCGCTGGCGCTGGTCGCCGTCGTCTTCACCGGGCTCAGCGGGGTCGTGCGCACGCTGATGCGGCTGACCCGGCTGCACGAAGACCGTCTCGACGTGCAACAGGGCGCGCGCCGGGCGCTCGAGCGCATTGTCGAGGAATTGCGCTGGGCCGACGGCATCGTCCCCGTCCCTGAGTGCGGTCCGAACGGGCTGTGCCCGGACCGAGTCCGTGTGCATGTCCCGGCGGGCAATCCTTACCGGCGAAGCGCCGCCTACGACGTGACGTTCCAGCACAATCCCCGCCAGCACGAAGTCGAACGCCGCGTGGGGGTGGGGACCACCAATCTGGCCGCGCTCGTCCGCCGCGTCGAGTTCGTCTACCTCGACCGTCACGGCGCATCTACCACGCAGCCGGCCGCTGTGGTCCGCCTGCGTGTCAGGCTCATCGTCACGGCACGCGACAACCAGCCCGTCGTGGTCGAGTCCGACGTCGCGCTGCGTAACCGGCGCACGGTGGCCGTGCTCACGCCCTCGCCGACTCCGACAGCCTCGCCCGTGTCGCCATGGCGGCCGACCCCGCGCCTGCAGTTCGGTCCCGGCAGCCCGTGGTCCCAGGACTCCCCACCGCCGTACGACTCGCCCGGCCTGCGATGAGCACGCGGCGGTCACAGACGGTACTCGTGGTAGACCGCGCCACACGGCGGCCCGGCTGCGGCGTGCATCCGACCCGCGTGAAGGTCCATAATAACGGACACCACGGTCTCGTACCGTTCGTCTTCGGGCAGCGCCGGGTTGGGATGCCGGCAGATCGACTCCGGGCGCTCGGCGTGATCGCGGAGAATCGTCATGAGTGCGTCCGTCGCCGCCGCCCCCGCCGCCTGCGACAGCAGCGCTTCCATACGCCGGCACCGATGGTACGTCGATCGCTTCTCCTCGACGATCGGCTGCCAGAGGCCCAGACGATCCGGCTCCACGAAGTGATTGGCGTGCACGAGGATGCCGGACCGGGGCTCGAGATGACAGCATGCGCCGGGCGCGGCTTCGATGTCCACGGCCGTACCTTCACCGGGAGGCCCGGCCTGCGCGATCAGAAAGTTGGCCGAGCACGAGTGCACCCCCTCCGTCACCGCGCGCGCGGCATCGGCCAGGGTCCGGCTGCACAGGACGTCCCACGTGCGGGCGTGGAACGGCCGGCCGAGTCGCGACCAGTCGTCCCGGTTGGAGAGGAGCCCGTTGATGACGAGGCCGACGCCGGCGCTGTTCATGCCGATCTTCCCGCCGGCCACTCCGGCCTCGGTGAAGCACAGCGCCCGCAGCCCGTCGGGCCGCGTAACGTGCTGCAGCACGCCGGCCACCTCCGGAATCCAATCCCAGTTCTGCCCTACGCGCAGGTGGCCATCGCCCGACGCCTCGGGCAGCACCGCGAATGCCGTGCACTCATCTGCGGGCGTCGGCACGTGACCCAACTCGGCCCGGCCGATGCGCGAGAACTCGCCGTAGAGGAACTCGAAGCGCAGGTTGATTGCCACGATCTCCGGCAGCGGCTGGCCCGCGCCCCGGGCGATCCCTTGGATCATTGCCGCGAACTCGGGGCTCTCCGTCTGGATTGCCCCCCAGTAGCGCTGCGCGCGATCCAGCACCTCGGCTCTCGGCAGTTCACCCTCACCGGCGAAGCGCTTGAAGTAGACGTCGAGGTTGTGGGCGATGAGTGCCGAGGCCTCGGCCCCGTGCGCCTCGCCGACCTCATCGGGGGTCCCTTCCAGCCGCAGCAACGGGAGCGGCGTGCGCGACACTACGCGGCCTCTGGGCTGAGCACGGCCTCGAAAGTCAACCATGCCGGCTGGCGCACGAACCCCAGCCGGTCGTTAATAGCCAGCATGCCGGTGTTTCGCGAGTCGTTCCAAGTGCGGATCTCGGCGTATCCGCGTGCCCGGCCGTAGGCAATGGTCGCCAGCTTGAGTGCCATGGCAATGCCCCGACCGCGATACGCCGGCAGCACACCGGTCACGTTGTGCACCAGATGGGCGCCGATCGCCGGCCTCTCCACATTCGCCTCGCCCACGTACTCGTCGCCGACCTTCGCAAGGAAGTAGGCGTCGAGGAGCGCCCTGACCGATTCCACGCGGCTCTTGAGGAAGTGCTCGAACGAGGGGGGCGTGAACGGAATCGGTGACGGAATGTCGGCCAGCACCGCGTTGTGCAGCGCATACGCGCGCCGCAGCGCCCCGGTGTCGTGTGCGCGTTCGTTGGCCAGCGTCGTGACGGTGACACCCGCCTCCCGCGCCCGATCCAGGTACCGCGCGAACGGCGCCGGGTCGAACCGCGCTAGGTCCAGCCGCGTCTCCCAGGTGCGCATGGTCGCGCGGAACCCCCGGCGCTCCAGGAACGCGACCGCCTCGGGCATCGTCTCGCGCGCGAACGACTGCAGTTCGCGGGCGCCGCGCGCGCTGAGATCGGTCAGCGCATGGGCGTAGAGGGCGCGGCCCACACCGCGTCCCTGCCAGTCCGGCCGCACGAAGATCGCCACGTGATACCGTGTGGGTCTGAACTGCCCCGGCATGTGGTGGAAACGGCAGTGGCCCACCACCAGGCCGCTCTCGGTCTCGGCCACGGTGTGCACATTCGTGTATCCGCCGACGCCGAGCCGCGCCTCGAACTCCCGATACTCCTCAGGGGTCTCCTGGAAGTCCGGAAACACCGCGCGCCCGATGTCCAGCACCTGGGGCAGGTCGGCGTCGGTCGCGGGGCGCACCCGCAGGACCACCTGGCGCGGCGCGCCGGTTGAACGGTACATACCACTGCCACCTCGGTGTACGGACTCAGGCCTGGCGGGCCCCGCTCAGGCTGATGAACTCACCGCCCGAGACCTGGTGCGACAACACCGAGAGGTCCGAGGCCAGCACCGCGTGGACGTGCAGCAGCGCAAAGCAGCGCGTGCCCAGCACATCTTTGTCGAGCACGCGGACCTCCCGACCATGCTCTCTATCGTGCCGAAGTTCGTACCGGGTGTCCACCCTCACCCGGATGGTCTCCGCGCAACGGGCGCAGCGAACTTCGAGCCAGAGCGCTCCGGCGTCGCCGGGCGCGCGCGCACCGCCGCCAAATAAGCGTCGCAGCCAGCTCATGAGCCTGCCTAGTGTGTCAAGTTCGGACTAGGTGTTTGCACTTTGAGCCTCCAACCGAGTCCTGAATGCCATGGCCGGGGTTCGACCCTTGAGGCGATAGCCCAGATGGGGCCGCTCCCGGTTGTAGAAGCGCAGGTACGC
>JAVKJV010000062.1:0-15738 GCA_031458775.1 Candidatus Fervidifonticultor quartus | reverse complement strand
GCGCAGCCCGTGAATGAACAACGCGCCGATCAGCACCGCGGTCACGGCGTCACCCGGGATCCCCAGCGAGAGCATGGGGATCAGCGCCCCGCCGATCGCGGCGTTGTTGGCGGTCTCGGGCGCCACGATCCCCTCCACGGCGCCCTGCCCGAACGGCCTCGTGGGCTTGCGTATCGTCCGTTTCGCGTGGTCGTAGGCGAGGAGGGCGGCAATCTCTCCGCCGGTGCCTGGTAACGCACCGACCATAACCCCGATGATCGACGTCCGCAGGCTGAGCGGGAGGAATCGCAGGATGAAGGTCCATGACGGCAATATTCGGCCGACCTCCGGAATCTTGATCTGCGCCACGGCGCCTCGACCGATCTTGCCCAACTGGTAGAACACCTCGGACAGGCCGAACAGGCCGATGAGGACGGCGATGAAGTGCACGCCGCCGATCAGCAGCGGCACCCCGAAGGTGAACCGGCCCTCGCCCGTCACAGGGTCCATGCCGATCAGCCCGACCAGCACTCCCACTGCGGCCGCGACGAGGGCTCGCGGCATCGACCTGGCGCCGAGGCGGCTGACGAGCGACAACCCCATCGCCACCAGCAGGAAGTAGTCTCTAGGCGCGAACTTCAAGGCGAACTCGGAGATGAGAGGCCCGGCCACGATCAGCGCGGTGAGCCCTAGGATACCGCCGACAAACGACTGCACGGTCGAGACCCCGATGGCCATGCCGGCCTCGCCGCGCTGTGCGATCGCGTAGCCGTCGAACCCGGTGGCGACGGCGGACGGTGTTCCCGGAATGTTGATCAGGATCGCCGACCGCGATCCACCGTAGACGCCGCCGGCGTAGATCCCCAGCATCATCGCCAGGGCCGACTCCGTGTCCCAGGCATAGGTCAGGGACACCAGTAGCGCCGTGGCCATGGTCACCGAGAGCCCGGGAACCGCGCCCACGATGATCCCCGCCACCACGCCCAGCGCGGACAACGCGACATTCTGCGGGGAGAGAAAGTCCCGGAAGACTTGCAGCGCCAGGTCGATGGCCGCGCCTCCCTAGGGCAGAATCACCAGGAACACGTGCCGGAAGACCACAAACGTGACGGCCACGGCGACGATCGAGAGCAGGATGGCCTTCCACCAGGTAGATGCTCGGAGCCACAAGAACGAGGCCGCCAGGTATAGGGTTGATGCGCCGACGAACCCCACCTTGCGAAGGATCACTCCGTAGGCGATGGCCAAACCGGCGGCGATCAGGGCCGTCGTGGTCACGCCCCCGCCGTCAGATGCCGGGGCCGGGGAGGCGTTGCCTGTCGCCGGACGCTCCCGCCAGATCAGCAGGGCACACACCAGCAAGATCAAAGCCACCAGAGCAGGGAAGACCCCGGGCGAGCCGGGGTCGTGGCCGAAGTTCGACATGCGGCTCGCCCGGTGGAAGACGAACCCTGCCAGGGCAATAATGCCAGCTGATTGCAGACGCGCCGACAGCCTTTGCCGCTCGGCGGACATCACGCGCCCTAGCGGCGAGGTCTGGGAATCCCGAACTCTTCCGGCGACCTCTGGGTGGCTTTGGCATCGTGGAGCAGCCAGGCGGTCACCGACTGCCACTGCTTGACCCATCGCACGGCCTCGTCGCCCGAGAGGTTCATGGGGGTCGCGCCCAACAACTCCGCGAACTCCGCAAAATCGGGCGCCGCCACCGCCGGTCTGAACGCCTCGACCAGCCTCCGCACCACCGGCGCCGGCGTCCCCTTCTTCACCCAGACACCGAAGAACGGCCCCCACGGCAGGTAGGGGCGATACTCCGGCATCATCTGGCCCAGAGCCGGGACGGTCGGCACGACGTCGGACGGCGCGTTGTCAATGATCGCGATAGCCCGCAGGCGGCCGGCGCGGATGTGCTCAGCCACCGCCGCCAGAACCGACACGTGAAAATCAATGTGCCCGCCCAGAAGCGCAGGGATCGCCGGACCGTCGCCGTCGAATGGGATTGGGTTGAAGCGCACTCCGCTAACCGCGCTCATCATCGCGCCGACGACAAACGGGACTCCGCCGATCCCCGTTGAGCCGGCCTTGATCTGACCAGGCTGCTGCTTGGCCTGGTGGATCAACTCCGTGAGATAGCGAATCCGGGAATCACTTCGCACAACCACCACGGGGATGCTGCGCGCAATGAGACTAACGGGTTCGAACTCATCGAAGTTGCGGGGGGAGATGCCCAGTACGCCGTAGAGGGTCGGGTTCTCCGCCGCGTACAGCAGCGTGTAGCCGTCCGCCGGCTGGTCGAAGACGTACTGCATGCCCACCGCGCCGCTCGCTCCCGTCATGTTGCTGAGGACGATCCGTTGGCCCAGCGATCTCTCCGCGGCTGGGGTCACCCGGCGCGAGACCCGGTCGGTGGTCCCGCCTGCGCCCCACTGGATGATCCCGGTCAAGCTGCGCGTCGGATAGACCTGCGCGCTCGCCGGGGCGAGACCAGCGACGAGCACCACCGTGACGATCAGCGCGAGGCTCAACACGCTCCATCGCGGCCCTTGGACTCCGCGCATACCGTCCTCCCCCTTTCGCGTACTGTTGTACAGAACTACGTTCTATTATGTAGGGAGGCGGCGCAGGTGTCAATCGATACGCCCGCGGATTCCTCCTCGCCACTCTCGCCGCAGCATGCCGAACGCGACCCGGTCATACGCGCGGCCGCCCGCGACGTACGCCTCGCGAAACCTGGCCTCCTCCGTGAATCCGAGACGCCTGGCCAGTCGAACCATGCGCGGGTTCCCCGACCAGGTGCGCAACCCGATCCGGCGCACCGGAAGGGTTTCGAAGAGGTAGTCGACCCAGAGGGCCAGGGCCTCGCGTCCGTAGCCCTTGCCCCAGTCGCGCGCACGGTAGATCCCCACGCCGACCTCGAGCCAGTTGGTGCGCTCGTCGGCCCAATAGCGCGTGACCGTGCCGATCGGCCGGCCGGAGCGGGTCTCGATCAGCATGCGCGTCGGCGGCAGCGTGCGCTCACGGGCGAGCGCACGCACTTGCGCCGGGACCTGCCGGAGCTCCGAACGGCTTGGCGGGCCGTCCCACGGCGACTCCAACCGCCACCACGTGCCGCGCGCCATCGCGTCGGCCAGCCAGCGCGCGTCGGTCGCCAGGAAATGGCGCAAGGTGATCCGCTGTCCGATGATGATGAGCATGCGCCGTCACTCCATCCTATCCGGCGGGCGCACTGTCCACAGCCGTCTGTGCGTTGCTTCTCCGACCTGGCCGGACTGCCTTGTTCGGAGGGTGCCGTGCTATCGCCCCGCGCTCATCCAGCCCAACGCTGACCACCAGTCCCTTCTACTGAAGATCAACATCTCCGGCGCTATACTGCTACCACAGGCGATACGCCGGTAGCCCATGGACAATCCGTCCCGGTCAGGTCCCAGCGTCTCCCGGGTCTTCATCGGCCGCGATGTCGAGAGCGCCGAGCTCTCCGCGGGCCTCGACGATGCCCTGTCTGGTCGCGGCCGCCTCTTCGTCATCTCCGGAGAGCCCGGCATCGGGAAGACCATGCTCGCCGAGCACCTTGCGGTCCGGGCGCAAGACCACGGCGCCCGGGCGCTGTGGGGACGATGTTGGGAAGGCGGGGGCGCACCGGCCTACTGGCCGTGGATCCAGATCGTCCGGGCGCTGTTGGAAGAACCGGTCGAGAGCCTCCGCCTCGACGAAGGCGTCAATGCAGCATACCTCGCGCGGCTGCTTCCTGAACTCACGGAGCGGTTCGGCGAGAGACGGGATGCGGCTCCTGCAGCGGAGTCGGCGGCTAGCCGGTTTCGTCTCTTCGACGCCGTCACCGGCCTCCTGAAACGCGCGTCCGCCGTCCGGCCGCTCGTGCTCATCCTCGATGACCTCCATGCGGCCGACACGGCGTCCCTGCTGCTCCTCCGCTTCCTGGCGCGGGAGTTGCGCACCGCGCGCCTGCTCGTCACCGCGACCTACCGCGACACCGAGGCCGAGCGTCGTGCCGACATCGCCGAAATGATTGCGGAGCTCGTGAGGGAAGGGCCCGGTCTTCGTCTCAGGGGATTCGACCGCGCCGAAGCGCTGCGATTCATCGAGGGCCTGACGGGGCGCACGCCCTCGCAGGACGACCTGACGCGGATCTGTGCGGCGACCGGGGGCAACCCCCTCTTCATTCGCGAGATGGTGCGTCTGGTCGCCGCGAACCCGGCAGCCGGCCGGCGCGGGCCCGCCGTGATTCCCGAAGGCGTGCGCGCCGTGATCCACCAGCGGCTGGGTGCTCTGGACGCCGACGCCATCCACATGCTCTCCGTGGCCGCGGTCGTGGGCCAGGACTTCGCGCTCCCCCTGGTCGCGCAGGTCTCGGCTCTCGACCCTGACCGCCTGCTGCAGCTCTTGGCCCGCGCCGAACGGTCCGATCTCGTGGCTCGCGTGCCCGGGTCGAGCACCGCGTTTCGCTTCTCGCACGGGCTCGTGCGCGAGGTGCTCTATGACGATCTCCCCGTGGCGGTCCGAAGGGAGCTGCACAACAAGATCGGCACCGCGATCGAGCGCCTGTACGGCCCGCACCTGACCTCGCACTTCGGCGAACTCGCGTACCACTTCGCCCAGGTCGCGGCCACAGGGCAGGGCGCCAGGGCCGTCGAGTACGCGGTGAAGGCCGGCGACCAGGCCATGCTGGCCTGCGCGTACGAAGAGGCCGCCCTGCAGTACCGGCGTGCGCTCGAGGCACTGCAGCGGCCCGGAACCGACGCGGGCCCGCGCGGCGAGGTGCTGCTGCGTCTGGGCGACGCGCAGGCGCGCGCCGGCGACTACCAGCAGGCCAAGCAGAGCTTCATGCGTGCCGCCGAGCTCGCGCGCCAGTTGGAGGCGCCCGAGCAGTTCGCCCGAGCCGCGCTGGGATTCGGAGAGCCGCAGGTCGAGGGTCTGGTTGAACGGCAGTTGCTCGCCCTGCTCCAGGAAGCGCTCGAGCGGCTCACCCCGGACGACAGCGCCCTGCGAGCCCGCGTGCTGGCCCGGCTCTCTCTCGAACTGTCGTTCTCCGACGACCCGGCCCTCAGGGACACGTTGAGAGATGCCCTCAGCCGGCAGGCTCTGGAGATGGCGCGGCGCCTCGGCGACACGGGCGCGCTGGCTATCGCGCTGCGCGCCCGATGGCTGGCCACCTGGGGCCCGGACGGCCTCGAGGAGCGCTCACGGCTCTCCGAAGAGATGCTGGGCCTGGCTCGAGACCGCGGCGATCGGGAAACCGAACTGGTCGGGCGGGCGCGGCGGATCACGTCGCTGATGGAGACGGGTGACATGGGGGCGGCCGCGTCCGACATCGCGGCGCACGTCCGGCTGGCGGAAGAGCTGCGCATGCCCTACCACGAATGGGCCGCGACAACCCTGCGGGCGTGCCGGGCGCTGCTCGACGGGGATCTCGAACGGGCCGAGGCGCTCGCGCAGAAGGCGCCGACCCTGCTGCCGGGACGGCCTATCGCGCAACTGGCCTATCTGAATCAGATGACGTTCGTCCGGTGGGAACAGTCCAGGCTGGGGGAACTGCGTGACGCCTGGCAGATGATCGTGGAGCGGTTTCCGCAAACCGGTTTCGGCATGGCCTGGCTCTCCCTCACCGACGCGGATCTCGGGCGATGGAACGATGCCGGGCGGGCGCTCCGCGGTCAAATCGCCGCCCTGCCCACGCTGCCCCGAGGCGGCCTCTGGCTCTCAACGCTGAGCGCTACGGCGCTCGCCGCCGCGCATCTCGACGACGCCGATGCGGCGGCGGCCGTCTACCCGCTGTTGCTCCCATACGCGTCGCGCACGATCATCATCCCGGTGCCGCATCCGGCGGTGTGCTGTGGGGCCGCCTCGCTCTATCTGGGTCTGCTGGCGACCGTCATGTCACGGTGGGACGAGGCCGACGCGCATTTCGACGCGGCGATCGCGCACAACACCAGGGTCGGCGCTCGGACGTTCCTGGCACGAACCCAATGCGAGCACGCACGCATGCTCGCCCGTCGCGGGCGGACGGCGGACCGCGACCGGGCGCTCGCGCTCCTAGAGCAGGCGGAAGCCGCCGCGCACGGGCTCGGGCTGATCGCGCTGGGCCGACAGTGTGCGCACCTGCGAGAGACAGTGTCGAACCGAACCGCCGCCGCGCTCGCACAGGCGGCGGCTCCGGCGCCCCGCGAGACCAGCGACCGCAACGTGTTCCACAGAGAGGGCGACTACTGGACCATCGTGTGCGAAGGGTCTCTGGTCCGTGTGCGTGATTCGAAGGGACTTCGCTACCTCTCTCGGCTGCTCAGGCACCCCGGCCGCGAGTTCCACGCGATCGACCTGGAGACCGAGGAGAACCGGGAGGCGCCGGCGGCCCAGAGGCCCGGCCGCCAGTCCGGCTCCTCCGAGCTGGATGTGCGCGCGGATCTCGGCGACGCCGGCGCGTTGCTCGACGCGAGGGCGAAAGCTGAGTACCAGACCCACCTCCAGGAGCTCCAGGCCGAGCTCGACGAGGCCGAGCGCTTCAACGACCCGGTCCGCGCGGCGAGGATCAAGGCAGAGATGGATTTCATCGTGCGCGAACTCGCCAGGGCGGTGGGGCTGGGAGGCCGGGACCGCCGTGCGGCTTCGCACGCCGAGCGAGCCAGGCTGAACGTCACGCGGGCGATCAAGGCCGCGATGGAGAACATCGCCCGGCACCATCCGGCCCTCGGCCGACACCTCCGCTCGACCATCCGGACCGGCCGGTACTGCTCCTACACGCCGGACCCGCGAAGCCCGATCGCCTGGGAGTCCTGAACATCCGTTCCGGCCGTTTGAACGCCACCGGCGACGAGAGACCCTGACCAAGGGAGGTCACAATGCGCTACGTTGACGGATACATCCTGCCCGTTCCCAAGAACAAGCTGCGCGCGTACCGCGAGATGGCCCGGCGCGGAGCAAAGGTCTGGCGGAAGCACGGCGCCCTCGAATACGTCGAAGCCGTCGGGGACGATCTCAATCCGAAATGGGCGACGATCAAGTTCCCGCAGACGGTGCGAGCCAAGCCCGGCGAAGTCGTGGTGTTCTCGTTCATCGTCTTCAAGTCGCGGGCGCACCGCGATCGCGTCAATGCGAGGGTCATGAAGGACCCGCTCATGCACGATCCCGCATATAAGGACCAGCCCATGCCCTTCGACATGAAGCGCATGGCCTACGGCGGATTCAAGGTGCTCGTCGAGGCCTGACAGGGACGCGGTCAACGGGACGCCGCGCGGTCGAGAGTGATGGGTTCGACTCCCATCCGGTGCCTGCCCTCTCCATCGTGAAGCGGGTGACAGAAGGCCATGGAAGACATAGAGATCAACATCTCGATCCAGACGACCGAACCCCTGGCAGGCACAGCGACCGCGGACGGCCGAGAACCGCTCCGCTTCGAGGGGTGGCTCGAACTGCTGCGGGCCGTCTCGACCCTCATCGGCGCGAGGAGCACCCCGGACCCCTGCGCGGGGTCGAGCACGACTGACCCGCACGGGGATTGAGACATGGACCGCGTGAGCCGCGGAGCAGGGTGCTGTCCAAGAGTCTGGATTCCTCACCCCTCTGGCACGTGGTAGACTGCAGTCCGCGACGTGGGTCTGTCCCGTTCGTCGCGCGATCAAACCCGAGTACGATCGTCATCCCGACGGTAACGACCCGGTGAGCGTATGTGCAGGAACATCAAGCCGCTGTTCAACTTCGATCCGCCCGCGACCGCGGACGAGATCCGCGCGGCGGCCACGCAGTTCGTGCGCAAGGTGAGCGGCTTCCCCAAGCCGTCAAAGGCCAACGAACCCGCATTCCTCGCCGCGATCGACGAGATTGCCGCGGCCATCGGCAGGTTGCTCAGCACGTTGGAGACCAACGCGCCGCCGAAGAATCGCGAGGACGAAGCCGCCAAGGCGCGTGCGCGCGCCGCCGAGCGGTTTGCCACTCCCTGACGCTCGGACATCACAAGACGTATGGACGCTGTCGCGACCACTGAGGAAGCCAGCGTCTCCATGCCGGAGATCACACCGGCCCAACCGCCGCGTCCCACGGTCCGCCGCCTGCTGCGGCTCGCGTGGCCGGTCGTCATCTCGCGATCGAGCCAGGTGGTCGTGGGCGTCACCGACGCAATCATGGTGGCGCACCTCGGCGAGGCGGCGCTGGCCGCGGTCACGACCGGCGCGGCCAATACCTTCAACCTGCTCATCCTGCCGATGGGCGTGGTCTTCATTGTTTCGAGCTTCGCGGCGCAGTTCACCGGCCGGGGCGACCCCAGGGGCGCCCGCCGTTACGGCTGGTATGGTCTGGGCGTCGCCCTCCTGACGCAACTGATCTGCCTGGCCGTCATCCCGGGCATCCCGGGAGCGCTCACGATGATCGGCTATCGAGGCGACGTGCACGACCTGATGAGCGCTTACCTGCAGGTGCGGCTGCTTACCGGCGGCGCGGTCGTCGGGATCGAGGCTTTGGCTGCCTACTACGGTGGGCTCGGCAGCACACGGCTCCCGATGGCTGCGAGTCTGACGGCCATGGGCCTCAATGTCTTCGGCAACTGGGTCTTCATCCGCGGCAACCTGGGTGCACCCGCGCTTGGCGTGACGGGCGCCGCGCTGGCCAGCGCGCTGGCCAGCGCCCTGGCGTTCGGCCTTCTGCTCGTGCTGTTCCTGAAGGGCGTCGGTGCCCAGCGCGTCGCCGGTCGCGTGCGGCTCGTCTGGCACGAGTTCGTCCGCACGCTGCGGTTCGGGATCCCGGTCGGGTTGAACTGGTTCTTCGAGTTCCTGGCGTTCAGCTTCTTCATCAACGTGCTCGTCGCCGGGCTCGGGACCACCACCCTCGCGGCGTTCATGATCGTGCTGCAGATCAACTCGGTGTCGTTCATGCCGGCGTTCGGTATCGCCACGGCCGGTGCGATCCTGGTCGGGCAGGCGATCGGCGCGTCACGTCACGAGGACGTACCGCGGGCCGTGACGCTCACGGCGACCGTCGCCGGTGTGTGGCAGGGCGCGGTCGGTCTCTCGTATCTGCTGGCTCCGGCGCTGCTGATGGCGCCCTTCATCGACCGGCAGACCGCCACGCCCGATCTGGTGCGCATCGGCACGGTGATGCTGATGCTGTCGGCGAGCTGGCAGTTGTTCGACTCGGTCGCGATGACCCTGGCCGAGGCGCTCCGCGCCGCGGGCGATACCGCGTTCTCGATGTGGGCTCGGGTCGGCCTCGCGTGGGCGGTCTTCATCCCCGGCGTCTATCTGTCGGTGAAGGCGCTGGGCGGCGACCACGTACCCGCGACGATCTGGCTTGTCGTCTATATCGCGCTGCTGGCCGGGGTGCTCTTCTGGCGGTTCCGGCGCGGGGCCTGGCGGCGCATCGACTTGACAAGCAGTCAGCCCGAGGTGTGGACGCTAGGCTGAGGGCGCCCGCTTGACCTCGACCATGAACGCGTCATACGCGCGACGGATGTGCGCGATCGCGTCGCCGCCGAACTTCTCGAGGAACGCGTCGGCCAGCACGAACGCGACCATCGCCTCGCCGATCACGCCGGCCGCGGGCACCGCGCACACGTCGCTGCGGACGACGACCGCTTCGACGACCTCTTTGGTGCGGAGGTCCACCGAGCGCAGCGGCGAGCGCAGCGTCGAGAGCGGCTTCATCGCGGCGCGCACGATCAGCGGGTCGCCGCTGGTGGTGCCGCCCTCGATCCCGCCCGACCGGTTCGTCTGCCGGTAGAAGCCGCGCGCCGGGTCGTAGAAGATCTCATCGTGGGCCCGACTGCCCGGCGTTCGGGCCACCTCGAAGCCCAGTCCCACTTCGACACCCTTGATCGCATTGATGGACATGAGCGCTGCGGCCAGCCGCGCGTCGATCTTGCGGTCCCAGTGGACGTAGCTGCCGAGCCCGGGCGGCAGGCCCAGCACCACAACCTCAAACACGCCGCCGAGCGTGTCCCCGCGTTCGCCGGCCGCGTCGATCGTCGCCTTCATGCGCGTCTCGGCCTCGGGATCGACGCAACGCACGGCTGACGCCTCGGCGAGCGCCGGGATCTCCTCCCAACGCTCGGGCCGCGTCGTGATCGCCTCGCCACCGATCTCGGTGACGTGGCTGAAGAGCCGCACGCCGAACTCCTCGAGCAGCCGGCGGCAGATTGCGCCCGCGGCCACCCGCGCCGCGGTCTCACGCGCGCTCGACCGCTCGAGTACGCGCCGCACCTCGTCGAACCCGTACTTCAAGGCACCGACGAGGTCGGTGTGCCCCGGCCGCGGCCGCGTGATGTCGGGCTCGTCCTTGCGCCAGTCGCGGTTGCCGATCCACAGCGCGACCGGCGAGCCGATGGTCTCGCCGCGGATCACGCCCGAAACGATCTCGGCCCGATCCTGTTCGATCTTCATGCGGCCGCCGCGGCCGTAGCCGAACATGCGGCGCGCCATCTGCGCGTTGATGTAGTCCTCGTCGATGGGCAGGCCGGCCGGGAGACCTTCGAGCATCGCCACCAGGGCCCGGCCATGGGATTCGCCGGCAGTGAAGAAGCGCAACATGCTAGGAGGATTACGCCGGAGAGCGGCGCGCACCTGTGCAGGGGCGGCTCCTGACTCCGTGGAAGCGAGGCGGGTGCCGCCCGCTCGTCGCGCGCTCTACGCTTTCGGGACGTTCGGCTCGAGCCTGCTGCAGCAGGTCGTCCTCCTCTGGCTCTTCTACTACTACGCGCCGCCGCCGTCGCAGGGGCTGCCGGTGCTGGTCGCGCCGGCGCTGCTCGGCATCGCCATGGGGATCGGCCGGTTCGTGGACGCGGCCGTGGACCCGCTGGTGGCGTCCTGGAGCGACAGGCATCGCGGGCCCGGAGGCCGCCGGCGTCCGTTCATCCTGGTCGGCGCGCCGCTCCTCGCGCTGGTCTTTGCGCTCATCTGGCGGCCGCCCGATGCCTCGGCCACGACCGCGAACTTCATCTACCTCTCGGCGCTGCTCGGCCTCTTCTTTCTGCTGTTCACCCTCGTCCTCAATCCCTACATGGCGCTGCTGCCCGAGGTCACGCGGCCCGGCCGTGACCGTGTGACGACCGCCGCGTGGCAGACGATCTTCAACCTGGCCGGCTCCGCGGTCGCCTTTGTCGCATCGGCGCAGCTCGCCGCGCGGCTCGGTTTCCCCCTCATGGGCCTCATCGTCGCGCCGTTCGGCGCGCTGCCCCTGCTGACCGCGTCACTCGCGGTGCGCGAGCACCCGGTGGACGGCGAGCGCGTGCCCTTTCGGGTGGCGTTGCGGCTGGTCTTCGGCAGTCGCCGCTTTCGGATCTTCATCACCGGATTCGCGGCCCTGTGGATGGGCCTGTCAATGGTCAACCTGTCGCTGGCCCTGATCGTCACGGTGCTCATGGGTCTGCCCCGCGGCGCGGTCGGCACGGTGCTGGGCGTGAGCGTGATGGCCACGCTGCTCACGACGCCGCTCGTCACGGCGGCCGCGCACCGGCTCGGGACGCATCGCGCGCTGGTGCTTGCGATGGGCGCCGCGGGTGTGCTCCTGCCGCTGCTGGCCGGGGTCGGCCGGTGGCCTGTACCGGTCAGCCCGGCCGTGCAGGGCTACGCGGTGATGGCGCTGGCCGGCCCGCCGCTCGCCGCCCTGTTCACGCTGCCCAACACGCTGTTGGCGGACATCGCACAGACAGTTGGCGACGGCCGGCGCATCGAGGGAATGTTCTTCGCGTTCCAGGGATTGGTGTTGAACGGCGCGACCAGCCTGGCGTCTGTCGTGCTCGGGGGTGTGCTGGCGGCGTTCGGCTACGACCTCGGGCTGCGCGTGGTCCCGCTGCTGGCCGCCGGGTGCGTGGCAGCCGGCATCGCGGTGTTCCGGCGGTTTCCCAGCGACGCCGGCGTCAGGCCGAGAGCCAGGCGTCGTCCCCGAGATGCGCGGTCTCGTTGATGGTGATGACGCGCGAGGTGCCGTCGTCGAACTCCACGACGTTGATGCACGCGTTGTGCTGCCGCAGCCGCCAGTACGACGCCAGCGGCGCGCCCAGCACCCAGAGCAGCAGGGTCTTGTTGACCCCGCCGTGCGCGACGATCGCGATGGTTTCGCCGTCATGCCGCGTTGCCAGCTCGCCGAGCGCGGCGACGGCGCGCGCCTGCACCTCGGCCAGCATCTCGCCGCCGGGCATGCGCACGGCATCAGGTGAATCCCACCACGCCTGCAGGCGCTCGCCGTCGTTCTGCCGCACCTCGTCGATCAACCGGCTCTCCCACTCGCCCTGGTCGATCTCGCGAAACGCGTCCACGATGCGCACGGACAGGCCCTGCGCCGCGGCCACAGGCCGTGCGGTCTCCTGCGCGCGCGGCAGCGGGCTCGCGTAGAGCGCGGCAAATCGCACCGGCCGCAGCGCGTCCACGAGCGCGCGCACCTGGAGCGCTCCGCGCTCGCTGAGGGGCGCATCGAGCTTCCCCTGCAGCCGGCGCTCGGCGTTCCACGTGGTCTCGGCGTGGCGGATGAGATAGATCGACGTGACTGGCATACAACGTTTCCCATGATATCATGGCGGGTATATGTCGCGGGCTGAGATATCGCACCCGGCAGAGCGTCGCCGGATCCACTACGCCTGGATCGTGCTCGGCGGCGTGACGCTGATCATGCTCGCCTCGTCGGGCGTACGCGCGTCGTTCGGCGTCTTCATCAAACCGCTCGAGGCCGAGTTCGGCTGGAGCCGCGTGGCGTTGTCGGCGGTGGCATCGCTGTCGCTGCTGCTCTACGGCGCGATGGGCCCGTTTGTCGGCCGGATCGCCGACCGGTGGGGCCCGCGCGGGGTGCTGGTGGCCGCGGCCCTGTTGCTCGGCGCCGGCACGATTGCGACCTCGGCGATCTCGAGCCTGTGGCACCTGTACCTGTCGGCGGGCCTGATCACGGCCATCGGCGCAGGCAGCGCGGCGATGTCGGTGGCCGCCTCGATCGCGGCCCGGTGGTTCGACCAGCGGCGCGGGCTCGTGCTCGGCATCGCGGGCGCGGGCCTGGCCGCGGGCCAGTTGCTCATCGTGCCCGCGCTCATGTCGGTCACCGTCATCTGGGGCTGGCGGACGAGCTTCCTCGCGCTCGGGATCGCGTTTCTGGCCGTGGTGCTGCCGGCGGTGCTCCTGCTCGTCCGCAACGATCCACGCGACCTCGGCCTCGCGCCCTATGGCGCCGCCCCGGGCGCCACCGCCGCGACGGCCGAGCAGCGCGCCAGCCAGCGGATCGGCGTCGTCGCCGCGGCACGCACCCTGCCGTTCTGGCTGCTGGCCGGCAGCTTCTGGGTGTGCGGCTACACGACGACCGGGCTCGTGCTCACCCACCTGATCCCGCACGCGGCCGAGCACGGCTTCCGTGCCGCGCTCGCCGCGCAGGCCCTGGGCGTGATGGGCGCGCTCAACATCCTGGGCACGATCGCGTCGGGATGGATCTGCGACCGCTTCGGCCCGCGCGGCCCGCTCGCGGCGTACTACCTGCTGCGCGGCGTCTCGCTCGTCTTTCTGCCGTTCGTGGGCACGGCGCTCGGACTGTTCGGCTTCGCCGCGATCTTCGGCCTCAACTACATCTCGACCGTGCCGGCGACGACGGCGCTCACCGCGCGCATCTACGGCCGCTACTCCGTGGGCGAGCTGTCAGGCTGGATCTTCTTCTCGCATCAGATCGGCGCCGCGGCCGGCTCGCTGGTCGGCGGGTACTTCTACCGGCAGTTCGGGGACTACACGCTGGCGTTCCACAGCGCGGCGCTGCTGGCGTTCGCGGCGACGGGCATGGTGCTGATGATCCGCGAGCAGCCGCCGGCAGGCGCGCCCGAGCCTGCCGAGCCCGAGCGGCAGGCCCCGGCCGGCGCGGTGGCGACGGCGCCGGGATCGTAAGCGCCAACCCGCCGACTTACTCCCCGATGATCTTCACCAGCACCCGCTTCCGTCGCCGGCCGTCGAACTCGCCGTAGAAGATCTGCTCCCACGGCCCGAAGTCGAGCCGGCCCCCGGTGACCGCGACGACCACCTCGCGGCCCATGACCTGCCGCTTCAGGTGCGCGTCGGCGTTCTCTTCGCCCGTGTCGTTGTGGCGATACCGGTTGACCGGCGCGTGCGGCGCGAGCTGCTCGAGCCACTGGGCGTAGTCGTGGTGCAGCCCTGACTCGTCGTCGTTGATGAACACCGACGCCGTGATGTGCATGGCGTTGACGAGCACCAGGCCCTCCTTGACGCCGCTCTCGCGCAGGGCGGCCTCGACCTGGGGCGTGATGTTGATGAACGCGACGCGCTGGGGCGTGTTGAACCAGAGTTCCTTGCGGTAGCTCTTCACGGTCTGCTCCCGTCTCAGCGGCTCGTAGGGTCGAGCACCTTGACCCTGGCGAAGTGGCGACGGTAGAATCCTCGATCGCGCGTGAGCAACGCGTCCGCCTGCAGCAGCGCGTGCGCCCCAACGAGGAAGTCCGCGACCACGCGGTCTCCGGCCGCGCGCGTCCCCTGACGGCTCTCGCGCCACAGCCGTCCGGCCCGCGCCGCCGCCTCCGGTCTGATGGCGTCGAACTGCACGCCCAGCACGTTGAGGGCCTCGTGGAACGACTCGTCCGTGGCGAAGTGCGCGCGGACCTCCGCCCAGACGACCTCGCAGGCCACCAGCGCGCCCTTGTCATACGCGGACTTGAGGGCCTCTCGGGACGACTCCCCAAAGGTCGGGTCTCCACCCAGCACATCGAGGAGGACGGACGAGTCAACGGCCGTCTTCACGACCGCCGCGGCCTGGGTCCGCGCATCTCATCCAGCAGCGCGTCGGTGGACTTCGAAAGCCGGAGCAGCCCGTACACGCGATCCACAGGATGCCGGCCGGCGCCGCCCTTGCGCATCAAGACGCCGTTGTCGCGGACCTCGAAGGTCACGACCGTGCCGGGCCGGAGCCCCAGCCGACGGCGGACGTCGGCGGGAACGGTCACCTGCCCCTTCGTCGAGATGGTGCTCTTCATACCTAGAGAGTAAAGCGCTTTACTCCTCAGATCAAGCGAGCCCGGGGAGGCGCGAGAGCGCGAGCTTCACTGAGGATCGCCTGATGGCTACTCGGCGATCGGCTCCAGATCCAGCGTGAATCCCGGCAAGACCGGGGCGAGCGGCACAAATCTGGACGACTCGAACACCTGCACGTCGCGGCCCGGCGAGTGGATCTCCACGGTCATGTGTTCCGGATCGATCAGCACGGCGAGTTGGGCACCGTTGGCCAGGTAATCGCGGCACTTCCGCCGGAGATCAGGCAACCTGTCGGATGGCCAAGCGACCTCGAACGCGACGTCGGGGCAGAGCGGGACGAAGCCTGTTTGCTCTCGCCGGGTCAGAGCCTCCCAGCGCTCTCGGCGAACCCACGAGGCGTCCGGCACGAAGTGAGCCATCGGGCAACCGAAAGCCCGTCGCTGAGCTGAATACGACTCCTGGTCCGTTTCCTTTGGCCCATACGGCCAACTGGGCGATCAGCTCGGCCTCGCCTCGTCCTGACCGGCCGCCGGTCGGAGTCACGACGAGCTCGCCGCTGGCCGTGCGCTCGAACTGATACCCGGGATTACAGGCCGCCAGCGCGCGGATCTCCTCGTCCGTCGGCGGCGCCAGCATCCTGAGGCTGATGGCCATCGTCCGCCTCCCTCCGTGTGTTGAAATTGTAGCGCACGCGCCACCGGTCCACTCGCCGGACCTCGATCCACTCGGTTCATCGGCAGGTCAAGTGGCCACGTGCAGGGGAATGGCGACGTCGGGCAGGGCGGGACCCGACCCAAGGGTACTATGCGAAGTGGAACGG
>JAVKJV010000061.1:6963-17843 GCA_031458775.1 Candidatus Fervidifonticultor quartus | reverse complement strand
ACCGCCAGGCCGGCCAGCGAATTGGGGTGGCCGAACAGCGTGCCCGGGGCGCCGTTGAGCCGCATGATCCCCTGGTTCTCCCAGACCATGCTGCCCGTGACCTTGCCGACAAACGCTTCCTGGCCCAGTTTCAGGCAGGCCAGGAGAAACGCGGCGATGAAGAGGCGGAGCGTCCTCGGGTTGCGCACGAAGGCCCAGACGAAGAGCGTCATGCACGCGAACTTGAGGACCCGGTCGATGTACGTGTCCCAGGACACGGCGAACGACTGCGAGAGCGGCGAGTGCAGCGTCACGAAGGCGAGATAGGCGATCGCGTACCTGGGCAGCGGGTTGCGATCGCCCGTCGCGCTACTGAGGAGGGTCGGCACGGCGATGGCCGTGAGGACGGCGCCGAGCAGGAACTCGAACCGGATGGCACCCAGGATCTCGATGCGCTTGCCCAGCTCCAGGAACCATGTGAGAACGTAAAGGCTGAAGAGGCCCGTGAAGGCGGGCGGCACCGCGTCGTAGGCTGGCGTCCGGGAGGCCGGCGGGCTCGAGGCGAGCGCGGCGGCATGGCGGTCGCCGACACCCGCCACGCTGAAGCCGACCCGGGGGCGAGATCCGGCCGGTTGTGCAGCACCGCAGCACATCGGGCCTTCAGCCGCGCGCCGCACGGAATGCCTCCTCGTAGAAATGCACGTAGGAGCGGGCCACGTTGCGACTGTCGAACTGGAGTTCGGCGCTTCGTCGTGCGGCTTGCGCGAAGCCCGCCGCGAGGGCCGGTGAATGGAGGAGCCGCACGATGGCGTCGGCGATGGCCTCGGGACCGTCGGCGATGAACCCGTTCTGTCCGTGCTGCACCGTCACGGCACCGATGCCGTCCATGGGCGTGACGACAGCGGGGAGGCCACAGGCCAGGGCCTCGATGATGACGGCGCCGAAGCCTTCCTGGCGCGAGGCCAGGACGAACACGTCGGCGGCCTGGAGGTAGCGCTCGACCTGTTCCTGCCGTCCGGCGAAATGCACGCGCAGGCGCCGGGACGAAGCGAAGGCCTTGACCTTGCGGACGAACTCGTCGAGCGCGGGTGTATCGGGGTCGTCGCCGCTGAACTGATCTGGCCCCACGAGGACGAGGGTCGCCGCGGGCACACGTTCCTGGACGCTCACCCAGGCTTCGAGCAGCACGTCGATCCCTTTTCTCGCGATGATGGCGCCGACCGACACCACGACCGGGTCGTGCGGGTCGAATCCCATGCCGGCGCGAATCGACGCGCGCTCGTCCGGCCGGGGAGGGCGGAACCGATCGGTGTCGACTCCCTGGGGGACGAACACGACGCGGTCCGGAGGCAGGCCGGCGCGCACGGCCGACTCGCGGAGGGGCGGAGAGATGCAGATGATGCGATGCGCCCGCGAGAGCGCCCATCGACGAAGCGCCGGGAAGCGGTATCGCGACAAGATGGTCTCAGGATCGTCGGTCCCGAGCAGAACGAGCTGGAGCACGACACCCTTCCGGAGGAGCCGCGCTGTCGACGCGATGATGCCTACCGGATCGGAGAAGCCGTTCAGGTGAAGCACGTCGAACCGCTTCCTTCGGCGCAACAGGGCAAGGCTGGAGCGAAGGGCGCTCCGGTGCTCCCAGTATCGGCGCTTCGGATGGTGCGGGATGCGGTGAACGCGAATCCCGTCGATGATCTCATGTCGGGCCAGCCGGCCGAAGTCTCCCGTGAGGACCTCCACAGAGGCTCCGGCGGCCTGCAGGGCGGGAGCGAGCCGGTGCAGGTGGATCGCGTGGCCCGCGAAGAGCGGCGGGTATTCGAGAATGTGAAGAAGGACCCGGAGTGGTCGAACGCGGGTGTCGGGCATCGGCTTGTAGCGGCGAGACGCCCCCAAATCTGCCTTGAGTGGGGCGCGTCCTGTCTACTCGGCCATCGAGATGCATGACACGTGCCCGCCTGTGCGCGCTGGTCCATGGCGCGATCCATGTGCGGTCGAAGGCCGGGTTTGTATTGTCGCCGAGAAGCGGGACGACCCAACTTGGGAAGCTATTTATCCTCTCTATGAGTAACAAAAGTCAGCCGTATCGCCGACTGCCTGCCGCCGTTCTCTGCGCGGACTCTCTTCGGCGCCACCGCCAGTGAGTCGCGATCCGGCCGAATCAGCTGCGGCAAAGGGCGCGGCTCGGCGGTCGATCCCATCGTTCGACATGCGCCACAGGCAGAAGCACAGCCTTTGCTTGCAGTTCACACGACGACCGACGCCGGCCGTCGGCCTCCCGGCTCGATTGCCCGACGGATCGGGCCAGCAGCCACGAACGGTGGCTGCCTGGCGCCGAGGGTGTGAGTGCACCCGGCTCTCACGGTGCGGCGAGCAGGCTGAGAACAGTCGGGAGGGCCTGAGCGGCGACCCAACCCGCGAGCCTGGGGCCGCGACGACGAATGCAGCGGCGTCGTGCGACGCCAGGCGTGGGCTGAGCGGCTGGACGTGTCCGGCGGGGCTCGAAAGGCTGTATTCCCTGGTTCCGGGAGCCATGACGTGAGGATCCTCCTGACCGGCCATCTCGGCTATATCGGCGCCGTAACCGAGCCGGCGCTGCGGGCCGCGGGTCACCAGGTCGTCGGCCTCGACGCGGGCTATTTCGAAGGCTGCACGTTCGGGCGGTACCCGGTGCCGGCTCGCGGCTCGGCGCTCGACATCCGCGACGTCGCTCCGACACACCTGGCGGGGTTCGACGCCGTCGTTCATCTCGCGGCCCTTTCGAACGATCCGCTCGGGAACCTCAATCCGGCCTGCACGTTCGACATCAATTACCACGCCTCGGTGGCGCTCGCCCGGGCGGCGAAGGAGGCCGGTGTCCGGCGGTTCGTCTTCTCCTCGTCGTGCAGCAACTACGGCGCCGGCGGTGGGGCGATGCTGGACGAGGAGGCGCCGCTCAATCCCGTCACGCCGTACGGGGAGAGCAAGGTCCTCGTCGAGCGCGACGTGGCCAGGCTGGCCGACGAACGATTCAGCCCGACATTCCTCCGGAACGCGACGGCCTACGGGGTGTCCCCGATGCTGAGGACCGACCTCGTCGTCAACAACCTCGTCGGGTACGCCTGCACGACGGGCGAGGTACGCATCACGAGCGACGGCACGCCGTGGCGGCCCCTGATCCACGTGGAGGACATCGCCCGAGCGCTCCTGGCCGTGCTCAAGGCGCCCATCGAGACGGTCCACAACCGGACGTTCAACGTGGGTCGGACCTCCGAGAACTACCGCATCCGCGACGTGGCCGAGATGGTCGAGGCGGCGGTGCCGGGCAGCCGCGTCACTTTTGCCGCCGACGGCGGGCCGGACCTGCGCAACTATCGGGTGGACTGCAGCCGCATCGCACAGGAGGTGCCCGGCTTCCAGCCCCGCTGGACGGTCGAGGCCGGCATCGCCGAGCTGCGCGATGCCTACCTGACGCACGGTCTGACGAGGGAGCAGTTCCTCAGCTCGCGCTACCTGCGCATCGGCCGGATCCGCGAGCTTCTGGACGCCGGGCGGCTCGATCACAACCTGCGCTGGCGGCACATGCCGCCGGGAGTGGCATGAGGGAAACCACCTTGCGACGCGCCTGCCGCTTCTGCGGCACGGCCCTGAAGTACAGCTTCGTGGACCTCGGGATGTCTCCGCTGTGCGAGAGCTACGTGCCTCCGGAGCGGCTCGATGCCATGGAGCCTTTCTATCCGCTGCATGTCCTGGTGTGCCACGAGTGCCTGCTGGTCCAGCTCGGTGAGTACGTCGCCCCGGAAGAGATCTTCACGGACTACGCCTACTTCTCCTCCTACTCCGACACCTGGGTCGAGCACGCGCGCCGCTACGCGAATCGGATGACCGCCGAGCTGCGCCTCGGGGCTGACAGCCTGGTTGTCGAGGTGGCGAGCAACGACGGCTATCTCCTGCAGCACTTCGTCGAGCGGGGAGTGCCGGTCCTCGGCATCGAGCCGGCGGCCAACGTGGCGCGCGTGGCCGAGGAGAAGGGCGTCCCCACAATCGTGCGCTTTTTCGGGCGCGCCCTCGCGCGCGAGCTGGCGGACCAGGGCCGCCGGGCCGACCTGGTCGTGGGAAATAACGTGCTGGCGCAGGCTCCCGACCTGAACGACTTCGTCGAGGGGCTGGCCACGATCCTGAAACCGTCCGGCACGCTGACGCTCGAGTTCCCGCACCTTCTCAGGCTCATCGAGGGCAACCAGTTCGACACCATCTACCACGAGCACTTCTCGTACTTCTCGCTGCACACGGCGGAGCGTGTCCTCGAGGCACACGGTCTCGTCCTTTTCGATGTCGAAGAGCTCGCGACCCATGGCGGGTCGCTGCGCCTCCACGCGGCCCGTCGGGATGGAGTGCCACGCACGATCTCCGCGCGCGTCGAGCGGATCAGGGAGGACGAGCGGCGGGCCGGCCTCACCACCCTCGAGGGGCACGACGGCTTTGCGCCGAGGGTCGCCGAGGCGAAGTGGCGGCTGCTGGAGTTCCTGATCGACGCCAGGCGCCGGGGGTGCACGATCGCCGGCTACGGCGCGCCCGGCAAGGGGAACACGCTCCTGAACTACTGCGGCATCCGCACCGACCTCCTGGAGTTCGTCGTCGATCGCAACCCCTACAAGCAGGGCAAGTTCCTGCCGGGCACGAGGGTGCCGATTCTCGCACCCGATCGCCTGCGCGAGGCGAAGCCCGACTACGTCCTGATCCTGCCCTGGAACCTCGAGCAGGAGATCGTGGCGCAGCTCGCGTACGTCCGGGACTGGGGCGGGCGCTTCGTCGTGCCGATTCCCACCGTGCGGATCGTCGAGTGACTTGGGTGCGACCATGAAGGTGGTGCTGTTCTGCGGCGGGATGGGGATGCGGCTCCGGGAGCACGTGGACGCCGTTCCGAAGCCCATGGTCCCGATCGGGTACCGGCCCATCCTCTGGCACGTCATGAAGTACTATGCCCATTACGGACACAAGGAGTTCATCCTGTGCCTGGGCTACCGGGGCGACGTCATCAAGGAGTACTTCAAGCACTACGACGAGACGCTGACGAACGACTTCGTGGTGCGTGTCGGCCAGGGCATCGAGATGCTCGGACGCGACACCCACGACTGGCACATCACGCTCGTCGACACCGGCGTCAAGGCGAGCGTGGGCCGGCGGCTGACCGCGGTTCGCTCCTTCATCGGCTGCGACGAGATCTTCCTGGCCAACTACAGCGACGGTCTGACCGACGCACCGCTCGACGAGATGATCCGCAGGTTCGAGGCCTCGAACTGCGTGGCGTCGTTCCTCGCGGTGAGGCCGAATCTCTCGTACCACTTCGTGAACCTGGACGGAGACGAGCGCATCGTCTCCATCCTGGACGCGAGCGAGGTGGGATTTCGCATCAACGGTGGGTTCTTCGTGATGCGGCGTGAGGTGTTCGACTTCATCCAGCCGGACGAAGACCTGGTTCCCGGGCCGTTCCGGCGCATGCTGGAGGCGAACCGGCTGCTCTCCTTCCGGCACGACGGATTCTGGGCGTCGATGGACACGTTCAAGGACCGGCAGATGCTCGAGGCGTTGCACGAACGTGACGAGGCGCCGTGGGAGGTCTGGAAGGGCCGTGGAGGCAGCCGCCCATGACGCTGGGGTGGGCGCCGGTCGTTCCGGGCGGGCGGGCGCACGTGCTCCTGGTGGGGGCGCATGCCGACGACATCGAGATCGGCTGCGGCGGCACGATCCTGTCGTGGCTGGCCGCCGGGGTTCACCTCGACGTCACGTGGGTGGTCTTCGGCGCCACGGGCGTGCGAGCCGAGGAGGCCCGGCGCAGCGCGGCGGCCTTCCTGCAGGGCGCCGCGAGCGCGCGGGTGGTGGTGCACGGCTTCCGCGACGGGTTCTTTCCCTACGACGCGGGCGTGAAGGAGGCCTTCGAGGCGCTCAAAGCCGAGGTCGACCCTGACGTCGTGTTCACCCATTACCGGCACGACCGTCATCAGGATCACCGGACCGTCTCGGATCTCACCTGGAACACGTTCCGCGCGCACGCCATCCTGGAATACGAGATCCCGAAGTACGACGGGGACTTCGGCGCACCTAACCTGTTCGTGCCGCTGACGCGCGAACTGTGCGAGGCGAAAGTGCGGCTCCTGCTGGAGCACTTTCCGAGCCAGGCGACGCGCCCGTGGTTCGCGCCGGAGACCTTCTTCGCGCTGGCGCGGCTCCGCGGCGTCGAGGCCGGCGCGCACGCGGAGCTGGCCGAGGCCTTCTACGCGCGCAAACTGACGCTCGCCCTGGCAGGTGGAGACGGCACAACCGCATGGACCGCGAGCAGCACGAGGCAGCACTCAGGGGTCGTCGAATCGTCGTGACGGGCGCCGGCGGCTTCCTCGGCCGGCACCTGTGCCGCCGCCTGGCCGATGCGGGGGCGGAGGTGCACGGGGTGTCGCGCCGGCCGCCGGCGTCCGACGGGGCGCCGATTCGGTGGTGGCAGGCGGATGTGGCGTCCGCCGCGGACGTGAACCGGGTCTGCGAAGCCACATCGCCCCACGTCGTCTATCACCTCGCAGGATGCGTGGACGCAGCCCCGCGGCTGGATCTGCTGCTTCCCACGTATCACAGCCTTCTGACCAGCGCCGTGAACCTGCTCGCCGCGGCCACGGCCCGTGGCGGTCGTCTCGTCCTGGTGGGTTCGCTCGAGGAGCAGCGTGCGGCAGACGGGGGAGCACCACCGGCCTCGCCCTACGGCGCCGCCAAGACGGCGGCGTCCATGTACGCGGCAACGTGCCACGCGCTCTTCGGCACGCCCGTGGTGGTGCTCAGGACGTTCATGGTGTTCGGACCGGGTCAGCCGGCGTGGAAGCTGATTCCCTCGACGCTCAGGGCGCTGTTCGATGGCGTGGCGCCCGAGCTCTCGAGCGGGCGGCGCCAGCTCGACTGGATTTACGTGGACGATGCGATGGCCGCGTTCGTGGCGGCGGGGTCGGCCGAGGGGATCGAGGGACGGGTGCTCGACGTCGGTTCCGGGCGCCTCGTGTCCATTCGGGACTTGGTCGGCCGGCTCGTCGCCCTGGTGGGCGCGAACGTCGAGCCCTGCTTCGGCGCTCTGGCCGACCGGCCGGAACGGCCGGCCAGGGCCGCCGATATCGCCGCGACGAAGCAGGCGCTCGGGTGGGAGCCGGAGATCCCACTCGAAGAGGGACTGGCGCGGACCGTCGCATGGTATCGCGAGCGCCTGCCGGCTCGACCAGGGAGGGCGCGGCACTGATGGCGTCGACGGCCCCTCTCGAGACGAGCACCCCGCCGGAGCGGCGCGGTCTGCGCCCCGGCGACTGGGTGGAGGTGCGGAGCCCGGAGGAGATCCTCGCGACGCTCGACGAACGCGGCGACCTGGACGGCCTGCCGTTCATGCCGGAGATGCTCGCGCACTGCGGCCGGCGATACCAGGTGTGGAAGCGGGCCGAGAAGGCGTGCGACACGATTCACAAGACCGGCAGCCGCCGGATGCTGGACGCGGTGCACCTGCTGGGCCTGCGCTGCGATGGCAGTGCCCACGGCGGCTGCCAGGCCGGGTGCCTGTTGTTCTGGAAGGAGGCGTGGCTCCGTCGAGCGCCTGGCCCGGATGGAGGATCACATCCGCGGGGGTCGACGCCTCTGCAGCCGGCCGCGAGGCTGCTGGTGACCACGCGGGCTCCCGCGGACCCAACGGGGTCCGGCGTCGAGGTCTTTCGGTGCCAGGCCACGCAGATGTTCGCCGCCACGCGGCCGATGCGCTGGTACGATCCCCGGCAGTACTGGCGGGACCTCCGGTGTGGCAACGTGACGCTTCGCCAGGCGCTCCGAGCCTGGCTCTTCGCCCTGTCGAACATGATTCGTCGCCGACTCGGGCGCCGGGAGGTTCCCCGGATCGCCGGACCGATCAAGGGCAGGACGCCGGCCGGCGAGCCCCTGAATCTCGTGCCTGGCGAGCTCGTCGAGGTCAGGAGCCACGCGGAGATCCTGGCGACGCTCAACGCCGAGGGGAAGAACCGGGGACTGCGGTTCGACGTGGAGATGGTGCGGTACTGCGGGCACCGGTTTCGCGTGCTCCGGCGCGTCGAGCGGATCGTCGACGAGCGCACCGGCCGCATGATGCACCTGCCCGGCGATTGCATCGTCCTCGACGGGGTGACGTGCGTCGGGGATCGCAGTCGGAAACGCCTCTTCTGCCAGCGGGCGATCTATCCCTACTGGCGCGAGATCTGGCTCCGGCGCGTGGACGGCGGCGATGAACGCACGCCGGACGGACCTGTCCCGCAGCCGACCGCGCCGGGCGTGCCCGCGCGAGGCCCCTCATGATCTTCAGCGAGGTCCCGATCGCAGGAGCCTACATCATCGATCTCGATCCCGTGCGGGACGAGCGAGGTTTCTTCGCCAGGGCGTTCTGCGAGCAGGAGTTCGAGCGCCACGGGCTCGCGACGCGCTTTCCGCAGTGCAACATCTCCTTCAACCGGCGCAGGCATACGCTGAGAGGGTTGCACTATACGGCGCCGCCTCATCGGGAGGCCAAGCTGGTGCGGTGCACGCGAGGCGCGATCTTCGACGTAATCCTCGACCTGAGGCGCGATTCGCCCACGTGCTTCCGCTGGTACGGGATCGCGCTCGGCGAGCGTACCCGCCGGATGCTGTACGTGCCCGAGGGAGTCGCGCACGGATTCCTGACGCTGGAGCCCTCGACGGAGGTGTTCTATCAGATGGGAGCGGCCTACGTGCCGGACGCAGCGTGCGGGATACGATGGGACGATGCCCGCTTCAACATCGAATGGCCCCATCGCCCGGCCGTGATATCGGAGCGGGATCGAACGCTGCCGGACTTCACAGGCGAGCCGCTGAGCTGGTGAAGACGTCAATGATCGGGACCGGTGAGGTCGGCCGCGCGATGTATGCGCTCGTGGAGCGTTTGTATCCGATCTGCCGCAGCTTGACGGGCGACGGCGTTCGGGAGACGCTCCGGATCCTGGCCGGGCTGGTGCCGCTGGAGATCCACGAGGTGGCGAGCGGTACCCAGGTTTTCGACTGGGTCGTCCCGGACGAGTGGAATGTCCGCGATGCCTGGATCGCCCGGGTGAACGGCGAGAGGGTCGTGGACTTCCTGACCTCCAACCTTCATGTGGTCGGCTACAGCACGCCGATCCGGAAGCGCGTGACCCTCGAGGAGCTGCGGGGCCACCTGCATACGCTGGACGGACATCCCGACTGGATTCCGTACCGGACGTCCTACTACGAGCGTAATTGGGGATTCTGCGTGAGCCGGCGGCAGTACGAGGCGCTCGTCGAGCCCGAGTACGACGTGTGCATCGACGCGACGCTCGGACCAGGGTCGTTGACGTACGGCGAGCTGGCGATCCGCGGGGGCACGGAGCGGGAGTTCGTCTTCACCACCCACGTGTGCCACCCATCGATGTGCAACGACAACCTCTCCGGGATCGCGGTGGCAACGTTTCTCGCGCGGGCGCTCGCGCAGGAACCGCGGCGCTGGTCCTACCGGTTCCTGTTCATCCCGGGCACGATTGGCTCACTCGCGTGGATGGCCGGGAACCGGGAGATTCTGGACTCGATCCAGGGCGGGATGAGCCTCGTCTGTCTGGGCGATGCGTCGCCCCTCACCTACAAGCGGAGCCTCGCTGGAACGAGCCTCGTCGATCGGGCGGCGGCACACGTGCTGCGGCACCGGCAGCGGGGCGAGATCGTCATCGACTACGTGCCGTTCGGCTACGACGAGCGCCAGTTCAACGCGCCGGGATTCCGCATTCCCGTCGGCTCGCTGATGCGGGCCCGGCACGGCACGTTTCCCGAGTATCACACCTCGGCGGACGACCTGTCGTTCGTCTCCGGCGGCCAGCTCGCCGACGCGCTCGACGCCTGTCTGGAGATCGTCGAGGTGCTGGAAGGCGATCTCACCTACGTCAACCAGTCACCGTACGGCGAGCCGCAGTTGGGGCGGCGAGGCGTGTACCGGAGCCTGGGCGGCGAGCCGGGCCTCGGCGACCTGACGATGGCGATGCTCTGGGTGCTCGCCCTGTCGGACGGCTCACGTTCGCTGCTCGACATCGCGGACCGGGCCGGTGTGCCGTTTCGCGCCGTCAAGAGAGCGGCCGACGCGCTGGCCGGCGTGGGCCTCGTGAGGCCGGGGAACAATGGGAACAGGCCCTGATGAGGTCCGCCGTGGATGTCCCTGTTCCTCCGACACGAGGCGCAAACTTGCGGACCTGCGGGTTGGCCCGGCACGTGCCCGGCGTTGCCCATCGTTGCACCTCGTTCGGGACGCGGTTGCGCCTCTCGGTGCGGCTCGACGCCGACAGCTCGGGATTCTTGGCCTCGGCCCGCGCCGCAACCCGGCGTCGGTGCAGCACATGCGGGACGCGAGGCGGGGCCATGGGTCGCGGCTGATTCGAGTGGGCGGTACCATGCAGCGCATCCGCACGTTGGTGAGGTCGCTCCTTCGGCGGACGGGGTTTGACATCGTTCGCTTCGTGCCCGACGTGCAGCACCCGTTCGCCGTGCTGCCGTACCTCGTGAAGGAGGCGGTGGAATCCGGGGAGCCGTTCTTCTTCGTCCAGGTGGGCGCGAGTGATGGGATCCTGGACGATCCGCTGCGTGTGCTGGTGCTGCGCTACGCGTTGCCGGGGCTTCTCATCGAGCCCCTGCCCGACATCTACTCACGACTGGTGCGGAGTTACCAAGGCCAGCCCCAGTTGCGCTTCGAGAACGTGGCGGTATCGACCCGGCCCGGTTCGCTGACCCTCTATCGGGTCCGTGCGGACGCGCCCGTGTCCCCGTATCTGCAGCTCCTGGCCAGCCACCGGCGATCGCATCTGGTCGAGGAGGGTGTCGAGGATCGATACATCGAAGCGCTCGACGTTCCGGCTGTGACGCTTGAC
>JAVKJV010000061.1:0-6953 GCA_031458775.1 Candidatus Fervidifonticultor quartus | reverse complement strand
AGCACGGCATCGTGGACGTGACCCTCCTGGTGGTCGACACCGAGGGGTACGACTACGAGATCGTCCGGAGCGCGCTCTCGGCCGGGGTTTTTCCGCGGATCATCAGCTACGAGCACTGTCACCTCACGCCGCGTGTGCGTGTCGAGGCCAAGCAGCTCATGCAATCGCGCGGCTACTGTTTCCTCGAAGTGGGGAAGGATACGATCGCGTTGCGAAGGGGGGGGTGAACACTGGCGCGTGAATGTCCTGGCTCGCGTGCGTGGGCCAGCCGCCAGCGTGTGTGTCTTCCGGCAGGGCGGGGCCTCGGGCCGGCCGCGATGCGCCGCGTCTCGTCCGGCGGCGCTTCGTGCGAGAGCTGTCGGGGCGGGGGGCGCTACGACCGCAGGTAGCATGGGCCGTGCCGGCTCGCCGACGCTGGGGTAGTGACAGACAAGGGACGGGGCCCGGTTCCCGCGTCAGATCGGTCCCCGGCAGTCCGCGGCCACCAGGACGGACCGCCAGCGCTTCTTAAAGTCGCCTTTGTTGTTGTCTGCTCCGGTGCTCGTTCAACGAATCGGTCGAGATTTCGGGCGACGCGTTGTGGCACCGTTCTTGCTCCCCGGATGAATCGCGGCGACGTGTCACTTGCTTGAAGGCCGCGGGGCGTCCAAGCAGGGAGTCTCTCTGCGACCTGTCTCTCCTCGCTCTTGGCTCCCGTTGCGTGTGGAAGCAGCCGCTCCATGGCACCGTACGCGTCGGGCAATACGGCGGGCGGTCGTACCGGGGTGCCGTGCGCGTCCCGTCACGTGATGCACACGGGCCACGTGAATCGCGAGGCGCGGTCGTTCGGGCGCGGCGTGGGAGGCGTGCTCCTCCTCGTCGGGGTCTATCTCGCCTGGCGCGGCCGGGCGGCCGCACCCGCGATGGTGCCGGTCGTCGCCGGCGCCCTGCTCGTGGTCTTGGCCCAGCTTGCCCCACGCCTGCTGGCCCTTCCGGCGGCGCTCTGGATGCGGTTGGCCCACGTCCTCGGCTGGCTCTCGACGCGCCTCGTCCTCGGCCTGGTGTTCTTCGTCGTCCTCACGCCCATCGCGCTCGTCAAGCGGATCGGCGGGTACGATCCGCTCGACCGCCGCGGCCCGCCGCGCGACAGCTACTGGACGCCGTATCCGACACGCCAGCGCGATCCGCGCACCTACGAGAGGATGTTCTGATGACGGGCAAGCTCGCGGTGCTGGGGGAGTTCGCCGCCTTCCTGCGCCACAACAAGAAGTACTGGCTGCTGCCGATCGTCGCGGTCCTGCTGCTGGCCGGCTTCGTGCTCGTGGCGAGCCAGGGGTCGGCGATTGCACCGTTCATCTACGCGCTCTTCTGACGGCGGATGACGGCCATCCTCGGCCTCTCGGCCTACTATCACGACTCGGCCGCCTGTCTGGTGGTCGACGGCGACATCGTCGCCGCGGCGCAGGAGGAGCGGTTCACGCGCCGGAAGCACGACCATCGCTTCCCGGCGCGGGCCATCGCCTGGTGCCTCCGCGAGGGCGGCCTCCGGGCGTCCGACCTTGATTACGTGGGCTTCTATGACAAGCCGCTCGTGAAGTTCGAGCGCCTGCTCGAGACCTACCTCGACAGCGCGCCGCGCGGCCTGGCCTCGTTCCTCGCGGCGATGCCGCTCTGGCTCAAGGAGAAGCTGTGGCTGCCCGATCTGGTGCGCCGCGAGCTGGCTGCGGTCGAGGCGCCGGACGACCCGCGGGCGGCGAAGCGGCTCGCTCGGTCGTTTCGCTACCGGCTGCTGTTCGCGGACCATCATGAGTCGCACGCGGCCTCGGCCTTCTACCCCTCGCCCTACGAGGAGGCGGCCATCCTCACGCTCGACGGCGTCGGGGAGTGGGCGACGGCGTCGGTCGGCGTCGGGCGCGGCCGGGAGATCACGCTCCTCGAGCAGCTCCGCTTCCCGCATTCGCTCGGTCTCCTCTACAGCGCCTTCACCTACTTCACCGGGTTCCGGGTCAACAGCGGGGAGTACAAGGTGATGGGGCTCGCGCCGTACGGGCGGCCGCGCTACGTCGACCTCATCAAGGAGCGGCTTCTCGACCTCCGAGACGACGGGTCGTTCCGGCTGCGGCAGGAGTACTTCACTTACTGCCCCGGGTTGCGGATGACGGGGCGGCGGTTTGCCGCGCTGTTCAGCGGGCCCGAGCGGGTGCCGGAGTCACCTCTCACCGACCGGGAGATGGACCTCGCCCGGTCGGTCCAGACGGTGACCGAGGAGGTCGTGCTGAGGATGGCGGCGCACGCCCACCGCCTGACAGGGCAGCGGTATCTGGTGATGGCCGGCGGAGTGGCGCTCAACTGCGTCGCCAACGGCCGATTGTTGCGCGAGGGGCCGTTCGACGATCTGTGGGTGCAGCCGGCCGCAGGGGACGCGGGGGGCGCGCTCGGGGTGGCGCTGGGCATCTGGCACCGCTACCTGGGCCGGGCGCGCCGCTCGCCGGAGCGCGAAGGGCGGTGGGTGGCGCCAACTCGGCCCGTCGCCGAGGCGCCTGGGTCCGACGCGGCCTCGGAACGTGTACCAACCGACGACGGACCGGAGGCGCTGGCCGCGGCGCCGCCGGCCGACCGTGACGGTCTCGCGGCGGCCGGGGCCGCGTCGGCCCGGTCGCCCGCCCTGACGGCGGGACCTCTGCGGACGGCCTCGACGGACCCGCAGACGGGCCGGGAGCCGAACGGCTCCGTGCTGACTGCCTCGGCGCCGGTGGCCGTGTCCGCCCACCACGGTGGCGGCGCCGGGGGCCGGCGCGAGCTGCCGCCGTACGCCGACGGGATGAAGGGCAGCTTCCTCGGGCCCCGCTTCTCGCCCGAGGCAATCGTGCGCTGGCTCGATGCACGCGGGCTGCCTTACGAGCGCGTGCCGCAGGCCGACCTGCCTGCCCGCGTCGCCGGGCTCATTGCCACCGAGCAGGTCGTCGGCCTCTTCCAGGGGCGCATGGAGTTCGGCCCCCGCGCCCTCGGCGCCCGCAGCATCGTCGCCGACGCCCGCTCGCCGCGCATGCAGGCGGTGCTCAACCTCAAGATCAAGTTCCGCGAGAGCTTCCGTCCCTTCGCGCCTTCGGTGCTGGCCGAGCACGTCGCCGACTGGTTCGAGCTTGATCGCGACTCGCCGTACATGTTGCTCGTCGCCGACGTCGTCTCGCGGCGCCGCCGGGCGATGACCGACGAGGAGCGGTCCCGGTGGGGCATCGACCTGCTCAACGTCCCGCGTTCCGAGGTACCGGCTGTGACGCACGTCGACTACTCGGCGCGCATCCAGACCGTGCGCCGCGACGTCGCGCCGCTCTACTACGACATCATCGCGACCTTCCACGCACTCACGGGCTGCCCGGTCATCGTCAACACGTCGTTCAACGTGCGGGGCGAGCCGATCGTCTGCACGCCCGAGGACGCCTACCGATGCTTCATGCGCACGGACATGGACGCGCTGGTCCTGGAGGAGTGCGTGCTGCTGAAGAGCCGGCAGCCGCCGTTTACGGATGCGGGCGACTGGCAACGCGAGTTCCCGCTCGACTGAGTGCAGTCGCACTGCTGGGCCTCCGCGCGCTGTGCTCGGGTCAGCGCCCGCGACGAAACTCGGTACAGGCCTTCTCGACACGGACGAGAGCGGATTGAGTGAGCGGGCCGTGCCGCTGCGGCACGTGAGCACCACGGGGCCGACGTCGGCGCGGCAGCATTGCTCTTCCGAAGACGCGCTGTTCGCCGATTCGAGTACGGCACCCTGAGCGGAGCGGCCTCGACCGGCGGCTGGGCGCCTGCCCAACCCGGATCTGGTGGGAGCGTGTAGCCGAGTCGGCGCACGCCGGACGGACCTTCCCGGTCCGCCCTGGTTTCCGTGAGCCATGGCGATGGCAGCCTTCCATGGCTCAGCCCGACGGCGCGCCGAGCTCCAAGCCGCTGGCCGCGTAGACTTCAGGCGAGATTCGTCAGGTCAGGGTCTTTCCCGTGGGTACGGGTTTTCGCCGCAACCAGCCATTCGGGTGGTGTGTGATCAGGAAACGCGCACATTTCTCGGTGTCGACCTCGAAGGCATCGGTCGACCTCAGGAAGTCCTCGATTGCCGGCAGCGGACCCGGCCGCAGACGGCGGAAAACCGACAGCGTGTCTATGACCCCGTCCTGCACGAGACAGTAGCTGCCGGGACTGACGAGCGGTGCGTAATACTCCAACTCGCGGCGAACGTGGTCCCGCGAGTGGTCGCTGTCGAGGACCACCATGACCGGACCGGTGCAGCTTGCAGCCTTCCTCCGCACGACCTCCAGGACCTCCTGCGAGGTTGAACTGCCGATCAAATAGGTGATGCGGGGGTGCGACAAGTTGTGCAACCGCTTGATGTCCACTGTGACGACTTCGCCATGACCCATCAGGTCGAAGAGATTGGCGAAGAAGAGCGACGAGCCACCTCGGTTCGTACCGCACTCAATCAACAGAGCCGGGCGCACGGACGCGATCGTTTCCTGTATGGTCCAGAGATCCAGGACGTTCTGCCAGACGGGGTGCCCGAGCCACGACACCGAACCGAAGTTGTTGGTCTTTCCGATCAACTCACGAAAGAACAGGGAATGAACTGCGCGTCGAAGGAGCCGGTTGTAGGCCGCACGCAGGAGTCGTCTGGCGAACATGCGATTTCCTCCGGTGTCGCCCAGGTTGGCGTTGGCGGACGTGTCCCGAGTCTTGTGGAAAAAGAAAAATGGCGTAACCTCCTGTTGACCTAACCAGATCGCCGTTGAGAGCGGCGACGGAGGATTACGCCATGCAGGAGACTAACACAAGCCCGGCTGTCGTGCTTCAGTTTCGTCAAGACATCGAAGCCCAATCTCGGCGGCACATTCGGGAAGCGCTGGAGGTGTCGCTTGCCGAGGAGCTCGCGGCGGTCCTCGGCTCCGCTCGGCATGAACGCACGGACCGCCGGTGCGGCTATCGCAATGGGACCCTCGAGCGGACGATCACGGCGCCGGAGGGGACGCGAACCGTCACCGTGCCACGCGGGCGGCTCGTCGGGCAGGGCGGCACGACGACCGAATGTCACAGCCGGCTGCTGCCCCGGTACGCGCGACGGACGCGCGAGGTCGATGGCGCGATTCTCGGTTGCTATCTGGGCGGCATCAACAGCCGCTGGATCCGAGCCGCATTGAAACCGTTGCTGGGGACGGTCCATCTCTCGAAGAGTGCGGTGTTCCGCATCGTCGGCCGGCTGAAAGCCCTCTTCACGAGTTGGCAGACCCGGGATCTGTCGGCGGAACGTGACGCGATCGTGTTTCTGGACGGCTTTCATCTGAAGGTCCGCTTGGCGCCCCGTGTCGTGTCGGTGCCGGTCCTCGCGGCGCTCGGGGTCAGCGAAACCGGTCCGAAATGCTTGCTGAGCCTCCGCCTGGCGCCCTCGGAGGCCGGAGCGACGTGGTGCGCGGCCGTGACGGATCTGCAGCAGCGCGGGCTTGCCGCGCCGCTCCTGCTCGTCGTCGACGGCAACACCGGCCTGACGAAGGCGCTGAAGCAGTGGGACGGCGTCCGCGTCCAACGCTGCACCATGCACAAGCTGGAGAACCTCAAGGCGCACTGCCCGCAGCATGCCCGAGCCGAGATGAAGCGCGATTACGACCGCGTCATTTACGCCAGCGACGGCCTCGCCGCGCGAGCGGCCTATGACGCGTTCCTGAAGACGTGGTCCGCCCTGTGTCCGACCGTGGCGAAATCGCTCGAGGAAGCGGGCCTCGAGCTGCTGACGTTCTACGGCTTCCCGAAAGCGACCTGCAAGTCGATCCGGACGACCAACATGCTGGAGAATCTTCATCGGGAGTTCGGGCGGCGCACGAAGACCCAGGCCTCGTTCGGCACCGAGGAAGCCGCGTTGACCCTGCTGTACGGGCTCGTCGCCTTCGGACAAATTCAACTCCGGAAGATCGATGGCTCCACGCAGCTGCCCTCCTTCCTCGCGAAGGAGTGGCAGAAAGTCGCGTAAGGAGGTAGAGTGGTCAACCGTTCAGCAGCCGGGTTACGCGAAGAAGGTAATTTCCACAAGACTCGGGACCGATCCCGCGCGAGTCCAGGATCGCACCAGAACGGCAACGGCGCAAGCCATGTTCAACGGCCGATGTTGGTAGTACGTGAAATGTCCGGTCGGACTGGTACGTGAGATGTCCGGTTCCTGGAGCAGGGAGGGTGGTGCCATGAGGCGCTAGCCCGGGCCTGCGGTGGAGCGGGCGATGAAGGACGTGATCATGCGGGCGGCCAGTGGGCAGCTGCGGTGGTGACAGGCGGCGGAGATTCTGGGGGGTGACCGACCGGCACCTGCGGCGGCTCCGGGAGCGATGGGCCCGGGAGGGGTATGACGGGCTCTTTGACCGCCGCCGGCAGCAGCCCAGCCCGAAGCAGGTGGCATGGGCGATCCTCGAGCAGATCCTGCAGCTCTACCGCACGACCTGTGCCGGGTTCAACGTTCAGCACTTCCACGAGAAACTGGGGGAGATCCACGGGGTGACGTTGAGTTATAGCTGGGTGAAGCACGCCCTGCAGGTGGCTGGGCTCGTCCCCCGCCGGCGGCCACGGGGTCCCCATCGCCGGCGCCGGGAGCGCCCCCGGTGCCCGGCATGCTGCTGCACCTCGATGCGAGCCGCCATGGGTGGGTCCCGGGCGAGGCGACGGCCTATGACCTGGTGAGCGTCAGCGACGATGCCACCAACGAGATTTACTACGCGGCGCTGGTGGCGGAGAGAGCTACGCGCGAGGTGCTTCGGGCGCTGCGGGCGGTGGTGCATGCCCGGGGCCTGCCTTGTGCGCTGTACACGGACCGGGCCAGTCACTTCATCCACACGCCCCCGGCCGGCCAGGCGCGGCATGAAACGCAGGTCCAGCGCGCCCTCCAGCAGCTGGGTATCGAGCTGATTTGTGCGCACTCCCGGCAGGCGCGCGGGCGGAAAGAGCGGCTC
>JAVKJV010000060.1:0-17874 GCA_031458775.1 Candidatus Fervidifonticultor quartus | reverse complement strand
CCCTCGGTCTACCATGTGCCGTTTCCCTACTGCTTTCGTTGTCCGCACCGTACGGGGCCTGACTGCTGCGACGAGCCGTTCGTAAGTCTGGATCGGCTATTTCGCCATGTCGTCGCGCCCGACGAGGTTGCCGCGATGATCGTCGAGCCGATTCTCGGCGAGGGCGGGTACGTCGTGCCGCCCGACGAGTTCTTGCCGCGGCTGCGTGCGCTCTGTGACCGCCACAACATCCTGTTGATCTTCGACGAGATCCAAACCGGGTTCGGCCGCACCGGGGCGATGTTCGCCGCGCAGACCTTTGGTGTGACGCCGGACGTCCTCGTGCTGTCCAAGTCGATCGCCTCGGGGTTTCCGCTCAGCGCCGTGGCCGCGGCGCCAGGGCTGATGCGGCGCTGGGCCGCCGAGGCGCACGGGACGACCTTCGGCGGCAACCCGGTCGCCTGCGCGGCGGCCGTGGCGACGATGGAGGTGTTTCGCGAAGAGCGAGTGCTCGACAACGTTCGCGAACGGAGTCAGGAAGCATTCGGCCGCCTACGGGCCCTGGCGGAGAGGTCGCCGATCATCGGGGATCTCCGAGGTCGGGGTCTGATGATCGGGCTGGAGTTTGTCGATCCTCGAACCGGCGCGCCCGACGGCGCCGTGGTGCAGCGGATACTCGAACGCTGCCTGGAGCGAGGCCTGCTGCTGTATGCGGCCGGATACGCGGGACACGTGCTGCGTTTCATCCCGCCGCTCAACGTCACGGCAGCCGAGCTGGCGGCGGGGCTGGACATTCTCGAAGGCGTGGTCACCACCTGAGGTGCCGACGCGACCGATGTCCTGGCATCGGAGTGACGGAAAGCCGCCGAGGTCAGGGAGGTAGACCCCGAGTTCGACCGAGTGGACTCTGGCGTCCGAGTTTCCGGGAACGAGAGCCATGGCCAGAGGTCTTCAGACAGTGGATCGGGCCCTGCGGATTCTTGACGTCCTGGCCGACTCCGGCACGGCCAAGAGCCTGACGGTGATCAGTACGCGCGCCGGACTTCACGTCAGCACAACACACCGGCTGCTGACCGCGCTGCGAGACCGAGGGTTTGTTGCGCAGGACTCCGAAGGGGGTCCGTACCGGATCGGACCGGAGGCCTTTCGGATCGGTAGCAGCTTTCTTGAGGAGATCGACCTTGGCCCCCGGCTCCGCAGTGTGCTCCTTGATCTCGCCGCGCGCACCGGAGAGACCGCCAATCTGGTCGTCCGACACGGCATGGAGGCCGTGTACGTCGATCACGTGATCAGCCCCCAGGTCGCCACACTCTTCACACGCATCGGGCAGCGGGTGCCGTTGCACTGCACGGCGGTGGGCAAGGTGCTGCTCGCCTTCGCGGCACCGCACGAAGCGGACCGGCTGTGGCGGAAACTACTCCTGCAGCGCTCGACCCCGTACACTCTGACTTCACGGCAGGCACTGGTCCAGGAGCTACGAGCGGTCCGGAGTGACGGATACGCCGTGGATCGCGAAGAACAGGAGCTCGGGGTGGCTTGCGTGGCCGCGCCTGTCTGCGACGCGTCCGGCCGGACCGTTGCGGCCATGGGGATCTCGGGGCCGGCTGGCCGGGTGCTCGTGAAGCTACAGGCGCTCGCAGGGCACGTCCGCAGTTGCGCATCTCGGGCATCGCGCCTTCTGGGATGCCGCCCGCCTGCGCCCGCGCTCGCTGCGACGTCCGGCGCGCGTCGGTCGCGAAGGAAGGGAGGTGACAGTCCGCCTGATCTCCGGACCGGGACGCCTGTGCGCCTGCGGTCCGGGGTGACGCGGGCCAGTAGGACATCGTGAGCCTGGCGCGGGGAGACCCCGCACACCGTACCGCTGGGAGGAGGACAGACGATGAGGAGCAGCACGGCTCGTTTGGGCTTCGTGGTCGCGAGTGTCCTGGCCGTCGCGGTGGTCGCGATGGCGTACGCGCCGTCGTCAGCCCAACAGAAGATCGGCGGCACGCTCAACATCCTCGTGATGCCCGGTTACGAAGAGGACCAGATCATCAAGCCGTTCGAGGAGAAGTACGGTGTCAAGGTCAACGCCAAGATCTACCCCAGTTCTGATCAGATGTTCTCGATCCTCAGCACGGCCAAGCCGGGCGAGTGGGACGTCACGACCCCGGACACGCCATGGATTGCCAAGTTGGTCAAGGCCGGACTCTTGATGCCGCTCTCTCCGTCCGAGTTCCCGGTCGTCCAGAACTTCTTCTCCCGCTGGCAGAAGTTCGACCAGAACTACGTCGGCAACCAGATGTACGGGCTGGTCAGCCGCTTCGGATTCTACGGCATCGTCTACAACTCGAAGTACGTCAAGGCCGATGAGACCCGCTCGATCAAGGTCATGTGGAACGCGAAGTACAAGAAGAAGATTGTCCTCTTCGACTGGTATCTGCCGAACATGGGCATGCTGGCCCGCTACCTGGGCTACACGCACCCCTATCGCGTGACCGGAGCCGACTACAAGAAGCTCGAGGACACGCTGATGTCACTGCGGCCGCAGGTCGGCATCATCGCCGCCACCAACTCCGACACGATTCAGTCGCTGGCCAACGAAAGTGCCTGGCTGAGCTTTGGCGGTGAGTGGCTCCAGGTACTGTTGAAGGAACAGGGCCGCCCGATTGAATTGACGATTCCCGACGAGGGCGGCGTCAGCTGGACCGAGGCCCTCGTTATCATGAAGAATAGCCAGAACCCTGCCGCGGCGAAGGCGTACGTCCAGCACATTCTCAGCCCCGAGATCCAGGCGAAGCTTGCCTGGGCGAACGCGTTCCACGCCATGGTGCCCAACAAGCAGGCCTCCCGGTACCTCAAGCCCGAGCAGGCGCGCGCGGTTTTCATGGATGACGCCGCCCGCCTCGAGCGCATCCTGGGCAGAATCGCCACACGGGAGATTCCGGCGAACGAGGAGCAGTGGAAGCTGACGTGGGAGCGATTCAAGAGCCGTTGAGCGAGGCGGTTCGTGACTGAGACACTCGACGTCGAACTCAGCCACGTGACGAAGCGCTACGGCGACGTCGTCGCGGTGGATGACGTTTCGTTTGGAGTGTACCCCGGCGAGTTCCTGACCTTGCTCGGTCCGAGCGGCTCAGGCAAGACGACGATCTTGCGGATGGTCGGAGGCTTCGAAACCGCGACCGCCGGAAACATTCTCATCAAGGGCGTTCCGATGACCCACGATCCACCCTACCGGCGGGACACGAGCATGGTGTTCCAGGACTACGCGCTGTTTCCTCACAAGACAGTCGGTGAGAACGTGGCGTTCGGGCTCAAGATGCGCGGAGTCCCGGCGGACGCACGGCGGCGACGCGTCCAGGAGGCGCTCGAACTGGTGAATCTCCCGGGCGTCGCCCACCGCATGCCCAGCCAGTTGAGCGGCGGCCAGCGCCAGCGCGTGGCGCTGGCCCGCTCGCTGGTCGTCCAACCGGCGGTGCTGTTGCTCGACGAGCCACTCGGCGCGCTCGATGCGCAGATCCGCAAGCAGGTGCAAATCGAACTCAAGGCTCTTCAGCGGCGTCTGGGGCAGACGTTCCTGTACGTGACACACGACCAGGAAGAGGCGATGGTCATCAGTGACCGGATCGCCATCCTCCGGGACGGACGGCTGGAGCAGATCGGCGCGCCACAGGAGGTGTACGAACGGCCCGCGTCGCGCTTCGTGGCCGGGTTCCTCGGCGAGTGCAACCTGCTGACCGGCACGATCACCGAGGTCCGCGGCGACACGGTGGCCGTGATGTGCGGGAGGCTCGGGCTCCTGCGGGCGCCCGCCACCGGCGCCTGGGTGCGCCCGGGTCTTCGAGTCTGGATCGGCGTTCGCCCCGAACGTCTGCAGATCGGCGACGGCGGCGATGGCGCCAACACTGTCCACGGACGCATCCGGCACGCGGTGTTTGCCGGCACCGTGACCCGGTACACGATCACGGTCGAGGACGCGGAGGTCACGGCAGTCGTGCTCGGCCGCAAGGGGCACGGTGTCGGAAGCGACGTGCGGGTCTGGTGGGACGTCGCCGATACCATGGTCATCCCGGAGGCACACGGGGGTGAGGCCACGTGAACGCCAAGCCGCCGCGCGGGCACGTACCATTGCCGGTCAGCGGCGATCGGTGGGCGTGGTGGTTCCTGGTTCCCATTAGCGTGTGGCAGGCCGTATTCTACGCGTCCTCGGCGGTGTTTCTCGTTGTGGCGAGCTTCTGGACGATGAAGGACTACCGGCTCACGCCCATCTGGACGCTGCACAACTATGCGGTCTTCTTCACGGAGTTCATCTACTACAAGGCCTACGTGACGTCGCTGGTCTTTGCGGTGACAACCGTGGCGATCACCATCCTGGTGGCGTATCCATTCGCCTATGCTCTGGTGTTTGTCGTCCCCAAACGGTGGCTGGGTGTGGCCCTGGTCGCGGTGATCGCACCGTTCTGGACGAACTACCTCGTGAGAGCCTACGCCTGGCAGGTGATCCTGGCGAACAACGGGATCCTGAACTACCTGCTCATTCAGGCGCGCCTCATCACCGAGCCACTCGATATCCTGTACACGCTGGTTGCGGCGCGCATCGGACTGGTCCACTTTCTGCTGGCGATCATGACGCTCATCCTGTATACGACGCTTGAGGGCATCGACAAGAATCTCTTGGAAGCGGCGGGCGACCTCGGGGCGGGGCGGCTCCGCACGTTCCTCGAGGTGATACTCCCGCTGAGTTCTGGCGGCCTGGTGGCCGGCGCCATGTTTGTCTTCGTCCTGGCCTTCGCGGACTTCGTCTCCCCCGCGGTGTTGGGAGGCCAAGCGCAGAGGGTCTTCCCTCAGTTGGTGGTCGACGCCGTCCAGTGGACGGTCAATTGGCCGCAGGCGTCCGCGTTTGCCGTGATCATGGTCGCAACGATTCTCCTGGTCGTGGGACTGTTCGCCCGCTGGATGCGCTTTGCGGGCTTTGGCAGGACGGTGGAGCGATGACCACACCGTCAAAGCCGGCACGCGGGACGGGGCTCCGGTGGGACCGGTTTGGCGACGCGGTGCTTCGACTCTACCTCGTCATGGGATATGCGTTCTTGTTCGCACCGATCGTGGTGACGATATTTACCTCGTTCAACGCGGACCGGTTCGTACCGCTGCCGTGGAAGGGGTTCACCTGGCACTGGTATGAGCAGGTCGTCGGCACGCGTGATCTGCTGGTGCCGCTGCGCAACAGTATCCTGGTGGCCACGGCCGTGGGCCTGACATCGGCCAGTCTTGGCTTCCTGGGCGCGTACGGTCTGACCCGGACCCGCGGGCGGTGGCAGGACGTCTACATGCTCGGGTTGATTTCCCCTCTGGCAGTCCCGTGGATTCTGTTGGGGTTGGGGCTGCTGGTCTTCTTCACGCGACTCGGCATTCCCAAGTCGTTGTTCACGGTCTGGATCAGCCATACGATCTTTGCGGCGCCGCTGGCCATGTTGACCATCCGTGGCCGGCTGCTCACGATGCGCCGAAGTCTCGAAGAGGCGGCCTGGGACCTCGGCGCCGGGCGCCTGCGCGCTATCTGGGAAATCGTCCTGCCGCAGGCGGCTCCGGGGGTGGTCGGCGCGTTCCTGCTGACCTTCACGCTGTCCTTTGATGAGTTCATCCTGGCCTGGTTTGTCTCGGGATTCGATCTCACGCTCCCGGTGAAGATCTGGGGCATGATGCGGTCGGGCATTAACCCGACGATCAGCGCCATCGGTGCCATCGTCTTCTGTCTCTCGATCACGCTCAGCATCGTCGGACAGATCTTGCAGCGACGCGGCGCCGCGGCGTGACGGCAAAAGGAGCAGGCATGTCAGCGCGTGAAAGTGATCTTTCTCGAATCGCCTGGCCGGAGTTTGCTGATCGCATCGCCCGTGACATTGTGGCCGTCCCGGTCGGATCGATCGAGCAGCACGGCCCGCACCTCCCGCTGGGGGTCGACGCCTTCATCCCCTCTCACCTGGCTTTGCGACTCGCGGCCAGGCTCCCGATGCTCGTGGCTCCGCCGCTGTGGTACGCAGGACCGTCCGACCCGGTCAGCGGAGGCGGTCAACGGTTTCCCGGCACGCTCGCGGTCCGGGGCGTCACCCTGATCGCCCTGGCGCAGGATGTCTTGGAGGAGTTCTTTCGTCACGGCGCCCGGCGCATCGCGTTGCTCAACGGGCACTTCGAGAACACGGCGTTCCTCGCCGAGGCGGCGCGGCGTGTCCTGGCCCCGACAGACACTAGCGGCAGGAAGGCCGTGATCCTGAACTGGTGGGAGCACGTGCCGGACAGTGCCCTCCACCGGTTGTTCCCAGAAGGCTTTCCCGGTTGGGAGGTCGAGCACGCCAGCCTGACGGAGACATCTCTGATGCAAGCAATGGCGCCCGACCTCGTGCACCCGGAGCGGCTGCCTCGCGATTCGGCTCCGGGTCAGCCGGCTCCGAGGCACAAGGTGTTTCCCGAGCCCGTCGGGCTGGTGCCTCCGAGCGGGATCCTGTATACGGCTCGCGGAGCGTCGGCCGAGCGGGGTGAAGCCCTGGTGGCGGTTATCCTCGACGCGCTGGAAGGCATACTGCGCGCGGAGTTCGCCCCCTTAGCCTGACACACCCAACGGTCTAGCCCGGGTGCCTGGCGGAGCCTCCCCATTCCTCGCCCAGCACCCGTAGCGTCTCTTCCCGAATCAGCCCGTGGATCCGCTGCCGCAGCGCGATGAACGCCGGCGTGTCGACGACGCCGACGTCGCGCGGCCGCGGGAGCGCGACCTCGACCTCGGCCTTGATCCGGCCCGGCCGCGCGGTCATCACGTAGACCCGATCCGACAGCAGCACCGCCTCGTCGATATCGTGCGTGACGAACAGCACCGTCTTGTGCGTCTGCTCCCAGACCCGCAGCAGCAGTTCCTGCATGATCGCGCGCGTCTGCGCGTCGAGCGCGCCAAACGGCTCGTCCATCAACAGAATCGTCGGGTCGTTGGCCAGGGCACGGGCGATTGCCACCCGCTGCTGCATGCCGCCCGACAGCTCCTTGGGGTAGGCGGGCTCGGCGCCCTGCAACCCGACCAGGTCGATGTACCGCCGCGCCACGCGGCCGCGCTCGTCGGCCGCCGCCCCGCGCAGCTTCAGGCCGAACTCGACGTTGCCCTGCACGGTCAGCCACGGGAACAACGTGTAAGACTGGAACACCATCCCGCGGTCGGCGCCGGGCTCCTCGACGGGCCGGCCGTCCACGAGCACCTCGCCGCTGTCGGGCCGAATCAGTCCCGCCACGATCCGCAGCAGCGTGGACTTACCGCACCCCGACGGGCCGACGATCGACACGAACTCCTGGTCCCGCACGCCGAGGGAGAGCCTGTCCACCGCGACGACTGTGCCGCCGCGCCGCCGCGTAAAGACGACGCTGAGGTCGCGGATGCTGAGCTTCAGATCGTCGCGCGCCGCGGCCATCAGACTTTGGGCGACCACGGCAGCAGCAGACGGTGGAGGCGCTTGAACAGGAAATCGAAACCGAAGCCCAAGAGGCCGATGGTGAACAGGCCGACGAAGATCCGGTCGGTGAACAGCCCTCGGCCGGCGTCGAGGATCATGTAGCCCAGCCCGCGGTCGGCCGCGACCAGCTCTGCGACGATCAGATACGTCCACGCCCAGCCCATCGTGATCCGCAGGTTGTCCATGACGCCGGGCAGCGTCGCGGGGAGCAGCACCCGGCCGAACACGTCCCGGCGCTTCGCGCCGAGCGTGTAGGCGGAGTCGAGCAGGTCCTTCGATACGTTCGCCGAGACGTCGGCGATGAGCAGGATCAACTGGAAGAACGTCCCGATGAAGATGACCGCGACCTTCTCGGCCGTGCCGATCCCGATGTACAGGATCAGCAGCGGGATCATGGCGCTCACCGGCAGGTAGCGTACGAAGTCCACGATGGGCTCGAGCAGTGCCTCGATGAACTTGAGTGTTCCCATCAGGATACCGAGCGGCACCGCCAGGACGACCGCCAGCGCCCATCCGGTGACGATGACGGTCACGCTGGCAGCGGTGTGCGTCCAGAGGCTGCCGTCCGCGGCCAGCCCGACCGCCGCGCGCACGATGTCGGACGGCGACGGCAGGAACAGCGGAGCGACAATTCCCCCGTACGTCAGGACGGCCCAGACCACAAAGAGGCCTGCGGCCGACGCGACAACCCCCGCCAGGTACGTCGAGCGGGAGATCGGCTCGTGCGGCCGCAGGACCTCGCCGAGTCTTGCGCCCAGGCCCGGACGGCCCTTGCTCACTCTACGGCGACCGGCTCAGCACCCGGCCGGGCTGCGGCTCACTTCACGAATGAGCCGTCGAGGATGTCCGCCGCTTTGATCCCCTTCATGCCGGCCTTGCCGAGTTGCGTCCACAGGTCGATGGCGAACTGCGTCGTCTTCACGCCCGGCCCCGGCCTGTCTTTCGTGCCGAAGAACTCCTTGAGCGCGGGCGCATCATAGTAGCGGATCCCGGTGAGCGTGGCGGCGAACTCCTTGGGGTCTTTCAGCCACCCGCCGATCGCTTCGGCCATGATCTTGTTGGACTCGTCCGGGTTGGCCTTCCAGTACTCCACGGCTTTGACCCAGGCCTTGACGAGGTTCTCCATGTCCTTGGGCCGCGCCTTGATGACATCCTTTCGGAAGACCAGCACGTCCACGATGAGGTTGGGGGTCGCCGACGAATCCACCAGGAGTTTGCCGTGCGGGGCCTGTTTGCCCTTCGTGAGCCAGGGCTCCCACGTGACGGCGGCGTCCACCTTGTTCGCCACAAACGCCGCGCCCGCATCGCCCGCGGTCATGTTGACCATCGTGATGTCCTTGAGCGACATGCCGTTCTGCTGCAGCAGATAGGCGAGGAAGAAGTGGCTGACCGACCCCTCGCTGAAGGCGACCTTTTTGCCCTTCAAGTCTTTGATCGAGGTGATCTCCTTCCGGGCGACGATGCCGTCGCCGCCCTTGGAGTCGTCCATCGGGAGTACCACCGCCATCTGGAAGTCGGGCTTCACGCGCTGGACGACGGTGTCGATCGTGGTCATCATCCCGTCGATGCGCTTGGCCGCCAGCGCCACGTAGCGGGGCTTGGTGTCTTCCATCAGGATGAACTCGACCGAGGTGCCCAGTTCCTTGAGGAAGCCCTTCCTCTCGGCCAGGAACAACGGGCCATAGCCGACCCACACGGGATAACCGATCTTGAGCGCGCCCGCCGGCGCGGCCTGCGTTGCGGGCCGCGCGAAGAGGCCCAGAAAGAGCACGATTACGAGGAGCAAGGCGAGACGACCGCCTCTCATCACGTCACCTCCCCAGAGGACGCAAATGGATTCATCAGATGTTCTTCGAACGGGGTCGGACGAGTCCTGCCCCATGCCGCCGGGCCGACACCCAATCGTACGCGGCACGGCCGACGCCTGTCCACTTCGCGAGCACCAGCGCCGGCAGGACGGGCCACAGCATCGGGATGCGTTTCACGACGAGTAGGACCGCCTCAAAGCCCTCCCGGATCGTGCCGTTCCGGGAAAGCCTCGCCTGCATCCGGCGCTCCAGCCGGGCCGCGTCCAGTCCATGCCGGGCGATGACCTCAGGATCGCGAAACGACACGAACTCGAGCAGATCCAGCCAGTCGAGCCGCTTCACCCGGTCGCGGGCGCGGCGGCACAGCGAGCACGCGCCATCGTAGTAGACGATGAGTCGGCGACGTTCTCGCCACCGGCGGCCGGACGGCGAGGAGGTACCCACGCCTATTTCGACGCCCACCGCCGTGCCAATTCTTCCGCGTCCCGACGAGTGCCGCGAAACGGCCCCGGCCGTTCCATCTTGAGCGAGGTGACCGCCGCGGCCAGGCGGCAGGCGTCGCCGGGCGGCAGCTCGAGCCGGCAGGAGACGTACGTGGCGAAACACGTGTCACCCCGCCCGGTGCGGCCGACGAGACTGCGCGGTGTGAACGGCGCCTCGTGGAAGGCCGTGCCGTCGAACGCGAGCACGCCGCCGGCGTGCGTCAGAAGGATCTCGCGGGGCCCGAGCGCGGCGAGTGCCGCGGCACCGGCGCGCCGGTCGGTCTCGCCGGTCAGGACCTCGGCCTCGGCATCGTCCACTTTCAGGAACGTGACCCCGCGCAGGTCAGTCTGTTTGCCCGGCCAATCCCGGGTGACCAGCGTGTCGCCCTCGCGGACGCGGACGAAGCCCTGCACGTCGAGGCCGACCGGGCCGCGCCGCACCAGCGTCCGGACGATCTCCCCCGGCACCTCGCCGGCCATGAGGGGCGTGATGATGGTCACACGCGCGTCCAGCGACGGGATCTCGTCGGGGCCGAACGGTCCGGCGAAGCCGAGCGGATGACAGATCCGCCGGTCCATGTCCTCGGTGGGGTAGATATTCTCGATGCCGGTGGTCTCTCCGGCCGGATTCGCGTACACCTCGATGCCTTCGTCCCGCATCGCGTCGAGGTGTCCGAAGTCGTCGGGGTGGAGCTTCGTGATGACGGCGACGCGATAGCCGAGTCGCCGCGCGGCCATGGACCCGTAGAACACCCCCCCGCCCGACGCGACCTCGGTGGTGCCACGATACATCAGCCGGTCACGGGCAAAGTGTCCCACAAAGACGACGTCGATCACCTGTCTGTGGCCCTCGCGTGATGCGGGTGTCGGGCAGTACGTGCCGTCTCCATCAGCAGTTCGATAGGAGAGCCCTTCGTACCCCCCGAATTTAGGTAGTATTATGCCTAGCGCAGATGAGATCAGGGCTGCCCGCCGCGTGCCCCCCGCACAGGTGCGCTGGATTTGCCGGCCCGAGGACCTGCCGTTCGAAACGACCGCGGAGCTGCCGGCCGGTGACAGCATCGTCGGCCAGGCGCGGGCCGTGCGGGCGCTCGACTTCGGGTTGACGGTCCCGCAGTTGGGCTACAACGTGTTCGTGGCCGGCCCGCCTGGCACCGGGCGCACGACGTACACGCAGAGCAAAGTGGCGCAGGTCGCGGCTGCGCAGCCCGTGCCCTCGGACTGGGTGTACGTCCACAACTTCCAGCAACCCGACCAGCCGCTCGCGATTCCGCTGGCACCGGGCAAAGGCGCGGAGTTCCGCCGCGACGTCGATCGCTTGGTGGACGAACTGAAGGATTCGATCCGCAAGCTCTTCGCCAGCGAGACGTTCGAGGCCAAGCGCAGCGGCCTGATCCAGCAGTTCGAGCAGCAGGCCAACGCCATCTGGCGCGACCTGGAACAGGAGGCGCGCCGGTTGGGCTTCGCCCTGCAGCGCATGCCGGTGGGCATCGTCAGCGTGCCGATCTCACCGTCCGGCGAACCTCTCGCCGAGGAGCAACTCGCGCAGCTCACGCCGGCGCACCGGCAGGAGCTGGAACGCCGGGCCCGAGCCTTGCAGGAGAGCGTTGGCGACGCCACCCGCCGGGTCCGGGCGATCGAACGCGAGGCCAAGGAGGCGGTCGGTCAGCTCGAGCGCGAGGCCGTCCTGTCGGTCGCCAAGCATGCCGTCGAGGTGGTCAAGCAGCGCCATGCCGACCAGCCGCGCATCGTCGAGTGGCTCGACCGGTTCCTTGCCGACGTGGTCGAGCGGCACGACGACTTCAAGGACGACGGCGAACAGCCGCAGTTGCCGTTCCTGCCGCGCCGGGGCGCGGAGTTCACGCGGTACCGCGTCAACTTGTTCATCGACAATGGGCAGACGAAGGGCGCGCCGGTCATTCTCGAGCTGAATCCAACCTACTATAACCTGTTCGGCAAGAGCGAGTACCGGGGCGAGTTCGGTACCATGGTCACCGACTTCACCATGCTCAAACCCGGCGCGTTGCATCGCGCCAACGGCGGCTACCTGGTGCTGCAGGCCCGCGACCTGCTCTTTTCGCCGTTCTCGTGGGAGAGCCTGAAGCGCGCGCTGAAGAGCCGTGAGATTCGGATCGAGAATCTCGGCGAGCAGTACGGGTTGTTCGCCACGGCGACCCTTCGGCCTGAGCCGATCCCGCTCAATGTCAAGGTCATCATCATTGGCGTGCCGCTCATCTACCATCTCCTCTACATGTACGACGATGACTTCCCGAAGCTGTTCAAGATCAAAGCGGACTTCGATACCGACATGGACCGCACGCCGGAGGCGATGGTCGACTATGCGCGTGCGATCGGCGCGATCTGCCGGCGCGAGGGACTGCTGCCGTTCGACCGCACCGCGGTGGCCCGCATCCTTGAACACTCGGCGCGTCTGGCCGACGACCAACAGCGTCTCTCCATGCGCTTCAACCGAATGACGGACATCATCTACGAGGCCTCGGCATGGGCGCGCGCCGACGGCGCGCGCGTCGTCTCCGCGCAACACGTGCGCCGGGCGGTCGACGAACAAGTGCGCCGCGGCAACCGGATCGAGGAGCGCATTCGCGAACTGATCAAAGAAGGCCAGTTGCTCGTCACGATTGACGGCGGTGTGCCCGGGCAGGTCAACGGGCTGTCGGTGCTCGTGCTCGGCGACTATGCGTTCGGCCGGCCGTCGCGCGTGACCGCGCGTACGTTCGTCGGCGGCCGGGGCGTCGTCAACATCGAGCGCGAGACGCAGATGTCCGGCCGCATTCACACCAAAGGTGTGCTCACGTTGTCGGCGTACCTGGGTGGCAAGTTCGCCCAGCAGCGGCCGCTGTCGCTGAATGCGTCGATCACGTTTGAGCAGACGTATGAGGAGGTCGAGGGGGACTCGGCGTCGTCAACCGAGCTCTACGCGCTGCTCTCCGACCTGGCCGGCGTGCCGATCGAGCAGGGTATCGCGGTGACCGGATCGGTCAACCAGAAGGGTGAGATCCAGCCGATCGGCGGGGTCAACGAGAAGGTCGAAGGCTACTACTACGTGTGCAAGACGCTCGGCCTGACCGGACGACAGGGCGTGATGGTGCCGCACCAGAACCTGCGCAACCTCATGCTCAACGACGAGGTCGCACAGGCGGTCCGAGACGGCATGTTCCACCTCTGGGCCGTCAAGACCATTGACGAGGGGCTCGAGGTGCTCACCGGCGTCCCCGCCGGTGAGCCGGACGCCGACGGCAATTTCCCCGAAGGGACCGTGAACTACCTGGTGAGCCGCCGCCTCGGCGAGTTGGCCGATCGGCTGCGACGTTTCGCACCGCCACGGGCCGAGCGCGAAGGGCAGGGACGGGAGGAGGCCGCGCACGAAGAGCCCGCGCCCGAGCCGGCGAGCAACCCGCCCGCGGGCGACGACCCGGGCGCCTAGAGGCGGCGCCCCTGCCCGGACCACCCGGGAGGCCTGTCCGCAGCGCTTGGTCCTCCGCAAGCGTCCCACCTCCATCGCCTTGGTGTCACTCGAGGCGTTTCTGGAACCGCAAGACACTGACCACGAAGAAGAACAGTCCCAGGAGCGCGAGCGGGATGATCTGCTGGTACAGCATCGCCAGGCCGATTCCCTTGAGGATGATGCCGCGGACGATGATCAGGAAGTGCGTCAACGGAATCGCGTAGCCGATCCACTGGATCACCACCGGCATTCCCTCACGCGGGAACATGAACCCTGAGAGCAGGATCGTCGGCAGGAAGGCGAAGAACGACGCCTGCATCGCCTGCCGCTGTGTGCGGGAGATCGTCGAGATCATGACACCCTGGCCGAGCGACGCGAGGTAGAAGACCAACGCGATCAGGTAGAGGAGGACCAGGCTGCCCCGGACGGGGACCTGGAACCAGTACGCGGCGATCAGCAGGGCCAGCGTGATGTCGCCGTAGCCCAGGACCACGTACGGCAGGATCTTCCCCAACATCAGCTCGCTCTTCTTGATCGGCGTGGCGACCAGCATCTCGAGCGTGCCCAGTTCGCGCTCGCGGACGATCGCCACGGCTGTGAGCATCATGGTGAGCATCTGCAGCACCACGGCCAGCAGTCCGGGCACCATGAAGTTCACGCTGCGCAGGTCGGGGTTGTACCAGGCGCGGGTCCGCACGTCGAGCGGGAGCGCAAACGCCTGGCTCCCTCCCGGGAGCCGACCGGCGACGATCTGCAGCGACAGGCGCTGGCCGAGGGCCTCGGCGGTCGTCAGCGCGCTGCGAGCGATGATGGGATCGGAGGCGTCGACCAGGACCTGGACCTGCGCCTGGCGGCCGGCCTGGATCTTCCCGGCTAGGTCGCTCGGCAACACGATGGCCACCCGCGCGTCACCGCGATCGATCGCGCGCTGCACCTCGTCAAGGCTGGCCGCGTACGCTCGCACGTCGTAGTAGCGCGAGTTCGTGAAGCGCTGGATCAACTCCCGGCTCTCCCGGCTGCGCGACTGGTCGAGCACGATAGTGGGCAGGTGCTCGACGTCGGTCGTGATGGCGTAGCCGAAGAGCAGCAGTTGTATGACCGGCATGAGCAGGGCCATGGCCAGCGTGCGCCGATCGCGCACCAGTTGGATGAACTCCTTGACGATGATCGCGGCGAGCCGTCGGGCCTGCGGCGGGCCGCCGGTGCGGCGCTGCGCCGCGCGAAACGGCGTCGTGATGAAGTCACGCATCCGGCGGACCTCCTGGTGCCTGCGCCGCCCCTCCGTCGCCCGGTGCGCGTCGGACTTCGCCCCGTCGCTCGGGCTCCACCAGCGAGACGAACACGTCCTCCAGCGACGGCGCGCGCGGCTCGACCCGGTGGACGGTGATGCTCCGGCCGCGCAGGAATGCCGCGACCGCCGGCGCGGCGCCGGCCGGGTCGTCCGCGGCTACGTGAATCGCCACGCCGTGCAGCGCGGCCTCGCGCACGAGCGGGAAATCCCGCAGGAGCGCCATGGCCTGCATCCACGGCTCGGCGACGATCTCCAACACGCCCCCGCGCATCATCCCGGTTTTGATACCGGTCGGAGTGCCGCGCGCGATGATGCGGCCGGCGTGGATGAACGCGAGCGTCGCGCAGTGCTCGGCCTCGTCCATGTAGTGCGTGGTGACCAGCACGGTCGTGCCCTCATCGGCAAGCTGGTAGATCAACTCCCAGAACTCGCGGCGCTGCACCGGATCGGTTCCCGACGTCGGTTCGTCGAGCAGCAGCAGCTCAGGACGGTGCAGGACGGCGCAACCGAGCGCCAGCCGCTGCCGCCACCCGCCGGACAGCGTGCCGATGAGATCGCGACTGCGGTCGGTGAGCCCGGCGCGGTCCAGCCATGCCTCTACGGCCTGGCGGCGTAGAGACCGCGGCATGCCATAGATTCGGCCGTAGAAGTGCAACAGCTCCTCGGCGGTCATGTCGTTGTAGAGGCCCGAGCGCTGGTTCATGTAGCCGATGCGCGCCTTCACCGGTTCCGGGTCGCGGGCGACGTCATACCCCAGCACGCGCGCGGAGCCCTCGGTCGGCAGCATCAGGCCGCAGAGCATGCGGATGGTGGTCGTCTTGCCCGATCCGTTGGGCCCGAGGAACCCGAAGATCTCTCCGGCCGCGATGTCGAGATCTACGTGGTCGACCGCCACGAAGTCGTCGAACCGCTTGGTCAGGCCCCGGGCTTCTACGACCAGCTCAGGAGGCATGCGACGCCCTCCCCATGAGCGACACGAAGACATCTTCCAGTGACGGCTCGATCCGCCGGATGCTCTCGACGGCAATCCCTTGGCGCTCCAGGCCCTGCTTGATGCGGCCGGACGCATCCGGATCAGGGGTCATCAGGTGCAGGCTCGTGCCGAACACCGTCCCGCCCGACACCTCGGGTAACGCCCGCGCGGCCGCGAGCGCCGGCCGCCGGGGTGACGCGATGACCTCGAACACGGCGCCCGGCATCTGTGCCTTGATCGCCGTGGGTGTGTTCACCGTCAACACACGGCCCTCGTGGACGAGCGCCACGCGGGCACAGCGCTCGGCCTCGTCCATGTAGGGCGTGGCCACGACCACGGTCATGCCCTGGCGATTCAGGTCGTAGAGGATCTGCCAGAACTCGCGCCGCGAGACCGGGTCCACGCCGGTGGTGGGCTCATCGAGGAGGATCACCTCGGGTTCGTGGATCAGCGTGGCCGCCAGCGCGAGCTTCTGCCGCATGCCGCCGGACAGGTGGTCGGCGAGCCAGTCCTTGAACGGCGCCAGCCGGCTGAACGCCAGCAGGCGTTCGGTGCGCTCGCGCATGGCGTCGCGCGGCACCGCATAGACCTCTGCGACGAAGCGCAGATTTTCCGCGACGGTCAGATCGGCGTACAGGGAGAACGCCTGCGGCATGTAGCCGATGCGCGACTTGACGGCGTCGGCCGCCGCCGCGACATCCAGGCCGCCGATGCGCGCGGTGCCCGCCGAGGGTTCGAGCACCGCCGCGAGCATCCTGAACAGCGTGGTCTTGCCTGCGCCGTCGGGCCCGATGAGGCCGAAGACCTCGCCGGGCTCGATCGTCAGCGAGACCCGGTCAACGGCGACACGGTACCCGTATCGCCGGGTGAGGCCCTCGACGACGATCACGAGCCCGACCGCTCCGGCGTGATCGCAATTTCGGCGTCGGCCGGCATTCCAGGCTTCAGGAACCGCTCGGGGTTCTCGAGCATGATCTTGACCCCGAAGACCAGCTTCACGCGCTCTTCACGAGTCTGCACGTTGCGAGGGGTGAACTCGGCCTGCTGGCTGATCTCCGATACGGTGCCGGCAAAGGGCCGACCGGGAAACGCGTCCACGTACACCGCCGTCGGCTGGCCGACGCGCACGTGGGGGAGATCGGGCTCCGAGACGAACACGCGAAGCCACACGCGGTCGAGGCGTGCGATCGCGAACAGTCGCTGTCCCGCGGCGACCACGTCGCCGATCTCGGCGCTCTTCGTGATGACGAGCCCGGCGGCCGGCGCGCGCAGGATGGTGTTGTCGTACTGCGCCTGGGTCAGACGTAAGGTCGCCTGCGCCTGCGCCAGTTGCGCGCGGGCCGCGACGACTTCCTGCTCGCGCTGGCTCACCACATCGTAGGCCACGAGGGCGGCGCGGAGTCCGGCCTGCGCTTGCCGCATCTGAGCATCGGCGATCGAGGCGTCCTGCGCCCGCAGCTCGACCTGCAGCCGGTTCGTCTCGGCCGCCTGCAGGGCGGCATGCGCCTGGCGCACTTGCCGTGCCGCCACCGCCTCGTGCGCCGCGGCGGCGTCGCGCTGCGCCCGCAGCGCCTTCACCTGCGCCTGCGCAGCGTCCACCTGCTGGGCCCCGACCGCACCGTCGCGGTACAGTTGCTCGACACGCTGCAGGTCCTGCTGCGCGCGGACGAGGCTGGCCTCGATGGCCGCGGTGTTGGCCCGCGCGACGTCCACGGCGTGTTCGGCGGCGGCGACCTGCGCGCTCGCCTGCTCAACCTGCGCGGTCACGATTTGCGCCTGCCACGTCTGGGCAATCTCGGCCTGAGGCACGCGCGCGCGCGCGGCCTGGATCTGCGCTTCGGCCTGGGCCACGGCCGCCGATGCCTGATTCCGCTGCGCGCGCAGGGCCCGCTCGGCCATCGTCAGGCGTGCCTGCGCGGCAGCCACCGTGGCGCGGGCCTGGGCCAGCATGGCATCCATCTCGGCGGCGTCGAGCCGGGCCACCACCTGGCCCGCCGTGACCTCGGCACCCTCGTCGACGAGGAGCTGCGTGATCCGGCCGGGGACCTTGCTGGCGACGTTGACCTCTGTGGCTTCAATCGTGCCCCACGCTCTCAGCGCGCCGCTTGCGGGGGACCGCGAGAGCCGCTGCCAGCCCCACACGGCCGCGAGCACGACGGCCAGCGTGACCACGACGAGCCGAAGGCGATGCTTCATGGTGATCACTCCACGGGGCCGCCGATGGCCCGTTCGAGTTGGGCACGGGCGAGGTTGACGTTGAAGAGGGCCTGAATGCGGTGGGCCTCGGCCTGGGAGAGGGCGGCCTGGGCCTGAACGACCTCGAGGGTCGTGGAGACGCCGGCGGCAAAGCGCACGGTGGCGATGCGGTAGCCCTCCTGGGCCTGCTCGATCGTCTTGTCG
>JAVKJV010000006.1:53179-103158 GCA_031458775.1 Candidatus Fervidifonticultor quartus | reverse complement strand
TACACGTTTCTCGTCGAGGCGTCGTCCGCAGGCCGGCGTCTCGATGTGTTTCTGGCCGATCGGATGCCCGAGCTGTCTCGGGCCCGGCTGCAGGCGCTCATACACGCGGGTCATGTGGCTGTCGTGCCGCCTGGCGGCAAGCCGGACACCCCGCGCGTCGGCGAACCCGCGGTGCCGCCGGCCACCCCGAGGCCGAAACCCTCGTACCGTGTCCGGATTGGTGAGCACGTGACGCTGGACATCCCGGAGGCCGAGCCGGCGATGCTTCGGCCCGAGCCAATTCCGCTGGACATCGTCTTCGAGGACGAGCATCTCCTGGTTGTCAACAAGCCCGCCGGGCTCACGGTGCATCCCGGCGCCGGGCGCGTGACCGGTACGCTGGTCCACGCGGTGCTCTCGCATTGTCCTGATCTGCCCGGCATCGGCGGCGAGCAGCGGCCGGGCATCGTGCACCGTCTCGACAAAGACACGTCGGGGCTCATGGTGGTTGCCAAGACCGAGGCCGCCCTGCGCGGGCTGCAAGCGCAACTCGCCGCGCGCCGGGCGCGACGCGAGTATCTGGCGCTGGTGCATGGCGTCGTGCGCCGCGCCGAGGGCACGATCGACGCACCGATCGGTCGCGACCCTCGGCACCGGACGCGTATGGCCGTCGTGCCGTCGGGCCGGCGTGCCGTCACGCACTTCCGTGTCGTTGAGCGGTTCAAGGACGCGACGCTGCTGGACGTGCGGCTGGAGACCGGTCGGACGCACCAGATCCGCGTGCACTGCGCCTGGCTCGGGCATCCCGTCGTCGGCGACCCGGCGTACGGCCGGCGGCCCACCACCTGGGGCCTGCGGCGTCAGGCACTGCACGCCCACCGGCTCGCCTTCACGCATCCGGTCACGGCGGCATCGCTGCAATTCGCGGTGCCGCTCCCTGCGGACATCGAAGCCGCGCTTCGGGCGCTACGCGCCCGCGCCACCGCGGAGGCCGATCTGGCGTGAGCCGGCGCGACGTGAGCCCGGAGCCCCCACGCCAGCCGGCGCTGCGCGAGAAGGCCCGCGTCATGGACGCGGACGGCATCCGGCGGGCCATCGTGCGCATGGCGCATGAGATCCTGGAACGCAACAAGAGCATGGAGCGCTTGGTTCTCCTCGGGATTCCCTCGCGCGGCGTGCCGATCGCTGAGCGTCTTGCCCGCGCCATCGAGGCCATTGAAGGCGCGCGGCCGCCGCTCGGTGCGCTCGACATCGCGCGGCATCGCGACGACCGTCCGCGGCAGGGGCGCAGGGGTCCGGACGCGTCGGACGCGACACTGCCGGTTTCCGTCGCCGGTCGTCACGTCGTGCTCGTGGACGACGTGCTCTTCACCGGCCGCACGGCCCGCGCGGCCATGGACGCGCTGATCGAGGCTGGCCGGCCGGCGACGATCCAGCTCGCGGTACTCATCGACCGCGGCCACCGCGAGTTGCCCATCCGCCCGGACTACGTGGGCAAGAACGTGCCGACCAGCGCCCGTGAGCATGTCGCGGTGCGGCTTGCCGAGAGTGACGGCCGAGACGAAGTGGTGATCGAAGAGCCGGCCGGTTGAGGATCACCGCCGCGATGCGCGCCGGCCTGTGCGCGCTATGCGCGCGTCCGTGCCGCCGGCAACCCCGGCGCCACGGTCAGCGTGCGCTCGTTCGTGTAGGTGACCTGACCGGGACGCCCGCCGCGGATCTTGCGGACGTGCTTCCGCAGGGTCACGTCCACCGGGACCTTCGCGGCCTGGCGGCCGGCGCTGTAGTACGCGGCGATCGCCGCCGCCGTCGCGATGGCGGCGTCTGAGGGCCGACCCGAGCCGCCCACCACCACGACGTGCGCGCCGGGCATCCCGCGCGCGTGCAGCCACAGGTCATCCGGGCCGGCGCGCTCGAATGTGAGCCGTTCGTTCTCCTGCGCGCTGCGACCCACGCATGCCTGGAATCCGCCGGGCAGGCTGAATGCCCGGCCCTGATCCGCCGCGCGAGGGGTGATGGCCGACCGGCCCGGCCGTCGCAATCCAGCCGCGATCAGGTCCTGCTCGATCGCCCACAGATCGTCGGCGGTTTCCGCCTGCTCGATCGCGGTCTTCGCCGCGTCGAGGAACGCCCGCTCGCGCTCCAGCGCGGCGCGTCGCTCCGGCAGGCGCTTGCGCGCCGCGGCGGCGCGCGCGTACCGCTTGAAGTAGACCTGCGCGTTCTCGACGCCGGTCAGCCGCGGGTCGAGGGTGATGCGCACCGGCGCGCCGTCGAATCCCGGGACCTCGAGCACGGACTGCGCCGGCGCGATGCTCGTCAAATACGCCAGGATCAGCTCGCCGTGCTGCCGCAGGCGGTCGGCATCTGCGGCGACCCGCGCATCGTCGGCCGCGGCGTCCAGTGCCCGCGCGACGCGTCCGGCGGCCGCGGCCACGGTCGCGGCCAGGCCGGCGCGTGCCGCGTCAAGTGCGGCGCGGCTGACGGCGTGCGCGACGACCGCCTCGACTGCCGCGCTCATCGTGCTGGGCTCGGCCTGCCAGCGCGCGAACACCCGCATCGGAAACGCGGCATAGGCTACCGGCTGCCGCTGCGTGTCGCGGTAGACCGCCGGCGAGAAGCGGCCGGCGATGACGTCGTGGCCAATCTCACGGAGCGCCGCCACGATCCGTTCCGCGGCACGCTCGTCGAGAGATGTCGCGGGATCGACCTCGGCACGGAGGCAGGCCTCCCAGGCCAGGGCCGGGCCGATGCCGCCGGTCCCGTCGAGGACGGCGCGCCACGCCGGGCGGTCGGGGGCTGTCGTCAGCAGATCGGCCGTGCTCACGGTGACCGGCGTCGTGCGCGGGATCGGCGGGCGCACGTAGGGCCGCTGCGGCAGCACCGCGCGGCCGCGCGCGCGGTCGCACCCGACAGGTCTCAGCGCGCCAAGGATCACGCCACGCTCGCATAACACAAGGTTGCCGTGCCGCCCCATGATCTCAATGGCAAGGTCGACGGGGCCTTCGAGCGTCTCGAAGTGCAGCACGACGAGACGGTCAAACGACGGAGCGTCCCATCCGGTGACGACGGCGCCACCGAGACGGCTGCGGAGCAACTGTGCGAACGGCGTGGCTGCGCCCGGGCGCACCCGACCGGTCAGGTGCAGCCGGCCCCATCGGGGGTGCACGGAGACCAGCAGGGTGCGGCCGCGGTCCGCGGCGCGCAGGCTGATGGCGATCTCTGCGTCTCCTGCCGGCTGTACCCGCTGCACTGTCGCACCGGTCAGCCATCCGCACTCGGCGAGGACCGCGGCGAGGATCACGCTGTCGAACGAGGCACCGGGTAGGGAGACGCCGTGCCGGGAGGCGGCCATGCCGTTGCCACGATACGACACCGGCCCCGGGCGCCGCAAGGCCGCAGGCCGGACGCATCAGACCGGGCAGGAACGGTCTTCCACAGAGCCGAACACAAGCGCCGTGATCCGCAGCATGACCGGGTTTGGCACGGCCACCGCAGAAATCCCGGGTGGGCGTTTCGCGGTAGAGGTTCGGTCGGTCAACCACCGCTTCAGCGAGGTGCAGATCCGTCTTCCTCGTGACCTGGCCGCGCTCGAGGATCGGGTGCGAGCCATTGTGCAGGAGCGCGTGCGCCGCGGCAGGGTGGAGGTGATTGTGACCCGGGACGAGAGCACCAAGCGGCCCCGCACGGTGCGTGCCGACATCGAGTTGGCCTCAGCCTACGCCCGGGCGCTACGCGACCTGGCCGACGCGATCGGCGCGAGCGGCGAGCTGACCGTCGACCGCATCGCGGCGCTGCCGGACGTGCTCCGCGTCGAGGATGACCGGTACGATGTGGAGGCCGTGTGGGTATCGCTGGAAGGCGCGATCCGTTCGGCGGCCGACGGACTGGTGGCGATGCGCGTGGCCGAGGGCGCGCGGCTCGCCGCCGACTTGCTCGAGCGCGTCAGCGGTCTTGAGGCCATGGCCGAGGCCGTGGCCAGCCGCAGCCGTGATGTCGTGCGCGCCTACGCGGAGCGGCTGCGCGTGCGTCTGGCCGAGCTGCTGGCCGGTGTGCCGCTCGACGAGGCCCGCATCGCGGCGGAACTGGCGGTCTTCGCCGAACGCAGCGACATCAGCGAGGAGCTGACACGGTTGCGCAGTCACCTGGCGCACTTCCGCCAGACGGTCGGCGAAGAGGATGGCGCGGTCGGCCGCAAGCTGGACTTCCTCCTGCAGGAGATGGGCCGTGAGACGAACACGATCGGCGCGAAGGCCAACGATCTCGAGATCACGCGGACGATCATCGCGATGAAGAGCGAGTTGGAGAGCCTTCGCGAGCAGGCCCAGAACGTGGAATAGGCGCGTGCGATGGAGACCCGGCTGATCAGCATCGGGCACGGCAACATCCTGGCGGCCAACCGGATCGTGGCGATCATCAGCCCGGACTCGGCGCCCGTGAAGCGCATCGTCCAGGAGGCGCGCGAGCGTGGCACGCTCATCGACGCGACGTACGGCCGGCGCACGCGGGCGGTGGTGATCACTGACAGCGGCCACGTCGTCCTGTCCGCCGTGCAACCCGAGACCCTCGCGCATCGCTACGACTCGAGGGAGGCCGGCGACGAATCCTCCGAGTGAGCGCGCGCCCGCCGTGGTCGTGGCCATCGGCGGGCCGATCGGTGTTGGCAAGAGCACCGTCGCCCAGGCGCTGGCGGCACGGCTCGGCGTCCCCTGCGTGTCGGCGGGCGGCGTGTTCCGTCAGCTCGCGGCCGTGCGAGGCCTCTCGGTCGTGGAGCTGAACCGCCAGGCCGAGGATGACCCGACGATCGACCGCGATCTCGACCGCCTGCAGGGCGAGCTGGCGCGTCAGGGTCCGTGCGTCGTCGAGTCGCGGCTCTCGGGCTGGATGGTCGAGGCCGACCTCAAGGTCTGGCTCGACGCGCCTCTGGAGATCCGCGCGACGCGCGCGGGCGGACGCGACGGCCGGTCGCCTGAAGAAGCGCGCCGCGAGCTGATGGTACGCGAGCGCAGCGAGTGGTCACGGTACCGCGCGCTCTACGGGATCGAGTTCACCGACCGCACGCCCTATCACCTGGTGATCGACACGAGCCGTTGGGATCCAGAAGTGCTCGTGGACGCTCTCGAGCGGCTGGTTCGCGGGTTGCGGCCTGCCTCGCAAGCGCGGTAGCCCGCAGAGCACGGCGCCCCATCCTGGACGGTCATGGCCTCCGGTTGTCCGCTGCGCGTCGCCCTCGACCTTCCGCTCCGCGCCGGAGATCTGGCGTTCACCTTTGCCGGCCCGGTTTCGGACGCGCCTCCCGGGACCGGGGTGGTAGTGCCGTTCGGCCGGCGCCTGATGCACGGTGTCGTGCTCGGTGGCGGTGCGGCACGGCCCGATCTGCGTCCCGTGCTTGCCGTCGTCGGCTCCGCGCCGATTGTGCCCGCGCCCGTCCTGGCACTCGCCGAGTGGACGGCGCGAACCTATGTCTCGTCGGTGGGCGAAGCGCTGGCCGTGGCCACGCCGTGGGACGCGTTGTGGCAGGGCTTGCGGCTCGAAGGGTCCGGCAAGCCGCCAGCGCAGGCTTCGGCAGCAGTCCACGCGATCGCTGAACAGCTGGCGCGCCGGCCCCTGTCGCTGAGACAGGCGACACGGCTGCTCGCGGGATCGCCGCACGTGATCGAAGAACTGGCGGCAACCGGCATGCTCAGCGCCTCAACCGCCGTGGATCGCGCATCGATCGGCCGCCCGACCCCGGAGGCGGGGGTGCCACCGGCGGCCGCGCGATCCGGGGCCTCGGGTACCCTCGGACAGCCGACGGCGAAGTCGCGGGCAGACACTGCGATCGCCGAGGCCTTTGCCCGTGGTCAGCCCGCGGTGGTCGTCGCAGGCTCGAACCGGGTGCCGGCCTATCTCTACGCGATGACCCTGGCGCGCGAGCGCGGATGGTCGTGCGTCGCAGCCTGCGCGTCCGTTGACGCAGCCGAGACACTGGCCGACGCGTCCGCTCATGCCGGTCTGGCGCCTGTGGTGCTGCATGGTGCATTGCCGCCGGTTGCGCGTGCGGCGTCGTGGCGCGCGCTGGCCCGGACGCAGGGCGCGGTGGTGATCGGCACGCGGGCGGCGGTCTTCGCGCCGGTGGCCGAGCCGACCCTGATCATCGTCGACGACGAGGACAGCAGTGGCCACAAAGAGGAGCGAGCGCCACGCTACGTCGCCGGGGTCGTCGCCGCACACCGCGCGGCCGCCGGAGGCATGCTCGTACTCGGCGCGACCACGCCGCCGGCAGCCACGTACGCGGAGGTCATGGCCGGCCGCGCACGGTTGGCCGCCGTACCCTCGCCACGGCCGCGCCTCGGCGTGATCGACCTGCGGCGCCGAGCCGATGTTGACGCGCCGCTTAGCCGGCCGGCCCGGGACGCGGCCCGAAGGGTCGCCAGGCGCGGCGGTCGGGTCGTGGTGCTCGCCGACCGGAAGGGCTATGCTGGCGGTCTGCACTGCAGCGAGTGCGGATCGGTGGTGCGCTGCCCGCAGTGCGGCGTCGCGATGCCGTACGATCGAGCGCAGCGGCGTCTCATTTGCCGTGTCTGCGGCCGGACGTGGCCCGCGCCGCGCGTCTGTGCCCGATGCGGCGCGCCCCGGCTGCGGCTACTGGGCGCAGGCACTGAGCGTCTGGCGGCGACGCTGCGCCGCCACGCACCCCGCGTGTGGCGCTTTGACGCAGAGACCGCGGCCGATGGCGCGCGGGCCGCGGAGATCCTCGCCGCGTTTCGCGAGCACGGCGGGGTCCTCGTCGCCACCACGCTGGTCGTGTCACATCTCGCGGCGTTGCGGCCGCACCTGGTCGTCGTCACGGCGGCCGACCGATGGTTGCACCGCCCTGAGTTCAGGGCGGCGGAGCGCGCGCTCGCCCTCTTGCGGGAGATCGGCATCGCCGCGCGCGCTCAGGTGCTCGTGGAGACCGCCGATCCCGACCACGCCGTCATCACTGCGGCGCAGGCGCCAAGCCTGCGGCCGTTCTACGCGGCGGAACTCGCGCTCCGGCGCGACCTTGGTTACCCGCCCTACCGGGTGCTGGCATCGGTCGTGGTAAGGGCCCGTACGGCCGAGACCGCCGAGACCCTGGTCGCCCACCTCACCAGGGTTCCGGGTCTGGAAGTGCTGGGCTCGACGCCTCGGTCGCAACCCGAGAGTCGGCGGGTGGCACGTTATGCGGTGATCAAGGCCGCTGACCGGCAGACGCTGGCCGGAGCGTTGTGGGCGATGGTGACCGAGGCCGGCACCGCCGGTGCGCGGCTCACCGTCGACGTGGATCCCATCGATCTGTAGGTGTGGCGGCGGGCCCGCTGGGCAGCGTCATGCGCCAGGTGTCTCACAGGCAGATCCGTCCCGGCGGCGAAACGTTCCTAGCGTGCCGGCTAGGCTTCATCGGGGTCGGTGAGAAGGAGGCGTCGTGGAACGGTCTCTCGCCCATCCGCAGGGCGGGCATTCGGGGTCACTGACGGTGCCGACCGCCCTCACCTGGCGCCAGCTCGTCTCGCCCGCCGCCCTCGCCGCCGCGCCGTCCCTGTCCACCGAGGTCCTCGTGATCGGCGGAGGACCGGCCGGCACGGTCGCGGCCGTAGCCGCGTCACGCGCCGGTGCGCACGTGGTGCTCGTCGAGCGGTTTGCGTTTCTCGGCGGCAACCTGACGGCTGGGATGGTCGCGCCGATGATGGGGTTTCATGCCGGCGACCTGCAGATTGTCCGCGGTATTCCAGACGAGATCGTGCGCGCGATGCAGGCGATGGGTGCCTCGCCCGGTCACGTCCCCGATCCGGTGGACTTCTGTTACACCATCACGCCCTTCGACTACGAAGCGCTCAAGCAGGTGCTGCACCGGCTCGTCCTTGACGCCGGGGTCCGGCCGCTGTTCCACACGCTCGTGGTTGGTGCCGATCTCGGCCGCGACGGACGGCCGTCTGCGACGATCTGGCAACGCGACGGGTTTCGAAGGCTCGAGGCCGATATCGTCGTGGACGCGAGCGGTGACGGAGAGTTCTGCGCCCTTGCCGGTGTGCCGTGTGAGATCGGACGGCGCACCGATGGCCTGACGCAGCCGATGACCATGCTCTTCCGCATGGCGGGCGTCGACTGGGACCGCATCATGGATTACTTCGCCGCCCATCCGCACGAGATCCAGCACGAGGCCTCGACCCATGGGCCGATCGATCCGGCGTGGCTCCGGCGCTTGCCGATCCGTGGGTTCAGCGCATTCCAGGCCCTGCTGCGCGAGGCGAAGACCCGCGGCGAACTGGATCTTCCCCGCGACCGATTGCTGGTGTTCGAGGGTGTCGCGCCAGGCGAGGCGATCGTCAACACCACCCGCGTGGCCGGGCGGCTCGGCACGGTAGGTCCTGAGCTCTCGGAGGCCGAGATCGAGGGCCGGCGTCAGGTCTACCAGTTGCTCGAGTTCCTGGGCCGCCGCGTGCCGGGGTTCGAGCGCGCGCGCCTCCTCGGTACGCCCACACAGATCGGGATTCGCGAGACGCGGCGCGTCGTCGGCGCAGTGATGGTTAGCGAGGACGACGCGCTGCACGGCCGCCGCTTCCCGGACGCGATCGCGGCCAGCGCATACCCGATCGACATCCACGACCCCGCGACCGGCGGCATGGTCTTCAAGCGCTTCGAGACCGGCGAGTACTTTACGGTGCCCTACCGGGCGCTGCTGCCGCAGGGGGCCCCGCGGGTGCTGGTGGCCGGCCGGTGCTTCTCAGGGACGCACGAGGCCCTGGCTTCGGCGCGCATCTCCGCCGTGGCCATGGCCATGGGACAGGCCGCCGGCACGGCCGCGGCGATGGCCGTGCGCGCCGGTGTGCCGGCCGATCAGGTCGACGCCGGGGAACTGCGACAGCGGTTGGCCGCAGACGGCGGCTTCGTGCCAGGGATGACCGACCGGGCGGCTGCCTGAGGTGTGACACCGATCTCTATCGCAACGGACAACGCAGGGGGAGGGTGGGACATGCGGTATCGATGGCGATGGTGGGTGGCGGTGCTCGCGATCATGGTGATGAGCGGGGTCACGGTGTTGCAAGCCGGCCCGGCCGCGCCGCCCGGCACGCTGCGGATGGCGTACTACCAGCGGGTCGTGTCACTCGACGCGCACGGACCGGCCGCCGCGGAGCGCGCGGTCATCCTGATGGGCCGGCACCTGTACGACACGTTGGTCACGTGGGATCCGGCGGCCAAGAAGTTTCAGCCGGCTCTCGCGATCCGCTGGCGCAATCTCGATCCGACGACGTGGTCGTTCGAACTGCGGCGCGGGGTGCGGTTTCACGACGGCCAGGAGTTCACGTCGGCCGCGGTCAAGACCTCGATCGAGCGCGCCGTGCAGTACCGCGGGCCGCTCAGCCCGCTCTTCGCGCCGATCACGTCGGTGGATACGCCTGATCCGTACCGGGTGGTCCTCAAGACGCAGAATCCGATGGGCACGCTGCTCTCGAACCTGACCGTGCTCAACATCGTGCCCGCGGGCACGCCCCCGACACCGGCGTTCGGCGACCGGCCGGTCGGCACCGGGCCGTACCGGTTCGGTGAGTTCGTCCGCGACACGCGCGTGGTGCTGGAGGCCAACCCCGGCTACTGGCGTCAGGGGATCCCCAAGCTCCAGCGGCTGATCTTCGTAGACATTCCCGAGGTCTCGGGTCGCGTGACCGCGCTGGAGACCGGCGAGATCGACATGACCACCGCGTTGCCGCCCGAGGAGATCAAGCGGCTGCGCGGCAACCCGAACGTCAAGATCGAAGTCGGTCCGACGTACTTCACGCGCTTCTTGTGGATCAACCCGACGCGGAAGCCCTTTGACGACCCGCGCGTCCGCAAGGCGCTGCAGCACGCGTTCAACATCGACGCCATCACCTCGTCGCTGCTGGCCGGGATCGCCAAGCCCGCGCGCGGGCCCATCGCCAGCAACGTCGTCTGCGCCGCGGTGTTCCCGCCGTATGGGTACAACACCACGCTGGCGCGCCGGCTGCTGGCCGAGGCCGGGTACCCGCGCGGGTTCGAGACGGTGATGAAGTGGAACGACGCAAACCCCAAGGAGCGTGAGGTCGCGGACGCGATCGTCGGACAGCTCGCGCTGATCGGCGTGCGGGTCCAGAGCGTGCTGCAACCCCGCGCCATCTGGTTGGACGACCTGCTCAAGCTGAACTGGGATCTCAACCTGCTGGGTACGGGCGCGGTGACCGGCGACGCCGACTTCTCACTGGGCCGTCTGTATCACTCGCGCGCGAACCGCACCGGGTACGCCAACCCCGAGGTAGACCGGCTCCTCGAGCAGGCCGCGGCCACGGTGGATCAGACCCGGCGTTGCGATCTGTACAAGCGCGTGCAGGAGATCCTGTGGCAGGAGGGTCCGGCGGTCTTCCTGTTCGAATCGCTGGAGAGCTACGCGTATCGCACCAGGGTCCAGAACTTCAAAGTGCCGCCCAGCGAGATCTTCACGCTGACCGATGTCACGGTAGGTCCGTGACCGCGGTGCGACGAGCGCCTGCCTCGCCGTCGCGTCACGGCTGACGGCGGCAGGAGGAGAGATCGACGCGGCGGGGATGCGCGCGCATCCCCGCCGTCTCCGGTTGACCGTCGATGGGACGCTACCTGGCCCGCCGGACCCTGGCCGCGCTGATCGTGATCTGGGGCGTGCTCACCGTGATCTTCCTGGTGGTGCGCGTGATCCCCGGCGACCCGGCCGCCGTGCTGCTCGGCACGAATGCGACCGCGGAGATGGTGGCCGAGCAGCGGGCCAAGATGGGGCTGGAGCGACCCCTCCCGGTGCAGTACGCGCTGTTCCTCCGGCAGGCGATCGCCGGCGACTGGGGCCTCTCGTACCACGAGAACCGGCCGGCGTTCGCGATGGTGTTGGAGCGGATGCCCGCGACACTCGAACTGGCGCTGGCCTCCATCGTGGTCACGGTCATGCTGAGTTTCGTGCTCGGGACGGCGGCCGCGCACTGGGCGCTGTCGCCCGTGGATCGGGCCGTCGGCGTCCTTTCGCTCGTCGGCCAGGCCGTCCCGAACTTCTGGCTCGGGCTCGTGCTCATCCTTCTGTTCGCGCGCAACCTCAACTGGTTGCCGTCGTTCGGCCGCGGCTCGCTGTGGCACTTGGTGCTCCCGACCGTGACGCTGTCGGTGCAACTGATCGGCGTGATGACACGCCTGATCCGCGCGGGCGTGCTCGACATCGCGGGTCAGGACTACGTGCGCACCGCGCGGGCCAAGGGGGTGCCCGAGCCGGGGGTCATGACGCGGCACGTGTATCGCAACATGCTCATTCCGGTCGTCACGATGCTCGGGCTGCAGTTGGGCGCGCTGCTCGGCGGGGTCGTGGTCATCGAGATGGTGTTCGCGTGGCCCGGGCTCGGCCGGCTGATCGTGATGGCAATCAACAACCGCGACTACCCGGTCGTGCAGGCCGCGGTGACGTTCACCGCGGTGATCTTCGTTGGGCTGAACCTGCTGGTGGACCTGACGTACGGCTACCTCGACCCTCGCATCCGGTACGCCTGATGGACACCGCGACCGCCTCGCCCGAGCCCCGAGTCCGTGCGCCGGCCGCCGGGCCGCGGCGGACGCTCCTGGCGACACGCAAGGGCCGACGTGTGGGGGTCTCGGGGCTGGTGCTGGTGCTGGCGGTCGCGCTGGGTTTGCTGGGGCCGTTGCTCGTGCCCTACGATCCGCTCGCGATGCGCCTGGAGTCGCGGCTGCAGCCGCCCGGCGCACGCCTGCCCGACGGCCATGTGGCGTGGCTGGGCACCGACCAGTTGGGCCGAGACCTGCTCCAGCAGGTGGTGCACGGCGCCCGCGTCTCCATGCTCGTGGCCGCGAGCACGGTCGCGATCGCCGGGGTGTCCGGCACCGTCCTCGGTCTGCTCGCCGGGTACTATGGCGGTCTGACGGACATGCTCGTGATGCGTCTGGTGGACCTGCAGCTGGCGTTCCCCCCGCTGCTGCTGGCGATCCTCATCGCGGCGATGATCGGACCCTCGATTGCGAACGTCGTCCTCACCCTCTCGGTGATCCGCTGGGCCGTGTTCGCGCGGCTGGTGCACGGCTCGGTGCTGTCGCTGCGCGAGAAGGAGTTCGTCGAGGCGGCGCGCGCGCTCGGCGGCAGCCACTGGCGTGTCATGCTCGGCCACATCCTGCCGAACACCCTGACGCCGATCGTGATCCTGGCGACGTTGCAGATCGCGCTGCAGATGCTCGCCGAGGCGGCGCTGAGTTTCCTGGGCCTGGGGATCCCGCACCCGCTGCCTTCGTGGGGGGTGACCATCAGTCAGGGTCGCGACTATTTGCAGAACGCGTGGTGGATCGCGACCATCCCGGGCGCGGTCATGACGGTGGTCGTGCTGAGCGCCGGCCTGTTCGGCGATGCGCTGCGCGACTACCTCGACCCACGCTTCCGGGGGTGAGCCGTGATGCCACTGCGGGTCGCCGTGATCGGGATCGGGGTGTGGGGCCAGCGCCATGCGGCGACCCTTGTGCGTCTCGGCGACCAGACCGGGCTGGTGCGTCTGGTCGCGCTGGCCGACCCGGATGAGGCCCGATTGTCGGCGCAGGCCGCTGCGCTGCGGGTGCCGGGTTACCGCGACTGGCGGGAGGTCCTGACCCTCGAGGCCCTGGACGCGGTCTGCGTGTGCACGCCTGACCCGCTGCACGTTGAGGTGGCGCTGGCGTGCCTGGAGCGGGGTCTGCACCTGCTGATCGAGAAGCCGCTGGCCACGACCACGGCCGACGCGGCCCGTATCGCGCGTGCGGCGCGGGAGAGCGGCCGTGTCGTCACGGTGGGTCACATCCTCCGCGTGGTGCCGCAGTACCGTGCGGTGTGGGAAGCCGTGCGCGACGGCAAGGCGGGCGAGTTGATTCATCTCTACGCGCGGCGCAACAGCCTGGTGACCAGCGGCGAGCGCATCGGCGGCCGGACGTCCCTCGCGCTGTTCCAGGCGATTCATGACCTGGATATCCTGCGCTGGATCGCCGGACCCGTCACGCAGGTCCACGCGGTGGCCACGAGCCGGTTGCTGCGACATCTCGGTGTCGCCGACTCGCTCTTCGCCGTGCTACGCTTCGCGAATGGCGCAATCGGATGCGTGGAGTGCTCGTGGGCCCTGCCCCGAGAGTCACCGACCGGCCTCGAGCAGGAACTCGAGGTCGTCGGGACCGCCGGGAGGCTGCGGCTGCGCATGCCCGGCGAGGGCGTCGAGATTACCGCCGACGGCGGGTATCGTACCCCGCACCTTTCGCTGCTCGGGGCGACGCCCGAGGCGCTACGCGCCGAGTTACTGGCGTTCGTGTGCGCGGTGACCGGCGACCAACCGGTGCTGATCACGGTGGATGAAGCCGTGGAAGCCGTGCGGCTCGCCGAAGCCGTTGACCGGTCCATCGCCGCCGGCCAGCCGGTTGACGTGACCTAGGCCTGCGGCGGTCTCACCGGGTGTCCCGCCAGACCCACTGACCCGCCACCATCACAGCCCGCGGCCGCGTGAGGGTCCGCAGGTCGGCGCGCGGATCGTCGTCGAGCACAATCAGATCGGCGAGCGCGCCCGGGACCAGCGTGCCGAGGTCGAGGCGCCGCAGCGCGTGCGCCGCGTGGTGCCACGCTGAGGCCAGGGCGACTTCCACCGGGAGCCCACATCTGGCGAGGGCGATCACCTCGGCCGCCACGCTCCCGTGTGATGTGAATGCCACGCCGGCGTCGGTGCCGGCGGCGAGCGGTACGCCCACGCGATGCGCCGCGCACACCGCCGCCTGACGCGCCTCAAACCGCTCAATGACGGCGGCCCGTCGCGCCGGCGGCAGGTCCTGCGCCAGCGCCGCCACGGCCGGCGCGAGCGTGGGGACCAGGGCGATGCCCTGTACAGCCATGGCGCGCAGCGACGCCTCCGACGCGTAGCTGCCGTGCTCGATCGTGCGTACGCCTGCGCGCACGGCCTGCGCGATGCCCGCGTCGGCGTGTGCGTGGCACGCCACCGGAAGCCCGGCGGTTGCGGCGGCATCAGCGAGGGCCGCGAACTCGTCGTCGTCGAACTGGCAGGCGCGTGGGTCGGTCTGCGGGCTCGAGCCGCCGCCGGTGGCCATGACCTTGATGACGTCAACCCCTGCGGCGGCGCGCGCCCGGACTGCCTCGCGGATCTCCGCGCTCCCGCGGGCCGCACCGCCCATCTCGTGCACGTGTCCGTCCGGGCTTGTGACCGGCGCGCCGCTGGCGACGATGCGTGGCCCGATCGCGGCACCGCGGTCGATCGCGGTGTTGACCTCGTCGCGCAAATTCAGGATGAGCGCGGTCGGCGCACCCAGGTCGCGCACCGTTGTCACCCCGGCGGCCAGCGTGCGCGCGGCGTGCGCGCGCATCAGCGCGGCGAGCGTCTGAGGCGACGCCGCGCGAAACGCGATGAGCGGTTCCGGGGTTTCGTCGAGACAGAGATGGACGTGTGCGTCGATGAGCCCTGGGCCGATCACCAGCCGGGCCGCCGACTCCTCGCGGCCGACCGGTGCCGCGCCGGGCGCGACGATGCGGCCGTCAACGATCCACACATCTCTCACCCGGGGTGGTGCGACGGTGCCGTCGAACACTAGGCCATCGCGCAGGACCAGCGCGACGGGGTCGCTCACGATGCGACGCGGTAACGCTGGACCACTTCGGGGTCCAGTGCGATCCCCAGCCCCGGGCCGTCGGGGACCGGGATCATGCCGTCCACGAGCTGGTCGGGCCCCCCAACCGGCGAGACCGCGAGACGCTCCCGCAGGGGATTGACCGTGTAGATGCACTCGTAGGTCCAGAAGTTGTGCGCCGTCGCGGCCAGGTGCAGCGACGCGGCCACGCACACCGCGGCCGAGAATCCGACGTGCGGCGCGTAGCGCACGTGGTGCGCCGCGGCCAGCGCGATCATCTTCAGCGTCTCGCTGATGCCGCCGGAGCGCGCCACGTCGGGCTGCAGCACGTCGATGACGCGCCGGGCCAGCAGGTCACGCGCACCGTACCGCGTGAACTCGGCCTCGCCCGCAGCCAGCGGGATCGACGTCGCCGCGCGGATACGCGCGTACCCGTCCACGTCATCGGCCACGACCGGCTCCTCGAACCACGCGATCCGCAGATCCTCGATGCGGCGGGCCAACGCGATCGCGTCGGCGGCGGTGTACGCGCCGTTCGCGTCGAGCATGAGGTCGATGTCGTCGCCGACCGCGCGGCGGATCGCCGTGACGCAGGCGACGTCCTGCGCCACGCCGACACCGATCTTGATCTTGAGCGCGCGGAAGCCGCGCTCGACGAGCGCGACCGCGTCCGCGACCATGGCCGCGGGCTCGCGCTGCATCACCGACGAGGCGTAGGCCGTCAACCGCGTGCGGACCGCCCCGCCGAGCAGGGCGTGGAGCGGGACCCCGAGCGCCCGTGCCTTGAGGTCCCAGAGCGCGATGTCGACGCCGGCGATCCCCTCGACGAGCATGCCGCGGCTGTGCCCGGAGAACGAGCGCAGGTCGCGGAACATCGACATCCACAGGCGCTCGGTGTCGAACGGATCGGCGCCGACCACCAGCGGCGCGAGCAGGTCGTCCACGATCGCGGCCCAGATGCGCGGCGAGTAACGCGCCAGGCACTCGCCATAACCCACCACACCGGTATCGGATCGAATCTCGACGAGGGTGGTCGCCAGCCGGGTGTACGTGGCGACCCCGGTGCGCTGCGGTTCGTCGAGCGTGACCAGCAGCGGGATAGACCGGACCGAGGCGATGCGCACGGGCCTAGAACCGCTTGAACTGCATGTAGAGGTCGGCGACCGACTCCTTGTTGCGCACGCGCCGGCGCACCTCGTTCTCTTCGTTGACGACCGCTTCGGCCTCGAGCAACACCTCGACCGCGAGTTCCGAAGGGACGACGACCACGCCATCCGCGTCGCCCACGACGACGTCGCCGGGTTTCACGGGCACGCCGCCGAGCACGACCGGGCAGTCGAAGTCGACGACGTTCCACCGGCCTTTGGCGTCGGCCGGCGACCGGAACTTGCAGAACACCGGGAAGTTGAGTTCGAGGATGGCCGCGGTGTCGCGGACACCGCCGTCCACGACGGCGCCGGTGCCGCCGCGCACGAGCGTGCCGTTCGTGAGCAACTCCCCCCAGTGCCCGGTGATCTCCTCGCCGGAGCAGTCCATCACCACGACGGTATGCGGTCGCACCGCGTCCACCGCCTTCACGCCCTTGCGGATGCGACGGTCGGTGCTGCGTTCGGGCCGGCCCAGCATCGTGAACGCCGGCCCGGCCACCTTCATCGTCAGGGTGAGCGGCTGAATGCGGCGGTCCACGATCTGGTGCCAGAGGCCTTTCTCGTCAAGTGCGTCCGCCACCGCGGGCGTGTACAGCCGGCGGTACCGGGCGCAGAGTTCTTCGATCGGCATGGCGGGCGACATGGTGACCTCCGTGTCTAGACTCGACGCTCAGGTGTGGTCGGCGCGGGCGCGCCGGTGGACGTATCGGCGGCCAGACCGGCGAGGGCATCGGCGTGCAGGAACACGTTGGGCGCGCCGCCGGTGTGGAGGAACACCACCGTCGCGTGCCGCGGAATGTCCCCGAGGCGCACCGCGTGTGCAAGCGCGGCCCAGGCCTTGCCAGTATAGACGGGATCGAACAACAGCCCCTCGCGCGCGCCCTGGTGTACCGCGGACAGGCTCTCAGGTGTCGGGATCCCGTAACCCGGTCCGACGTGCGCGTCGGTGACCTCGATCTCGTTGTCGCGGACCGGCGCAGCGATCTGCAACAGGCGCGCGGCGCCCCGGATGTGCTCGGCAATCATCCGGCGCAGCACCGGCGCCGCGATGTTGACCGACACGCCCAGTACCCGCGTGCGGCAGCCGGCCAGCCGCAGTCCCAGCAGCAGACCCGCCTGGGTGCCGCCTGAGCCGACTGCGAGAACCAGGTGCCCGGGGTCGAGGTCGCGGTCCTTGAGTTGCGCGGCCAGTTCCAGCGCGGCCGCGACATAGCCGAGGGCGGCGCGGCCGCCGGAGAACGTGGCGATGTGCATGAGATACGGGCGGCCGCCCCGGCGCCTGACCTCGTCGGCGACCGCGTGCATCGTCCGCACCGTGGTCTCGGCGAACGGATCCTCGGTCTCGACGTAGCGGATGTCGGCCTCGAACAGGCGCATCAACAGCAGGTTGCCGCGTGAGGGCATGTCGGGGCAGCCGCGGACGATCAGGATCGGCTTCATGCCGAGACGCCTGGCCGCGGCCGCGGTCAGGCGCAGGAAGTTCGACTGCGCCGAGGCCGTGGTGATCAGTGTGTCGGCACTCTGTGCCAGGGTGTCGCCGAGCAGGAACTCAAGCTTGCGCACCTTGTTGCCGCCGAGCGCCAGGTCGGTCAGATCGTCGCGCTTGATGAGCAGTCGGTCCACGCCGATCGCCGCGGCCAGCCGCGGGGCGTCTTCAACCGGGGTGGGGAAGCGCGCGAGCGCGACGCGGGGGAATCGATCGAGATCCATCGGTATCGTGGCCTTTCTCTGCGCCGCCGAAGGTTCCTGTCTGCGTGCATTGCTGCCGTCTGGCGCCGCGTGCTATCGTGATGGGCGGTATGGCCACCGCGACCGTGCTCGAGATTATCACCGTTGATCATCCCAGGGCCGCCGTACTTCGGCGCAAGGCCAAGCCCGTCGGGAAGGTCACGCGTGAGGTCGGCCTGCTGCTCGATCAGATGCTCGCCACGATGCACGCGGCCAACGGGCTGGGGCTCGCGGCGCCGCAGGTGGGCGAGGGTGTGCGCGCGCTCGTCGCGCAGGTCGAGGACCGGGTGGTGACACTGGTCGATCCGGAGATCATCGCGCGCGAGGGCGAGGAGACCGCGGCTGAGGCGTGTCTGTCCATCCCCGGGGTCGTCGGCGACGTGCCACGATCGGCAGCCGTCACGGTGCGCGGCCGCAACCGTCGGGGCCGCAAGGTCACGATCTCCGCCGCCGGGCTGCTGGCCCGGGTGCTCCAGCACGAGATCGATCATCTCGACGGCATTCTCTTTCTCGACCGTGTGCGCGACCAGAGCACGATTCGGGTCGTGACCGCGGACGAGGAGCCCGCAGCGCCCGCCGGCAAGTGACCGAAGGCCACACCGGGCTGCGCGCGATCTTCCTCGGCACCCCGGCGTTTGCGGTGCCCTCACTGCGCGCGCTCGCCCGCACGACCACCATTGCCGCGGTCATCACGCAGCCCGATCGGCCTGCCGGCCGAGGGCGACGCCTGACCTCGCCGCCGGTTGCCGCCGCCGCTCGCGCGCTCGGCCTCAGCGTGATGCAGCCGAAGACCCTGCGGGATTCCGCCGTGCAGGCCGAACTCGCGTCCCTGCGCCCGGATTTGCTCGTCGTGGCGGCGTATGGCCGTGTGATCCCTCGGGCGGTGCTCGACCTGCCGCGCCTCGGCACGGTCAACGTTCACCCATCGCTCCTGCCCCGCTATCGCGGCGCGTCGCCGATTCAGGCGGCGATCCGCGATGGCGCGACCGCCACAGGCGTGACCATCATGTATCTGAGCGACGAACTGGATGCCGGAGACATCATCGTGCAGCGTGAGGTGCCGATCGGCCCGGAGGAGACCGCCGGGGAACTCGAGGGACGGCTGGCGGAGATCGGTGCCACGCTCCTGGTCGAGGCCGTCGCGCGGATCGCCCGGGGAGACGCGCCACGGCAGCCGCAGGATCACCGTCGCGCCACCTACGTGGGCAAGGTGTCCAAGGCGGACGGCGAGATCGCGTGGGACCGTCCCGCCCGGGAGATCGTCAACCTCGTCCGAGCAATGAACCCCTGGCCCTGCGCGTTCACCACGTGGCCGGGCGGTACGCTGCGCGTCTGGAAGGCACGGGCGGCCGAGGGCGCCGGTACGCCTGGAGAGGTCCTGGCCACGGGCGACGCCGGCATCGTCGTCGCTGCCGGTCAGGGCGCCGTGGTGCTGCTCGAGGTGCAGGCCGAAGGCGGCCGCCGGATGCCGGCGCAGGAGTTTTTGCGCGGGCACGCGCTACGTCCCGGCACGCGGTTGGGCGTCCCGGCCGCATCGTGCCGCCCGGAGTGAGCCCACCGGTCCGGAAGGGACTCTGGTCGCCGTGGCGGCGGCCCGGTACAATAGCGCCGAGGCTTCCAGGGGGGGACGAGCGATGTTCTTCGATTCGACGTTTGTCTACGTGCTGCCGGCGCTGGCGCTGGCGCTCTATGCCCAGTTCAAGGTGCGCAGCACATTCAGCCGGTTCAGCGAGGTACCCACCGCGTCCGGCCGGACCGGCGCAGAGGTGGCCGCAGAGCTGCTCCGGCGCCGCGGGCTGGGACACGTAACGATCGAACCCGTGGAGGGGATGCTCGCCGACCATTACGATCCCCGGACCAAGACGCTGCGGCTGTCGCCGAGCGTGTACGGCAGCGCCTCGGTCGCTGCCGTCGGTGTGGCGGCCCACGAGTGCGGCCACGCGTTCCAGGACGCCGAGCGCTACGCGCCGCTGGCGGTGCGCGGGGCCATTGTGCCGCTGGCGAGCATCGGGACCAATGCCGCATGGATTCTGTTCATGATCGGCATGTTCACCAGCCGGCCCGTCCTGATGGACATCGGCATCGTGTTGTTCACCGGCTACATCGCGTTCGCGCTGATCACCCTGCCGGTGGAGTTCGACGCCAGCCGCCGCGCGGTGCAGGTCCTGCAGGGCGAAGGGCTCGTGATGCCGCGCGAGGCTGACGGCGTGCGAAGCGTGCTCAACGCCGCAGCGCTGACCTATGTCGCGGCCGCGGCGATGGCGGTCATGCAGCTCGTGCGCCTGATCGTGCTGCGCAACATGCGTGACGACAGCTAGGGCGCCGCGCCAGACCGTGTCCGCCCGCGAGGCCGCCTTCCGCGTGCTCCTGCGCGCGGAGGCGGCCGACGCGTTTGTGTCCATCCTGCTCTACCACACGCTGGATCGAGCGCACCTGTCCGAGGCCGACCGCTCGCTGGCGACCGCCATCACTCTGGGCGTGCTGCGGCACCGGGCGCGTCTGGACGTCGCGCTCGGCCGTGTGTTGCAGCGGTCCCTGGCCGACCTGCCCGTCGCCATCCGGACCATCCTGCGCATGGGCGCATTTCAGTTGCTCTGTCTCACGCGCGTGCCGGCGCCGGCCGCGGTGTCCGAGTCCGTGGCGCTCGCGCGCCGGCACGGCCACGTCGGCACCGCGCGTCTGGTCAACGCGGTCCTGCGCCGTCTGGCGGTGGAGGGTGCGCCGCCGCCGCCGGACGCCGCGACCGATCCCGTGGGCCATCTCGCCGTGGTCTACTCGCACCCGCGCTGGCTCGTCGAACGGTGGATGGCGCGGTGGGGCGTCGAGGGCACGCAGGCGCTCGCGGCCGCCAACGTCGCGCCTGCGCCATCGACGCTGCGGGTCAACACGCTCGTGCTCGCGCCCGGCGCGGCCCTGGTGGCCGCCCGCACGCGCGGCATCGAGGCCGAGCCGGGGTTGCTGCCCGAGGCCCTGCGCGTCCACGGTTCGCTGGCGCAGCGGCTGCCGCTGATCGACGAGGGACTGGCGGTGATCCAGGACGAAGGCGCGATGCTGGTTGCGCGCGCGCTGGACCCGCAGCCGGACGGCACGGTGATCGACGCCTGCGCCGGTCTCGGCGGTAAGACCACGCATCTCGCTGCGCTCATGGGGAATCGCGGCCGCGTGATCGCCTGCGACGTGCATCCGCGCAAGCTCCAGGCGCTGGCCGAGCGGGCCGCGCGCATGAGGGCGACGTGCATCGAGGCGCATCATCTCGATGCGCGCGACATCGGCCGGCAGTGGCCCCGGGCGGCCGATGCCGTGCTCGTGGATGCGCCGTGCTCCGGTCTCGGGACCATCCGCCGTCGGCCGGAGATCAAGTGGCGCGTCACCGAGGCCGCACTTGTGCGCCATGCCGAGGCGCAGACGGCAATTCTGGCGGGCGCGTCGGGCGCGGTGCGGCCGGGTGGCACGCTGGTCTACAGCGTCTGCAGTCTCGAGCCCGAAGAGGGGCCCGCGGTGGTGGAGGCCTTTCTCGCGCGGCATCCTGAGTTTGCGCGGGACGAGCTGCCCCAGGCGTTTCCACGCGTGCTCAACGGCTCTCCGCTGGAGGAGACGCGGCCGGGCGAGGTGTACCTGTGGCCTCATCGGCACGATACCGACGGCTTCTACATCGCGAGGCTTCGGCGGCGATGATGACGCGTCACGGCCGGACGCTATAATTGTGTGGGTCGGCCGACGACCGGGGATGCGTCCGCGTGACTGAGCTCGTAGGTCTCACCCTCGAAGAACTCGAGCGTTTCGCCGTCGGCCTGGGCGAGCCGCGGTACCGCGGGCGGCAACTCGCGCGGTGGATCTACGGCCGGCGCGCGACCGCGTTCGCCGAGATGACCGACCTGCCGGTAGGGCTGCGCGACCACCTGCCGAAGGTTGCCGTGCTCTCGCGGCTCCGGCCGCTCGCACGCGCCGATGCGGCCGACGACCTCACGACCAAGGTGCTCCTGGGGTTGGCCGACGGCCGCGCCATCGAAGCGGTACTCATGCGCTACCGTGACGGCCGGCGCACGGCGTGTGTGTCCACGCAGGTCGGCTGCGCCATGGGCTGCACGTTCTGTGCCACCGCGCTCGCGGGCCTGGCGCGCAACCTCACCGCCGGCGAGATCGTCGATCAGGTGCTGCTCATCGGCCGTGAGTGCGGTGAGCGCGTGACGCACGTGGTGTTCATGGGCATGGGCGAACCACTGGCCAATTACGACGCGACGCTTCGCGCGGTGCGCTTGTTGAACGCGCCGTACGGGCCGGGCATCGGCATGCGAAGCCTGACGATCTCGACCGTGGGGCTGGTGCCGCAGATCCGGCGGCTGGCCGGCGAGCGGTTGCAGCTCACGCTTGCGGTCTCACTCCACGCGCCGAACGACGAACTGCGTGCGCAACTGGTCCCGGTTAATCGGCGCTGGCCGATCGCCGAGTTGATGGCGGCCTCGCGGGAATACGCCGGGGTCACGGGCCGTCGCGTCACCTTCGAATACGTGCTCATGGCGGGGGTCAACGACCGCGACGAGCACGCGCGTCAGCTCGGCGGCCTGCTCGCCGGCTGGCAGGCCCACCTGAACGTCATCCCCTGGAATCCGGTCTACGGCATGCAGTACCGGCGGCCCGGCCCGGCCGAGGTGTACCGATTCGTGGGTCTGGTGCGGCGGTTCGGGGTAGCCGCCACGGTGCGGATCGATCGGGGCGTCGACATCGGCGCCGCGTGCGGCCAGTTGCAGCGGACCCACGCCGAGGGCGTGCCGGCATGAGCGTGGCCAACGGCGCGGTCGTCGCCGGCCGGTACGAGATCCTCGATCGAATTGCCGACGGGGGAATGTCCACGGTCTACCGCGCGCGGCGGAGACCGGACGGGTTGATCGTCGCGCTCAAGGTTCTGCGGCCACAGTACGGTGGCGACGACGAGTTCCTCGAGCGCTTCACGCGCGAAGCGCGCGCGGCCGAGGCCCTGCGGCATCCCAATATCGTGCAGGTCTACGAGAGCGGCCGCGACGGCGACCTGCACTTCATCGCCATGGAGTACGTCGACGGCCCCGACCTCAAAGGGCACCTGCGTCGGGTCGGCCGCCTCGAGCCCGACGATGCCGAGCGCATCGCGCGCGCGGTCTGCGAGGCGCTCGACTACGCGCACCGCGAAGGCATCGTGCACCGTGACGTGAAGCCGCAGAACATCCTGATGGCGCCCGACGGCACGGTGAAGGTGGCAGACTTCGGGATCGCGCGCGCCCTGGCCGCGGTGACGATTACGCAGCCCGGCACCGTGCTCGGCACCGTCCACTACCTGTCGCCGGAGCAGGCGCGGGGCGCCGCGGTCGGCCGGGCCTCGGACATCTACGCGCTCGGCGCGGTGCTGTACGAGATGTTGACGGGCCGTCTGGCCTTCGACGGCGACACGCCGATCGCGATCGCGCTCAAGCACCTGCACGACCCGGCGCCGCGGCCTCGCGTCGCGCAGCCGGACGTGCCGGTGAGGCTGGAGGGTGTGGTTCTGAAGGCGATGGCCAAGCGCGTCGAGGATCGCTATCGCTCGGCGCGCGACATGGTCACCGATCTCGCGGGCCAGACTGAGTTCTGGAAGGATGTCGTGGCCGATGATCAGGGCGCCACGCGGCAGTTCGATCTCGGCGAGGCGGCGGATGGCCAGCGGCGCCGTCGCCTCGGCTTGATCCGCGCGGCGGCGGCAGGGCTCATCGCCGTGACCCTCGGCCTCTGGATCGCCTGGCGCACTGTTGACAACTATCTGACCGTCCCCGAGGTCGAGACGCCGGCGCTGGTCGGTCGGCCGCTCGACGTGGCCGAGCGCCTGGCCCGCGAGGCCGGGCTCAGTCTTGAGGTGGCCGACCGGGTGAACAATCCGCGCGTCGCGCCGAACATCGTGCTGTCGCAGGAGCACCCGCCGGGCAAGCGACTGAAGCAGGGCCGTCGCATCGGCGTGGTGATCAGTCTCGGCGCGGAGATGGTGACCGTGCCCAACCTGCTCCAGCGGTCGGTGCAAGAGGCGCAACTGGTGCTGGACAACGCGCGGCTGCGGGTCGGCGCCATGCAGGACGGGTACGACGACCTGGTCAAGCCCGGGTTCGTGCTCAAGCAGGACCCGGTGGCCGGCGCCACCGTCCCCGTGGACTCGCCTGTGACCCTGGTGATCAGCCGCGGGCCGTCCCTGGTGGAGATGCCCGACCTCGTCGGCCTCACGGTGGAGGAGGCCCGGCGCGTGCTGGACGAGAAGGGCTTGCTCGTGGCCCACGTTCGGACGGTCGGAATCGCCGAGACCGAGCCAGGGCGGGTCGTAGAGCAGTTTCCCGTGGCGCGGGCGCGCATCCGATCGGGGCAGGCCACGATCACGCTCACGGTGAGTGCGCGGCCCGGAGAAGAGAGCGCGCCGCCCAGCGCACCGGTGATCACGGCCGAACCGCAGCCGGTGGACACGCCCCGCGCCCCCGAGCCGACGGTGCGGCCGACCGCAGCCCGGCCGACGCCGCGCGTGACGCCCGCGCCCGGAACCACGGCGCCGCCGCCGTCGCCCGTGCCTCCCGGACAGCCGCGGCGCACCCGCGTGCAAGTCGTCGTGCCCGAGGGCGGTGCCCAGGAGGTCAAGATCGTCGTGATCGACGAAACCGGGGTGCGCACGGTCTACCAGGCAACCCACGCCCCAGGCGACCGCGTCGATCAGGTCGTCCGGAGTCAGGGATACACGATCATCCAGGTCTACATCGCGAATCGCCTGGTGCAAGAGGTCCGGCCGTGACCCCCGCGGGATCGGCGCCACACACCGTGCAGATCGCGGCGAGCATCCTCAGCGCGGACTTCGCAGCGCTCGGCGAGGCGGTGCGCGCCGCGGAGCGCGCAGGGGTCGACCGCGTGCACGTGGACGTCATGGACGGCCACTTCGTCCCACCGATCACGATGGGTCCCGCGGTTGTTGAGGCCGTGCGCCGGACGACCGCTCTGCCCATCGACGTACACCTCATGGTCGAGGCGCCGGAGCGCCACCTCGCGGCGTTCGCCCGCGCAGGCGCCTCGACGATCACGGTGCACGTGGAGGCCACGCCGCACCCGCACCGCGCCCTGAGCGAGATCCGCGCGCTGGGCGCGCAGGCGGGCATCGCCCTCAACCCGGGGACGCCGGCCGGGACGATCGCGGCCGTCGTTGATCGCCTCGACCTGGTCCTGGTGATGAGCGTGAATCCCGGATATGCTGGACAGGCGTTCATCTCCTCGGTACTGGGGAAGATCCCGATACTGCGCGCGCAAGCGCAATCAGACATCCCGGTACACATCGACGGCGGTGTCACCGCGCAGACCGCGCCGCAGGCCGTGGCCGCGGGCGCCACGGTGCTGGTGGCCGCGTCGGCGATCTTCCAGGCGCCGGACGGCATCTCGGCGGGTGTCGCCGCCCTGCGCACCGCGGTTCGATGATCACGCTGCACGTCACCCATCCGGCCTGCGAGCGCCACGCGCCCGGGCTGGGTCACCCGGAACGGCCTGAGCGGCTGCGCGCGGTGTTGCGGGCGATCGACGAGAGCGGCCTCACCGACCAGGTCCGGACCGTCGAGGCGCCGGCGGTTGACGAGCGTCTGCTCGCCGCCGTGCACGACGGCGCGTACGTCGCGCGAATCGAGGCCCTCGCCCGGCAGGGCGGCGGCTGGCTCGATCCGGACACCCGCGTCGGGCCGGACTCGGCCGTGGCCGCAATGCATGCCGCCGGCGCCGCGCAGCGCGCGGCCGAGGCTCTCTGCGCCGGGCAGGCCATGCGTGCGTTCGTGACCGTGCGGCCGCCGGGCCACCACGCCCTGCCCGACCGCGGCATGGGGTTCTGCCTGTTCAACAACGCGGCGCTGGCGGCCGTGGCGGCGCGGCACGCCGGCCGACAGCGCGTGATGATCGTGGACTGGGATGTGCACCACGGCAACGGGACGCAGGCCGTCTTCTGGCGCGACCCGAGCGTGCTCGTGGTCTCGCTGCACCAGGAGTTCTGGTACCCGGGCACGGGCGCGGTGGACGAGATCGGCGAGGGAGCGGGGGAGGGGTTCACCGTGAACGTCCCGCTACCCGCCGAAACCGGCAATGCCGGCTACGAGGCCGCGTTTGCCGGGGTCGTGCTCCCGCTGGTCTCCGCGTTCGGGCCCGACTTCGTCGTGATCTCCGCGGGGTATGACGGGCACTTCGCCGATCCGCTGGGCGGCATGGTACTCACGGCCCGCGGCTACGGCCGCCTGGCACGGCTGCTCGACGACGCCGTGCGGCCGCGCGAAACGCCGGTGCTGGCCGTTCTCGAAGGCGGCTACGACCTCGACGCGCTCGGCGCGTCGGTCGTGGCCACCCTCGAGGTCCTCACGGAGCACACCGCCTGGATCGCGCCAGACGAAGACGTGCCCGCCGAGGTGCCGGCCGCGCTCGTCCAGGCTCGAATCCGCGACGTGCAGGAGCGCCTGCGGCCGTTCTGGCGCCTGTAAGGGAGGGCAGGAACGCCCTCTCCGGCGGCGAAAGGTTACCGTTGCCCCTGGCGACGCAATTGTACCCCTTGCCGGTCGGACTGCCGGGGCGGCGACCCGAAGGAGCGAGACCGTGACCGACGAGCAGCAAGGCAGCAAGACCGAGACCGTGGATCTTGCTGACGCGATCCCGACGTTGCAGGAGCGACAGATCGTCAAGGGTACAGTGGTCCGCGTCGATACGGAAGGCATCCTGGTCGACATCGGAGCGAAGTCCGAAGGGCTCATCCCGCCGAAAGAGTTGACACGGCGAGGTGACGAACCGGAACCAGTCGCCGTCGGCGACCGTATCGATGTCATGGTGATGCGTGTGGAGGGCGAGGAGGGCAACATCATCCTCAGCAAGAAGCGCGCCGACTTCATGGCGGCCTGGGACCGCGTGATCGCGGCCCACCAGGCCGGGACCGTCCTGCACGCGATGGTCGTCGACAAGGTCAAGGGCGGCCTCGTCGTCGATCTGGGGATCCGCGGCTTCGTGCCGGGCTCGCACGTCGACCTGTCACTGGCCAAGGGCCGCCGGTTCGAGTGGTTCGTCGGCCAGTCCATCCCTCTGAAGGTCATCGAGGTCGACCGCGGCAAGGGCCGCGTCATCCTGTCCCACAAACTGGCCGCTGACGAGGAGAAGAAGGCCCGGCGCGAGACCGTGCTCGCCACGCTGCAAGAAGGCGCGGTGGTGGAGGGAGTTGTCAAGCGCATTACCGACTTCGGCGCCTTTGTCGACCTGGGCGGTGTAGACGGCCTGCTGCCCATCAGCGAGATGGCGTGGACGTACATCCGGCATCCATCCGAGGTCGTCCGGCGCAACCAGCACCTCAGGGTGCAGGTCCTGCGCGTGGATCGTGAGGCCAACAAGATCTCGCTCGGGCTCAAACAGATTCTCGAGGACCCCTGGGCCGAGGTGACCGAGCACTACCACGTCGGCGAGATCGTGAAGGGCAAGGTCGTCCGCACCGTCGCCTCGGGCGCGTTCGTGCGGCTGCGCGACATCGATGCGTTTCTGCCGATCTCGGAGCTGGCCGAGAAGCGCGTGAGCAAGGTCGAGGATGTCGTACAGGTGGGCGCGCAGGTCGAGGCCATGATCACCGACATCCGGCCCGATGAGCGGCGCATGATCCTGAGCCTGCGGCGTGTGGCGCGCGAGGCCGAGCGCAAGCGCGTCAAAGACTATATGCGTAGCCAGGAGGACGAGGGCCGGGTCACGATCGGCGATGCGGTGGGCGAGCTGCTCCGGCAGGTAGTCGAGCCCCGAACCGAGCAGCCCGCGGCGGCCGAAGAGGAGAAGCCGGAGCCCAGCGGCGCCTGACTTGCCCGGCGCCGGGCGTCCCACTACAATGAGGACGTCGCCGGGGAGTGGCGCAGCTTGGTTTAGCGCGCAGCGTTCGGGACGCTGAGGCCGGGGGTTCAAATCCCCCCTCCCCGACCAGATTGATGCAGAGGACGCGGGTTTCGGCCCGTGTCTTTTGCTTTGTGGAACGCCTGTCAATCCTCGTCACTTCGAGAGAAGATCTGGAGAACTCGCTCCAGTGCGAGCTCGGCGGGAGTGCCGCAGGTCACCGGCGAAGTGGCGTGATACCGGCCAGCATGAGACGAACGAGAGAATCGGGAGTGAAATGACACATCACCAGCGTATCCAGGCGGCCTTTCGCGGGACACCGGTGGACCGCGTGCCCGTCAGTTTCTGGCAGCACTTTCCGCAGCACGACCGCGATCCGGTGTCGCTCGCCGACGCGACCGTGCAGTACCAGCGCCGATTCGACCTGGACTTCGTCAAGCTCATGCCGACCGGCATGTATAGCGTCATGGACTATGGCGTATCGGTCGTGCCGTCAGGTGACGAGATCGGGACGACCAGGTACGCGGCCGGACCGATCACGCGCGCGGCAGACTGGGCGCGACTACCGGCCGTGTCGCCGCAGCGCGGCGTGCTGCGCGATCAGGTCACGGTAGTCCGGCTGGTGCGAGAGGCGCTCGGCGACGGCGTGCCCATCCTGCAGACCATCTTCAGCCCGCTCACGATGGTCGCCAAGATGGTAGGTACGCCGCTCGACGCGGTGCTGCGCGAGCACGAGGCCGCGTTGCCCGCCGCGCTCAATCGTCTGGCGGATGATGTCGTCGCGTTCGGTCTCGCATGCCTGGATGCTGGGGCCGACGGGTTCTTCTTCGCAACCCAACTTGCCACGCACACCGGCCTGCCGGCCGGCGTCTATGAGCGGCTGGGTGCGACGTACGATCTCAAGGTCTTACACGGATTGCGGACGCGCTCGTTCGCGATCGTGCTCCACCTGCACGGCGACGAACCGCTCTTCGCGTTGGCCGACCGCTATCCCATTGACGGCGTCAACTGGCACGCGCGCGAGACGCGGCCCTCGCTGGCGCAGGGGCTCCTGGCGACGACCCGGGGTCTCGTCGGCGGCATCGCCCGTACCGGGCCGGTGGTCAGCGGGTCGGCACTCCAGGTCGTGGCTGAAGTGAGGGACGCGATTGCGCAGACGGACGGTCGCCGGCTGGTCGTCGCGCCGGGATGCGTCATCCCTACGACCGCGCCGGCGTCGAATCTGGAGGCGTTGCGCCGCGCCGTGGAGGCGTGAGGCGCCGGCGGCGCTCGGCCCGCAAGAGCGCGCTCACGCACCCAGCACCTCGCGGAAGACGCGCAGCCAGTTGCCGCCTAGGATGCCCGTGAGCTCGGCATCCGTGAAGCCCAGGTCGATGAGCGCGCTGGTCAGGTTCGGCAGCGCCTGAATGTCCTCGAGCCCCGGCGGCGGGAACCCTCCGTCGAAGTCCGAGCCGAGCCCCACGTGGGCCGGGCCGCAGACCGACGCCGCGTGCGCGATGAACCTGGCCAGGTCGACCACGGTCGCAGTGTCGTCGTCGAGTTCGCGGTTGGCGGAGAAGAAGATCCCCAGCACCCCGCCCTGCGCGGCCAGGGCCTTCATCTGCTCGTCGGTCAGATAGCGGCTGGGCGCGTGTTCGCCGAAGTTCGCGACCATCGCGCGGCACGAGGTGTGTGAGCAGATGACCGGCGCCTCCGAGGCGTCCAACGTGTCCCAGAACGTGCGCTCCGTGGCGTGGGCCACGTCCACGAGCATGCGGAGCCGGTTCAGTTCCCGGACGACCTGGCGTCCGAACGCGCTCAGGCCCGCGCCGGTGTCCTCCCAGTTGCCCTCGGCGATCGCGTTGCGGTACATCCACGTCAGGCCCACCATGCGCACGCCCATCTGGTGGAACACGTGCAGGAGGTCGAGGTCGCCTTCGATGCCCTCCGCGCCCTCGATGGCCAGGACAACCGCGAGCCTGCCGTCACGGTGCGCCCGCTCGATGTCGGCCGCCGTCAGGGCGACCGATGCGGTCTGCGGCGCGGCTGCGAGATCCATCATCAGGTGCCGATAGGCTTTCAAGATCGGCGTGACGAACGGGCCGCTCTTCGGCCGCGGCACCAGCAGGTTGGTCACCTGTGCCGTCTGCCCCGCCTCGAGCGCACGAGGGAAGTCCCAGTGCCCCGAAAGACCACGTTGCCACAGGCGCCGCGGCCGCGGCGGCCGGTGCCGGAGCGGGTTGTACCGTGTGTCACCCATCAGCACAGCCTGCAGGCTGTCGTTGTGGCAGTCGATCACCGGCACCTGTCGGTGGAGCCGCATGACGTGTTCGCGTCGCTCAGGCGTCACCTGCCGCACACCTCCGGATTCTGGTCACACCGCGTGGGTACTTTCCCGCCCGGGACGCCGTCCCTGCCGCGGTCCGCGGCCCGGTGAGGCGTCGGCACCCCACGTGTGGGATGCTTGTCAGACAGGACGGGTGTCGCTACACTTAGGCACGGTGGTCGGGCCGCGAGTGCGCGATGCACGTCCCGGCCTAACATGTGGACTCGATAACGCGCGGGGCGGCGCGTTTAGCGCCGCTCCGCGCCGCTTTTCGTCGCGGCGCGAGGGCATCATCGGAGGCATGATGACCGGTCAGGAGGTCCTGGAGATCAAGCGCACCCTGGATGGCCGGGAGCACCGGTTCGCGTGTACCCTGGTGCGGTGGAGCCCGGGCTGGGTGGTCCTGCGATACGTGCTTTCGGCGCCCGCGGCGGTCGGCACCCTGGCCATCCCCCCAGGCACCGAGACGCTCGCCCACTACTGGCCGGACCGGCCGTACACGGCGTATCACTGGCTGAACCACGCGGGTCAGACGTTGGGCGTCTACCTGAACGCGGCGGCCGACGTGAGGTTCGGTCCCGCGACAGTGGCATGGCTGGACCTCGCCCTCGACGTCCTGGTGACCGCGCAGAGCGGGGTCGAGGTCCTCGACGACGACGAGGCGAGGGCGGCGCCGGCGTGGGCGCAACCCGCCATCGCAGCCGCCCGCAAGCACCTGCTCGTTCGCGCCCCCGCCATCGCGGCCGAAGTCACACGGCTGTCGCAGACCGCGCGCGAAGGCGGGGTTGCCGGGCCGAGGAAATGACGGTCAGGGCGAGAACCACACGACGATGCACGGTGCGCGCAGGACGGAGGTCCGTGGCATGCCGGGGGTGGGCGATCGAGCGCATGACCGGGCAGGCTGATCCCGTCCGCGTGGGGATGTTCTCGGATTCCTACCTGCCGCGCATCAGCGGCGTCGTGCGGTCGATCGAGGCGTTCGTCACCGAGCTGCGGCGTCAGGGCCACCACGCGTCAGTCTTCGCACCCGCCTACCCGGGCTACGTGGATCGCGATCCCGACGTCGTGCGGTTCCCGTCGGTTCGAGCACCGGGCGTGCCGGATTTCCCGCTCGCCGTGCCCGTTGTGCGCCGGTTCGTCGCCGGCCTGCGCCCGCGCCGGCTGATGGTCGTGCACACGCACTCGCCGTTCCTGATGGGCGGCGCCGGCCGGTACGCGTCCCTTCGGCTGCGGCTGCCGTTGATCTTCACCCACCACACGATGTACTCCGAGTACGTGCACTACGTCCCGCTCGTCTCGCAACGATTCTCGCGTGAGGTGGTCACGCGCTACACGGTCGTCTACTGCAACCGGTGCGCGACGGTGATCGCACCCTCCCAGGCGGTGCGCCAGTTCCTGCTGGACCGGGGCGTGCACACGCCGATCGAGGTACTGCCGACGGCCGGGCTCGATCTCGCCAAGTTCGGCCGTCTGGATCCGTCGTGGGTGCGCCGCCGCTATGCCATCCCGTCGGGCGCGCCGCTGCTGATCACCGTCGGGCGTCTGGCGCGGGAGAAGCGCTTCGACATGCTGCTGGCCGCGTTCGCCAAGGCATCGCGCGGCCGGGCCGAGCGACTGCTCGTGGTCGGCGGCGGTCCCGAGGCCAAGGAACTGCGCGAGATGGCCGTCCAGTTCGGGGTCGCACAGCAGGTGTCCTTCACCGGACCGCTGGAGCACGATCGGGTGCTGGATTGTTATGCTGCGGCCGACATCTTCGCGTTTGCTTCGCCGACCGAGACGCAAGGGATGGTCGTCGTCGAAGCCATGGCGGCCGGGCTGCCGGTCGTCGCCGTGGGCGCAGGTGGGGTGGCCGAGGCCGTGCGCGACGGCCAGACCGGGCTCCTGACCCTCGCGGACGCGGACGCGCTGGCGTCCGCTATGCGACGCATGCTCGACGACACCGCACTGCGCGCCCGGTGCGCGGCCGCCGGCCGCGAGGCCGCGCGCGCGTACGCCATTGAGGCGTTGGTGCACAAGCTCGTGGGATTGTACAGAGAAGTCGCGCACACTTCGGCAACCGTCGCAGCACCCGACTGAACGCCCCGCCGGGTGGTGGCGGGCGTGCAGCGGGCGGGTCGCCTCCGCGGCCCGAATCGAGGAGGAGACAGACCGTGCAACTGCGCAGACTCGAACTCGTCGGCTTCAAGACCTTCGTCGACCGCACCGAGTTGGAGTTCCATCCGGGCATCACCGCGATCGTCGGGCCCAACGGCAGCGGCAAGAGCAATATCTTCGACGGCATCCGCTGGGCGCTCGGGGAGACCAACGCGCGGATGCTTCGCGGTGCGCGCATGGAGGACGTCATCTTCTCCGGCAGCGCATCCCGCAAGCCCACCGGCATGGCGTCGGTCGCCCTGACCCTGGACAACAGCGCCGGCCTGCTGCCGATCTCGTTCAACGAGGTGACCGTTGGCCGCGTCGTGACGCGCGGCGGCGAGGGCGAGTACGCCATCAACGGGGTAGACTGCCGGCTCCGCGACATCCAGATGCTTTTCCTGGGCACCGGGCTCGGCGGCCGGTCGTACGCGCTGATCGGCCAGGGCGAGGTAGACGCCGTCCTGCGGGCGACGCCGGTCGAGCGGCGGCACTGGCTTGAAGAGGCAGCCGGCCTCGCGCGCCACAAGCGCCAGCGCACGGAAGCCGAGCGGCGGCTCGACCGCGCCCAGGCGCATCTGGATCGCCTGACCGATCTCGTCGATGAACTGTCGCACCAGCAGCAGACGCTTGCGGCACAGGCGGAGGCCGCAACGCAGCACCAGGCCTACGCCGCCGAGCTGCGCGACCTGGAGCTGGCGTTGTTCGCCGACGAGGCCCGCCGGTTGCTGGGCGCGGTGCGGCGGCTGGCCGCGCAGGTGACCGCCGACCGCGAGCAGCTCGCCGCGGCCGAAGCGCGGGTTACCGAGGCGGCTGCGGACGTCGCTATGGTCGAGGCGCAGCTCGCGTCGGCGACCGCCGCGTGGGAGCGAGGGCAGCAGTCGTTGCTCGAGGGCGCCGAGACGCTCAACGTGCGCGCAGCCGATGTCCAGGCGCTCGACGCGCAGGCTGAGGGGCTGCGCGGGCGCATGACGCAGTTGAACGCCGAGATCGCGCGACTGTCGGATGAGCACGCGGCGCTCTCCGCCGACGCCGCGACGCTGGAGAGCGATGCGGCCGCGGCCGAACGCCGGCGGGCCGACGCGCTTCGTGACCTGACGGCGGCCGAGGCGGCGCTGGCCGCCGCGGCGTCGGCGGCCGAGACGGCCAGGCGCGCGCTCGCCCGGGGGCAGGACGAGGCGGTCGCGGTGGCGCGCACGCTCGCGCAGACTCGCAGCGACCTGGCGGCACTGCGCGCGCGTGCGGACGTGATCGCGCAGTCTGTCGAGGCGACCGCCCGGCGCGTGGACGCGCTGGGTGAGACCAAGACCGCGCTCGTCCGGGATCACCAGCGCGCGCAGGAGGCCTGCGACGAGGCGCGCCGGATCGTCGGGGCGGCGGACGACGCGCTCGCCGCGGCCTCTCGCGCGCTGGAGGTCCTGCGACAGGAAGCCGCCGCGGCGGCCGAGGCGGCACACGCGGCGGAACTCGAGGAGCACCGGGTGACGGTGCGGCTGCACGCGATCGAGGAGGCGGCCGCGCAGTTCGTCGGGTTCGAGGAGAGCACCCGCGACGTGCTCATGGCGGCGCGCGCCGATCCGGCGCGATTCCCTGGGTTGCGCGGCGCCGTGGGCGACCTGCTGCGCGTGCCCGAGGCGCACCGCCCGGCGATCGCCGCCGCGCTCGGTGAACGCCTGCACAGCGTGGTCGTGGACGACCCCGCGCAGCTTGACGCCATTGTTGCCTTCGTGCAAGCCGAGGCCGGCCGGCACGGCACCGCGCTGGCGCTCAATGCGCTCCGAGACGCGCGGCCGTCGGTAGACCCGACCAGCTTCAACGGCGATGTGCGGGCCCGCGCTGTGGAGATCGTGGAGGCCGATCCGCCGGTCCGCGCCGTCGTCTCGGCCTTGCTCGGCGACGTGATCCTCGCCGACGACCTCGCCGCCGCGTGGCGCATCTACCACGCGGGCTACACCGGGCGCATCGTCACGCGCGACGGCACGGTCCTGTCCGGCGAGGGCGTGGTGACCGTCGGCGGGGCAGTGCAGGGCGAGGCGGCACCCCTGGCGCGGCCCCAGGTGATCGAGGAACTGCGGGCGGTCGTCGCCGAGGCCTCGGCTCGACGGCGGGAGACTGCCGACCGGCGTACGGCGGTCGCGCACGACGTCGCGCGCGCAGAGGACGCGCTGCGGACCGCGCAGGCCGACCGGGCCGCCGCGGTTTCGATGCTGGGCGAACGGCAGCAGCAGATTGCGCGGCTCGCGGCCGACGTCGCGCGGATCAGTGAAGAGGAGATTGCGCAGACGACCGCCGCGCGCTCGGGCACCGAGCACCTGGCTCGCCTCCACGCGGACATCACCCGGCTCCAGGGCGACGCCGAGAGCCTTGACGCCGAGGTGCGGCGCTTCGACGTCGAGATCGCGGCACTGCGCGAGGCACTCGAGCGCCGCGAGCGCGAACGCGAGGTCGTGGCCACCGACGTCACGACCCGGCGGCTCGCGCTCGTGCAGGTGGAAGGGACATTGGAGGCGATTCGCGCGCGGCTGGCCGACCGCACCGCGGCGCTGGCCGACATCGAGGTCCGCCGCGCGGAGATGGTGGCCGCGGCCGGGCAGACATCCGCCGAACTGGCCTCCGTCGTGGTGCGGCGCGATCAGGCGCAGGCCGCGTACGATCACCTCGTGGCCGCGCAGACCGGGACCAAGGTCGAAGTGGAGCGGCTCGCTGCGGATCGCACCCGGCTCCGCGAGGAACTGGCCGCGCGTCAGGCGGAGCACGCGGCGGCCGCCGAGGCGGCCCACGCGGCTGAAGTCGCGCTGCACCGCACCGAATTGCGCGCGGCGCAGGCCGACGCCGAGCTGGGCGCGGCCGAGGCGCGACTGCGGGAGCAGTACGGCATTCCTCTCGACGACGCGGCCGCCCGCCGGCTCGAAGGGTCACGCGACGAGGCCAAGCGGCGGCTCGATGAGCTGCGGGAGGCGCTGCGCGCGCTCGGCCCGGTCAACCTGCGGGCGATCGAGGAGCACGCCGCCGTGGCCGCGCGGCTCGAGTCGCTGCAGGCGCAGACCGGCGACATCCGGGATGCCGGTGCCGCGCTGCGACAGGCGATCACGATGATCAACGCGGCGCTCCGTGTGCGGTTCCGCGAGACCTTCGACGAGGTGAACCGGGAATTCAGCCGGCTCTTCGAGCGGCTGTTCGAAGGCGGGCAGGGCGCGCTCGAGCTGGTCGAGGACGAACTCGGCGCAGAACCCGGGCTCGAGGTCATCGCCCAGCTCCCGGGCAAGCGGCGGCGGCCGCTGGTCGCCCTCAGCGGCGGAGAGCGGTCGCTGGTGGCGATCACGCTCATCTTCGCCATGCTGCAGGTGCACCCCAGTCCGTTCTGCATCTTCGACGAGGTCGAGGCCGCGCTCGACGACGCCAACACCCGGCGTTTCACCGAGCTGCTGCGCGATCTGGCGAAGAAGACGCAGGTGCTCATCATCACCCACAACAAGGGGACGATGGCCGCAGCCGATGTTCTGTACGGCGTGACCATGCAGGAGCCCGGACTGTCGTCGATCGTGTCCGTGCGGCTCGTGCCGGCGTCACCAAACGGCGACCGGCCGACGGGTGCGGCCCGGGCGGCGACGAACGGCGCAGAACCGCAGCCGAACGGCGAGGAACCGCACGCCGCGAGCGCAGCGCCGCACCGCGACGGTGAGCGACCGGGGCATCCGCTGCCGCGGCGGGAGACCGCCACCTTGCCCGCCGAGTAGAGGCGCGTGTCCACCGAACCGAAGGGCTGGCTGACGCGGCTCCGGTCGTCGCTGGCGCGCACGCGCGAGACGTTCACGGCGCGGCTCGAGACCCTGCTGGCTGCGCCTCCGGACGCGGCGTTCTTCGACGACCTCGAGGAACTGCTGATCGCGGCCGACGTGGGCGCGCCGCTCGCCGCCGAGATCGTGGGACGCGTCCGCACCGACCCCACGGCGCGGACGCCCGAGGCGGTCCGCGCGAGCCTGGCCGCGGCGCTCCGTGAGATCCTGGGCGCACCGCGGACCCTGCGGCTCGAGCCGAGGCCCGCGGTGCTGCTGATGCTGGGTGTCAACGGGTCAGGGAAGACCACGACGATTGGCAAGCTCGCGGCCCGCTTTCGGGCCGAGGGGCGCCGCGTGGTGCTTGCCGCGGGCGACACCTTTCGGGCTGCGGCGATTGAGCAACTCGAGGCGTGGGGCGCGCGCGTCGGCGCGCCGGTCGTGCGGCATCAGGCCGGAGCCGACCCGGCGGCCGTGGTCTTTGACGCGGCGCAGGCCGCGGCCGCGCGCGGCGCCGATGTGCTGATCGTCGACACCGCGGGCCGCCTGCATACCAAGGTCAACCTGATGGAAGAGCTGAAGAAGATCGACCGCGTCGTCGCGCGCGCGGTACCCGAGGCGCCCGTCGAGCGGCTCCTGGTGCTCGATGCGAGCACCGGGCAGAACGGTCTGACCCAGGCCCGGCATTTCCACCAGGCGGTCGGGCTGACCGGCGCGGTGTTGACGAAGCTCGACGGCACGGCCAAAGGCGGCATTGTGGTGGCCGTGGCGCACGAGTTGCGGATTCCCATCGTGTACGTCGGGATCGGCGAGCGCGCCGACGACCTGGTGCCGTTCGACCCCGACGCCTTCGTGTCAGCCCTGCTGTCGGCCTGACCGGCCGTCGCCCGTTGACGGCACGGCCGCGGTGCGGTATGGTAAGATGGCTGTCAAGGAGATTCCCTTGACGCGCCGACCATGGAGGGGACCCTCGCCTCGCGCGACCGCGCCAACCGGCTGTTCGACGCGTACGGCTCGCTGCTCACCCCGCAGCAGCGCCGCCTGCTCGAGCGTTACTACCAGGACGACCTGTCGCTGGGCGAGATCGCGCAGCAGACCCATGTCTCGCGCCAGGCGGTCCACGACGGGCTCCGGCGCGCGATGATGGCGCTGGAGCGCTACGAGGCGGCGCTGGGACTGGTGAGGACCGGCGCCCAGGGGGCGAGCGCGCACGGCGCGCCAGATCTGCAGGGCACGTCCAGGCCGCGATCGGAGCACTACTTCAGCCGGCGGCCTTCGGCGCGGCTGCGGCCGCGGGAGGCGACGACCTCACTGCGTGGCACCCAGTGGGTCTTCCAGACCGCGGGCGGCGTCTTCGCGGCCAGAGCGGTCGACCCGGGGTCGCGCCTGCTGATCGAGACGATGCGCATCGGCCGTACCGACCACGTCCTCGACCTGGGGTGCGGCTACGGGCCCATCGGGCTCGTGGCCGCCCGCCTGGCGTCGCGTGGCCGCGCCTGGCTCATCGAGACAAACCCGCGCGCAGCCGGGCTGGCGCTGGCGAACGCCCGGCGCAACCGCGTGGCGAACGCGCGGGTCGTCGTCGCCGACGGCGCAACGGTCGTGCGGCCGGGGACCATGGACGTGGTCGCGACGAACCCGCCGATTCGTGCCGGCCGTGCGGTCGTCCGGGGATTCATCGAGGGCGCGTGGCAGGCGTTGCGACCCGGTGGCCGGTTCTACCTGGTCGCGCGGACCGCGCAGGGCGCGAAGACGCTCGCGCGGCTGATCGCCTCTCAGTTTGGCGACGTGCGCCAGGTCGCGATCCGCCGGGGCTATCGCGTCTACGAGGCCACAAAGGAGACGGCGCATGTTTGAGGGGCTGCAGTCGCGGCTTGGCGAGATCGTCCGTCGGATCACCGGCCGCGGCACGCTGAACGAGGCCGACGTTGACGCGACGCTGCGCGAGGTGCGCCTCGCGCTGCTCGAAGCCGACGTCCACTTCAAGGTCGTCAAGCAGTTCGTCGACCGCGTCCGGTCCTCGGCCGTCGGGCAGGAGGTCTGGAAGCACCTGAGCCCCGGCCAGCAGGTCGTCAAGATCGTCCATCAGGAACTGACCGCACTGCTCGGCGGCGCCGCGCGGGAACTGCGGCTGGCACCGAATCCGCCGACGGTGATTCTGCTGGTCGGGTTGCAGGGCGTGGGCAAGACGACCACCGCAGGCAAGCTGGCCGCGTGGCTTCGGCGCCGCGGCCGCAATCCGCTGCTCGTGGCGACCGATCTGAAGCGGCCGGCCGCGGTGACGCAGCTCGAGGTCGTGGGCGAGGCGGTGAAGGTGCCGGTGCACACCCCGGGGGGCGCGACCGACCCCGTGACCGTGGCGCGCGCAGCCATAGAGCGGGCGGCGTCCGACGGTCACGACGTGGTGATCATCGACTCGGCCGGCCGGCTGCACATCGACGACGAGCTGATGACCGAGCTCGCGGCCATGCACCGGGCGGTCGCGCCGCAGGAGACGCTGCTGGTCCTCGACGCGATGGCCGGCCAGGATGCCGTGCGAATGGCGGAGCAGTTCGCCGCGCGGCTGCCGCTCGACGGATTGATCCTGACCAAGATGGACGGCGACGCGCGCGGCGGCGCGGCGCTCTCGGTGGTCACGACCACCGGCACGCCGATCGTGTTCGTCGGGGTCGGCGAGAAGCTCGATGCGCTCGAGACGTTTCACCCCGACCGGATGGCCTCGCGCATCCTCGGCATGGGCGACATCCTCACGCTGATCGAGCGCGCCGAGGAGACGATCTCAGCCGAGAAGGCCGCCGAACTCGAACGCAAGCTCCGCAAGCAGCAGTTCACGTTCGGCGACTTCCTCGAGCAGTTGAGGCAGGTGCGGCAGATGGGGCCGCTTGACCAGTTGCTGGAGATGATCCCCGGCTTCTCGCGGGCGAAGCTCCCCGGCCTGACGGTCGACGAGAAGCAGCTCAAGCGTATCGAGGCGATGATCCAGTCGATGACGGCGCAGGAACGGGCGCAGCCGTCGATCATCGACGGCAGCCGGCGGCGGCGCATCGCGGCCGGCAGCGGCACGAGCGTGCAGGATGTGAATCGGTTGGTCAAGCAGTTCGACCAGGTCCGGCGATTGATGCGCCACGTCGACGACCGCGGTCGGTTCGGACGACTCTCACCAGGGAGGTAGACGCATGGCGGTCAAGATTCGATTGATGCGGATGGGTGCCAAGCACCAGCCGTCGTACCGTGTCGTGGTGGCCGACTCGCGCACCCCGCGGGGCGGACGCTATCTGGACGCGCTCGGGTACTACAACCCCCGGCGCGAGCCATCGGTCATCCAGATCGACGAGGCCAAGGCGCGCACGTGGCTTGATCGCGGCGCCCGGCCGTCGGACTCGGCCCGGGTGCTGCTGCAGAAGACCGGCATCTGGGAGCGCTGGGAAGCCAGTCGCGCCGGCAAGTCCTGACAGGAACGATCCTGATGCCTCCCGCGGATATCCGGGCGCTGGTGGAGTTCCTGGTAAAGGGGCTGGTCGACCGGCCCGAGGCCGTGACGGTGCGCGCCTCGGAGCGCGATCGCATGCTCGTCGTCGAGGTCCGCGTGGCCGCCGACGAGGTGGGGAAGGTCATCGGCAAGCGCGGACGCATCGTCGGCGCGATCCGCACGCTGGCCAAGGCGGCGGCGTCACGCGGTCAGCGCGTCGTCGTGGAGATCGCGGCGTGAGCACGGATGGGCGCCTGCGTGCGCTCACAGCGGGTCAATCGCGAGTGAATCAGCAGACACGGAGGCCGGCATGGGTATGACGGTTGTTCGGCCGCTGGTCGTGAAGGCCATCGTGACCGAATCGTTCAAGAGGCAGTACCTCGGGGAACTGGAAGACACCGTGAAGCGGCTGGACAGCGTCATCGCGCAGATCGACACGCAGATACGCCGCGCGGAGCTGGAGCGGCAGCTCTCTCCTCAGGTGCGGGCGTTTCGCCAGCAGCTCGAGGTCGAGCGGTCCCGCCAGGAAGCCGCGCGCATGGAACTGCAGGCCCGGCTGAAAGAGGCCGAGTCACTCGAACTGAACTCGGAGTTCTCCCAGGGCACGATCGAGAGCCTGGTGGAGCTCAACGTCGGTGACAACTTCTTCACGCGGCTGGCGCGCGCCGAGGTCGTCATCAAGGATGGGATCGTCATCGAGATCCGCGAGGGGTAGCGGCACCGGGGCCGCGTCGGCCGCGGTCCGCCGCCGACCGGCCGCCGGCCTCGTCACGATCGGCCGGATCGTCGCACCGCATGGGTTGCGCGGCGAGGTGCGGGTGCAGCTCGACACCGACTTCCCACGGCGCTTCGAGGGCCTGCGCGACGCGTACCTCGTCCGCGGCGGCCGAGCCGAGGCGGTTCGTGTCACAGGCCACCGGCCGCACCGCGGCGGTGTGCTCTTGACGCTGGACGGCGTGGACGACCTCGCGACCGCCGAGGCCCTGCGGGGCGCGGCGGTCGCCGTGGCGCGGGATGCCGCGGTGGCGCTCGGCAAGGACCAGTTCTATGTGTTCGAGATCATCGGCCTGACGGTGCGCACCGTCGAGGGCCGCACCCTGGGAACGGTGACGGAGGTCATGCGGACACCGGCCAACGATGTGTATGTGGCGCGGGGCGAGGCCGGCGAGTGGCTGATCCCGGCGGTGCGTGATGTCGTCCGCCGGATCGACGTGGCGGCCGGTGAGATGATCGTCGCGCTTCCGGACGGCCTGGAGGCCGTCAGCCGTGCGCGTTGACATCGTCTCGATCTTCCCGGAGGCGTTGAGCGCGCTGGACGTCTCGCTCATGGCGAAGGCGAGGGAGCGCGGGCTCCTGGCCCTGAAGGTGTGGAACCTGCGCGACTTCGCCGCCGACCGGCACAAACAGGTGGACGACGTGCCGTACGGCGGCGGCCCCGGCATGGTGATGAAGCCCGAACCGTTCTTCGCCGCGGTCGAGGCCATCACGGCGCAGAGCCCGGGCCGGCCGCGTGTGCTCCTGACGTCGCCGCAGGGCCGCCGCTTTGACCAGCGCGCGGCCGAGGAATTCGCGCGCGAGCCGCACCTGATCATCTTGTGCGGCCGCTACGAGGGCGTGGACGAGCGCGTGGTCCTGGGCCTTGGCGCCGAGGAAATCTCGATCGGCGATTATGTGCTCAACGGCGGCGAACTCGCCGCCATGGTGATCGTCGAGACCGTGGCCCGTCTGCTCCCCGGTGTCGTGGGCGACGAGCAGTCGGTCGAGGCGGACTCATTCACCAGCGGCCTGCTCGACTACCCGCACTACACGCGGCCCGCGGAGATCCGCGGTCTGCGGGTGCCCGAGGTGTTGCTGTCCGGCCATCACGAACAGATCCGGAAGTGGCGCAGGCGCGAGCAACTGCGCCGCACGCTGGCGCGACGGCCCGATCTGATCGACTGGGTCCGGCTCAGCGACGAAGACCGCGCGGCGCTGCGCGGCGAAAGCTAGACGAGATGTGCTACAATTCGAGATCGTGGCCGTGGCGCGGCGGCCTGGCATGGGGAGGCGAGCACCAATGGAGAAGCTGAAGCTGGTCACATCATCGCAACTCAAGAAGAAGGTTCCGGCGTTCGCCCCGGGGGACACCGTCCGCGTGCACATCAAGGTCGTCGAGGGCGGTCGCGAGCGCGTGCAGGCGTTCGAGGGTACCGTCATCGCGCGCCGGGGCGCCGGCTCGGAAGAGTCGTTCACGGTGCGCCGCCTGAGTCACGGCGTGGGCGTGGAGCGCATCTTCCCGCTGCACTCGCCGCGTGTGGAGAAGATTGATGTCGTGCGGCGCGGCCGGGTGCGCCGCGCGAAGCTGCACTACTTGCGGGGGAAGATCGGGAAGGAGACGCGCATCAAGGAAGAGCGCTAGACGCCGTTGCCCGTGCCAGACCTGCGAGAGCTCCTCAGTTGGACCGAGCGGCTGCCGTTCGGGATTCCCTCCCTGATCCTGGGCGTCGCGGTCGTGTTGTTCCTGGTCCGCACACTCGTGCGGCGGCTGTACCGGCTCCCACCGGCCGTCCGCGTCTCGATCGTCGAGACGCTCGACGCCACGATCTTCGCGGCGCTGCTGTCGTTGGTGATCATCGTCTTCGTCGTGCAGGCCTTCTTTATCCCGTCGGCCTCGATGGAACCGACGCTGCGCACCGGGGATCGTATCCTCGTTGGCAAGTTCACCTACCGGATCTGGGATATCCGCCGCGGTGACATCATTGTCTTCCGCTACCCGCTCAACCCCAACAAAGACTTCGTCAAGCGCGTGGTCGGCCTGGCCGGCGAGCGAATCCAGATCAAGGATGGGCTGGTGCTCATCAACGGCCGGCCGCTGCACGAGGTGTACCCCACGGCGTTGCCCGGTGGGGACCGCGCGTGCGCCAGCAACTACGGACCGGAGACGGTCCCGAAGGACTCGGTGTTCGTGTTGGGCGACAACCGCTGCAACAGCGAGGACAGCCGGTTCTTTGGGTTCGTGCCGGTGAAGAACATTGTGGGCCGCGCCCTGGCGGTCTACTGGCCGCTCGACCGCATCGGCCTGCCTCGCTGATCCGGTCGGGGACGCCGGAGCCACGCGGTGACCGGGTCTGCGAGACGCCTCACGCTGACGGCGCTGGCCGCGGCGCTCCGCGCCGATCAGGTTGACCCCACGGAGTTGCTCACCGATCCCCGGGCCGGTGTCCGCCACCTGGCCCAGCGCTGGGTGCGGCGTCGCGAGCATGCGCGGGTGGAAGCCGAGCGCGTCGCCGCGCTTTTCGCGCGAGAGGAAGCCGCCTGGGCCCGGGGCACGGCACCGGTCGCCGGGGTCGATGAAGTCGGACGCGGGCCGCTCGCTGGCCCGGTCGTCGCGGCGGCCGTGGTCTTTTCCGAGGTGCGGATCATACCCGGGCTCAAGGACTCGAAGAAGTTGAAGCCCGGAGAGCGTGAGGCCCTCTACGACCAGATCGTCAGGGCGGCCGCCGCCCTGGGCATCGGCATCGCCGACGTCGCCGAGATCGACCGGCACAACATTCTCGGGGCCACCGGACTGGCCTGGGGACGCGCGATCGGCTCGCTGCCCGAGCCCCCGGGCCTGGTCCTGTTGGACGGGCACCTGCGCGCAGGCATCGCCATTCCACAGGTCACGGTCGTCCGGGGCGACGCCATGTGCGCCTCGATCGCGGCGGCGTCGATCGTGGCCAAAGTGACGCGCGACCGCCTGATGGTCGAGCTCGACCGCCGCTTTCCCGGCTACGGATTTGCCCGGCACAAAGGCTATGCGACGGCCGATCATCTCGCCGCGCTACGCCGGCTCGGACCGACCCCGGAACACCGGCGTGCGTTTCTCCCGTCGGACCTCCGGCAGGAGCCACTGCTTTCTCTCCAGGATGCCGGCGGGCGCCGTCGAGCATAACCCCCGTGCGCGGCCCCTCTCCGTGACGATGATCCGAGCAGGATGGCGCGCGACGCGCGAAGGACCCTGGGCGCTCTCGGTGAGGCGGCGGCGTCCGCATGGCTCACCGCGCACGGGTACGAGGTGCTCGACCGTAATGTCCGCACGCGGTCAGGCGAGATCGACTTGGTCGCGAGGTGTCACGACCTGGTGGTGTTCGTGGAGGTCAAGAGCCGAAGCGGCACCGGGTTCGGACATCCCGGCGAGGCCGTAGCCGCGGTCAAGCAGCGCCGGCTCGCGAGACTCGCGTCGGCGTACCTGACGGCGCGCGGGTGGCACGGATGCCTGACACGGTTCGACGTGATCACGGTGCTCACGGGCGCCAGCGGCCGCGTGCTGAGGATCGAGCACGTGCCTGACGCGTTTCGCGTCGCCATCTGACGAGGTGCTGTGGGCTGCGCCGCCGTGCCTGGCGACGGTCGAGGCTGTGCGGCGCGGCCGGCCGTCAGACGGTCCCGTCCTCGCCGATGATGTGCATGAGCAGCCGGTGCGCGGCCTCGGTGCCCTGGCGTACGCAGTCAGGGATGCCGATCCCCCGGTAGGCGGCACCAGCCAGCGCGAGTCCCGGCGTCTGCTGCAGGCCCGTATCAATGGCGTCCAGCCGCTCCAGGTGACCGGCCGGGTATTGCGGCATCGCCCTGGGCCACCGCGCCACGCGCACGAGCACCGGGTGCGCCGCGATCCCCATCGTCGTGCGGAGATCGGCGCGCACCACTGCGACCAGCCGGTCATCGTCTTCGTTGACGATCTCCTCCTCACCGGCCCGGCCGACATAGCACCGGACCAGCACCAGTTCCGGCGGTGCGCGGTGCGGCCACTTCGACGAGACCCAGGTGCAGGCCGTGATCGCCAGCGGGCTCCCGCGCGCGACCACGAACCCATGACCGTCCACTGGATGGGCAACCTCCGCTCGACGGAACGCCATCGTGACCGCTGCCGTGGACACGTACGGGATCTGGCGGAGGACCGCGGCGACCGACGGCACCAGGGGCTCCAGCAACTCCGCGCTGACGTACGCCGGGGTCGCCAGGAGCACGGCGTCGGCACCAAGCACGTGGCCGTTATCCAGAGTCACCCGGTACGCCGCGGGCCGGGTCGTGTCGCGCGCGATGCGACGGACCGTCCGGCCGGTCAGGCGCACCGTGCGCTCGAGCGACGCGTCCACGCGCTCGACCATCTCTCCGAGACCGCCGGCCAGCCCGAGGAACAGTGGACTGGGGCCGCGCTCGTGACCGGACGCACCGGGCCCGTGTGCCGGTGAGGTTCTGACCGCGGTGGCCGCGGCGTCCCGCGCGCGGCGCCGGGCCAGGGCCGCGATGATCAGGCTGCGGTGCGCGGCCTCCCACTCCGCGAGCAGCGGAAAGGTCGCCCTCACGCTCAGCGCGTCGGGGTCGCCCGCATAGATCCCGCCGAGCAACGGACCGGCCAGGCGGTCGACGACCGCGTCACCCAACCGCCGGCGCAACTGTGCCCCGATGGTCTCGTCCTCGGCGTCGCCGCGCCTCGGCAAGATCAGATCCGCGGCGGCACGCAGCTTCTCGACCGGCGACAGCAGCCCGGTGCGCACCATCGGCCCCAGACGCGTCGGGATGCCGAACGCCATGCCTTCTGGCAGCGGGTGCAGCCGTCCGCGATACCACACGTAGACCGCCCGGCCGGGCTGCGTGGGGATGAGCCGGTCGCCCAGGCCGACCTCGCGGCAGAGGTCGGCGGCCCACGGTTTGGTCGCGAGCAGTGAGTCCGGCCCGTGCTCGATCACGCAGCCGTCTGCGTGTTCGGTCAGGATCTTGCCGCCCAATCGCGGCGCGGTCTCAACGAGGGTGCATCGGATCCCGCGCGCGCGCGCGCGTTCTGAGGCGGTGACCGCGTAGGCCGCGGCCAGCCCGGTGATCCCGCCGCCGGCGATGACGAGATGAGGTGTCACGTCCGGTCAGTGTACGGCCGTGACCTCGGCTGGCGGCTCGACCGCGTGGTGCTGGACGAGGTCGAGCAGGGCGTCCAGCATCAGCGGATGATCGTTAAGCGAGGCCGCGCGGACGTAGCGCATGCTGAGGCGATCACACAACGCCTTGACCTCGATGTCGAGATCGTAGAGCACTTCGAGGTGATCGGTAACGAAGCCCACCGCGCACGAGACCACGCCGCGGTCGCCCGCCTCGTAGAGCTGCTGGACGACCTCGCGCACATCGGGCCCGAGCCAAGGCTCGGCGGTTCGCCCCGCGCTCTGATACGCGAACGACCACCGGGTCACGCCGACGCGCGCGGCGACGGCCGCCGAGGTCCGCCGCAACTCGTCGGGATACGGATCGTGCCAGCCGAGAATACGCTCGGGCAGGCTGTGCGCCGAGAAGATCACCGGCGTGTGCGGCCGCACCGCGTCGGGCAATTCGGCCAGGGCCACGCGGAGCCGGTCGGCCACGGCGTCGAGGAACAGCGGGTGCTCGCCCCAACGCTCGACGTACTTCATCGAGAACGGCCGGTCCAGCGCCCGGCGCGCCTCCTCGGCGTAGGCGATGTACGTGCCGACGCTCATGCGCGAGTAGTGCGGCGCGAGCACGACGCCCACGCCGCCGGTGACCCTGTCCGCGGCCATCTGGCGCACGGCGTCGCCGATGAACGGCGGCGCGTGCTTCATGCCGACGTAAACACGGTAGCGACCCGGCGCCGCGGCGTCGAGCCGGGCCTGCAGGCCGTCGGCCTGACGCCGGGTGATCGCGGTCAGCGGCGACCAACCAATCGCCTCGTAGCGCGCGGCCAGTTCGTCGAGGAGTTCTCTGGACGGCGGCCGCCCGCGCCGGATGTGCGTGTAGTAGGCTTCGAGGTCTCCGGGGCCGCTCGGAGTGCCGTACGCCATCGCGAGAATCCCGATCATCGTTCACCTACGGACGTGAGCGCGTGTTCGTGCACAAGGTCGACCAGGCGCCGCAACGAGTCTTGAGGCGTTTGCGGCAGGACGCCGTGGCCGAGGTTGAAGATGTGTCCGGGCCGGCCGCCCGCGTCGTTCAGGATGTCGCGCGCGGCCGCGGCGGTCGCGTCGAACGGTGCGAGCATGACCGAGGGGTCGAGGTTGCCCTGAATGCCGGCGTCACCGACGCGGGCCCAGGCCTCACCAAGGCGAATCCGCCAGTCCACGCCGATGACGTCGCCGCCGGCCCGTGCCATCAAGGGCAGCAATCCCGCGGTGCCGGTGCCGAAGTGAATGACCGGTACACCCAGGGGACGCAGGCCGTCGAAGAGCCGCCGCATGTGGGGCAGGACGGCGACCTCGTAGTCCCTGGGGGCGAGCGCGCCGACCCACGAGTCGAACACCTGCAGCGCTTGCGCGCCGGCCCGGACCTGCGCCGCGAGGTACGCGAGCGTGGCGTCGGTCAGCGCGGTCATCAGCCGCGTCCACGCGCCGGGCTCAGCCATCAGCATGCGCTTCGTGAGATGGAGATCGCGCGAGCCCCTGCCCTCGACGAGGTAACTTGCGAGCGTGAACGGCGCACCGGCGAACCCGATCAGGGGGACGCGCGCGTCGCGCCGAATCAGCCGGATCGCATCGAGCAGGAACGGGACGTCGCGCTCGGCGTCGAACGCGCGCAGCCGCGCGATGTCGGCCGCCGTCCTGACCGGCCGCTCGATCACCGGGCCGTGCCCCTCGACGATGTCGAAGGCCACCCCCATGCCGGCGAGCGGCAGCGTGATGTCCGAGAACAGAATCGCCGCGTCCACACCCAGTTGCGCGGCCGGCAGGAGGGTCACCTGCGCGCACAGCTCCGGGGTCCGCACGATTTCCAGGAGCGTATACCGCTCGCGGAGCGCACGATACTCGGGCTGCGACCGGCCGGCCTGGCGCATGAACCAGACCGGCGTGCAGTCCACGAGCTCGCGGCGGCACGCCCGCAGGAAGCGGTCGGTCATGCCGTGGCGCCGACTGCGGGCGGGACGTACGCGCAGAGCGGGTCACTGGCCAGCGGGTCGCCGGTGTGTACGAAGGCCCGGGCGCGCGAGCCGCCGCACGTCATGTTGTACTCGCACCGGCCGCAGCGGTCTTTGTAGCGCGAGGGGTCGCGCAGCGCGACGAACAGCGCGCTGTTCCGGTAGACGTCGACCAGATCATGCGTGCGCACGTTGCCGGCGGCGAGCGGGAGGAAGCCCGACGGCGTGATCTCGCCGTTGCGCGAGACGAACATGATGCCGTTGCCGTCGCGGATGCCGAATCCGCGGCCCACGGGACTGCGGCGGATCCGGGCGCCGTCCCAGCCGTCGGCCTTCATGCGGGCCAGGGCGATGCGGCGGAAGTGCGGCGCCTCGGTGGTCTTGATCGCAAACGGCGCATCCGGCATCACGTCGTACAGCCAGTGCATCAACGATTCGGTCGAGACCGGATCGAGCTCGCGCAGCGCCGTGCCGCGGCCGACCGAGATGAGGAAGAACAGGCTCCAGCGGTCGATGGGATATCGGGTGAGCAGCGCGTAGATCGCCGGCAGGTCCGCCGCGGTCTCGTCAGTGACCAGGGTGTTGACCTGCAAGGGCAGCCCGGACTCGGCGACCCAGCCGACGGCGTCTATGGTGCGTTGGAAGCAGCCCGGTACGCCCCGGAACGTGTCGTGCCGCTCGGCGCTCGAGCCGTCGAGGCTCAGCGACATGCTCTGCACCCCCGCGTCGCGCAGCGCGAAGATCGCCTCGCGCGTGAGCAGCGGCGTGCCAGCCGGCGCCAGCGACGCGCCGATGCCGAGGCCCTTGGCGTACGAGACGAGTTCGTGCAGGTCGGCGCGCTTGAGCGGGTCGCCGCCGGTGAAGACCACGTGCGGCAACGGCGCCCCGAACCGCAGGACCTGCCGCAACATCGCCTTGGCTTCATCGGTGGTGAGTTCATCAGGGTCGCGGTGGGGTTGCGCCTCGGCCCGGCAGTGCGTGCACGCGAGGTCACAGGCCTGCGTCATCTCCCAGTAGAACATCATCGGCGCGCGGTCGTACACGTAGCCGACCTGGGCTGCGCGGACCGCCTCGTACGACGGCGCGCCGGGGTGCCCGGCCGGATGGCGGCCGGCGTGTCCCCCGGGGTGCCCCGCAGGATATTCGCCGGCATGCCCGGCCGGCCTCATGAGCGCACCTCAGCGGTCGCCGGCGCGCCGAGCAGCGTCAGAATCTGACGCAACGGCCGGTGGATACCCACGAGGATCGGCACGTCGCGCAGGGTGTACTTCCGGCCCTCGGTCATGCGCAGGGCGTAGACCAGGTCGACGAACGCCGGCAGATCGTCGGTCTCGTACGCGACGATGAACTCCTGATCGTCGAGTCCGAAGGAGTACGCGAGCAGCTGCCGCACCATGGGAAACTGGTGCCCGACCTTCATGTGCTCGTTCATCATGGTCTGGCGCGTCTCGCGGTCCAGCAGATACCACTCGGCGGTCTTCACGAACGGGTAGACGATGAGGTAGGCGTTGCGGGTGCCCAAGAACATCGCCTGTTCCTGCGTCGTCGGTTTCTTGACGTACTGCGACGGCCGCACGTAGCCCAGCATGGTGTGCCCGACGGTCAGATGCCGGCCGAGCCCGGCTTGCAGCATTGCCGCCGCGGTTTCCTCCAGCGCGTCGGCCGAAGGCGCCAGCCGCCAGAAGAGCAGGTCGACCTCGGACCGCAGTCCGACCATCGAGTAGGTGAACGCGCGCACGCGCTCCGACGCCGCCGCGACGGCGCGTTCGAACTGCTCAGCGTCCTTGCGGCGGGCGTCGTCGGGCAGCCGGCGCCATGCCGGATCCACCTTGAGCGCCAGGACGTGTACGTATCGCCACGACTCATCCATCACACGGATCCCCCATGAACGTCAGACGGCGCGCAGGGCATCGGCGGCCGCCGCGATCGTCATCTCAATGTCCGCATCGGTGTGCGCGGCGGACACGAACCACGCCTCGAACTGCGAGGGCGGCAATAGGACCCCGCGCTCGAGCATGGCCCGGAAGAACCGCGCGAACCGCTGTGTGTCCGCGGCGCTCGCCTCGGCGAAGTTGCGCGGGGGTGCCGCGGTGAAGAACAGGGTCAGCATCGACGCGTGCTGGACGACCGACGCCGGGACGCCGCCGCGGGCCGCCGCGGCCGCCAGGCCCTGTGCCAGGCGCGCGGCACGGGCCTCGAGCGTCTCGTACAGGGCCGGGTCGCGCAACCGTCGCAGCGTCGCCGCGCCCGCGACCATCGCAATCGGATTGCCCGAGAGCGTACCCGCCTGATAGACCGGACCGAGCGGTGCGACCGTTTCCATGACGTCGCGCCGCCCGCCGTAGGCGCCGACCGGCAGGCCGCCGCCGATGATCTTGCCGAGACAGGTGAGGTCCGGCACGATGCCGTAGCGGGCCTGCGCGCCGCCCCACGCCACGCGGAACCCGGTGATGACTTCGTCGAAGATCAGCAGCGCGCCGTCGCGCTGTGTGATCTCTCGTAGGCCTTCGAGGAAGCCGGGCACGGGCGGCACGACGCCCATGTTTGCCGCGACCGGTTCGACAATCACCGCGGCGACCTGTCCCGCGTGGGCCTGAAAGACGGTGCGCACGCCCGCGAGATCGTTGTACGGGACGATCACGGTGTCGGCCACGGCGCTCCTGGGCACGCCCGCGCTGCTCGGCAGCCCGAACGTGGCCACACCGGAGCCGGCCTGGGCCAGCAGCGGGTCGGCGTGGCCATGGTAGCAGCCGGCAAACTTGACGATCTTCTCCCGGCCGGTGAACCCGCGCGCTGCGCGCAGCGCGCACATCCCGGCCTCGGTGCCCGAACTCACGAAGCGCAGGCGCTCCACAGAGGGCATCGCGGCGCGGATCAGGCGGGCCAGCTCGACCTCGTAGGGCGTCGGCATGCCGAAGCTCGCGCCGCGGGCGGCCTGTTCCTGCACCGCGGCCACGACCTCCGGCGTCGCGTGCCCGAGCACCGCCGCGCCCCACGACCCGATGTAGTCGAGAAACGTGCGGCCGTCGACATCTGTGACGCGCGCCCCGGCGCCCACATGGACGATCGGCGGCTCGCCCCCGACCGCGCGAAATGC
>JAVKJV010000006.1:21205-53169 GCA_031458775.1 Candidatus Fervidifonticultor quartus | reverse complement strand
CTGTTGACTCCGCCGGGGAAATAGCCCTCGCTCTCGGCGAACAGGGCCGCCGACTGTGGCGCGGTCGTGCCGGTCGTGCTCACCCGTCCATGCCTCCTCTGGACCGCCCGCCGTCGGGCAGCCGGAACAGGTCCCGCGCGACGTCGAGGAGCCGGGCGTCGCGGGCCGCCAGTTCGCGCATGCCGACCGTGGGATGGTGCAACAGTTTGTGCACCGCGGACTCGAGCACCACGCGCACCGCGTCCCGCTGGGCGGCGTCGAGCCCGCGCAGCCGGCCGCGCGCGCGGCCGAGTTCGGCCTCGACGATCGCGCTGGCCCGGTCGCGCAGCGCTTCGATCAAGGGCGCCGCGGCGCGTGCCGCGAGCCAGCGATCGAGTTGCTCAACCGCGTGGTTGATGATTCGCTCGGCATGGGCCAGATCATCGGCGGTCACGCCCTGACTCGACGCCGACGAGGGTAGATCGTCCAGCGTGTGGAGCGTGACGCCCGCCAGCGCGGTCACATCCTCGGAGACGCCTCGCGGGATGGCCAGGTCCACGATCATGAGCGGTGCGCGCCGCTCACCGGCGGCTGCGAGGACCGCCCGGCTGACGACCGGCGTCGACGCGCCGGCGCACGCCAGGAGCAACTCGGCGTCGGCCGCCGCGGTCCCGATGGCCTCGAGCGCCACCGCTCGCGCACCGACCCGCGCGGCAAGCGCCTGGGCCGGTTCCGGCGTCCGGTTGGCCACCGCGGTGATCGTCGCGCCGGAGTCGGCGAACATGTCCGCGGCGAGGCTGCCGATCTTGCCGGCGCCGACGATGACCGTGCGCCGGCCTCGAAGCGAGCCGAGCTCCCGCTGGCAGAGCGCCAGCGCGGCGCGCGGCACCGAGGCGGCGACGCGGCCGAGCGCGGTCTCGCGACGCACGCGCCGTCCGGTTGTCAGCGCACTCTGCAGCGTGTGGTTTAGCAGCGGGCCGGTAGCCCCGGCCGCGCGCGCGGCCTCGAACGCGCGCCGCACCTGGCCCAGGATCTGCGCCTCGCCGACCACCTGGGAATCGAGGCCCGCGGTCACACGCAGCAGGTGATGGGCCGCGCCGTCACGGTAGATGTACACCGCCGGCTGCAGCACGTCGAGCGAGACTCCGCGCAGGTCGCCGAGTGCGCGGAGCACCTCGATCACGGGCGGGTCTCCGGACGTGACCAGGTAGACCTCGGTGCGGTTGCACGTGGACAGCACCAGACACTCGTCGATCCCCGGCAGGCGCTGTACCGCGCCGAGCACGGTGGGCAACTCCGCCTCGTTGAACGCCAGACGCTCGCGCACCTCGACCGGGGCGGTCCTGTAACTGAGGCCGACGACCGACAGCATCGCGCGTTCGCTCACTCGCTCCGCGTCACGCGTCCTCGCCACGCAGCCAGCGCGCTGCGTCGGCGGCCGCGTACGTGATGACGATGTCTGCGCCGGCACGGCGGATCGCGACCAGGACTTCGAGCACGGCCTGTCGTTCGTCGAGCCACCCATTCGCGGCCGCGGCCTTCAGCATCGCGTACTCGCCGCTGACCCAGTACGCGGCCAGCGGCAGGGTGGTGGTCTCGCGGGCAGCCCGCAGCACGTCGAGGTACGCCAGCGCCGGTTTGACCATCACGATGTCCGCGCCTTGCTCGACGTCGAGCGCGATCTCCCGCACCGCCTCCCGCGCGTTTGCCGGGTCCATCTGGTAACTGCGGCGGTCGCCGAACTGCGGGGTCGAGTGGGCCGCCTCGCGGAACGGGCCATAGAACGCGGAGGCGTGCTTCGCGGCGTACGCCATGACGGCAACGTCGGTGTGGCCCTGATCGTCGAGGGCCGCGCGAATCGCGGCGACCTGCCCGTCCATCATCGCGCTCGGCGCCACGATGTCGGCGCCCGCCGCCGCGTGCGAGACCGCGGTGCGCGCCAGCAGCGCGAGCGTCGCGTCGTTGTCCACTTCACCGCCCCGGACCACGCCGCAGTGGCCATGGTCGGTATAGCCGCACAGGCACACGTCGGTTATGATGACCAGCGCCGGGTGCAGGCGCCGGAGCTCGCGCACCGCCTGCTGCACGATGCCGTCGTCTGCGTAGGCGCCGGTGCCTGCGGCGTCTTTCTCCTCGGGCAGCCCGAACAGCAGGACCGCGTGGATGCCCAGGCCGATCAGGTCATCCACCGCGCGGTTCAACTCGTCCGGCGAGAGCCGCATCTGCCCGGGCAGCGAGAGGATGGGCTCGCGCACCCCGCGGCCGGCACGCACGAAGAACGGCGCGACCAGGTTCGAGGGATGGACCCGTGTCTCCCGCACCAGACTCCGCAGCGCCTCGGTTCGCCGGAGCCGGCGGGGTCGGGTGATCAATCTACCGCGCAGCGCGGTCTCGCGCATGGGGCGCTCCTTTGCGACCGGTTTCATGGTGGGCGATCAGCGCGGCGATCACGCCGTCGGTCGTGTGCTCCGCCGCCACGACCGACGGGTGCAAGCCGTGTTCGGCGACCGCCGCGGCCGTGACCGGTCCGATGCACGCGAGCGTCATGCCCTGCAGCGCGTCGCGCCGCTCGTCGAGCAGCCTGACCAGGCCGTGCACGGTGGACGCACTCGTGAAGATGATCGTGTCGACGGCGCGGCGGGCCACGAGTTGCCGGACGCGTTCACGCGACGACGCGGGCGCGAGGATGGTCCGATACGCGGTGACCTCGTCGACCTGGGCGCCGCGTTCGCGGAGCGCCTGCGCCAGACCCGGCGGCGCCGCGTCGGTCCGCGGCAGCAGCACGCGGACGCCGTGCACATCCGGCAGGGCGGCGACAATTGCTTCGGTGAGGTAGCGGGGCGGCGTGACCGCCACCGTGACGCCGGCGCTGCGAAGCGCGGCTGCGGTCGCCGGACCGATGGCCGCCCACTGCGGCCGCGCCGCCGAGAGCGACACCCCGAGCGCGCGGGCCCGCGTCAGGCAGGCGCGCGCGCCGTTGGCGCTGGTGACCACCACCCAGTCATACTCGTGCAGGTGCCCCAGCGCGCGATCGAGCGCCCCGCCCGGCCGAGGCGGTACGATGCGAATCGTCGGCACCGCGACGGCCGTCGCCCCCAGCGCCTGCAGTCGCTCGACCAGCGGCTGGCTCTGCGTCCGCGGCCTGGTCACCATCACGCGCCGGCCTGTGAGGGGGCCTGTACGCCCGCGCGGGGTGGTCACGACGCCACCTCGAACAGCAATCGCTCGGCGCCCAAGGCGAGCAGCCTCGCGGCCAGGGTGCGGCCCATTCCCTCCGCGTCGTCGCATGGGCCGTCGATCTTCGCCCGGATGACCTGTGTGCCGGCGGGATCGAGTACGGCGCCGTCCAGACTCAGACGATCGTCCGCGCACGTGCCCAGCGCCGCGATTGGTCGCTGGCATCCGCCGCCCAGCGCCGCCAGGAACGCGCGCTCGGCTTCGACCGCCACGCGCGTGGGGACATGGTCGATCCGGCGGAGCCGCTGCCCCAAGTCGACCGCGTCGACACACGTCTGCACGACCACCGCGCCCTGACCGACGGCCGGCAGCATGACCGACGGCGCGAGCCGCTCTGCGGCGCGATCGGCCAGCCCGAGCCGGGCCAGTCCGGCCGCGGCCAGCACGAGCGCGTCCACCGTTCCGGCGGCCAGTTTCCGCAGGCGTGTGTCGACGTTCCCGCGCATCCCGGTCACCGTCAGGTCGCGGCGCGCGGCGAGGAGGAAGGCGCGGCGCCTGGGGCTGTCGGTGCCAACGACGGCACCGGCCGGCAGCGCGTCGAGCCCGCTGCGGTCGCGTGTCACCAGCACATCGCGCGGGTCCTCGCGTTCCAAGAACGCGGCCAGGACCAAGCCGTCCGACCCGGTGCTCGGGAGGTCCTTGGCACTGTGCACGGCCAGATCGATACGGCCGTCGCGCAGTGCGATCTCGAGATCCTTGACGAACGCGCCGACGCCCAGCGCGACCGTCGGCTGCCGCGGGTGACGGTCTCCGGGTGTCCGAATCGTGACGATCTCAGATTGAAGCCCGAGGTGCGCCAGTCGCGCCGTGACCAGACCGGCCTGCGCGAGCGCCAGCGCGCTGCCACGTGTCCCCACGCGCACGATCACCGCGCGACTCCTGGCTGGCCCGCGGACGTGGCGATCGGGCCGGTCTCGCTGCGATCCCAGGCGTGCAGGATCGTGGCGAAGATCTCATCGAGCAGCGCGCTCACGTCGAGCAGCGTGCGCACCTGTCCCTCGTCGAGCATGCCGCCCCGGCCCCTGGGCTCGGTCACGAGTTTGAGCACCATCTCACGGAAGAACGCGAACGCCTCGGCCGCGTCGGCCGGCCTGACGCCCGCCTGCCGGAGTTCCACGCCGTACTGCGTCGAGCGGGCCAGCAGGTGCTCGTGCACGGAGCGGCGGCCCGACGGCTCGGCCACGAATCGGACGACCGACTCGAAGAGATCGCGGCCGTACTCGCGGGCGCGGGCGCGCATGGTCTCGTCCAGCCGGCCATACCAGGGCCGCTCACGCAGCGGTCGGGCGGGCGATTTGGCCAGCAATTTCGCACTACGGCGCTCGACCAGATTCGCCAGGTCGTCCACCCGCGGCGTCTCGCGCTGGATCAACGCTCGCAGGTCGTCCTGCTGGAATCGCCGGTGACCGCCCGGCGTGCGAAACGTGCGGATCTTGCCTGTGTCGGCCCAATGCCGCAGCGTGGCCTCGTCGACGCCCAATTGCGACGCCGCTTCGCCCAGGGATAGCCACCGGCCCGACCGCTCCTTGACCGCCTTCACCACAGCACGCTCGGCGTCACATTCTATATAAGTCTACGCAATCCTGCAATTCTCTACGCCGCGGCACTACCCCCTATGATCGCCGACGCTCCACGCGTTGGGCATCGGGTCTGGGCCGGATTTGCGCAGACTTGTGAGATTTCAGCACCTCCGCCCAAATACGGTTCCAAACCGATAGCCTGGCGCGCCGCCGATTGGTAGCGTGGTGCGCAAGCTGGCGGCGTAGGAACCTCGGACGGCTCGACCGGCGTTGATGCAAATGAAAGAGGCTACTGGAGAGGAACAGCGAACACAAGGGATCACACCTTTCGTGGGGGGGTGAGCCACAGGATGAGCGCGTTCCGCATGCTCGTGCTCGCAGGACTCCTGGTCATCGCCCTGACAGGCACGACCGTTCAGGCTCAACAGCGGGCCGGATGGCCTCGCAGCGTCACGATCGGCTCGGCCTCGATCGGCGGCGTCTACCACGTGGCCGCGGGCGGCTACGCCCGCGTCATCGGCGAGAAGTTGGGGCTGTCGGCCACGAACCGCGTGACCGGCGGACCCGTGCAGAACGTCCAACTGGTGCAGGCCAAAGAGATCGAACTGGGACTCACCACGACCGGCCCGGCGTACGAGGGGCTCAACGGCATCGGCGAGTTCAGGGGCCGCAAGATGGACGCGATCCGGGTCGCCTTCCCGATGTACACGTCGTATGCGCACTGGATGGTGGACGGCAACTCGCCCATCCGCTCGGTCGCCGATCTCAACGGCCGCGTGGTCAGTCTGGGACCGCGCGGCGGGTCGGCCGAGTTCGTGGGCGAGCGCGTGCTCGAGCTGTTCAACGTCAAACCGCGGCGCGTCGTCTACCTGGGGTTCGCCGACGGCGCGACCGCAATGCGCGACGGTACGGTGGACGCCAACTTTGGTGTGATCGGCGTACCGGTGCCCGCATGGGTCGAGGCGTCGATCGTGCGGCCGGCGCGGTTCTTCGGGTTCACGCGCGACCAGATCGAGACGCTTACCAGCCGGTTCCCCTATCTGGCCCGCGCGGCCATCCGGGCCGGCGTCTATCGCGGGCAGGATGACGTCATTCCGACGATCCAGATGTGGAACGCCGGCATCGTGCACAAGGACATGCCCGAGGACTTCGTATACGAATTGGTCAAGACGATGTTCGCAAACCGCGACTTCCTGGCCACCGTGCATCCGACCGCCCACGAGACGCTGCCGGTGAACATCTTCTACATCAAACTGCCGCTGCACCCCGGCGCCGTGAAGTACTTCCGCGAGCAAGGCGTGAAACTGACCGACGAGCAACTGCCGCCAGAGATGCGACGATAGCGCGTCCTCAAGGAGGGACGAGCGTGGCCGATCGGCCCAAAGATCTCCCGGTCGATCTCGAACGACTCGGTGACACCTCGGAGATTCCCGTGCGGGAGCTCCGAGGTGTGTTGTCGTGGGTCGTCAAGGCGCTCGGCGTGGCCATGGCGGCCTACCACATCGTGCAACTCGGTGGGTTCTTCGGCATCGTCACCGACCCGCAGAAGCTGTACGGCGTGCACCTCACCTTTGTCCTGGTGCTGAGTTTCCTGGTCGTTCCGGGCCGCCAGACCGCGGCGCGGCCGGGCCTTGTGGACTGGGTACTTGTGCTGGCGAGTCTGGTCGTCGTGGCGTACATGTTCATGACGTTCGAGGACCTCACCGGCCGGGCCGGCGTCTTCCCGACGACCGGTGACGTCGTCATAGGGACGCTGCTGGTCATCGCGGTCATCGAGGCCGTGCGGCGGTCGACCGGGCTTGCTCTGCCCCTCGTGTGCGGGGTCTTCGTCCTCTACGTATTCGCCGGCCCGTATCTCCCCGGGCTGCTCGGGCACAAGGGGTTCTCCTACCGATCGTTGATCTCGTTCCTCTTCAGCGACAACGGGATCTACGGCGTGCCCATCGGCGTCTCGGCGCGCTACGTGTATCTGTTCATCTTGTTCGGCGCGTTCATCGAGGCCTCAGGCATCGGCAAGTTCATCGTGAATCTGGGTCTCAGCCTGGCCGGCGGCCGCCGTGGTGGTCCGGCCAAGGTGTCGATCATCACGAGCGCCCTGTTCGGCACGGCGAGCGGCTCGTCGGTCGCCAACGTCATGGTTGACGGCGTCATCAACATCCCGCTGATGAAGGCGACCGGGTTCAAGCCCACCGTGGCCGGCGGCGTCGAGGCCATGAACAGCACCGGCGGGCAAATCGTCCCACCGGTCATGGGCGCGGCCGCGTTCCTCATGGCTGACATCATCGGCGTGCCGTACTCTACGATCGCGGTGGCGGCGGTGGGGCCCGCGATCCTCTACTACGTGGCCGGCTACTGGATGATCGACCTCTACGCGGCGTCGTCCGGCATTCGGGGGCTGCCCAGGGAGCAGTTGCCGCAACTGGGTGCGATCCTCCGGCAACACGGCTACCTGCTGTTGCCCCTGGCGGTCCTCCTGTACATGGTGATGGGCACGGCCGCGTCGCCGTTTCGCGCCGCGCTGGCCGCGCTTGCCGTGACGGTAGTACTGTCATGGCTGCGGGCCGACACGCGCCTGACCGTGCAGAAGATCATCGGCGCGATGGAAGACGGCGCCAAGCGCATCATTGAGATTGGCGCGACCTGTGCGGCGGCCGGCATCATCGTCGGCGTGCTTTCGCTGACCGGGCTGGGCGGCAAGTTCTCGGAGCTGCTGATCAACGTCGCGGGCGGCAACCTGCTGCTCGCGTTGATCGCGACCATGATCGTGGCGATTGTGCTGGGCATGGGCATGCCGACGACCGCGGCGTACGCGATCGGCGCCAGCGTGCTCGCGCCGGCCCTGATCAAGCTCGGCGTGGCGCCGCTGGCCGCGCACATGTTCCTGTTCTACTTCGCGGTCATCTCCGCGGTGACGCCGCCCGTGGCCCTGGCCGCGTTCGCCGCGGCCAGCATCGCCAAGGCGCCGATGTGGCCGACCGGCGTGCAGGCGACGCGGCTCTCGATCGCGGGCTTCATCATCCCGTACATGTTCGTGTACGGGCACGCGCTGCTGCTCGGCCAGGCGCCCTGGGCGCACTCCGTGCAGGCACTCATCACGGGGACCGTCGGCACGATGTGCCTGGCGGCCTCGGTAATTGGGTATCTCATGCGCCCGGCCACCTGGCCAGAGCGCGCTGTGCTGCTCGTTGCGGCGCTGCTGCTCATTGATCCGGGTCTGGTGACCGACCTGATCGGCCTGGGCTTCCTCGGCGTGGTGGTGGTCATGCAGCGGCTGCGTCCGGGTGAGCGCTCTGCCCCGGCGGCCGCCGGATAAGTCTCTTCACTCTCCACTCCTGAAGCACAGCAGGTGTCCGCCGATACACGGGTGGAGACCTGCCGCCTATGCTGGCTACCGTGTTGAGCGCCGCCTTGGTGGGCCTCGAGGCCGTCCCGGTGTCGGTCGAGGTGGACGTCGGCCCGGGGCTGCCGTCGTTCGCGATCGTCGGGTTGCCCGATACCGCGGTGCAGGAGGCTCGCGAACGCGTTCGGTCTGCGCTCCGCAATTCGGGGTTCGACCTGCCCCCGCGCCGCATCGTGGTCAACCTGGCGCCCGCCGACCGGCGAAAGGAAGGCCCGGCATTCGACTTGCCCATTGCACTGGCCGTCCTCGTCGCGACCGGGCAACTCGCGCCCGCCTGTGTGCGCGGGTATCTTGCGCTGGGCGAATTGGCCCTCGGCGGCGCGTTGCGCGCGATTCCCGGGGCCATCGTGGCCGCGCAGGCTGCGGCCGCAACCCGAGCCCGCGGGTTGCTCGTGCCCTTTGGGAACGCCGTGGAAGCCGCGGTTGCTTCGGAGGTGCTGGTGTATGGAGTACCGTCCCTGCGAGCTGCCGTCGATCACGTGCGCGGGACGCAGCCGGTGCGCCCGGCGATGCCGCCCGAGGCGGCGGCGATGCCGTCACCGTCACTGCCTGACCTGGCCGATGTGCGCGGCCAGCCCGCGGCCCGCCGCGCACTCGAGATCGCGGCTGCCGGCGGGCTCAACGTGCTGCTCGTCGGACCACCCGGGGTCGGCAAGACGATGCTCGCCCGGCGGCTCCCGTCGCTGCTGCCGCCGCTGTCGCGCGCGGAGGCCGTCGAGGTGACCAAGATCTACAGTGTGGCCGGACACCTGCCCGAGGGTTGCGGGTTGTTCTGGACGCGTCCGTTCCGGGCGCCGCACCATACCGCCACTGCCTCCGCCATCATCGGCGGCGCCGGGATGCGTCCCGGAGAGATCACGCTGGCGCATCACGGCGTGCTGTTCCTTGACGAGTTGCCCGAGTTCCGGCAGGATGCGCTCGAGGCGCTGCGTCAGCCGCTCGAAGATGGTGCGGTCGTCATCGCCCGCGCGCACGGCGCCGTCCGCTTCCCGGCGCGGTTCGCGCTCGTCGGTGCGATGAATCCGTGCCCGTGTGGGTACCGTGGCGACCCACGGCGCGAGTGTACGTGCACCCCTGCGCAGGTGCAGCGCTACCTCGCGCGGTTGTCTGGTCCGCTGCTCGATCGGATTGACCTGCACGTTGAGATTCCGCGTCCGCCGACGGCCGATGTGCTTGGCGGCGGTCAGGGCGAGGGCTCTGACACAGTCCGGGCACGCGTCATGGCGGCCCGCGCGCGGGCCGCAATTCGCGAGGCCGCGGCGGCCCGGCGTAACGGCGCCGCTCCGCCGTCGCGCCTTCCCGCGACCGCCGACGGCGGCGCGCTGCACTTCCTTCGCGCAGCGGCTGACCGCTTAGGTCTCGGCGCGCGCGCGACCGAGCGCGTGCTCCGTGTGGCCACCGCTGTCGCTGATCTCGAAGGCCGGTCGACGATCGAGGCACACCACGTGGCCGAGGCGCTCCGATACCGCACGCTCGACCTGCGGCCGGCCATGGCACCTTGACGGCCTGTGCTAGTGTATAGGATGAACTTTCGGGTCTCCCCGTTGGGACACGCGGCCATGGTCGAGGCAGCGGCCCAGAGCGTTCCTGACGAGGAGGTCGCCGCGAGTATCGGGCTTGGTTCGCTGCCGCACGTGGGGCCGCGCACGGTACGTCGCTGGCTCGAGCAGGCTGGGTCGGCAGCCGCCGCGTGGCGCAGCCTGCGGTCGCTGACCGCCGGGCGGCGGGACGCGGACGAGATCGTGAGCGCATCGCGCGCGTTCGATCCGGCCGCGATGCTCCGCCGGTGCCGGGAGCGCGGCATCTCGGTGCTCGCGCTGCTCGACCCCGCGTATCCGGCGCGGTTGCGCGCGATCCCCGATCCTCCCGCGGTGCTCTACGTCCGCGGGACGCTCGACGAGAGGCCGGCGGTCGCGATCGTGGGATCGCGGCGCGCGACAGCGTACGGCCGGGCGGCGACGGGGCGGATGGCCGCAGATCTGGCGGCTGCCGGGGTGACGATTGTCAGCGGGCTGGCGCGTGGCATCGACGGCGCCGCGCATCAGGCCGCGCTCGACGCCGAGGGTCACACGGTCGCGGTGTTGGGGTGCGGGATTGACGTGCTGTACCCGCGCGAGCACCGCAGGCTGGCTGAGGCGATCGCGGCAGCGGGCGCGCTCGTGAGTGAGTTCGCACCGGGCACGCCGCCGCTGCCCGGGCACTTTCCGCGCCGCAACCGTGTGATCAGCGGCCTGGCACTGGGTGTGGTGGTGGTCGAAGGCGCGGAGGACAGCGGCGCGCTGGTGACGGTGGACTACGCGCTCGAGCAGGGCCGCGAGGTGTTCGCGGTGCCCGGCAGCATCTTCAGTGTCAAGAGCCGGGCCCCGCACGAGTTGCTGCGGCAGGGCGCGCGGATCGCTGAGCGGGCCGACGACGTGCTCGACGAGTTGAAGCTCTCTCGGCCGCCGGGCGCGCCGGTGACCGCGCCCGCGCGGACGGCGTCGGATGATGAAGCGCGGTTGCTGGCGTTCCTCGACGCCGGGCCACGACCGCTCGATGAGGTGATCGAGGCGAGCGCCTGGCCGGCGGCGCGAGTGGCCGCGCTGGTGACGGTGCTCGAGGTACGGGGTCTGATTCGGTGTCTTCCGGGGCAGATGGTGATGCGAACGCCCGGGAAGGCGCACGGCTCGTCGGAGGGATGAGTGGCAGCAGCGAAGTCGCTCGTGGTCGTTGAGTCGCCGACCAAGGCCCGGACGCTCAGCAAGCTCCTGTCCCGGCCGTACGAGGTCAAGGCGTCCATGGGCCACGTCAAGGACCTGCCGAAGAGCCGGCTCGGTGTGGATACCGAGCAGGACTTCACGCCGAAGTACATCGTTATCAAGGGCAAAGGCCCGGTCATCAAAGAGCTGAAGGACGCGGCCAGGAAGGCGTCCGCAGTGTACATGGCGACCGACCCGGACCGCGAGGGTGAGGCGATCTCGTGGCACCTGTCCGAGGTGCTGCGGCCGGTCAACCCCTCGATCCGCCGCATCGAGTTCCACGAGGTGACCAAAGAGGCGGTACAGCGCGCACTCAAGCACCCCCGCGACATCGACCAGAATCTGGTCAACGCGCAGCAAGCCCGCCGGATTCTCGACCGCCTGGTCGGATACAAACTAAGCCCGCTGCTGTGGCGCAAGATCCGTGGCGGACTGTCGGCTGGCCGCGTCCAGTCCGTGGCCGTGCGCCTGATCGTCGACCGCGAGCGCGAGATCGAAGCGTTTGTGCCGCGGGAGTACTGGTCGATCGACGGCGTGTTCCGCACCGACGCGGGGGAGACGTTCACCGCGCGCCTGTTCTCGCGCAACGGCCAGAAGTTTGGCGCGCCGGCCGACGAGGGCAACGGTGGGGTCACGGTCCTCGGCACCGAGGCCGAGGCCCGTGCGCTCGTCGAGGAACTCCGCAAGCCGGCGTACGCGGTCGGCGAGGTGCGCCGCAAGGACCAGGTGCGCAATCCCGCGCCGCCGTTCACCACCAGCACGCTGCAGCAGGAGGCCAACCGCAAGCTGGGTTTCTCGGCGTCGCGGACCATGGCCGTGGCGCAGCAACTCTACGAGGGTCTCGACGTCGGGTCGGGCGGCGCGGTCGGCCTGATCACGTATATGCGCACGGACTCGGTCCGTGTTGCGCCGTCGGCGCAGCACGAAGCGCGCGAGTACATCGCCAGGTCGTTCGGCGAGGCGTACATGCCCGAGCGGCCGCGCCACTACCGGTCGCGACGCGACGCGCAGGACGCGCATGAGGCGATCCGGCCCACGAGCCTGTCGCGCACACCCGAGCGCGTGAAGCCGCACGTGCGCTCGGACCAGTACCGCCTCTACCGGCTGATCTGGGAGCGCTTTCTGGCCAGTCAGATGGCGTCGGCGGTGCTCGATACACTCTCGGTCGACGTCGTGGGCGGCGAGTTCACGTTCCGCGCCACGGGCAGCCGGGTGAAGTTCCCGGGCTATCTCATCCTCTATCGCGAGAGCACCGACAACGGCGACGACGAGCGCGAGGGCTGGCTGCCGGTGCTGACCGCAGGGGACCGTGTCACGCTGCATGAGGTCAGGCCCGAGCAGCACTTCACCCAGCCGCCCCCGCGCTACACCGAGGCGTCGCTGGTGCGCGCGCTCGAAGAGCGCGGGATCGGCCGGCCCAGTACGTACGCCCCGACCATCGAAACGATCAAGAAGCGCGGCTACGTCCACTCGGTGCAGCGCCGGCTCTCGCCGACCGACGTCGGGCGCATGGTGACCGACCTGCTCGTCGAGCACTTTCCCGAGATCGTCGACGTCGACTTCACCGCCCGCGTCGAGGACGACCTCGACCACATCGAGGAGGGCCGCGCCGACTGGCAGCAGATCGTGCGTGCGTTCTACGGACCGTTCCAACAGACGCTGGAGCGTGCCGAGGCCAAGATCCCGGTGTTGGAGATGCCCGAGGTCGAGATCGGCGAGTCGTGCCCGCAGTGCGCCCGGCCGCTGGTCAAGAAGCACGGTCGCTTCGGTGAGTTCATCGCCTGCTCCGGCTATCCGGAGTGTAAGTACACCCGGCCGGTCGGCATCGGCGTCACGTGCCCGCGCTGCGGGGGCGAGATCGTGGCCCGACGCACCAAGCGGGGCCGCACGTTCTACGGGTGCGGCAACTACCCGACCTGCACCTTCACGTCATGGGACCGGCCGAGCGAGAAGCCGTGCCCGGTATGCTCCAGCCTGATGGTGATCAAGCGCAGCCGCCGGGGTACTGAACTGCGCTGCACGAACGACGCGTGCGGTCACCGCGAGGGCGTGCGCGAGGGTGCGGGCGACGGCGAGGCCCGGGGGCCGCGCGCCCCCGCCGCCGCCCCGCAGACGGCGGGCACCGTGGCCGCCCCACCATCGGGGAGAACCGGCTAGAATACGGCCGTGAAGGCCTCGCGGGTCCAGACGCCCGACCGCGACATTGCCGCGTTCCTCGCCATGCTCGAGGCCGAACAGAACGCGTCGGTCCACACCCGCGCGGCATACCGCCGCGACCTCGAGACCTTCCGGAACTTCCTGCGCGCGGAGCGCATTGACGGCTGGGACGCGGTCACCGCGGCTGCCGGGCGGCGGTACCTCGCGACCCTGCACCAGCGCTATTCGCGCGCGTCGATCGCGCGCCATCTGTCCACGCTCCGCTCGTTCTACCGGTTCCTGCGCCGTGAAGGACGTGTTGCCCAAAGCCCCATGCGGTTGCTATCGGCGCCGCGCCGCGGCCGGCGGTTGCCCCGGGCCCTGACCCCTGATGCGATGACCGCACTGCTTGCCGCGCCGCACCTCGACGAGCCGGCCGGTGTGCGCGACCGCGCAATCCTCGAGGTGCTCTACGCCGGCGGTCTGCGCGTCAGCGAGCTGATCGGTCTGCGGTGCACCGATGTCGGTGGCGACGAGTTGCGCGTGCGCGGGAAGGGCGGCAAGGACCGGGTCGTGCTGATCGGCAGCGAGGCCGCCGCCTGGCTGCGCCGCTATCTCGACGACGCGCGCCCGCGTCTGGCACGGGCCGGGGGCGCTGGCGCGGGTCGGGGGACCGCCGCCGACCGTGCGGCCGGCACGGCTGACGTCCTGTTCCTCAACGCGCGCGGCGGCCCGTTGACCGCGCGCGGGGTGCAGAGTCTGATCGAACGGTGGGTGCGGGCGGCCGCGGTGCAGCAACGGACGACGCCGCACGTGCTCCGGCACACCTTCGCCACACACCTGCTGGACGGCGGGGCCGATCTGCGTGCGGTGCAGGAACTGCTCGGGCACGCGAGCCTGTCGACGACCCAAATCTACACGCACATCTCACGCGAGCACCTCAAACGGATCTACGCCCAGGCGCATCCCCGCGCGTGAGTTGCGAGGTCGCGGCGAAACTCGCGTTGGAGCCAGGTGGTGGCGCCATGCGGGCGCTCCAGGCCTCGGCGTGGAGAACAGCCGCCAAGGCATTTCTTCTGGTGCCGCGGCGTGCTATACTACCGCAGGATTTCCGTACGCCGAGCCGCACGACCGCTCCCGCAAAGTCGGCTGCGATTTTGCGGGATTTCTGTGCGGAGTTCGGCGCCGGACCCACACCGCACGCGTGCCGACCCGACGAGGGTGTCGTTGCTCGACCTCGGCCCGGCCTTCGGGGATGAGGCACGCGGAGGATCAAACCATTCGGGTCGCCGGTGGGCGCCGGGACCCCAGAGGGAGGACCGCACGTGCCAGTCGTCACGATGAAGCAGTTGCTCGAAGCCGGGGTGCACTTCGGCCATCAGACGCGGCGGTGGAACCCCAAGATGAACCGCTTCATCTTCACCGAGCGCAATGGCATCCACATCATCGATCTGCAGAAGAGCGTGCCGCTGATCGAAGAGGCGTATCGTTTCGTGCGCGACACCGTCGCCGGCGGAGGTGACGTGCTCTTCGTCGGTACGAAAAAGCAGGCGCAGGACGCAATCCGCGAGGAAGCGACCCGGGCGCAGCAGCCGTACGTCAACCAGCGCTGGCTGGGCGGGATGCTGACCAACTTCCAGACGATCCGCCGCCGCGTCGAGCGGCTGCGCGAGATCGAAGACATGCGCACGCGCGGCGTCATGGACGTGCTGCCCAAGCGCGAGCAAGCACGGCTCCTCGAAGAGGCGGCCAAGCTCGAGAAGTTCCTCGGCGGCATCAAGGGGATGAACAGGATTCCGGCCGCCGTGTACGTCGTGGACACGCGCCAGGAGCACATCGCGATCGCCGAGGCGCGCAAGCTCGGGATCCCGGTGGTCGCGATCCTCGACACGAATTGCGATCCGGACGAGGTGGACTACCCGATCCCCGGCAACGACGACGCCATCCGCGCGGTTCGCCTGATTACCAACCGCGTCGCCAACGCGTGCCTCGAGGGACAGGAGGAACGCCGCAAGCACGAGGTGCATGAACAGGAAGCCGAGGCCGAGGCGGCCGCGGGTGACGACGAACTCGCGATGGACGTCGGGATCACCGAGGGCGACTTCGGCGCGGCCCGCGTCGAGGCCGAGGAGCTGCGAGGGTAGCTCATGACGATGACGATCACGACCGACATGGTGAAGACGCTGCGCGCCCGCACCGGCGCCGGCGTGATGGACTGCCGCAAGGCGCTCGAAGAGGCGAAAGGCGATCTCGACGCGGCGGCCGAGCTGCTGAAGAACAAGGGACTGGCGGCCGCGGCCAAGCGCGCCGGCCGGGCCGCGTCCGAGGGGATCGTCGAGGCCTACATCCACCCGGGCAACCGTCTGGGTGCGCTGGTGGAACTGAACTGCGAGACGGATTTCGTGGCGCGCACCGACGAGTTCAGGACGCTGGCACGCGAGCTGGCGATGCAGGTTGCTGCGAGCGCGCCGCGGTACGTCTCGAAGGACGACATCCCGGCCGAGGAGATCAATGCACGCCGGGCGGCGATCGCGCACGAGGCGCCGGGCACGCCGGACGCGCAGGTCGAGAAGCGGCTCGTTGAGTGGTACGCTGAGGTGGCGCTGCTCGAGCAGCCCTACATCCGCGACGCCGGCCGCCGCATCCGCGACATGATCACCGACACGATCGCCCGCACCGGGGAGAACATCCAGGTCCGCCGGTTCGCCCGATTCAAGCTCGGCGAGTAACACGCACCGCACGGCCCTCCGCCCGGTCCTGTTGGCCGGGCGGAGACGCAGAGGAGCGACCATGGACGCGCTAACCGATGTCCACCCGCGGCCCGCTTACCGCCGGGTGCTCTTGAAGCTGAGCGGCGAGGCACTCGGCGGCGAGGGCGGGGCCGGGTTCGATCAAACGGTTCTGCAGCTCGTCGCCACGGAAGTCCTGAACGTCACGAAACGAGGCGTGCAGGTCGCGATCGTGGTCGGCGGCGGCAACATCGTGCGCGGGTCCGACCTCAGCAAGCGCCTGGGGATCGAGGAGGTCACCGGCCACACGATGGGCATGCTGGCGACCGTGATCAACGGACTCGCGCTGATGGACGCCATGGAGCGGATCGGGCTCGTCGTCCGCGTGCAGTCGTCGATCGAGATGCGGCAGGTCGCCGAGCCGTTCATCCGCCGGCGTGCGCTCCGCCACCTCGAGAAGGGACGGGTGGTCATCTTCGTTGGCGGCACCGGCAGCCCGTACTTCAGCACGGACACGGCGGCCGCGCTGCGCGCGATCGAGATCGAGGCCGACGCCCTCCTGATGGCCAAGAAGGGCGTGTCGGGGGTGTACGACAAGGACCCGCGGCACCACCCCGACGCGGTCATGTACTCGCACCTGGACTACATGGAGATCCTCAACCGCGACCTTCGCGTCATGGACGCCACGGCGGCCGCACTGTGCAAGGACAACAACATGGATATCGTGGTGTTCGATGTCGCGCAGCCGGGCAACATCACGAGGGTCGTGGCCGGCGATCCGATAGGGACGCTCGTGGGAGGCGCACCCCGATGACCGAAGAGGTGCTTGCAGACGCCAAAGCCCACATGCAGAAGTCCATCGAGGCGACCCGGCGGGAGTTCGCCGCGTTGCGCGCCGGCCGGGCCAATCCCTCGTTGCTCGAGCACGTGAAGGTCGAGTACTACGGCACGCCCACGCCACTCCAGTCGCTGGCCACGATTACCGCGCCCGAGCCGCGGTTGATCGTCGTCAAGCCGTTCGACAAGGGCGCGGTCAAGGAGATCGAGCGCGCCATCCTGCAGAGCGACCTCGGGCTCAACCCGTCGTTCGACGGGACGGTCTTCCGCATTCCCATCCCGGCGCTGACCGAGGAGCGCCGCCGCGACCTCGTGAAGGTCGCCCGCAAACACGCCGAGGAAGGCCGTGTCTCGATTCGCAACATCCGACGCGACGCCAAAGAGATGCTCGAGGCACTGGAGAAGGACGGCGAGATCTCCGAGGACGAGAGCCGCCGCGGCATCGAGCGCCTGCAGGAGTTGACCGACGAGATGATCGCGCAGCTCGATCGTCTCCTGCACATCAAGGAACAGGAGATCATGGAAGTCTGAGCAGGGCGATGATTGACGTGTTGGGGTGGCCGCTCGACGAGGCGCGGCAGGCGCTCGAGGCGGCCGGGCTGCGCGTCGAGGTGGTCGAAACCCGGACCCCACGCCCCGTGCGTTTGTCCGGTGCGCTGCGCGTCGTGCGACAGCGCCAGGCCACCGACGGGCTGGTATCCCTGGTCGCGACGCGCGAGCGGTACGAGCCGGTCCCACGCACCGAGTCCCCGCAGGCACCCGCAGGGCCGCGCGGACGGATGCCGAGGCGCTCGGGTGACTAGCCGCGAGCCGCGCACGGCGCCGCCGTCCGACCGCGTGTCCATTCCCACGCACATCGCCATCATCATGGACGGCAACGGCCGGTGGGCCGCGGCGCGCGGCTTGCCGCGCGCCGCGGGGCACCGGGCGGGACGCGACGCGGTGCGGCGCACGATCGAGGCGTGCCGGGAGCTCGGCGTCGCGGTGCTCACGTTGTACGCGTTCTCGACCGAGAACTGGCGCCGTCCGGCGGGCGAGGTCGGCGCGCTCATGGAGTTGCTCCGCGAGTCGATTCTGACCGAGGCGGACGCGCTGCGCGAGAACGGGATCCGCCTGAGGGTCGCGGGCGATGTCGAGTCAATGGCCCCGGAGATCCGCCGCGAGCTCGACCGCGCCGTGGCCGTGACGCGCGACAACCAGGCGTTGGTGCTCAACGTCGCGCTCAACTACGGCGGTCGCGCCGAACTCGTCCGCGCGGTGCGGCGCATCGCCGCGGACGTGGCCGCCGGCCGGCAGGCCGTGGACGCGATCGACGAGACCACGATCACGCGCCACCTGTATACCGGCGATCTGCCGGACCCCGATCTGTTGATCCGCACCGGCGCCGAGCAGCGGCTCTCGAACTTCCTGCTGTGGCAGTCAGCCTACACCGAGTTCTGCTTCCTCGATGTCTTCTGGCCGGACTTCACGCGGGAGCACCTCGAGGCCGCCATTGCCGAGTACCAGCGCCGGCAGCGCCGGTTTGGGGGCGCCCCAGGTGTCTGAGCGCGCGTCGGCCGTCGCGCCGCGGGTCGATTGGCGGCATCGATGGACCGCGGCGGCGCTTGCACGCCGCAGCCTGACGGTCGCCGTCGGCGCTCCGCTGTTCATCGGCGCGGTGTGGCTCGGCGGCTGGTTGTTTGCCGCGGTGGTGGCCGTGCTCGCGGCCGCCGGCGCACTGGAGTTCCGTCAGATCGCGCGTGCCGCGGGGCTGCAGCCTTCGCGACTCGCAGTCGTCGGCGCGCCGGCCTTTCCGGCTCTCGCCGCCGCGGGCCGGTGGGATCTGACCGATGCGCTCTTGCCCCTGATCGCGGTGGCGGCCGGCGCCCTCGCGCTGCGTGGCGACCGGCGATCTCACGCGCTCCCGAATGCCGCGGCCGACCTGCTCGGCGCGGTGTACGTCGGCGCGCTACTGGCCTACCTTACGCGGCTGCGCGGAGATCTCGGTCTGACCGTCACGCTGATCGTGCTCGCGACGATCTGGGCCAACGACATCGCGGCGTACTTCGCGGGTGTCATGTGGGGCCGTCACAAGCTGGCACCGGCGATCAGTCCAGGCAAGAGCGTCGAAGGTGTCATCGCCGGCTTGGCGGCCGCGGTCGCCGTCGCGGTCGGCGCCGGACTGCGCCTGTCGTGGCCCCTGCCGGTGGCGGCCCTTATCGGTCTCATCGTCGCGCTGGCCGCGGTGACAGGCGATCTGTGGGAGTCGGCGCTCAAGCGATCGGCCGGACTCAAGGACTCGGGCGGCCTGCTGCCCGGACACGGCGGCGTGCTTGATCGCTTCGACGCCGTGCTCTTCGGCGCGCCGGTTGGGTACTACTTGGTCAGATGGCTGACCTGAGACGTCTCGTGATCCTGGGGTCCACCGGCAGCATCGGTCGGTCGGCGCTGGCGGTGGTCGACGCGCTGGGCGACGTGCAGGTCGTGGGGTTGGCCGCGCGCGCCGATGCCGAGCGACTCGCCGAGCAGGCGGTGCGCTGGCGGCCTCGGGCGGTGGCGATCGAAGATGAAGCCGCCGCCGACCGGCTGCGCGCGCGCGTACCTGCCGGAACTCAGGTCCTGGCAGGGCCGCAGGCCGCGACAGCCCTCGCGGCGATGGACGGCGTGGACGTCGTGCTAGTGGCGGTCGTCGGCGCCGCAGGGTTGCGGCCCACGCTCGCGGCGCTCGAGGCCGGCCGCGACGTCGCACTGGCCAATAAGGAGACCCTGGTGGCCGGCGGCGCGCTGGTGAGTGCCGTGCGAGAGCGGCACCGGGCGACGCTGATCCCGGTGGACAGCGAACACTCGGCGATCTATCAGTGCCTGCAGGGTCAGGACCGCGGCGGCGTGCGACGGCTGCTCCTCACGGCGTCCGGCGGCCCGTTTCTCCGGCGGCCGCTCACCGATCTGCACCGAGCCACCGTCGAGGAGGCGCTCGCGCATCCGACCTGGAGCATGGGCCGAAAGGTGACGATCGATTCTGCGACGCTGATGAACAAGGGCCTGGAGATCATCGAGGCCTGTTGGTTGTTCGGTGTGGCGCCGGACCAGGTCGAGGTCGTCATCCACCCGCAGAGTCTGGTTCACTCCATGGTAGAATTCACAGACGGCAGTGTGATCGCGCAGATCGCCACGCCGGACATGCGTGGGCCGATCCAGTACGCGCTCACCGCGCCGCGGCGGCGGCCCGGCCTGGTCCGGCCGCTGGAATGGAGCGGGCTGACATTGACGTTCGAGCACCCGGAGACCGATCGGTACCCGTCGCTCACCCTGGCGCGCGAGGCGCTGCGGCGCGGCGGCACCGCGCCCGCGGTGCTTAACGCGGCGAACGAGGTCGCGGTTGAGCAGTTCCTCGCACGCAAGATCGGATTCCCGGACATCGTCCAGACAGTACGCGCCGTGCTGGACCGCCACCGCCCGCAGCCCGCGAGCACGCTCGAGCAGGTGCTCGAGGCCGATGCGTGGGCGCGGCGCGAGGCGGACCGACATCTCGGTGCCGTGAGGTGACGGCTGTGCCCAACGTACTCGCCGCGATCATCGCGTTCGGCGCGATGATCTTCGTCCACGAACTGGGTCACTTCCTGGTCGCCCGCAGGGCCGGCGTGCTGATCCACGCCTTCGCGATCGGCTTCGGCCCGAAGCTCATCTCCTGGCAGCGCGGTCCGACGACGTACTCGCTGAACCTCTTGCCGTTCGGCGGGTACGTCCGGATGGAAGGAGAGGATGGTAACGGCGAGCCCGTCGAGGGCAGCTTCCGGACCAAGAGCGTCGGGTGGCGCACCGCGATCATCGCGGCCGGCTCCCTGATGAATCTGGCGATGGCGGTCGTGATCCTGACGGTCGTCGGCGGGGTCTGGGGCGTGCCCGTGGGGACGCGCGTCGAGCGGGTGGAAGCCGGCTGGCCGGCCGCCGAGGCGGGCATTCGGTCCGGAGATCTCGTGGTGGGGATTGACGGCGACCGGATGGATCAGGAGACGCTGATTCGGACGATCAATCGCAACGCGGGGCGGCCGCTGTCACTGGTGATCGAGCGCGACGGGCGTGAGATGACGCTCATCGTGACCCCGCGGTTCGACGAACAGCGGCGCGTCGGTCGTCTGGGATTCGCGCTCGAGCCCGTGCTCGGTCGGCCGAACCCCCTCCGGGCGATCACCTGGGGCGTGGAGCGCACCGTGGGGATCGTCGTGATGCTGGGTGGGATCATTCCGATGCTGATCCGGCAGGGCACGTTCTTCGAAAACCTGGGAGGGCCCCTGGCCGCCGGCGTGATCCTGAAGCAGGCCGCCGCATCCGGCTTGGCGGCGTACCTGCAGATCACCGCGCTCCTGAGCGTGACGATCGGCATCTTCAACCTGCTGCCGGTGCCCGCGCTCGACGGCGGCCGCTTGGCCTTTCTCGTCGTCGAGGCCGTGCGGCGTCGTCCGGTCGATCCGCGGCGCGAGGGGTGGATTCACATGGTCGGGTTTGCGCTGCTGCTGTTGCTCCTCTTCATCCTGACGGTGCAGGACATGCGCCGGTTGCTGGGACTGGCCGGGTGACCGGCGTGGATGCGGCGCGCGCACATCGGCTGACGACCCGGCGCGTCAAGGTCGGCAAGGTCGAGATCGGGGGCGGCGCGCCGGTGAGCGTGCAGTCCATGGCGATCACCGACACGCGAGACGTCGACGCGACGCTGTCGCAGATCTACAACCTGGCCGCGGAGGGCTGTGAGATCGTGCGGCTGGCCGTCCCGGACGTCGAGGCCGCAGACGCGCTCGCCGCGATCAAACCCCGCAGCCCGCTGCCGGTCGTCGCCGACATCCACTTCGATCACCGCCTGGCCCTGCGCGCCCTCGAGGCCGGCATCGATAAACTCCGCATCAACCCGGGCAACATCGGCAGCCGCGAGCGCACGCGCATCGTCGCCCGCGAAGCCAAGGCGCGCGGCGTGCCGATTCGTATCGGCGCCAACATCGGGTCGCTCTCCAAGGCCACGCTGCGCCGGTTCGGCCGGCCGTGCGCCGAGGCGCTGGTCGAGAGCGCGCTCGAGGACGTGAAGGTGCTCGAGGACCTCGACTTCCGCGACATCGTCATCTCGGTCAAAGCGAGCGAGGTGCCGATGATGATCGACGCGTACATCCTGATCGCCGAGCGCGTGGCCTACCCGTTGCACCTCGGCGTGACCGAGGCCGGCACGGCGTGGGCCGGCGGCCTGAAGTCCGCGGTCGGCATCGGCGCCGTGCTCGCCCGGGGGATTGGCGACACGATCCGTGTCTCCCTGGCCGCCGATCCCGTCGAAGAGGTGCGCGCCGCCTTCGAGATCCTCAAGAGCCTCGGCCTGCGCTCGCGGGGCGTGCAGTTCGTCGCCTGTCCGTCGTGCGGCCGCGCCGAGGTGGACATCATCCAGATCGCGCAAGAGGTGGAGCGGCGTCTTCGTCACATCCCGGCACCGGTGAAGGTCGCGGTGATGGGCTGCGCGGTCAACGGGCCGGGCGAGGCGCGCATGGCCGATCTCGGCATCGCGTGCGGCCGAGGCATGGGACTCATCTTCCAGGACGGGAAGATCGTGGCCAGCCTACCGGAGGACCGGCTGATCGACGGGCTCATGGAGCACGTCGGGCGGATCGCCCGCGAACGGTACGGTGTGGACGGGACGCCGGCCGAGGCCGCGCCAGCCGGGCGCACGCGCGCATGATTCTCTGGTGGGAGACCGGCGCGAGATTGCTGCTGGCCTTCATTCTGGGCGGGCTGGTCGGCTGGGAGCGCGAGAGCGTCGACAAGCCCGCCGGCTTTCGCACCCACATCCTCGTCTGCGTGGGCGCCGCGCTCTTTGCGCTCGTCTCCCGCGAGGGGTTCTTCGGGTCGGGCGCCGATCCGTCGCGCGTCGCGAGCAACATCGTCGTCGGCATCGGCTTCCTCGGTGCGGGCACGATCTGGCGCACCGGCGGCGGCGTGCAAGGTCTGACCACCGCGGCCAGCCTGTGGACCGTGGCGGCGATCGGGACGGCCGCAGGGATTGGATACTATTCGGGCGCGGTCGGCGCGACGTTGATCGTCATCGGCGTGCTCACCTTCATGAAGAACATCGAGCGCCGGTTGCCGCGACGCGGCCAGGGGCGCTGCGTGGTGCTCATGGTGGACGTGCCCGGGCAGCTCGGCAAGATCGGCACCGCGCTGGGGACGCTCGGTGTCAACATCGACCGCGTCGAGTTCACCGAGAAGATCGACAACAAAGTGCTGCTCGACCTGCAGTTGCGCCTGCCGGTCAGGGTGACGCGCGACGACGTGCTCGTGGCATTGGGTGAGATCGAAGGGGTCGATGAGGCACGCTGGGAACCGTAGACCGGCATGATCCCGCTTCGTGACAGCACCCGGTCGCGGACGACGCCGGTCGTCGTCTACAGCCTGATCGCCGCGAGCGTCGGCGCGTTCCTGTACGCGCAGGGCTTCGGTTCCGACGCGGCCCTCATGACCTTCTACGAGAGGTACGGCGCGGTGCCGCGCACGGTCGCCGCCGGACCCTGGCCGCAGGCCTGGCTCGGCCTGTTGACCTCGATGTTCCTGCATGGGAGCTGGATGCACCTCGGCGGGAACATGCTGTACCTGTGGGTCTTCGGCGACAACGTCGAAGACGCGATGGGGCACGTCGGATTCCTCGTCTTCTATCTCCTCGCCGGGACGCTGGCTGCGCTGGCGCACATTGCGACGCACGCGTCGTCGGCGGTACCGCTTGTCGGTGCGAGCGGCGCCATCGCGGGCGTGCTCGGCGCCTACGTGATCCTGTACCCCGGCGCGCGCATTCTCTCGGTCGTCTTCTTCGTGTTCCTGATCCGACTGGTCGAGTTGCCGGCGGCCCTGGTGCTCAGCCTGTGGTTTGTGCTCCAGCTCGTCCAGGGGCTCGCGACGCTCGCGGCGCCGGGCATCGAGACCGTGGCATGGTGGGCGCACGTGGGCGGGTTCGCCGCCGGCGTCGTGCTCGTGCGCGTGTTCGCGCGGCGCTGACCCCCGGCGCCGCGCCTTTGCCGCCTCTGACGAGTCTGCTATAGTGGTCCGCGTGACTGGGAGGCCGTCCTGAGGGAGGGTGGGAATGCGCAATATCACTGTGGAAGTCCTGGCGCGCACGCCGGTTGCGCGCCATCAAGTCGAGATCGTCGAGCGCAAAGGCGTGGGGCACCCCGATTCGATCTGCGATGCCATCATGGAGCGCGTGTCGATCGCGCTGAGCAAGGAGTATCACGCCCGCTTCGGCAAGATCCTCCACCACAACATCGACAAGGCATTTCTGGTGGCCGGCGACGCCGAGATCAAGCTCGGCGGCGGCCGTGTCGTCGATCCCATGCGGCTAATCTTCGGCGACCGGGCGACCGCGGTGTGGAACGGTGAACACGTGCCGGTCGGCGACATTGCGACGCGGACGGCCAAGGCCTGGATCCGGGACAACTTGCGCTTCGTCGATCCCGAACAGCACGTGCGGTACGACGTGCAGATCAAGCCCGGCTCCCCCGAACTCGTCGACATCTTCTCGCGCGAGGCGCCGACGGCCAACGACACGTCGGCCGCGGTGGGGTACGCGCCGCTCACGCCCACCGAGCAGACCGTGCTCGAAGTGGAGCGCCTGCTGAACTCGCGCACCTTCAAGGAGCACTATCCCGAAGTCGGCGAGGATATCAAGGTCATGGGGTTCCGCCGCGGTGACGAACTGCACCTGACCGCGGCCGTCGCCATGGTGGATCGCTACATCGACAGCGAGGCGACGTACTTCAAGCGCAAGGCCGCTTTGCACGAGGCGGTCATGGACCGCGTCAGGGGCAAGACGGACTTCCGGCAGATTCACCTCTACATCAACACCCTCGATGCGCCCGGCCGCGGGCTCGGCGGCATGTACCTCACGGTCACCGGGACGTCCGCGGAGAGCGGTGACTCCGGTCAGGTCGGACGGGGCAACAAGGTCAACGGCGTCATCGCGCTGAACCGCCCGATGGGGACCGAGGCCGCCGCGGGCAAGAACCCGGTGTCGCACGTCGGCAAGATCTACACGATCATGACCCACCAGGTGGCCAACAAGATCTATCATGAGGTCCCGGGCATCCAGGAGATCTACGTGTGGCTGCTGAGCCAGATCGGGTTGCCCATCGACCAGCCGAAGATCGCGGCCGCGCAGGTGGTGCTGGAGCCGCGTGCGCGCCGCAAGACCATCGAACGCCGCGTGCGCGAGATCCTCGATAATGAACTGGCCGAGATCGCGCAACTCACGCAGGACCTCGCCGAGGGACGCTACGCGGTCGTCTGAGTCCCACGTGGTGCCCCGGGCTGTCCGCGCGGCCACCGTCCTGGTGGCCGTGCTGGTTGCGGCCACCGGCTGCGAGGTGCGGCGACAACCCGCGCCGGTGGGCGTCGGTCTCATGCGCGTGGCCGGTGTCACGCGCGCAACCGACCGCGTGGCACTCAGCCCGATCGCGTGGTCGGCCGATGGCCGCCGCTTCGCCTACGGCGCGCGCGACGGCGTGTGGGTGCACGGGTTGGGTGACGCGGGCGGCGCGCGGATCGCACCCGGTGAGGCCGTGACCGCGGTGTCGTGGTCGGCGTCGGCCGACGTGCTGGCCTACGTGGACCGCGGCCGTCTCCACACGATCCGGCCCGACGGACGCGAGCGCCGCCGCGTTCCCCTGCGTGGGATCGCGCGCCACCCGGTCTGGGCGCCGGGCGGCGATCGGCTGGTCTTCGCGGTGCACCAGCCAGGTGGAGGCCCCACCGACGACCGGTTGTGGGTCACCAGTGCCGACGGCGCGCTGCTGCGCGAAATCCAGTGGCAGCCGCGTACCGGCGGCATCGCGACCGTCGGCTGGTATCCTGACGCCGTGCACCTGTTCGTGGGCCTCAGCGCCCCGGACGGCGAGACAATCGCTGAGTGGTGGCGGGTGCGCATTGCCTACCCGGACTTCAGGCGGCTGGCCGCGCCCCGGCAGCGCGTCGTCGAGTCGTCGCTGTCGCCGAACGGGGAGTGGGTGGCGTTCGTGATCGCCGAGTCCGGTGGTGAGCGGGCGTATGTGGCGCGGCCCGACGGCAGCAGCCGCCGGGCGATTTCCGCGGTCGGGCGGCGGATCACCGGACTCGCCTGGTCGCCGCACAGCGACAAGATCGCCTACGCGGTACCGGTGAGCGACGCGCAGGCCGAAGTGCACGTGGCGGCGGTGCTAGGCACGAGCCGCATGCAGGTCGCGACGTACCGTCTGGAGTTTCCGGACCCGGCGGCCGGGCTGGCGCTGGCGTGGGCGCCGGACGAGAGCCGGCTGGCCTACGGGACGAACACCGGATCGATGGTCGGTCCCGTGTGGCTGGTGACGTTCGTGGCGCGGTAGCCCGGGATTGACGGACGCCGGTGTCCTTCCAATAATAGAGAGCGATTCCTCGCGAACGTCGGAGGACCGGTCATGCCTGTCTACGAATACCGCTGTACGCAGTGCGAACACCTCTTCGAGCGCTACCAGGCGGTGGGCGAGGCTGCACCCGAGTGCCCTGGCTGCGGCAGTCCTTCGCGCAAGGTGTTCAGGTCGGTCGGCCTGATCTTCAAGGGCAGCGGGTTCCACACGACCGACTACCGCAAGAGCGGCAACGGCGAGAAGCCGCCAAGCACAGAAGGCGCGGCGGCGGGCGCATCGACCACCGCGTCGTCGACCCCGTCCAGCGGGTCCTCGAAGTCCTCAGCGTCCTGACGCGCCGCGGCGCTCCACCGTTTGGGTGTGGTCGCGGGTGCGCCGTTGGCGCACTCGTGACCTTTCTGGCCGTTGTGGCGTGGGCCGCCCTCGGGTCCGCGCAACCGGTGGGTGGCGCGACGCTCGCGGTCGCTGGCCTTGGGTTTGACGGTCACGCACGGCTCGGCGCGTGGACGCCAGTGTGGATCGACGTGACCGCGGGCACCGACGTGGACGGGACGGTCGTGATCGACGTCCCAACGCCGACCGGCCAGCCCGTGGTGCGCTATGGCGCGCCGGTCCGTGCGGCGGCTGGCGCCCCCGTGCGTGTCTTCGTGCCCGCGATCTTCTTCGAGTCTCGCACACCGGGCACCGTGCATCTGGAGGCCGCCGGCCATCGTCTGGCATCGCAGCCCCTGCCGCGGGTGCGGCCGGTCGACGAGATCGTGGTGGTCCTCTCATCGGAACCGCTCGGCGCCGAGGCCACGGTGGCGCGTACCGGTCGCGTGGACGTGGCCTATGTGGCGGCGGAGATGCTGCCGCCGGTCTGGCAGACGTATGAGGCCGTACGCCTACTCGTCGTGCGCACGCTGGATGAGCGACGGCTCGACGACGCGCAACGCATCGCGGTGCGCGACTGGGTGTGGACAGGCGGCCGGATCCTGATGATGCCGGAGGGCGACGACACCCGGCATCTCTCGGGTCCGACGCTCGGCCCGCTGCGACGAGATGCGCGGGCCGGGCGCCTGGGCCGCGGGCACGTCATCGTGTGGACGCGCGACCCGGCCGATCCTTCGGTGCGGGGGAATGCCGCCGATGTCCCGGCGTGGGAGACGGTCCTGGAGGCCGGCGCGGTCGGCGCCGCGCCCAGCCTCGAGCCTGCGGTGCCGGCCGGTCGTCCTGTGCCGCTGCGCGTGCACCTCGTCGCCGGCGCAATGATCCTGCTCTATGTGCTGCTCGTGCGCCGCGTCAGCCGGTTCCTGGCGTTGCTACAGCCGGTGCCCGTCGCGACGTTTGTGGTCATGGTGCTTGTCGCGACGGCCGCGGCCGTGCGTCTGTCGGTGCTTGCGCGACGCGACGCCTCCGGTGTCGTAAGCGCGACGATGGTCGAGATGCTGCCGGGCACAGGGCACGGCCTGCTGCGTCTGCACGCGCGCGTCGTGTCGTCCCACGGCGGCGCGTTCGCGATCACCGCGCCCCCGGGCGTGCTCGTGCGTCCGGCGCCGCCCGCATCCGTGACGATCGTCACCGGTCCGACGGTGCAGATCTCGGGGCAGGGCGCGGGACTGCAACTATCGGGCGTGGCCGTGGTGCCGTTGCCGGTGAGCGGGACGTATCACGCGGGCGCCGGCGGCGTCTCGATTCGCATCACGAACCGGTCGGGCCGCCGGATCGAGCACCCCTGGGTGTACATGGATAGCCGCGTCCAGATGATTGCGCCGATCGGCGAGTCGGCGCAGGTCTCGCTCGACGCGTCACGGTGGCAGCCAGCCGATCGACTCCAGCGCACCGAACCGCACCATCCTCTGCTGGTCTGGACATTCTTGCGTCTGGAGAGCGATGCTATACTCAGGGGAACGCGGAACTGGCTGGTCGGCTGGTGGCGCGACCCGGCGCTCGCCCTGATGTGGGACGGCCGCCCTGAAGCACCGCTGCAGTTGATCCTCGTGCCCCTGTCGGCCTCCCCGTGATCCCCGCCGAGGGAGGGCCGTCGCGTGAACCCTGTCGCTCGGGGTGATCTGGTCGTTCGGCTGACGTCGGCGCGCGGGCTCCGGGCGCAGACCGTCTATCTCGCGGTGTGCAGTGCGTTCCTTCTGTTGTCGCTCCCGCCCGAGATCGGACGGCTCGATCTCCGCGATGCCAACCTGCTGCTGGCGGTCCTGGCCGTCCAGATCGTGGCCGTGACATACCTGTCGTCGGCGATGGCGTCGTCCGAGCTGGCCATCGAAGGGGAAAAGGGTCTGCCTGATCTCGCGCTGTCCGCGTTCTCCCCGGGCGTGATCGCACTTGGCAAGATGCTGTCCAGCGCGCTCTACGCCGGGTACCTGCTCGCGATTGGGCTGCCGATCTTCATGCTCGGCGCGGCGCTGCGTGGTGCGCCGCTCGCGCCCATCGCGTGGACGACGTTCCTGTCGCTCGCCGTCGCGACCTCTGCCGGCGTATGGGGCGCGTGGTTCGGCGGCCGCTTCGCCTCGGACTTCACCCGCAGCGTGATGCACTGGCTCTTCCTGGGAATCATCCTGGGCGGCACAGCGTTGCTTCCAGAAACCTGGTGGCCCGCCAATCCGTTTCGCGCGACGATCGTCCTGATTCGCGATGGGTGGACGCCGTGGTGGCTGGCGACCGCCGCCGTGTATCTGGGGCTCGCCGGGGTCGGGACCGTGCTGGTCGGGCGCTTCATCACGTTCGCGCGCAGCCACGAAGGTGGGGTGTGACCATGGATCGCGAGGTGCTCCTCCAGGTCGTGGAAGACGCGCGACGCCGGCTGGCGGCGCGGAAGGCGTGGCATTGGGCGGGTCGGGTGGCTGCGGTGGCTTCGGCGGTCGTCGCCCTGCTCGTTCTGGCGCGCGCAATCATCCCGCTCGAGCTCCCGTATCCGCTGCTCATCGTCGCTGGGCTGGCGCTTGGCGTGGTGACGTTCGTGGTCGTGCGACTCGCCGCGCGTACCAGCCCGCTGTTCGCCGCACAGGTCCTCGACTTCCGCTTCGCCTGCGCCGACCGCCTGGCGACGGCGGTGGAGTTGCTCACGGGCAGGCAACGGCCCACGGAACTGGCCGAGGTCGTGCTCGACGACGCGACCACGCGGGCGATGGCGCTCGACCTCAGGCGCGAGCTGCGTGTCGGTCCGGACCGCGCCACGCTCGCGGCCGTTGTGCTGGCCGCGGTGGCGTTCGTGGCCGCCGGCGCGCTGCGTGGCCTGTCGCTGCCGGGCACGCCGGCGCGCGAGGTGGCCCGCACGATCCAGCGTGAGGGCCGGCGCATCGAGCGCGCGGCCCAGGCGCTGGAGGAACAGGCGCGGGCCGAGCGGGCGCGTATCTCGCGCCGCATGGCGTCGTCGATGCAGCGACTCGGCGAGGCGTTGCAGCGCGAGCGTATGGAGCGCAGTGACGCGCTGGCGCGGCTGGAGTCTCTGGGCCGGCAGCTCGAGGCCGAGCGGAGACAGGTACAGGCCCGGCGCGAGCAACTGGCCGGTCAGCCCCCGAGGCCCGATCTACCCTTGCCGGCCGATCTGTTCAAGCAGCGTGCCGCCGTTGACCGCGCCCTGCGCCAGATCCGCGAGATCGCTGATCGTCTGGCCGAGGCCAAGACTCCGCGCGAGCGTGAGGCGCTGATGCGGCAACTGGCGTCGCTGTCTGGCGGCGGCGAAGACGGCAACGTGCCGGCGCGCGTGCGTGAGCAGGCCGAGATCGCGCGAGAGCAAGTGGCGCAAGGCGACACCGGCGCGGCACGCCGGACGCTGGCCCAGAGTGCCAGCGAGCTCGACGACCTGCGCGCGATGCTCGCCGACGAGGAAGGCTTGCAGCAGGGACAGCGTGATCTTCAGCGGTCTGCGGAGCAGATCGCGCGCGGCGCGCCCGGCGCACCCGCCGATACCGAGCAGGCGCCTCAGGCGAGCGCGCGGCCCGGGACGGTCGCTCCCGGTGACCGGCCGCCGATCGAGAGCCAGGGGGCTGAACCGACCGAAGCGCCGGCCGGACCGAATCAAGGGACGCTGCCGGGGCAAGGGACCATTGCCGAGAAACTCGGCCCACGGACACAGCGGCTGGAAGGCGACCGCAAGGAGTCGCGCGTCCGGGGTCTGCAGGGCGAGGGGCGGACGACGACCTCAGAACTGCTCGGCCCCGGCCGCTCGGCGCAGGTGCGCGCGCCAGCGGGTCCTGCGGCTGCGGCGGCCCGCGCCGACGCCGACCGATACATCGCGCGCATGCGCGTGCCGCCGGAGTACCGCGAGATCGTGAGACGTTACTTCGAGGCGCTGGCGGCGACGCGCTAGCCGGCGCAGGGGAGAGCCGTCCATGGATGTGCAGACGTTTCGTTCGACCGTCGCGGCCATCCGCAACGAGATGCGAGCGGTGATCGTGGGGCACGAGGCGCTGATCGATCACGTGCTCATCGCGCTCATGGCGAACGGGCATGTGCTGCTGGAAGGGGTGCCGGGTCTTGGCAAGACCCTGCTGGTGAAGACCCTGGCGCAGTGCCTCGACCTGCGCTACGCGCGGATTCAATTCACGCCCGACCTCATGCCGGCCGACATCATCGGGACGAACGTGGTGATGCAGGACGCCGACGGCCGACGCTGGTTCGAGTTCCAGCGCGGACCGGTCTTCTCGCAGATCCTGCTCGCCGACGAGATCAACCGCGCGACCCCCAAGACCCAGTCGGCGCTGCTCGAGGCCATGCAGGAGCGCCAGGTGTCCGTCTCCGGGACGATGTTCACGCTCGAGGAGCCGTTCCTGGTGCTCGCGACGCAGAACCCGATCGAGATGGAAGGCACGTACCCCTTGCCGGAAGCACAGGTGGACCGGTTCCTGTTCAAGCTGAGAGTCGAGACACCCAGCTTGCCCGAGCTGATGGAGATCATGGACCGCACGTCCGGGCCGGCGCTGCCCGCGCCGGCGGTGGTCGCCAACGGGCCGACGATCCGGGCGATGCAGGCGTTCGCGCGTCAGGTGCCCGCGGCCGAGCACGTCAAACTCTACGCCGCACGGTTGGTGCGGGCCACGCATCCGCACGACGGCGAAGCCGGGTCGATGGCCAAGCGCTTCGTCCGGTACGGCTCGAGCCCGCGCGGGGCACAGGCGCTGCTGGTGGCCGGCAAGGTGCGGGCGCTCATGGAAGGTCGTGCGAACGTGAGCATCGACGACCTGAAAGCCCTTGCGCTGCCGGCGCTGCGCCACCGTGTCCTGCTGAACTTCGAAGGCGAGGCGGAGGGCGTGGATCCCGACGAGATCATCAAGAACATCGTCGCGGAGATCCCGCCGACCCCGGCGGCGGCGGCGGCGACGTGAACGTCTCGACGCGCGCTCCACTGTTCGAGCCCGAGTTCCTGGCGCGGCTCGAGCAACTCACGCTGCTCTCGCACCGCCTCTACCGCAGCGGCCTGCGCGGCGAGCGTCGGAGCAGCACCCTGGGCCGGGGCGTCGAGTTTGCCGATCACCGCTCGTATCACATCGGCGATGACTACCGGTACATCGACTGGCATATCTACTCGCGGCTCGACCGGCTGTTCGTCAAGCTGTTCAGCGAAGAAGAGGACGTCACGGTGCATCTGTTCGTGGATGCGAGTCGGTCGATGGGCTGGGGTGAACCCGCCAAGCTCGACTACGCGGTGCGCGTCGCCGCGGCACTAGGGTACATCGGGCTGGCCAACCTCGACCGCGTGGGCGCCGTATTCTTTGGCGACCGCGTGCTGCGCATGCTGGCGCCGATCCGCGGGCGTCCCGGTGTGTTTCGGCTCTTCAGGTTTCTCGGCGACGTCGCGCCCGACGGCCGCAGCGACCTGGCCGCGGCACTCAGCGAGTACAGCCTGCGCACGCGGCGGCGTGGCGTGCTCGTGATCATCTCCGACCTGATGTTTCCCGACGGCATGGACGCCGGGCTGCGCATGGCTCGGGCGCACCGCTTCGAACCGTTTGTGGTGCACCTGCTCACGGATGAAGAGCTGGCGCCGGCACTCAACGGTGATCTGCGACTGGTCG
>JAVKJV010000006.1:0-21195 GCA_031458775.1 Candidatus Fervidifonticultor quartus | reverse complement strand
CGACAGCGAGACCGGCGCCGCGGTCGACGTGACCGCCGACGCCGCGGCCGCGGCGGCGTATGCGAGGGCGCGTGACCGATACTTCAACGAGGTCGAGCAACTGTGCCTGCGGCACCAGGTCGAGTATCTGCGCGCCGCGACGTCGATCCCGTTCGACGACCTGGTGCTGCGCTATCTGCGCGCCGGAGGGCTGGTCGCGTGATGATCTTCGGCACCCCGGCCGCGCTCTGGTGGCTGCTGCTCGTGCCGCTCGTGATCATGCTGTACATGCTACGGGCGCGCCGGGAGATCCGCGTGGTCCCGAGCACGCTGCTGTGGGAGCGGGCCACCAGGGACCTGGTGGCCCGCATGCCGGTCCGCCGGCTCGAGCGCAACCTGCTCCTGCTCCTGCAGATCCTGGCGGTCACCGTCCTGGCGCTGGCGCTGGCGCGGCCCTCGGTGGCGCTGCCCGGGCTCGCCGGCGACGCGGTGGTCATCGTGATCCAGACGACCGCGAGCATGCAGGCGACCGACGTGGCGCCGACCCGCTTCGCGGCCGCGCAGCGCGAAGCGCTGGCGCTGCTGGCGCGGCTGACGCCGCGCCAGCCGGCCGCCCTGCTGGCGGCCGGCCGCGTGTCGGCGATCGTCCAGGACTTCACCACCGACCGTGCGGTGCTGGCGCAGGCCGTGCGGAGCCTGCGGCCATCGGACGCGAGCGGCGTGCTCGACGATGCAGTCGCGCTCGCGGGGAGCTTGCGCGCGGACGGCCGTCCGGCCCGCGTGCATGTCATCGGCGACCGCGCGCCGCAGACGTCGCGCGTGCAGTGGCACCGCATCGGCGAGGGCGCCGGCAACGTGGCTATCACGGCCGCTTCTGTGCGCCTCGCCCCTGACGGCGGCAGCCGGATTCTGGTGCGCGTTGAGGCGTTCGGCGGGCAGGCGGCGCGGACGCTCGTCGCGTCGATCGGCGGCCGGCCGCTCGTCCGCAGGGACATGCGTATCACGCCCGGTGTACCGCAGGTGCTCGTGCTCGACGCGGGCACCGCGTCCGGACTCGTCACGCTGCATCTGGTCGGCCGCGACGCGCTGCCGGCCGATGATCGGGCCGCGGTCGCCGTCGGTCGCGAGGCGCTTCCACGCGTGCTCGTGGTCGGCGAGCCCAATCCGGTGCTCGACGCCGTGCTGCGGGCGCTGCCGCTTGCGGCGGTGACCCGCGCCGAGCGCGTGGTCCCGGCGCAGGTCGGCCGTGCCGACCTGGTCGTGCTGGACGGGCTCGACCCCGTGATCCTCCAACCCGGCGCCTATCTGCTGATCGGCACGCTGGCCGAGAACCTGCCGCTGCAGATCGAAGGGACGGTGCGCGATCAGGTTGTGCGCTCCGGCGTCTCCACGCATCCTGTGATGCGGCTCGTCGAACTGCGCGGCCTGCGGGTGACCGACGCGTACGCGATTCGTCTGCAGGGTGGTGTGCCGCTGGCCGAGGCCGACGTGCCGCTGCTCTGGGCGTACGAAGGCCGCGGCATCCGTGCGGTCGTCCTGCCGTTTCTGTTGAGCCAGACCGACCTCCCGCTGCACCCCGCATTCCCGGTGCTGATGGCCAATGCCGTCGAGTGGCTGGCCGGCAGCCCCCACGTCACGCCCGGCGACGCGCCGATTGTGGCCGCCGGGCCCTGGCCGAGCGCGACCCTGATCGATCCGGCCGGCGGCGCCGTCACCGTCGAGGCCCGCAACGGGCTCTTCGTGCTGCCGCCGTTGGACCGTGTGGGCGAGTGGCGGCTTCGAACCGGCGGGTGGGAGCGCCGCTGGGTCGCCTCGGCGGTGGACGCCCGTGAGGCCGACCTCGCGGTGGCCGAGGCCGCGACGGGGCAAGCCGCGACTGAGGGGCCGCAGGTGGCGTACCTGTCGCTCGTCCCGTGGCTGCTCGGCGTTGCCGCGGCCGTCATCGCCGGCGAGTGGCTGCTGTGGTCGCGGAGCGTGCCGCCCGATCGGGAGAGGCGTCGACCGCGATGATTCGCTTTGCGACGCCTGCGCTCCTGATCGCCCTGCTGCTGTTGCCGCTGGTCCCGCTGGCCGTGCGGGGCCGGCGTCGGCGCCGCGCGCTCGTGGTGCTGCGCGTGCTCGTCGTGGGACTGCTGGTCCTGAGCGCGGCTGGCATGGAGGTGACCCGGGCCGTGCCCGATCTCGTGGTGATGGTGGCCGCGGATCGGTCCGACAGCATCGGGCCGGATGGCGGTCGCGCCGTGCGAGCGTTCCTTGATCAGATGCGTGCCCGGGCAGACGCCACCCGGCGCGTGGGCCTGGTGACGTTCGGCGCCGACGCCGTGCTCGAGGAGCCGCCCAACGCACAGCCGCGGCTGGCGATGGCCTCGCGCGTGCGCGGCGACGGCACGAACCTGGCTGCGGCGATCTCGCGCGCGATGGCCGCGTTGCCCGAGGGGGTGGGCCGCCGGATCGTGCTGCTGACCGACGGGCAGCCCACAGCCGGCGACTTGGCGCCGGTGCTGGCCACGGTGCGCAACCGCGGCGTGGAGCTGACGGTGGTGCCGGTGACCGCGGATCCGCCGCCGCCCGATGTTATGGTCGAAGACGTCACGATGCCCAAGACCGCGGTCGTCGGCGAGCGCTTGCCGGTGACCGTGACGATCCGCGCGACCACCGCAGCGCAGGCCGAATTGCGCGTGCGGGCGAACGGGGCGTCGCTGTTCTCGCGCGAGTTGACGCTGCAGGCCGGCCGCGTTCACGTCGATCTCGAAGCCGAGGCGACACAGCCGGGTCTGCTCCGCATCGACGCGTCCATCGAGGCCACGCCTGACGCCGAGATGGCCAACAACCGCGCGTTCGGCCTGGGCCTTGTAGCCGGGCCGCCGTTCGTGCTGTATGCGGCGGCGCAACCCGGACCGCTGGCAGCGGCCCTTGAGGCGCAGGGTCTGAAGGTGCGCCGGGTGACGCCTGCCGGCCTACCCGGATCGCTGGCCGGCTATCAGGCCACGGCCGCGGTCGTGCTCGACGACGTCCCGGCCTACCTGCTGAGCTCGCGTCAACAGGCCGCGCTCCGCGACTACGTCCGACCGACCGGCGGCGGGCTCGTGGCGGTGGGCGGCACGCAGAGCTTCGGGATCGGTGGGTACGCCGGTACGCCGATCGAGGAGACGCTTCCGGTCAGCATGGATGTTCGTCACCGTCTCGCGATCCCGTCGCTGGCGATCGTCCTGGTGCTGGACGCGTCGGGCAGCATGGGCAGTTTCGGCAGTGAACTCGCCAAGGTTGAGCTGGCCAAGGAGACCGCCCAGTCCGTCGTCGATCTCCTCGGTGAGCGCGACCTGATCGGCGTGCTGGCGTTCGACCAGCAGCCCAGGTGGCTTGTGCGACCCACGCCCGCCTCTGAGCGCAGCGCGATCCTCGACGCGGTGAGCCGCATCAAGGCCGGGGGGGGCACCGTGATGTACCCCGCGCTCGTCGCCGCGCGCGACGCCCTCCGACAGGTCGAGGCGAAAGTCAAGCACGTCATCGTGCTCTCCGACGGACAGACCGATCCAGGCGCGTTTCAGACGCTGGTCAGCGGCATGGCGGCCGAACGCATCACGGTTAGCACGGTCGCCATCGGCCGCGACGCCGACGTGGAGATCATGCGGAACATCGCCGGATGGGGCCGGGGCCGCACCTACGTGGCCCGCGATCTCTACGGCATCCCGCAGATCCTCACCGCCGAGGCTATGCTGGCGACGCGTGCGTACGTCATCGAAGAGCGGTTCGTCCCCGAGGTCAGCGGCGCGCCGGGATTGCTGGCCGATCTGCCTGTGATCCCGGCGCTGCGTGGCTACCTGGCGACGGCGCCGAAACCGGCTGCTGAGGTCATCGTGCGCTCGCATCAGGACGATCCGGTGGTTGCGGCCTGGAGCTACGGATTGGGCCGCGCGGTGGCCATTACGACGGATGCACGCTATCGGTGGACGGCCGAATGGGCGTCGTGGCCGCAGGCTGCGCGCTTCTGGTCGCAGGCGGTCCGCTGGGCAATGATGCGGGAGACCGACGCCCTCGACGTCCACGCCGACGTGACGACCGAGGGACTGCGGATCGTGCTCGACGCCCGTGCCGCCGATGGGACCCCGCTCGTCGCCTGGCAGGCGACCGCTGCGGTCGTGGGCGACGCCGGCGAGGCCGGGGCCGCGCGTCTCACGCAGACCCGACCGGGGTGGTACGAGGCGACGCTCCCGCTCCCGCCGCCCGGCGCGTACCTGATCCGTGTCGCGGCGTCCGATGGTCGGGGACCGGTCGGGCGGTCGGCGCTGCCGCTCGCCGTGCCCTACTCGCGCGAGCTGCAGCACGTCGGCGTGAACCGCGCGGTGATCTCCCAGATGATCGAGACCGGCGCGCGGGTCATCGCCACCCCGCAGGACGCCATGGCCCCGCCGCAGACCCCGGCACGGCGCTCACAGCCGGTCTGGCCGCTGTTCGCCTCGCTCGCGCTGGTCGGGTTCTTCGCCGAAGTGGCGGTCCGACGCATTCCGGCGATCGAGCACCAGCTGGCACGCCTAGCCGCAGCGACCGCCGCGTTCGTACGTCGTGAGCCGACGCCGGCGCAGGTGGCTGCCGAGGCGGAGTACGCGGCCGCCGATCGCTGGCGCATCGAGGATCCGGCCGAGGCCGCGGCCCGCGCTGCGTCCATGGAGGCCGCCGCACGGCTGTACATTGCCCGGCTGCGCCGCCAGCAGGGCGACGACGACCCCGCGCACGACGGGACAGGAGGATAGCATGACGCCGCTCCCCCGCATGCGCGCGGTCAGCCGCCGCATGCCGCGGCCGCGTGTTGCCGATCCCGAGCGCGCCACGGTCGAGGCGCTCGCGCGGCTCGACCTCGGGGGCCACGTTCGCGGTCGCCGGATCGCGGTCACCGCCGGCAGCCGCGGCATCCGCGACATCGTTGCGGTGCTGCGCGGCACCGTCGCCCACCTGCGCGCGCTCGGCGCCGAGCCGCTCGTAATGGCCGCCATGGGCAGTCACGGCGGCGGGACCGGCGAAGGACAGCGCCGCGTGCTCGAGCATCTCGGCATTACCGAGGCGGCGGTCGCCGCGCCCATCTCCACGCGCATGGAGGCCGACGTGGTCGGCCACACGCCCGGCGGGCTGGCGGCGTACTGCGATTGCGTGGCGGCGTCCTGCGACGGCATCGTCGCCGTCAATCGCCTCAAGCCCCACACGGCGTTCGACGAACCCTTCGGCAGCGGTCTGATGAAGATGCTCGCCGTGGGACTGGGGAAGGTGGAGGGCGCCTCGCAGATCCACCGCCAGGGCCCGGCGCGGTTGCCGTCGGCGATCCAGAGCATCGCCGAGGTGCACATCAACCGCGGCGCGGTTGTCGCCGGTGTCGCCGTCGTCGAGAACGCCTACGACGAGACCGCGCGCATCGAGGCGATTCCCCCGGGCCGATTGGTCGCACGAGAACTGGAGCTGTACCGCGATGCCAAGGCGCTACTGCCCGGCCTGCCGGTTGACGAGCTCGACGTGCTGATCGTTGACGAGATGGGCAAGATCTACGCCGGCACCGGCATGGATACCAACGTGATCGGCCGGCGCATGATCGCGGGCCTGCCCGAACCGCCGGTCCCGCGCATCAGGCGGATCGTCGTGCTGCGGCTCTCGCCGCACTCCGAGGGCAACGCCCAGGGCCTCGGGCTGGCCGATCTCACCACGCAGCGCCTGGTCGACGCGATGGACCGCGCGGTCACCTACAAGAACACCATCACCAGCACGTTCCTCAACCGCGGCGCCATTCCGGTGACGCTGCCGTCAGACCGTGAAGCGATCGCGGTCGCGCTCGACACGCTCGGCCTCGCGGACATCCGCCGCGCCGCGGTCTTGCGCATTCCCAACACGTTGCACCTCGATCGCGTACTCGCGTCAGATTCCGTCATCGAGCGCCTCGCCGGCCGTCCCGACGTGGAGATCGGTCCGGAAGTGCCGTGGGCGTTTGCCGGCGACGGCTGGCTGGCGGACCTGTGAGCGTGACGGCCGCGGTCGCGCTGCTGCGGGCGGCGAGTCGGGTCGTGGCATTCACGGGAGCCGGCGCAAGTACGGAGTCCGGCCTGCCGGACTTCCGATCGCCGGGCGGGCTCTGGGCCGGCGTGGATCCGCTTGCGGTCGCGTCGCGTACCGCGCTCGAGCGGCGGCCTGAGGTCTTCTACGAATTCTACCGGCGGCGGCTGGCTCGCCTGGCCGACGCGTCGCCAGGCCGCGTGCACCACGCGCTCGCCGCGATGGAACGCGCCGGCCGGCTCCGTGCGGTCATCACACAGAACGTGGACGGCCTGCACCAAGCGGCCGGGTCGTCGCACGTCATCGAGCTGCACGGCAACCTGCGTGAGTCGGTCTGCCTGGGCTGCGGTGCCGTCAGGCCGATTGCCGAACTGGTCGCGCAGCTCGACGCCGGCAGCCTGCCGCGGTGCGAGCGGTGCTCGAGTCTGCTGAAGCCCAACGTGGTGCTCTTCGAGGATCTGCTGCCCGAGGCCGCCTGGCAGCGCGCGGTGCTGGCGGCGCGCGGCTGCGATGTCATGCTGGTCGTGGGGTCCTCGCTGCAGGTCACTCCGGCGGCGTATCTGCCGCAAGAGGCCCTGGACCATGGGGCCGCACTGGTGATCGTCAATCGCGAGCCGACGCCCTACGACCGGGCGGCCGCGGCGGTCGTGCACGGCGAGGCCGGGCCGACGCTCTCGGCGATTGTTGACGCGCTGCGGACCGCGGCCCCGGCCGGGGAGGAGGCTTCTTCCCGCGCGACGAACTGAAACCGACACGGCACGCGATAGCAGGCAGGGAGCGGCCCGGACCCCCCGGGCCGATTCTACGTCCGACGGGTCGAGGTGCACGCGGTATGGCGCAGGCGGAGATCGGGATCTTCGGCGGATCCGGGTTCTACTCGCTGCTCGAGGGCGCGGAAGAGATGGCGGTAGACACCCCGTACGGCCCGCCGAGCGATGTGGTGACCCTCGGCGAGATCGCCGGTCGCCGCGTGGCATTCCTGCCCAGGCACGGGCGGCGCCATCAGTATCCGCCGCACGCGATCAACTACCGCGCGAACATCGCCGCCATGAAGCAGTTGGGCGTGACGCGACTGCTGGCGCCGAACGCCGCCGGGAGCTTGCAGCCGCACATCCGGCCCGGGGACTTTGTGTTGTGCGATCAACTCGTGGACCGGACGAGCGGTCGGCGCGACACGTTTTTCGACGGGCCGCAGACGGTGCACGTCAGCCTGGCCGATCCGTACTGCCCGCAGGTGCGGGATGTGGCCTGGCAGACTGCGCAGCGCCTGGGCCTGCCAACGCACCGCGCCGGTACGGTGGTCGTGATCCAGGGCCCGCGGTTCTCCACGCGCGCCGAGAGCCGCTGGTTCCGCTCGGCAGGCTGGGATGTCATCAACATGACGCAGTATCCCGAGGCCGTGCTGGCGCGCGAGGCCGAGCTGTGCTACGCCGGCATCGCGTTGATCACCGACTATGACGTGGGCGTCGAGGGCGATCCGGACGCGCAGCCCGTGAGCGCCGAGCAGGTTTTGGTGAACTTCCGGGCGAACCTGGGCCGGCTGCGTGACCTGATCACCGGCATCATCACCGACATGCCGCGCGAGCGCGTCTGTGCGTGCGGATCGGCGCTTGCCGCGGCGCGCTCATAGGGTCGGCGGGGCAACGAGGAGGCGAGAGATGGCAGCGACGCGGACAGCCGGCGACGCGACGGGCCGCTGGCTCGGGCTCGGCGTGTTCGTGCTGGGCGTGATCTTTCTCGTGCTGGTCTTCTCCATGGCGTACCGTGACGTGGTCTCGGCCGGGGTACTCGGCCGGCTGATGGAGCAGCAGGCCGCCCAGCGCGCGCCCGACTGGTGGGCGCTCGCGGTCAAGGGCGTGATGTTCGTGATCATGATGATCTCGGGCGCGCTGGTGGCCAACCGCGGCATCGGTCTGTACGCGGCCGCGAGGGGCGGCGATGAGGGCTAGCGAGGCGCCGGCCGCGGACCGCGCCGTCCGTACCATCGACCTGCGCAGCGACACCATCACACACCCCACCGACGCGATGCGCGAGGCCATGGCGCGCGCCGAGGTGGGCGACGACGTGATGGGCGAGGATCCCACGGTCAACCGCCTGGAGGCGCTGGCAGCGGCACGGGTCGGGATGGAGGCGGCGCTCTTCGTGCCGACCGGGACGATGGCCAACGCCATCGCGGTGATGGTGCACGCGCGGCGCGGCGACGAGGTCATCCTCGACGACCAATGCCACACGTTCCTGATGGAGGCCGGCGGCATGGCCGCGCTGGCCGGCGTCATGCCGCGGCCGCTGCCGACCGAGTCCGGGTGTATCACCGCGGCGCAGCTGCAGGCCGCGCTGCGGCCGCCGGACACCCATCACGCGCCGACGGCCCTGGTGTGCATCGAGAACACGCACAACCGCCACGGCGGGACCGTGGCGCCGCTCGACGCCATCGACGCCCTGGCAGGCGCCGCGCACGAGCACGGCATCCGTGTGCACATGGACGGCGCCCGACTGTTCAACGCGGCGGTCGCGCTCGGCGTGCCTGCGGCGCGCGTCGTGGCGGAGGTGGACTCGGTCGCGTTCTGCCTGTCGAAGGGGTTGTCGGCGCCGGTTGGCTCGCTGTTGTGCGGCGATCGGGAGTTCGTCGGCCGCGCGCGTCATGCGCGCAAGATGCTGGGCGGGGGCATGCGGCAGGCCGGCGTGATCGCCGCGGCCGGCATCGTGGCGCTGGAGACCATGGTGGACCGTCTGGCCGACGACCACCGCGTGGCGCGTCGGCTTGCCGAGGCGCTCGTCGCCATGCCAGGCCTGCGCGTCGACCTGGCACGCGTGCAGACCAACATCGTGCGTGTCGAGTTGCCCGGCCACGACGCGCGAGTTCTCGCCGGCCGGCTCCGCGAGCAAGGCGTGCGGGTGAGCCTGATCGGCCCGCGGATGCTCCGTCTGGTAACCAACCGTCACGTCATGCTGGACGACGTCCCTCTCGTCGTCGCCGCGTTCCGCGCAGCGCTCGCCGGGCCGGACGACGAGGGATAGGCCAACCGGCGATGATGACGCGGCGCGCGTTTCTGCGTATGGCCGGCACGGTCGGCGTGGGCCTGGGTGCCCTCGCGGCCGTCGGCCGCGCCCACGGCCAGGCGCCCGGAGCGGCACGGGCGATCAACCTGACAACGGATCTCGGTGTGCCGGCCGACGGCAGTGATGCGTCGGCGCTGATTCCGAGAGCGCTCGCGCGCGTGCCGCAGGGCTCGACCGTCGTGTTTCAGCCCGGCGGCCGGTACGGCATCACCGGTGCGCTCAGGCTCGAGGGGCTCGCCAACCTCACGCTGTCGGGACAGGGGGCCGTGCTCGTGCGAGCCACGCCGTCGGGACGCCGCGTCCGCTACGTCGAGATCGAGAACTGCCGCAACCTCACGATCGAGGGGCTCGAGTTGGCCGGGCCGGAGCGCGACTGGCGCTACGAGGGCGGCGTGGAATTCCAGCCGGGATTCTACCTGCGCGGCAACGACGGCATCGTGCTCCGCGGCCTCTACGTGCACCACGTCGGCGGCGATGGGATTCAGGTGCACGGCCGCGTGCAGGATCCCGCCCGCAACATCACGATCGAACGCGTCAGGGTCGAGTTCGCGCGCCGCCAAGGCATCACGCTCACCAACTGCGACGGCGTCGTCGTGCAGGACTGCTCGATCGCCTGGATCGGCCGGTCGGGGTTCGACCTCGAACCGTACGCCGCGGACTGGTACAGCAACCGCATCACGATCCGGCGCTGCAAGGTCGCGCACCTGAACAACTACATTCTGGCCGCGGGCGGCGACGGTCGCCACGACGGGCTGACATTCGAACGGAACGAAGGTATCGGCGGCCTCGGATTCGCGCTCATCGGCACCCGGACCGCGCCGCCCGCCACCGGGGTCGTGGTGACCGGCAACCGGTACACCTGGGATGATCCCGAGCACCGGCAGCGCCGCAATCTCTCCGATTTCCACGTGCGTGCCGGTGATGCGGTCACCGTGACCGACAACACGCTGACCTTCAACAGCGAAACCGCGGTGGAGATTCTCGCGCCGGCCGGCGTCGTGCGAGGCAACACGTTCGCTGGGGTGAACGAGGGGCTGGTGGTCGGTCGCGGCGTCGAGGCCTCCGGCAATACCGTCACGACCCGCAAAGGACAGCCGGCACCCACCCGGGTATCCGCCTAATCCCAAAATACTCTCTGGACCCGATGGGGTGACCGTCTGCCCAGCCGCTAGGCTGGGTACAGCAGTAGTTGCGGGCCACACCGACAAAGGCAAACCCGGAGCGATCCGGGGACGCAAAGCCACGGGGCCATGCCGTGGGCACGGCCAGCCGGGTTGCCGAAGAACCGCGCACGTAACTCCCGCGTACGCGACTCCGCGGCATCTGGCGCGGACGCGTCGTTTTCCGTGACGCCCCCGTGACGACCCGGCCGACCCGCAAACACCGCGGCTGGAGCACAGCCGCCAGGGAGGGAACGGACTTGGGACTCCGCGCGGATTCCGCTTCACCAGGTGCTCACGCTCATTCGGTCGCCGATCGTATGACACGGAGACGCTTCCTCAAGGAGGTCGGCGTCGCGGCCGCCGGGCTGGGCGCGCTGGCCGGCGTGCCGTCGCTTGCGCTGGCGCAGGGCGGGGTCACGCGCGTGGTGCCGACGCCGGGGCCGACCGCGACTCCCGCGCCCACCCGCACCTACCGGCTCACCGCGGATCTCGGCGTGCCCGGCGACGGCCGGACCGAATGCTCGCTGCTCATCGGCCAGGCCATGCAGCGCGTGCCCGCCGGGTCCACCGTCGTGTGCGATGCCCGACGCTACCTCATCAACGGCACGCTGGGCTTCGTCGGTCTCCGGGACATCACGCTGCAGGGGAACGGCACGACGTTCTTCCGCACCGAGGGCCACGGCACGCCCACCCGTCCCCGGCCATACGTCTACGTGGACGAGTACTCAAACCTGACGCTGCTCGACTTTACGGTCGAAGGGTTCGAGACCGTCTGGACCTACTCGTACGATACGGAGTTCGACGGTGGGTTCCGCATCCGCAGCGGCAACGGCCTGCTGATCCGCAACGTCTTCGTTCATCATGTCGGCGGCGACGGGTTCCAGATCCAGGGGCGGCTCGACCGCACGCGCGCCGCGCGCAACGTCACGCTCGACGCGGTGCGCGTCAACTATGCGCGCCGGCAGGGCATCACGCTCACGAACTGCGACGGCGTGGTCGTGCAGGGCGCCCTGATCACGTGGACGGGCCGGTCGGCGTTCGACGCCGAGCCGTACGCGCCCACCTGGTACAGCGACCGGATCACGGTCCGCCGCTGCCGGGCGACGCACATCCTCAACTACTTCATGGCCGCGGCCGGTGAGGGCCGGCACGACGGGATGCTGCTCGAGGACAACGAGTGCATCGGCGGGCTGGGGTTGGGCGTCATCGGCACGAACAGTGTGCCGGCCACCGGTGTCGTCGTGCGGAACAACCGGCTCCACTGGAGCGACCCCGAGCTGGTTCAGCGGCGCAATCTGGGTGACCTGCACATCCGCGCGTCGGATGCGGTGAGTGTGACCGGCAACCACCTCGTGTTCAGGAGCGAGACCTCCGTGGACATCTGGGCGCCCTCGGGGTGGGTGGCGAACAACACCTTCGCCGGTGTCAACGGCGGCCTGCGTCTCATCGGCGGGGTGCGCGGGTCGAACAACACGGTCACACGGATGAGCGGCGCACCGGCGCCGATCCAGGTGCTCGGCGAGCCGGAGATGCGGTAAGCGCGGCGGATTGACGACGCGCCGGAAGGAGAACGTCGCGTCCTCTCGAATACACGCGTTCGAAGACCGGGACGAGACGATCGTCTCGTGACGTCGGCGCGTGAGAGGAGGCGAGTGACAGTGGCGGCAAAGAAGAAGGCGGCCAAGAAGAAGGGCAAGTAGGCCTGGCCGCACGGTCGATTGGGGAGCACTGCCTCCGCAGTGCTCTCTTTGTTTGGCCGCGATACCGGCGGGTGCGGCTAGAACCGGTAGTAGGCGCCGATCCCCAGCGTGGGCTGGTTGAGCAGGCTGAGGCCCCGCAGGCTCAGACCGTAGTTGGGGTTCAGTGCGTACCGCACGTAGACGTTGAGCGTGACCTGGTTGATGTTGTAGAGGTCCGCCGCATAGCTGAACTGCGGCGAGGCCCGGTAGTCCAGGCCCACGCCAAGGTTGGAGTCGATCAGGCCGTAGCGGACCCGCATCCGGTCGCCGACGGCGTTGCTCACCTGGATGCCCCACCGCGTCACCCCGCCGAACTCGCGGAGCGACAGCAGGAAGTTCGTGGGCGACTCGGGCTGCAGCGTCAGCAGGACGTCGTTCCCGAGCCGCCGACCGTCGTACCACAGGCCGTACTCCAGCCGCGCCGCGTTACGGACGCTCGGCAGTTCGATCTTCTCCGGGATAACCTGCTGGATGCGCTGCACGGTCTGGTCTGCGCGACCGATCAGCGCGCGGCCCTCGCCCACCGCCTGTCGCGCCTCGGTGATTGCCCGCCGCGCTTCGTCCAGCGAGGCGCGGACCTGCGCGACCTCCGTCTCGTTGATCAGGCCCTGCAGGTCTCGCACCATCTTGTCGACGCCTGCGGAGGCACGCTGGATTGCCGCGATCGTCAGCCGGATCTGGCGCGCGGTCTCGCCGTCGGCCGCGACGTCCCGCACGAGGCCTCTGGCCTCGGCCGCGGCCCCGGCCAGCTCGGCGGACATGATGCGGATCTGCGCCGCGATCGCCGGCAGGTCGCGGCTCATTGTCCGGTCGAGGGTGCGGGTCGTGCGCTCCACGTTCTCGGCCGCGCGCCGCACGATCTCGGTCGCGTCGCGCGCGTTGCGGACCGTCTGCGACACCGCAGCCGCGAACTCGGGATCGCCGACCAGGCGGTTGATGCTGATGAGCGCGTCTTCGGCGCGCCGCGCGACGGCGACCACCCGGTCGACGAGTTCATCGAGGGTGAACGGCGCTGTGGCCGTGACGATTGTGCCCGGCTCCAGCGAGGGCACGTCGCCCGGCTCGGGCGAGATCACGATGAACCGGTCGCCGAGCAGCCCGGCTGAGCCGATGGCGAAGCGCGACCCGATCGGCACCCTGTACTGTGGCCGGATGCGGACCGTAATCTGCGCCCGATAGTCCGGCGTCAGTTCGACGTGCGAGACGCGACCGATCTCCACTCCGGCCATGTGGATCGGCGCGCCGACCGCGACGCCGCCGGCGTTGGACGCCACGACGTAGAGGTCGTAGCCACGGTCGCGGAAATCGACCCCGCCGCGGAGAAACAGGATCGAGCCGACGAGGGCGACGACAAAGAGCACGGCGACGAGGCCGGCCCGGGTCTCCTGGGTCATCGTGGACTCACCCCGACCGCGCGCGTGTCGAGAAACCTCTGGACGAACGGATGCCCGCAGGTCAGAATCTCCCCCGGCGCGCCGGACGCCGCGAGGCGCCCGGCGTCCATGACCGCGAGCCGGTCGGCCAGACGGAACGCGCTGTCCACGCTGTGGGTCACGACTACGGACGTCACGCCGAGCGTGTCGCGCAGGCGCAGGATGAGGTCGTCGACCGTGCGCGCCGTCAGCGGGTCTAGCCCGCTCGTGGGTTCATCGTACAGGATCAGGGGCGGGTCGAGCGCAAGCGCCCTCGCGATTCCCACGCGTTTGCGCATGCCGCCCGACAGCGCCGACGGCATCAGATGCTCGGTGCCTTCCATCTCGACCATGTCGAGCAGCTCACGGACCCGGGCTGCCACCGCGGCGTCCGAGAGGCGACGGTGCCGTCGAAGCGGGAACGCGACGTTTTGCGCGACCGTCAGCGAGTCAAACAGCGCCGCCGACTGGAAGACCACGCCGATGCGCATCCGGAGGCCGTCCAGCGCGTCCTCGTCCATCGTGTGCAGCGGCTGCCCGAAGATGAACACCTCGCCGCGGCTCGGTGTCAGCAGTCCCACCAGGTGCTTGAGGAACACGCTCTTCCCGCAGCCGCTCGGGCCCATGATAACCTGGATCTGCCGTTCCCGCACCCGTAGCGACACGCCGGCGAGCACCGTGACCCCGCCGAACTCCTTCCAGAGGTCGCGCACGTCGACCACATCCGCCGGGGGCGGCCCGCCGGCATCAGACGGAGCCGGCAACACGGAGGAAGGCGCGGTTGCGGTCATCGAGCCTCAGAAGAAGATCAGGTTCACGAAGTAGTTGAACACCAGGATCAGGACGATCGCGCTCACGACGGCACCGGTCGTCGCCCGGCCCACACCGTCGGCCCCGCCGGAGGCGTAGAGTCCTCGGAAGCAGCCGACGCTCGCGATGATCAGGCCGAACAGGAACGCTTTGATCAGGCCGGCCACTACGTCGTAGGGCCAGACCATCCGCTGCAGCGACGACACGTAGCTCGGGCCGGTGATGCCCAGATTGGTCGCCACGACGTACCCACCCAGGCTGCCAATGACGTTGGCAAACATCGTCAGCCCCGGCAGGGCAAACGCCGCGGCCAGCAGCCGCGGCACCACGAGGTAGCGGATGGGGTCGGTGGCGAGCACCCGCAACGCGTCGACCTGCTCGGTCACGGCCATGGTTCCGATCTCTGCGGCGATGCCGGCGCCGACGCGGCCGGCCGCCGTGATGGCCGTGAACACGGGCGCAGCCTCGCGGGCCATTGAGAGGCCGACCAGACCGCCTGCGAGACCCGAGAACCCATAGCCGATCAACTGACGGGTCGTCTGGTACGCCAGGACCATGCCGGCAAACAGTCCGGTGATCAACACGATCGGAATCGACTCGGTCCCGATGCGGTTCAACTGCACCAGCGTCTCGCGGAATTCCCAACGCCCGCGCATGACCCAGCGAAACGCCGAGGCCAGCATGAGGGCGGCCCGTCCGGTCTGCGCAAGGCTGTGCAGCACCGACCGGCCGATGAAGGCCAGCGGCGCGAGGGGCGCGTCAGGCGCGTGGCGGGTCTGCATGCCGTGGTTCTTAGGTTCGGTGCCCTCGGCGGAGACACCCCCTGGCGCGGGGCGAACCGCCGCGGTTCGATTGACGCCCCCGGGGCCTCGTGCTATACTGCGCAGCGTTGAGCGGCCGACAAGTAGAAGCCATCCGCTTCTCACCCGAGCGCTTCACCGTACAGTGTACCGCGTCTCGGGTCACGCGTGTGCCGACCGGGCGGGGGATGGCTGTTGCCGTCCCTTCTTTGTTTGCTGTGAGCTGATCGGACGCGGGGTCGGACAGGAGGCGAGCGGGTATCGAGCGCGACACAAGGATCAACGAGCGGATCCGTGTACGAGAAGTACGGCTCATCGGGGTCAACGGCGAACAGTTGGGCATCGTGCCGACGCGGGAGGCGCTGGCCCGCGCGCAGGAAGCCGGTCTGGACCTCGTGGAGATCGCGCCGACCGCGTCCCCGCCCGTCTGCAAGATCATGGACTACGGACGGTTCAAGTACGAACAGGGTAAGAAGGATCGCGACGCGCACAAGAAGTCGCGCGGGCAGGAACTCAAGGGCATGCGGATGAGCCCGAAGATCGGCGAGCACGACTTCCAGGTGAAGGCCCGTCAGGTCAAGGAGTTCCTCCAGGAAGGCAACAAGGTCCGCGTCGCGATGTGGTTCCGCGGCCGGGAGATGGCCCACCCGAAGGTGGGGGAGGCCCTGCTGCAGCGGCTGGCCCAGTTCGTGACCGACGTCGGGACGGTCGAGGGCACACCCAAACTCGAAGGCCGCAACATGATCATGATCCTCGCCCCGCGCAAAGGGTGAGGAGCGAGGAGCACAGCCAGTGGCGAAGGCGAAGCGGCATCAGGGCACGGCGAAGCGCATTGCGGTGACCGGGTCGGGCAAGCTCACCCGGGGCCGCCAGCACGGCGGACACCTCAAGGTCAAGAAGCGGCCCAAGCGCAAGCGGTCGCTGCGCGCGCAGGTCGCCGTGCACGCCGCCGACGACGAACGGGTCCGGCGGCTCTTGCCCGGAATCTAGACGCCCGCCGCGCGCGGTGGGTGAAGAGCGGAAGGTGGGTCTCTCATGGCACGCATCAAGCGTGGTATCACGGTCCGGCGGCGCCACAAGAAGGTCCTGCGGCTGGCCCGAGGCTATCGGGGCGCCAAGAGCAAGTGGTACAAGCTCGCCAACCAGTACGTCACGAGGGCGCTCGCCCAGGCGTTCGTGGACCGGCGGCTCCGCAAGCGGCAGTTCCGCAGCCTGTGGGTGGCCCGCATCAACGCCGCCGCGCGCGGCAGCGGGGTGACGTACAACCGGCTGATCTACGGCCTGCGCAAGGCCGGGGTCACGGTCAACCGCAAGGTGCTCGCCGATCTGGCCGTGCGCGATCGGGCGGCATTCGACGCCCTCGTGGCGCGGGCCAAGGAGCGGTTGGGCTCGTAACCCCGCGCCGGGCCGCCGCCGCGGCAGGTGACGCATGACACCATTCCGTCGGCCCGGTTCGACACCATGGCCCCTGCGATAGCGGCCGCGAGGGCACCCCGGGCGATCCGCCTGACACTGAGCCCCGCGCAGACCATCATCCTCGGGTTCGCCGCGATCATCCTGGTCGGGGCGTTCCTGCTCACGCTGCCGGTCGCCTCCGCGACCGGCCGGCCGACGCCGTTCCTGACGGCGCTCTTCACCGCGACCTCGGCCACGTGCGTCACCGGGCTGGTGGTCGTGGACACCGCCGACCACTACTCGACGTTCGGCGAACTGGTCATCCTGGCGCTGATTCAGGTCGGCGGGTTCGGGTACATGACCTCGTGGGCGGTCCTGGCCTTGATCCTGGGCTGGCGCATCGGCCTGCGCGAGCGCATCATTTTGACGGAGGCGCACAACCTGTACGACCCCGGCGGTGTCGTGCGGTTCACGCGTCGGATCATCCTGCTGGCCGCCGGCATCGAGGTGGTCGGGGCCGTGGTCCTGACCATGCGCTTCGCGCTCGACATGCCGGTCGGCCGCGCCGCCTACTACGGCGTCTTCCACGCGGTGTCCGCCTTCAACAACGCCGGCTTCGATCTCATGGGAGGCTTCCGGAGTCTGACCGGCTATGTCGGCGATCCCGTTGTCTCACTGGTCGTGGCCGGGCTCATTATCCTGGGCGGCATCGGGTTCACGGTGATCTTCGATGTCCGGGCGAGGCGCATGACCTTGCACTCCAGGGCGGTGCTGCTGACAACCGGCGCGCTCATCGCGACCGGCACGCTGCTCGTCCTGGGGTTGGAGTTCAACAATCCTAAGACGCTCGGCGCGCTGCCGCTCTCCACACGCATCCTGGCCGCGTTCTTCCAGGCGGTGACGCCGCGCACGGCGGGCTTCAACACAATCGACATCGGCGCGTTGACCGAGCCGGTCCTGATGATCATCGTCGCGCTCATGTTCATCGGCGCCTCCCCGGGCGGCACGGGCGGCGGCATCAAGACGACGACGTTCGTGACGCCGCTCGCCGTGATCTGGAGCAGCATCCGAGGAACCCAGGAACCGGTCCTGTTCCGGCGCAGGATCCCGGTGGCCGTCGTGTACAAGGCGGTCACCGTGGCCCTCATCTCGGTGGCGTTTGTCATCGTGATGTCCACGTTGCTGGCGCGCGTGGAGGGCATCCGCTTCATCCCGGCGCTGTTCGAGATCACCTCCGCGTTCGGCACGGTGGGACTCTCGACCGGCATCACGCCGCGGCTCTCGACAGCGGGCCAGATCGTGGTCATGGCGACGGTCTTCAGCGGCCGCGTCGGGCTGCTCACCCTGGCGTTCGGTCTCACGCGGCGCCAGCGGCGGCCGATCATCCGGTACCCCGAAGAGCGGCTGTACGTCGGGTAGCCCGCAGCCGGCCACACGCGCCGGTGGGGTCCGAAGGAGACACTCATGAGCGAGTATGCGGTCATCGGCATGGGGCGGTTCGGTCGGAGCGTCGCGATCACACTCCACCGGCTGGGCCATCAGGTGCTGGCCATCGACAAGAGCGAGGAGGCGCTGCGTGCGGTGTCCGACGAAGTCACGCACGCGGTGCAACTCGACTCCACCGATGAGGAGGCGCTCCGCGGGGTCGGGATCACGAACTTCGATGCGGTCATCGTCGCGATCGGCGACTTCATCGAGGAGAGTATCCTGACCACGCTGCTGCTCGCGGAGTTAGGCGTCGAGAAGATCGTGGCCAAGGCGGTGGACGACCGCCAGGGGAAAGTGCTGGAGAAGGTCGGCGCGCATCTCGTGGTGTATCCCGAGCGCGACATGGGCGTGCGCATCGCGCACACACTCGCGGCGCCGGGCGTGCTCGACTACCTGGAGATCTCGCCCACGTTCTCGATCGAGGAGCTGAGCGTGTCCGAGGCCTTCGCGGGCCGTACCGTCGGGCAGCTCGACCTCAAAGCGCGGTTCGGCGTCAGCGTGCTGCTCATCCGTCGCGACAGCCAGTTGATGATCTCGCCGGCGCCCGAGACCACGTTGCAGGCGGGCGACGTGCTCGTCGTGGTCGGCGAAAACCGGCAGTTGAGCCGGCTCGAGTCGGCGCTCGAACCCGCCAAGTAAGTGATCACCTCCACCCGCCACCCGCTGGTGCAGGCGTTCCGGCGGGCGGCGGAGCGGCCGGGCCGCGACCCCGACCGGCGGGTGGTACTCGACGGCCCGCGCCTGATCGCCGATGCGCTCGACGCCGGCGCGGTCATCGAGCACGTCCTGGTGACGCGCGAGGCGGTGGCCGGGCGGCTGGCCGTCCTGGATGCCCGGCTTCGCGCCGGCGGGGCCCGTGTGCACGAGGCCGCGGCGCGGGTCGTGCAGGCGGCCGCTGATGTCACGACGTCGCAGGGCATTGTGGCCCTGGCGCGCCGGCCACCGGTCGCCGAGGACGTCGTGCTCGCCCATCCGGAGCTCGTCCTGCTCGTGGCCGATGCGGTCCAAGACCCCGGGAACCTGGGCACGATGATTCGGACGGCTGTCGCCGCCGGCGCGACGGCCGTGGCCGTCACCCGTGCCTCAGCCGACCCGTGGGCACCGAAGGCCGTGCGCGCAACCATGGGCGCGGTCTTCAAGATCCCGCTGCTCAAGAGTGAGACCCCGCAGCTGATCGAGCGTCTGCTGGAGCGGCAGGCACACGTCTACATCGCCGACGCGCACGCCGACCTCGACTACACGGCCGCGCCGCTGATCCCGCCGCTGGCGGTGGTCATCGGCAATGAAGCCGCGGGTCCTGATCCGCGCTGGCGCGCGGCGGGCGTGCGGGTGCGCATTCCGCTGTGGGGCCCGATTGAGTCGCTGAACGCCGCGGTGGCCGCGGCCCTCTTGCTCTATGAGGTCGCGCGGCGCCGGGCCGGACTCGGTCCGCCGGCTCGCGCGACGTCCGCAGAATAGGCGTTGCTTGCGGCGTCACCATACGCGTGCTATACTCACGCCGAGCCGCGCGCCGATGCCGCAAATCCTGATCTGGTACGGGTTTTCGCAATCGGGGGGCACCGGGAGGTCGCATGGACCTGGTCTGGTCGGCAGAGATGTCGTGGCGGCTGTTCGAGGCTACCGGATCGGTGTGGGCGTACCTGGCGTACCGGCGAATCGTACGACGGCCGCTCGTGGTCGCCCGGCTCTCGCTGAACTAGCACGACAGGCGATGCGGGAGAGAGTACCGCGGACGCACTCGATCTCACCGCGGTGAGATGCAGGGAGTGGGGGTCGCGGACTGCAAGCCCCCTCGAGTGACGGCCGGCGGGAAGTTCACTCCCAAGCTGCTGGACTGAACGCGCGGGCGCGTCAGTAGGTCCGGCCGGATTCCCCCACCGATACCTGGGGCAGAGCGGCGGGCGCGATGGCCCGTCGAGAAGGGTGGTACCGCGGAAGCGAGCGCTTTCGCCCCTGTGGGCGAGGGCGCTTCAGTCGTTTTGTGGGGACGGAGATCGCGACATGGCCGACGAGATCGCCACATTGACCGCCGAGGCATCCGTGGCGCTGCGAGCCGCTTCGACACTCGAGGAGCTGGAAGCCGTGCGACGCCGGTTCGTAGGCCGGCGGGGGGCGCTGACGGCGCTGCTCAAGCAACTGCCCTTGATGCCGGAGTCCGAGCGTGCGGCGTTCGGCGCGCGGCTGAACGAGGCGCGGGCGCGTCTGGAGGCGGCGATCGAGGCCCGCGGCCGGGACCTGGCGGCGGCTGCGACCGCGGAACGGCTGGCGGCCGAGCGGCTTGACGTCACGCTTCCCGGCCGCCGCGCGCCGCTCGGGCGGCGGCACGTGCTCCGCCGCACCATGGAGGAGATTGAGCGCATCTTCGTCGGACTGGGTTTCGAGGTCGTTGAGGGGCCCGAGATCGAGACCGACGAGTACAACTTCGGCCGGCTCAACATGCCGGAAGACCATCCGGCGCGCGACGAGCAGGACAGCTTCTACCTGGGCGAGGGACGCATGCTGCGCACACACTGCACGGTGGTCGATGCCCACGTCATGGAGGGCCGGACCCCGCCGATGCGCGTGCTCACATACGGCCGATGCTACCGACGCGACGCGGTGGACGCGACGCACATGCCGGTCTTCCACCAGGTGGATGGGTTCATGGTCGGCGAGGCGATCACGTTTGCCGACCTCAAGGGCGTGCTCGCCGCGTTCGCGCGGGAGATGTTCGGGCCGCAGACGCGGACGCGGTTCCAGCCCGGGTATTTTCCATTCACGGAGCCGAGCGCGGAGCTTGCCGTGAGCTTCGAGGGCCGCTGGCTGGAACTGGGCGGGTGCGGACTGTTCCACCCACGTGTGTTGGAGATGGCCGGCATCGATCCGGAGCGGTACTCGGCGTTCGCGTTCGGCCTGGGAATCGACCGGCCGGCGATGGTCCGGTATGGCATCCCGGACATCCGCCTGCTGTGGGAGAACGACTTGCGAATGCTGGAGCAGTTCTGAGATGCGCATCCCTCTGGCGTGGCTGCGGGAGTTCGTGGCAGTGCCTGAGTCGCCCGACGAGCTCGTCGAGCGCCTGCCGATGCTCGGACTGGGCGTGGACGGCGTGGAGCACGTCGCCGGCGACGTCGTGCTCGATCTGGAAGTCGCGTCGAACCGCCCCGACCTGCTGAGTCTGGTCGGCGTGGCGCGTGAGTTCGCCGCGTGGAGCCGGCGCGACGTCCGCCTGCCGGCCGATGCGGTGACCGAGCACGACCCGCCCGCCGCGACCGCGGTATCGGTCGAGATCGTTGACGCGGCCCTGTGCCCCCGCTACATCGCGTACGTGATCGAG
>JAVKJV010000059.1:0-18038 GCA_031458775.1 Candidatus Fervidifonticultor quartus | reverse complement strand
AGCGCGAGCGGCGCAACGACCCAGCCCCATCGGACATATGGCGTCAGCGGGCCGCCCACCGGCAGCGAGGCGACGAGTACACCCGCCGAGCCGATTGGCTGCGCAGCGACCACCGTACCGTCGGGCCGGATCAGCATCGAGGTGCCGGTGTTTGCCGCGCGTACCACACTGCGACCGGTTTCCACCGCGCGCAGGACGGCGTGGGCCGCGTGCTGTGCCGGGCCGGCCGACGCACCGAACCACCCGTCATTGGTGAGCACGGCGAGCAGATCGGCGCCGGACGCGGCCAGCGACCTGAGCAGATCGGTGAACGCCGACTCATAGCAGATCGCGAGCCCGATCACGCCGGCTGGCGTCCGCACTGCTGCGGGGTCGGCGCCCGGCCGCACTCCGGCTTCGCCGAAGGGAACGAGCCGTCGCTTCGCATAGCGACCAAGGGTCTCGCCCGAAGCACCGATCACGACGACGCCATTGTGCGGACCCGGGAGAAACGCGCCCGCCACCACGGTCGCGCCACCGGCCGTACGCGCGATGCTCGAGCGTGCGGCGGGGAGCGTGCTCACCTCGAGCGGCACCGCGGTCTCCGGATACACGATGACCTGTGCACCGGCGGCCCGCGCCTGCATGGTCTGCCGGAGCAGCCCGTCGAGGAGCGCGGTCGCGGTCGAGGGATCGCCCTTCTGGACCGGCGCGATGTTCGGCTGGACCGCGGCGACGATGCGCGATGCGCCTGCCGGCGACCGCGGCATCGCGGCCGACAGCGCGACCAGTCCGAGCGCGAGCACGGCGCCAGCCGCCGCAGCCCGCGTCAGCCGCCGCGACACGATCACCGCAGCCACCGAGGTATTGACGAGCGCCACCACCGCGCCGACGCCAAACACCCCCCCGACCGACGCCAGCGGCAACACCACGGGGGCGCGGTACTGCGTCAGCCCCAGCAGGCCCCACGGAAATCCCAGCGGTCCGACGGACCGGACGACCTCGACCGAGACCCAGCACACCGGCACGATCCACACCCAGGCGCCCCCGCCCGGGCGGCGGTAGTGCCGCGCCAGCGACGCGGCCAGCGCGGCGAACGCGCCCAGGAACGCGGCCATGCCGAGCGAGACGCACGCCCACGTTGGAGCGCCGAACACCCGGAGCCACACCATCAGGCCGCCGTACCCGACCGCACCCGCGGCCGCGCCCAGGCGAAACGCCTGACCTGGCGTCGCGTCATGCAGCGACAGGAGCAGCGGGACGAGCGCGATCCAGGCCAGCCAGCCCAGATCCGCCGGGGGGAAGGCCAAGACGAGCAGACAGCCGGTGGCGAGCGCGCCGCCGAATCGCAGCGCCGGCCGGCCCGCGATCACGCCTCCCGGCCGTGACACTTCTTGTACTTCTTGCCGCTCCCGCACCAGCAGGGATCGTTGCGGCCGAGCTTGGGGCCGGCCTGCCCGGAGGACCCGGAGGACGCGCGGGCACCCGCGGCCACCGGCTCGCGGGCTGGCGTCACCGGCCGGGCGACCGGTCTGGCCTCGGGCACCACGTGCACGCGGTAGAGCAGTCTGACCGTGTCCTCCTGGATCGCGTGCAGCGTGCTCTGGAACATCTCGTAGCCCTCGCGCTGGTACTCGATCAGTGGACTCACCTGCGCGTACGCGCGCAGGCCGATGCCCTCCCGCAGCGCGTCCATGTTGTGCAGGTGATCGATCCACTTGCGGTCGATCGTCTGCAGCAGCACGAGCCGCTCGATCTCGCGCAGGACGTCCGGACCGACCTCGGCCTCCTTCTTCTCGTAGGCCGCGATCGCGTGCGCCGCCAGCCGTTCGGTCACCTCATCGGCTGGCAGGCGCCGGAGGGACGCGGGCTCGACCTCTCCAATCGCCGGCACGAGTTGCGCCAGGGTCTCGATCAGCCCCTCGAGATCCCAGTCATCAGGATGCACGTCCTTGACGCACACCTGCTCGACCTGCTCCGCGACCAGGCGGCCGATCATGTCGAGCACGTTCTCGCGCAGCCCCTGCCCCTCGAGCACCTTGCGGCGCTCGGCGTAGAGGACCTTGCGCTGCACGTTCATGACGTCGTCGTACTCCAGCACGTGCTTGCGCATATCGAAGTGATACTGTTCGACCTTCTTCTGGGCGTTCTCGATCTGCCGGGTCACCAGGTTGTGCTCGATCGGCGTGTCCTCGTCGATGCCCAACCGGTCCATCAGCGCGGCGATACGCTCGCCGGCGAAGATGCGCATCAACTCGTCGTCGAGCGCGACGTAGAACCGGCTCGAGCCCGGGTCGCCCTGGCGGCCCGCGCGGCCACGGAGCTGATTGTCGATGCGGCGGGCCTCATGCCGCTCCGTGCCGATGACGTGGAGCCCGCCCAGCTCCCGCACCTTCTCGGCCTCGGTGGGATCAGGAGGGTTGCCGCCCAGGATGATATCCACGCCGCGGCCGGCCATGTTGGTGGCGATCGTCACCGCGCCGACCCGGCCGGCCTGCGCGATGATCTCGGCCTCGCGCTCGTGGTGCTTGGCGTTCAGCACCTCGTGCGTGATCCCGCGGCGCCGCAGCAGTTCGGAGAGGTGCTCGTTGCGCTCGATCGACCGCGTGCCCACCAGCACGGGCCGGCCCTTGCCATGCCAGTCCGCGATCTCGTCCACCACGGCCTTCCACTTACCCTTGGCGGTCTTGTAGATCAGGTCCGGGTGGTCCTGACGGATCATCGGCCGGTGCGTCGGAATCACGACCACCGGCAGGTTGTAGATCTTCTGCAGTTCCTCTTCCTCGGTCTTGGCCGTGCCGGTCATGCCGGCGAGCTTCTCGTACATGCGGAAGTAGTTCTGAAACGTAATCGTGGCGAGGGTCTGGCTCTCGCGCTCGACCTTGACGCCCTCTTTCGCCTCGATCGCCTGGTGCAGGCCGTCGGAGTAGCGCCGGCCGAACATCAGCCGACCGGTGAACTCGTCGACGATGATCACCTGACCGTCCTTGACGACATAGTCCACGTCTTTCTTGTAGACGGCGTGGGCGCGCAGCGCCTGGTGCAGGTGGTGCATGAGATCCACGTGGTCCGGATCGGAGAGGTCGTCGATCCCCAGCAGCTCCTCCACGTGCCGCACGCCCTCGTCGGTGAGGATCGCGTTCTTCAGCTTCTCATCCACGGTGTAGTCGGTACCCGCCTTGAGGCGGGGTACGACCCGCGCGAAGCGCTGGTACTTGTCGACCGCGCCCTCGACCATCCCCGAGATGATGAGCGGGGTGCGCGCCTCGTCGATGAGGATGAAGTCCACCTCGTCGACGATCGCGTAGTGCAGCTCGCGCTGGGTCAGGTCTTCGAGGCGCAGCGCCATGTTGTCGCGGAGGTAGTCGAAGCCGAACTCGTTGTTCGTCCCGTAGGTGATGTCCGCCGCGTACGCCTCCCGCCGGCTGATGGGCCGGAAGTGGTTCAGCCGGTCGTCGTGGTGCGGCTTGGGATCGGTGTACGCAGGATCGTACAGTCCGGAGAACTCGTGCCCGATGGTGGCGACGCTGAACCCGAGCAGATGATAGACGGGCGCCATCCAGCCGGCATCGCGCCGGCTCAGGTAGTCGTTCGGGGTCACCAGGTGCACCCCGCGCCCGGTGAGCGCGTTTAGGGCGATCGGCAGCGTCGCCACGAGCGTCTTGCCCTCTCCGGTGCGCATCTCCGCGATCTTGCCGCGGTGGAGCACCGCGCCGCCGATCAACTGGACGTCGAAGTGCCGCAGCCCGATCGTCCGCCGGCTCGCCTCGCGCACCGCGGCGAACACCTCGGGCAGGAGCTCGTCCAGGATTTCGAACTGGCGCGTCCTGCGCTGGTCCGCGGGTGCGTCCGCCAGGCTCTCGGTGACGTGCGCCCGCCAGCCCGAGACCCGCGCCCGCAGTTCGTCGTCGCTGAGTTGCTGGACGTCAGCCTCGAGGGCGTTGACCTCCTCGACAACGGCCCGCAGACGCGACACCTCGCGGTCGCTCGAGTCGCCCAGCAACCGGTTCAGCAGTCCCCGCATGTCACACCTCGGCGGCCCGGGTCACATCGACCCGGGCCAACGTTCCCATTATACGCAATGTTCCGGGGAACGCCGTTAGCGGCTGGCCGTCAGCCAGGAGATCGGACGATTCACGGCGGCCAGCACCGCGCGGACGACCGCCTCGCGCGGGTCGTCGCGCACCACCGACGCGCCGGCCAGGGTTTCGTGTTCGTTGCCGGCCAGCGTGACGGTGACCACCGCCACTTCGTGGTCCCCCACGGCATGCACGGCGGCGGCCTCGAAAACCAGCAGCCCTTGCGCCCGCATGAACACCTCGATCGCGCGCAACGTGGCCTGTGCCACCAGGCCCAGACGGGCGCGTGGGACGCCCGGGCCGGCGGCTGTGCCTTCGTAGAGCATGCCGCGGTCTTCGAGGTGCACCTTGACCTCGGCGCTGTTGCGGACCACGCTCACCGATAGCCCGACAAACTTCAGGCGCGCCTGCGGGACCGGCGAGGTCTGCTCTTCGGGCCGCAGCGCCGCCACGCGCACCTGCCGGGCGTCGAGCTGAACGCCGAGCTCGGCCGCCAGCGCGGAGACGACGTCAATGGCGATCAGTTTGGGGCTGCGGTCGGCCTGTCCCAGGACGTGCACGACGTCGATCTCACCGCCGTCGGTCGGGACCACACGCGCCGCCACAACGCCCCGCAGGCGCTGGACGATCTCTTCGGCCTGCTCGGCCTCCGACCGACCGCCGTCTCGAGCCACAGGTCACCCCCGGTGATACCGTCTTGGCCCTACTCGGGCTCGATCAGGCCGTAGTTGCCGTCCCGGCGCCGGTACAGGACGTTGATCTCCTGCGTGGCGGCCTGGCGGAACACGAAGAACTCATGGCCCAGCAGCTCGAGCTGGACCGCGGCCTCTTCCGTGGTCATTGGCTTCATGGCAAAGCGCTTGGTGCGCACGATCGCCGGCGCGGCCTCGTCGACGTCCGGGCCCGCCCGCAGCGCGATCTCGGCCGACTCCTCGCGGCGCTGGCGCTTGCGCGACTCGTCCTGCCGCCGCTTCTCGATCATGCGGCTGCGGTACTTCGCGATCTGACGCTCGAGCTTCTCGGTCGCCAGGTCGATCGAGGCGTACATATCCTCGGAGTGTTCCTCGGCCCGCAGCACGAGGCCGTCGCACCACACAGTCACCTCAACGGTCTGGGCGCGGCCGCGGTTGCGGTCGCGCGCGACGCTCAGGACGACCTGCGCATCCTGCACCTGGTCAAAGTACCTGGGCAGCTTCGAGAGCTTCTCCGTGACGTACGTCCGCAGCGCCTCGGTGACGGCCAGATTCTTGCCCTGCACACGGATGGGGATCTCGCCAAGCCGTTTCTGTTCGGTCACAGAACGCCTCCTCCGGATGACCGACGGGACGGGGTGAGCTTCTTCGGTCTTCGCGCACGCTCCTGCCCTCTCATCGGTTCGGTCTTGCGATCATGCCGGCTAGAACAACGGCGCGAAGATCAGCGCCACCACTGTCATCAGTTTGATCAGGATGTTGAGTGCCGGACCCGCGGTGTCCTTGAACGGGTCGCCGACCGTGTCACCGATCACCGCGGCTTTGTGCGGATCGCTCCCCTTCCCGCCATGGTGTCCTTCCTCGATGTACTTCTTGGCATTGTCCCACGCCCCCCCGGAGTTGGCCAGGTACAAGGCCAGCGGCACACCCGTGACGATCGCGCCGGCGAGCAGGCCGCCGAGCGCTTCTTTGTGCAGCAGCACGCCGACGGCGATCGGAATGACGACCGCGGACAACCCGGGCACGACCATCTCGCGCAGGGCGCCGCGCGTCGCGATGTCCACGCAGCGGGCGTAGTCCGGCCGGCCCGTCGCGGCCATCAGACCGGGGATCTCCTTGAACTGGCGGCGCACCTCGTCCACCATCTTCTGCGCCGTGCGCCCGACGGCCCGCATGGCAAGGGCGGCGAAAAGGAATGGGACGGTCCCGCCGATGAACAGACCGGCGATGACCTCGGCCCGCATGATGTCGATCACGTCGATCTTGACCGCCTGCCGGTAGAAGAAGAACAAGGCCAGCGCCGTGAGCGCGGCTGAGCCGATCGCGAAACCCTTGGCAATCGCCGCGGTCGTGTTGCCCGCGGAGTCGAGCGAGTCGGCCACCCGGCGCACTTCAGGCCCCAGATGGGCCATCTCCGCGATACCCGCGGAGTTGTCGGCAATCGGGCCGTACGCGTCCACCGACACGGTCATCCCGGTAATCGAGAGCATCCCCACCGCGGCCAGCGCGATGCCGTAGAATCCGGCCAGTCGAAACGCAAAGATCGTCGCCAGGGCGATGACCACCAGCGGCAGCACCGTGCTGAGCATGCCCTGCGCAGACCCCGCGATGATCACCGGCGCAGGCCCTGAACGGGCCGCGTCGGCGAGCTGCTCGACCTCTCGGCCGGACGTGTAGTACTCGGCCGTCAAGCCGATGACGATGCCCGCGGCCAACCCCAGGATCACGGCCCAGAACGCATCATAGGTCGGCAGGGTGGTGCCGACCACGACGTAGGCACCCACGGCCATCGCCGCGGCGCTGCCGAGCGTGCCGTAGCGGAGCGCCCGCTGGGCGTTGGCGCCCCGGACAAACAGGGTGCCGACGATCGAGGCGATGATGCCCGCGGCGGCCAGCAAGAGCGCCGCCAGTGCGCCGGGTTCCTTCAGTTCGGCGAAGCCGATGGCTACGGCCGCGATGACCGATCCCACGTACGATTCGAAGAGATCGGCGCCCATCCCGGCGACGTCGCCGACATTGTCGCCGACCGCGTCGGCGATGACCGCAGGGTTGCGCGGGTCGTCCTCGGGGATGCCGGCTTCGACCTTGCCGACGAGGTCGGCGCCCACGTCCGCGCCCTTGGTGTAGATCCCGCCGCCGACGCGTGCGAACAGCGCCACCGACGACGCGCCCAGTGAGAACCCGATCACCTGATTGGCGTCACGATACAGCACGTACAGGACCCCCACGCCCAGCAGACCCATGCCCACGACGGTCATCCCCATGACGGCCCCGCCCGGGAACGCCACGCCGAGCGCGTGGACCAGACTCGTCCGGGCCGCCTGGGCGGTACGCGTGTTGGCCAGCGTGGCGACCCGCATGCCGGCGAAGCCGGCGCCGACCGAGCAGGCGGCGCCAATCACGAAGGCCAGCGCTGTCTTCCGGTCGATGCCGGGCACCAGGCCCGAGGCGAGCACGAGGAACATCACGATGACGAACGCCGCAATCGTGCGATATTCGCGGGCGAGGAAGGCCATGGCGCCTTCCCGAATCGCCTCGGAAATCGACCGCATCTCCGGCGTCCCGGGATCGCGCCGGCCGACCTGACGCGCCAGCGTCGCCGCGTACACCAGGGCGACGACCCCGGCGGCCGGTCCAAACCACAGAGCATCCATCGTCCGACCGTCACCTCCACACGGTGAGGGCGCGTCGCGCCCTCACCGGCTCTCGAGCCCTTGCACGACGAACACTTCGGCGAACGTCCGCATCGCGTACCGATCGGTCATGCCGGCGAGGTAGTCGGCGACGGCCCGCGGCAGCGACTCTCTGGCTGCCGCCTCGCGCGCCTCCCGGGGCACCACCTCGGGATGCTCAACAAAGTAGTCGAACAGCAGTCGCACCATGCGCTGCCCGCGCTCCCCTTCTCGCGTCGCGGTCGGGCTGAAGTACACGTGAGTTGAGAGGAAGTCCTTGAGCTTGTTCGTGGCGTCCCGCACGGACGGTGACATCTCGACGACCCCGCGGCCGATCACCTGCTCAACCAAGTCGCGCACGATCACGTCGATCCAGCGGCCGCGCGTCGGTCCGAGCACCGCCACCACCTCGCTGGGCACATCCGTCTCCGCGATGAGACCGGCCCGGACCGCGTCGTCGGTGTCGTGATGGACGTAGGCCACGCGGTCGGCCAGGCGCACGATCCGCCCCTCGAGCGTGGCCGGCAGATCGCCGTCAGACTCTCCGGCGCCCAGGTCTCGCAGCCCCTTCGAGTGGCCGCCGACGCCGTCCCGCACCTCCCAGGTCAGATTCAGGCCGGCCACAAGCGTACCGTCGGCCCGCCGGCGCTGCTCGATCCGGTCGACGACCCGCAGGCTCTGGAGATCGTGACGGAACCCGCCCCACCCGGCCATGGCCGCGTCGAGCGCGGCCTCGCCCGCGTGCCCGAACGGCGGGTGTCCCAAATCGTGCGCCAGCGCGATGGCCTCGGTGAGGTCCTCGTTGAGCCGCAACGCCCGGGCGACCGTGCGCGCGATCTGCGCGACCTCCAGCGTGTGCGTCAATCGCGTGCGATAGTGGTCGCCCTCGGGCGCCAGGAACACCTGGGTCTTGTGCATGAGGCGCCTGAACGCCTTGGCGTGCACGATCCTATCGCGGTCGCGCTGGAACGCCGTGCGCAGGTCGTCCTCGGGTTCGGACTCGGCCCGCCCTCGCGACGCGCGCGCCCGCGCGGCGCGCGGGTCGAGCGTCGCGTCCTCCCAGTGTTCGGTGACTTCCCGCGGTCGCACGCTTCCCGCTGCTAGACGTCCCTGGTGGCCTTGACGCGCTCCTTCAGCGCCGCCTGGGCCGCGGCCAGCCGGGCCACGGGCACGCGGAACGGCGAGCAACTCACGTAGTTCAGTCCGATGCCGTGGCAGAACTCGACCGAGGCCGGGTCGCCGCCGTGCTCGCCGCAGATCCCGACCTCGAGGTCGGGCCGCCGGGCGCGGCCGCGTTGCACGGCGATCTGCATCGCCTCGCCAACGCCGAGCCGATCGATCGTCTGGAACGGGTTGGCCGGCAGGATCCCGCGCTCGACGTACTGCAACAGGAACTTGCCTTCCGCGTCATCGCGCGAAATGCCAAAGATCGTTTGCGTGAGATCGTTGGTCCCGAACGAGAAGAACTGCGCCACCTCGGCGATCTCGTTGGCCACGAAGCACGCGCGCGGGATCTCGATCATCGTCCCGAACTTGTAGTGCAGGTCGACGCCTTCGCGGGCCAGCACCTCCTTCGCCGCCCGCTCGAACTCGCGGTAGGTCTCACGCAGCTCGTTCGGGTGCCCGACCAGGGGGATCATGATCTCGGGCAGCGCCTTGACGCCCTTCTTCGTCACGCGGCAGGCGGCCTCAAGAATCGCGCGGCACTGCATGCCGATGATCGCCGGGTAGGTCAGGCCGAGCCGGATACCGCGCAGGCCGAGCATCGGGTTGGCCTCGCGCATGGCGTTGACCGTGGCGAGGTCGGCTTCCTTGCGTCTCAACTGCGCGCGCAGCCTCTCTAGGGACGGCCCGCCCTTCCCGGGCCTGTAGCGGGGCAGCGCCTCGAGCGTCTCAACCTTCGCCCGCAGCGCGCTCACTTCCTCGAGCAAGGAATCGTGCGACGGCAGGAACTCGTGCAGCGGCGGATCGATCAGGCGGATGATGACCGGATAGCCGTCCATCGCCTTGAACAGCCCCTCGAAGTCCTTCCGCTGGAGCTTCTGCAGCGCGGCCAGCGCCGCCTCATACTTCTTGACGGCGGGCGAGGCTCTGACGGCCTTCTGCGCCTCTTTGAGCTGAGCACGCAGCGCCCGATCGTCAGGCGACTGGCCCAGCGCCGACTCGGCGTCGCGCACGCGGTCGTACGCGGCCTGGGCTTCGCCGGCGTTCAAGATCATCTGCCGCACGATCGGCAACCGGTCCTCCTCGAAGAACATGTGCTCGGTGCGGCACAGCCCGATGCCCTCCGCGCCGAACGCCCGGGCCCGCTCCGCATCGCGCGGATAGTCGGCGTTGGCCCACACACCCAGGCGCCGCACGCTGTCCGCCCATCCCAGGAGCTCGACCAGGTCCTTCTGATCCTCCAACCTGGGCTGGATCGCCGGGAGCTGGCCGGCAAACACCTCGCCGGTACCGCCGTCGAGCGACAGGTAGTCGCCCTGCTTCACGACCTTGCCGTCAACCGAGAAGACCTTCTTCTCGGGATCGACGCGGATCGACTCGCAGCCCGCGACGCAGGGCACGCCCAGACCACGCGCGACGACGGCCGCGTGGCTGGTGGCGCCGCCGCGGCTGGTCAGGATGCCCTTCGCGTGCAGCATGCCGTGGACGTCGTCCGGGTTCGTCTCTGGGCGGACCAGGATGATCGGTTTGCCGTCCTTGCCCCACGCCTCGGCGGTGTCGGCGTCGAACACCGCGAGACCCACCGCGGCACCGGGCGACGCGTTCAGGCCCCTGGCCAGGAACTGCCCTTTCTTCGTGGCCGCGTCCTTGGCCGCCTGATCGAAACGCGGATGCAGGAGCTGGTCGATCATGGCGGGCTCGACACGCAACACCGCTTCGTCCTTGGTGATCACACCCTCGTGCGCCAGGTCAACCGCGATCTTGACCGCGGCCTGCGCAGTGCGCTTGCCGCTGCGCGTCTGCAGCATCCAGAGACGGCCGCGCTCGATGGTGAACTCGAGGTCCTGCACATCCTTGTAGTGCTTCTCGAGCATGGCGCAGACGGTCAGAAACTCCTCGTACGACTTGGGCATCTCGACGGCGAGCTCGGAGAGCGGCTTGGGCGTGCGGGTCCCGGCCACGACATCCTCGCCCTGCGCGTTAACCAGATACTCGCCGTAGACCTGCTTCTCGCCGGTCGCCGGGTTGCGCGTGAACGCCACACCGGTCGCCGAGTCCGCACCCATGTTGCCGAACACCATCGTCTGCACGTTCACCGCGGTGCCGAGATCGTGAGGGATGCCGTGGAACGTGCGATAGTCCACGGCGCGCTTGCCCGACCACGAGTCGAACACGGCCTGAATTGCCATCTTGAGCTGCTCGCGCGGATCTTCGGGGAAGTCGATCCCGCGCTCGGTCTTGATGATGCGCTTGAACGTCTCGGCGAGTTCCGCCAAGTCGGCGGCGTCGAGCTCGGTATCGAGCGTCACACGCTTGCGGTGCTTCAGCTTCTCGATCTCCCGTTCAAAACGCTCGCCGGGCACATCGAGGACGATCTTCCCGAACATCTGGACGAACCGCCGGTACGCGTCGCGGCCAAACCGCTCGTTCCCGGTCAGGCGAATGAGCCCGTCCAGCGTCTGCTGGTTCAGACCGAGGTTCAGCACGGTATCCATCATGCCGGGCATGCTGAACTTCGCGCCGGACCGCACCGACACGAGCAACGGGTTGGACGGATCGCCGAACCGCTTCCCGGTCTTCTGCTCGATGGCGCGCATCCGCGCGTCCACCTCGTCCATCAGACCTTCTGGGAACTGCCGGCCGTTGTTCATGTACCAGATGCAGGCCTTGGTGGTGATCGTGAATCCTGGCGGTACCGGCAAGCCGACGCGGCTCATCTCGGCGAGCCCGGCACCCTTGCCGCCCAGGAGATCCCGCATGGACGCGTCGCCCTCCTCGAAGAGCATCGTCCAACGGAATCCCGTTCGCGGCGCATCGTGGGTCATTGTCATTGCACACTCACTCCCTTGGTGGATTTGCGGGTGGCCCCGAGGCCGGGTGTGCGGCCTCCATAGGACACTTCGGCGCCCGACGAACGGCGCCTCTATCCCGCCAGTTTGCTGAAATCGGCCACGTGCAGAAACGTCCGGGTGACGTCGCGCAGCACGGCGAGCCGGTTGGCGCGCACCGCCGGATCGGGTGCCATGACCAGCACGTCGTCGAAGAACCGGTCAATGGGATCAGCCAGACGCGCAAGCCCGTGCAACGCGGCCGCGTAGTCACCGCCGCGCACCGCGGCTTCCACCTCCCGCCGCTGCGCCCGCCAGGCCGTGTAGAGATCCCGCTCCGGCCCCTCGGCCAGGAGCCCCTCGTCGACCGCCGCCGCCGCTTGGCCCTGGCTCAGGATGCGCGACGCCCTGGCGAACCCTGTTGCCAGCCGCGGCATGACCGGATCCTGTCGTACGCGCTGCAACGCACGCACGCGCGCCGTCAGGTCGACGATGTCGTCCACGCCGGTCGCGAGCACCGCATCCACGGTGTCGTACGCGATCCCCTGGTCAAGCCAGGTCATGCGCTGGCGTTGAAGGGTCAGCGTGACGCAGGCGTCTACGACCCGCTCGGCCGTCCCGGCCTCTGGGTCGAAGAGCGCGACGGCCTCGTGGTACAGCGCGCGCAGGCCGATCGTGAACGCATGCGCGGTCAGGATGGCCGCGATGCCGGAGGCGGCGCGCCGCAGGCCGTACGGGTCCTGCGACCCGGTCGGCTCGAGCCCGGCCCGCACCGCGCCGGCCAGCAGCAGCGCGCGATCGGCAAGAGCCAGCACCGCGCCGGGCCGCGTGCGCGGCGGCGCACCACCCTGGGTCTTGGGCCAGTAGTGCTCTTCGATCGCGGTCGCCACGGCAGCCGGCAGACCTCTCTCCAACGCGTAGATTCGGCCCACGACGCCCTGCAATTCCGGGAACTCGCCCACCATCGCGGTCACGAGGTCAACCTTGCACCAGCGGGCGGCCTGGCGCACGGTCTCGCGCTCGCCCGCATCGAGGCCCGCGGCTTCGGCCACCCAGGCGGCCATGCGACCAAGACGCTCGACATGGTCGGCCATGGACCCCAGACCGGCCGCATGGGCCAGGCGCGCCAGCGCCTCGTGCCACTGCTCGAAGGTCCGCCGGCGGTCTTCTTCGAGGAAGAAGCGGGCATCCTCGAGCCTGGCGCGCACCACCCACTCGTGTCCGGTCCGTACCGTGGCCAGGTGCGACGTGCCGCCATCGCGCACGGCGACAAACGCCGGCAGTAGCCGGCCGTTGGCGTCTTGCACCCCAAACGACTTCTGATGGTGCTGGAGCGTGACCAGCACGATTTCTCGCGGCAGCACGTGCGCCAGGGCCGGGTCGAACGTGCCCAGGACCGGGGTCGGATGTTCGGTGGCCCAGACCATCTCTTCGAGCAGGTGCTCGTCGAGCAGCGGCATGCCGCCGTGCGCGGCAGCCAGCGCCCTCGCTCCTTCGGTGATACGCGCACGCCGGTCGCTGGGGTCGAGCACCACCCCGGCTCGGCGCATCGCCGCCGCGTAGCTGTCCGCGGTCTTCAGGGTCACCGCCCCGGACGCCAGGAAGCGGTGGCCGTAGGTCCGGCGACCGGCGCGCAGCCCGGCGAGGCGCAGCGGGATGACCCGATCGCCGAGCAGCGCCACCACCCAGCGGATCGGACGGCCGAACCGCATGCCGCCGGCCTTCCACTGCATGGTCTTGGGAAACGCAAGGCCTGCAACCACCTGCGGCAGCACTCCGGCGAGCACGGCGGCGGCCGGCCGGCCGCGCTCGCGTACTTCGGCGACCACATAGCGCCCGCCATCCACCTCGCGCACCTGCAGCGCGTCCACCGGCACGCCCTGCGACCGCGCGAACCCGATCGCGGCCTGGGTTGGCGCGCCGGACCCGTCGTAGGCGATCCGGGCGGCCGGACCGCGGACGCGCGTCACGTGGTCGGTCTGGCGCGGCGCCACGTCGGCGACGATCAGGACCAGGCGCCGCAGCGTGCCCGTCGTGGCGACCGTGCCGGCGGCGAGGCGCGCCTCGCGCAGCGCCGCTGCGGCATCGGCCGCAAGTTGCGCCAGGACACCGGCGAGTCCACCCGGTGGCAGTTCCTCGCACCCGATCTCGAGCAGCAGCGTGGCCGGACCCCGGCGACTAGCCACCCCTGGCCCTCTCCCGGGCGGCGCCCTGTTCGTTCCGCACGTACGCGGCCGCACACGCTCGCGCCAGGGCCCGCGTCCGCCCGATCAGCTCCACACGCTGCGTCACGCCGACCGCGCCCCGCGCCTCAAGCAGGTTGAACAGGTGCGAGCACTTGAGCACGGCCTCGTAGGCCGGAATGATCAGAGGGATCTCGAGCAGGCGCCGCGCGTCGGCCTCGAACGCCTCGAACATCGCGCGAAGCATCTCAGGATCAGAGTGCTCGAAGCCGTACGCCGAGAGCTGTCGCTCCTCCTCTTTCCGCAGCGCACCGTACGTCACGCCCTCGGTCCACTCGATGTCGAAGACCGAAGCCTTGCGCTGGAGGAACATCGCCATGCGCTCCGGCCCGTAGGTGATCTCGACCGAGATCTCGTCGAGGTCCAGACCGCCCATTTGCTGGAAGTACGTAAACTGCGTGATCTCCTGACCGTCGAGGAACACCTGCCACCCCACGCCCCAGGCGCCGAGCGTCGGGGCCTCCCAGTCGTCCTCCAAGAAACGTACGTCGTGGTGCGCGAGGACCAGTCCCAGGTGCATGAGGCTGCGCAGGTACAGCGCCTGGACGTCATCGGGCGCGGGCTTGAGGATCACCTGGTATTGGAAGTACTTGCCGAGCCGGTTGGGATTTTCACCGTAGCGGCCGTCCACCGGCCGCCGGCTGGGCTGCACGTAGGCGACGCGCCACGGCCGCGGGCCGAGCGCGCGCAGGAACGTGGCCGGGTGCAGCGTGCCCGCGCCGACCTCCACGTCGTACGGCTGCTCGAGCACACAACCCTGCGCGGCCCAGAACCGGTCAAGGGCCAGGATCATCTCCTGAAAGCTCAGCGCGCGTCGCGGTCTTGGCATGTGTCGTCAAACACAAAAAGAGAGCGCTCCATCTCCGTCGACGGAGGCTCCGCGGTGACACCCGCGTCTAGCCGATGCCCAGGGGCTCTTCCTCCCGCACGCGGCGCCGCAGTGACGGCGTGGGCATCGTGGAGAGCAGGGCGGCGGCGGCGAACGCGACCGCACCGGCCACCGCCCAGGAGAGCGGCAACTCGATGACCTCGGTCTCGGTCTTGATCCGCACCGTCGAGTCCGGACCGAGCCGGATCACCCCGCGCGCCTCGCTGAGCGCCGTGCCCAGGTCCATCAGGGCTCGCCGTGCCCGGTCGAGGTCGATCTCCATCCGCACCCCCTCCTCTTCCTCAAACTATACCTCGACAGGTCAGCTCGTGGAAGACGGGGAAGTCTCCCTTTGAGGATCGCCCGAGACGCCCGTGCAACAGCCGGCCCTTTCCCCGCTCGCCGCCAGCGGTCCGATGACGTCCCGCGACCGCATCATTGCGGCGCTGGGGCACCGTGAGCCTGACCGCGTGCCGCTCGACCTCGGCAGCACCCAGGTCACCGGCATCCACGTCCACGCCTACCGGCGCCTGCGCGCCGCGTTGGATCTGCCGGCTACCGCGCCACAGATGTGCGACATGATCCAGCAACTCGCGTATCCGGACGAGGACGTGATCGAACACCTTGGGGTCGACGTCCGGGGGCTCTTCCCGCTCAACAGCCACAACTGGCGGTTCGTCGAGATCGACGCAGGGGACGCGTGGGCATACACCGATGAATGGGGTATCACGCACCGCCGGCCGAAGCCTGACGGGCTGTACTTCTCGGTCGTTCACAGTCCCCTCGACGATCCGGCTCTGACCGTCGACGACATCGGCGCCTATCCATGGCCGGACACCGCCGATCCTCGTCGGATCGCGGGACTCCGTGAGGAGGCCGAGGCCCACCGCGCCCGCGGACGGGCGGTCGTCATCAAGGGTGTGCTGGCCGGCATCTTCGAGATGGCCCAACGCGTCCGCGGCATGGAGCACTGCCTAACCGACATGGCGGCATCCCCGGCCCTGGCCTCCGCCCTGTTTGACAAGCTCCTTGAACTGAAACTGGCGTTCTGGGAAATGGCACTGCCCCGGCTGGCCGATGTCATCGACGTGGTGTCCGAGGCCGACGACTACGGCACACAGACCTCGCAACTCATCTCGCCACGCATGTTCCGCGACCTGCTTAAGCCGCGGCTGCGGGTGCTGTTCACCCGCATCAAGCACCTGGTGCCGGGTGCACGGCTCTTCTTCCACTCATGCGGCAACGTCCGGCCCCTGTTGCCGGACTTCATCGAGTTGGGCGTGGACATCCTGAATCCCGTGCACATCCGCGCCGAGGGCATGGAGCCGGTCGCGCTCAAGCGTGACTTCGGCCGGGACCTGGTTTTCTGGGGCGGCGGCGTGGACACCCAGACCGTCCTGCCCTTCGGCACCCCGCAGCAGGTACGGGACGACGTGCGCCGCAACCTGGAGGCACTCGCGCCCGGCGGAGGGTTCGTCTTCACCACGGTGCACAACATCCAGCCCGACGTGCCGACCGCCAACATGCTCGCCATGTACGAGACCCTCCGGGAGCATGGCGGCTACGCCTGAAAGGGTTTCGCAAAGCACCGGCGAAATTGCAGCAATGGGGGTGGCGTAAGGCGGAGGTCGGGCCATTCCCGCCCATCTGCGGAAAGCCGTATACGACGGGGTCACGCGCCGTCGTCCGAGACTCGCGGACGTCGCGCGGGAGGCTTGTGTGTCACCGTCGACGGTTTCGCGCGTACTCAACAACAGCGCGCCCGTGCGCGAGAGCGTACGGGCGCGCGTGCTTGCTGCCCTGGCGGCGCTGGGCTACGAGGCGCCGTCGCCGCGCCCGGCTGTACCGGCCTTCGACGGCGCGGTTGTTCTCTTGATTCCCGACATTCTCAATCCGTTCTTCGCGGAGATCGCGCGCGGCGTGCAAGACGAAGCCGGTGGCGACGGGCCGATGACGGTCCTCCTTGATACGATGGAGGATCCGCAGCGGGAGGAGCGACTGTTGCGCACGCTGAGCCGGCAGCCCATCGGCGGCATCATTGCCTGCGGCCTCCGCCTGCCGGCCGAGGCGCTGATCGCGGTACGTAGCCGCCACCCCGTGCCGATGGTCGTGTTGAATCGGACCATCCGGCATCCCGACATCCCCTGTGTGATCGTGGACTCCGAGAACGCGACCTACCGCGCCACCCGCCACCTGCTCGACCTCCATCACACGCGGATCGCGTTCATTGCCGGACCGTGCGCCTCCGAGACGGCGCTGGCGCGGCGGCGCGGTATTGAGACGGCACTGGCCGACGCCGGTCTCACCCTGCCGGAAGAGTGGTGTGTCGGCGGCCCCCCAGACGTCAACGGCGGGTTCCTGGCCGCAAGTTCGCTGCTGGCCCTCCCGCCCGGGACGCGTCCGACCGCCGTCATCGCGTACAACGACATCATGGCGCTCGGCGCCCTACACGCGGCGCGCGCGCGTCATCTGCGGGTGCCCGACGACCTCTCGGTGGTCGGCTTCGACGACATTGCCATGGCCGCTCACACCAACCCGCCGCTGACGACCATCTCGCAGCCCAGATATCGCCTGGGCCGGCTGGCGATGCAACTGACACGGCGCATGATCCAGGGACAGCCTCCGCCAAGCGAGGGGTACACCCTGCTGGAGAGCCCGATCGTCGTCCGAGAGTCCACCGGGCCGGCACCGGCAATCGGCGGCCGTGTCCCGGCGCCCGCATAGGCCGCCGAGGGCAAACGATGACGCGGTATGTCTTCAGCACGACCGACACGATTCGCTACCGCTTCCCGACCCACACCAACGATCTGGTCATGGACCGCGCCGACGCGGAGACGTCGGAAGTGTTCATCGTCGTCCTGGAGCCGGGCGAGGCGCCGCCCCTGCACGTCCACCACGACATGGAGCAGATCTTCTACGTGCTCGAGGGCGCGGGGGTACTGGAGATCGGACAGCCGCCCCGGCAGTTCGCGGTCGGCCCCGGCGATGTCATCCGGATCCCGCCGCACACGCCCCATCGGGTGATCTGCCGGAGCCCGCGGCCCGTGCGCTATCTCAGCGTAGACGCCTTCCTCGGTGGCCGCCCGGACACCGAGCCGACGTGGGAAAGCCACGTCCGCGCGCTGTGTCAGGCGTTCGGCTGGGAGTTCGACCGTGTGCGCGTGGATGACCGCTCGAACCGATGAGGAGGTGGGATGGCGCAACACCCGTACGACCCGTGTGGCGTGCGCAAACCCCGGACCACCGATGGCCCGGGGATGTGGGGACAACAATGGAGGTGCGCCAATGACGGGCAAGCCGCGTCACATCATAGTGCTCACCGTCGCCCTGCTGGCACTGGCCGTCGGGCTCTATCCCCCGGTCCCGGCGCCGGTACTCGCTCAGGGTCCACCGCACCCGGTTTCCCTGGACACCCGATAATAGGGGGAGGTCCACATGGGAGACGGAGGGACAGCGGTGGTCACGGCTCAACACCGGCACGAGGGTCGATGGTCTGCGCGCAAGAAGGCTGAC
>JAVKJV010000058.1:0-18414 GCA_031458775.1 Candidatus Fervidifonticultor quartus | reverse complement strand
GCACAATCGTGATGGGGAATGCGAGCCCGCCGAGACCGAGGAGAACAGCAGCCACATAGGGGACCGCCCCGGTCCCTGGCATCACCGAGAGCCAGAGTCCGGCGGTCATGAGCGCGAACGCCGCGATGAGTACCCCCAATCGCCCAATCCGCGCAACGCCCCAGGACATGGCCGTCCGGCCGAGCGAGATGGCCAGACCGTATACCGCAAACACCACGCCGATCGCGCCAGGCGCGACGCCCGCGCTCTTCAGGGCCAGCGGATAGAACGTTCCCCAGGCGACGTAGCAGAACTCCGCGACCAGCACCGCGAGCATGGCGGTCCGCGCGATCGCCGGCGCCGCGCGGAGGCTGGCACCGAGCGGCAGCCCGGACGTCGTCTCCGCCGACGGCTGTGCTGGTGCCGCACGCGCGATGGCCGCCGCGACCGCGGCCATCGCGGCGGCGGCCGGGAAGACGCTGGCGAGGCGGCCGGTCATGGCCACGACCGTCGAGCCGAGCAGCGGCCCGAGCGACGCGCCGAACGACATGTAGACGGAGTGGGCGGCCACGGCGCGATCGTGGCCCACCGTCGTGCCTCGGGCCACCACCAGCACCTGGCTCGCCACCGCGACGAGAGGCTGCACCGTCCAGAACAGCGGCATGAACGCGACGAAGGCGCCCGCCGATGTCCACAGCCACACAGCGACCAGCGACCCGAACGCGATCACCGAGGCGCTCACCAACAGCCGGCGCGGACCGAAACGGGCCAGCCAGGCGCCGGCCACGAGACTGGCGCATGCCGCGCCCAGGCCCGGCAGGGACATGAGCAGCCCGATGGCGCGCGGCGTCAAGCCCAGATGTTGCGCGTAGAGTGGCACGTACGGCAGCGTCGCCTGTCCGGCGATGGTGTACGACAGCATGATGAGGTCCGCCAGACCGGGACCGAGCAGGCGGGCTGGTGGTCTCGCCACGCCGTCAGGACGACCGGCGGCGCAGCAGGGCACGCAGCAGATCCACTTCCTCGACGCGCAGTGCCACGCAGGCCCCCAGATACACCGCCGAGGCGAGTCCGCCCGCCACGACGAGGTGCACCGCCTCGGCGGCGCGCCCCAATGGCAGCGGCAGGCCGGTGCGCATCACGATCCACCACACCACCATGGCCAGCACCGTGGCAAGCACCACACGAGCCAGCCCGGCAATGATCCGCTGGCCCTCGAGCCCTCCCAGGCTGGCTCGCAGCAGCCACAGCAGCAGCCCCACGTTGATGAAGCTCACAATCGATGTCGCCGCGGCGATCCCGGCGACCCCGAGGACCCACATGAGGACAGCTGCCAGCAGCGCGTTAAGTACGACCATGCCCGCGCCGGTCGCCACCGGCGTGCGCATGTTGTGGAGTGCGTAGTACGTCCGCGTGATCACGTAGTACGCTGCCATCGGCACGAGGGCGGCCGCGTAGGCGATCAGGCACGCCGCAACCGCTACCGTCGCGCCGGGATCGAACTCCCCGCGTTCGAACAGCAGGCGCACGACCGGCGTGGCAAACAGCATGAGCCCGGCCGAGACCGGAAGCATGAGGAAGAGCACACTCCGCAACCCAACGCTGGTCGTCCGGCCGAGCGCCTCGCGGTCGCCGGCCGCGGCCAGCTGACTCATCCCCGGAAACAGCACGGTGGCGACAGAAATCGCCAGGATGCCGACCGGCGCCTGCGCGATCGAGTAGGCGTAGTCCAGCGCGGCGACCGCGTTGACCCCCGGCACGGTCGGCAGCAACGAGGCGAAGAACCGGCCGACGTACGCGTTGATCTCGACGATCGCCAAACCGAGCATGGCGGGCACCGCCAGGCGCGCCACGGTCCGCATCGCCGGATGCGTCCACCGCAGCGTGAGGCCATAGCGAAAGCCCGCCGCACGCAGCGCGGGCGCCTGGGCGAAGAATTGCGCCGCAGTGCCGATGATCCAGGCGACGGCCAAACCGGTGATCCCCAGGCGCGGACCCAGCCACAGCGTGCCCAGAATTGTGAGCACGTTGAAGACCAGCGGTGCAATCGCCGGCGCGGTGAACAGGCTGCGGGCCTGCAAGTAGGCCGTGGCGAAGACCGAGGCGGCAAGGAAAAACATGGAAACGAAGTTGAGTCGCGTCAGCGAGATCGTGAGATCCAGCTGCGCCGGGTTGGCGACGAACCCGGGCGCCGCCACCGGCACCAGCCATGGCGCCACGACCTGGCCGGCGACCACCATGAGGATGCCGATCACGACGACCGCGGAGAAGAGCTGCGTTGTCACCGTGCGGAGTTCGGCCTCGTCGCGCCTAGCCATCACATCGGCCAGCGTGGGGATGAAGACGATGCTCAGCGTGCCGCCGAGCAGGAGGCGCTGGACGAAGAACGGCACATAGTAACCGATGACGTACGCCGCCTTCGCGTCCGACGCGCCGAACAGCGCGGCGACGACGATCTCGCGCACCAGGCCAAGCATACGGCTCGCGACCGTAGCCGCGGCCAGGAGCGACGCCGCACGCGCGAGGCGCGTGCTGCCGGCCGTTGTGGTCGCCACTTCGTCGCCGACGAACCCGTCGGTCATGCGGCGCCCGGAACGCAAGGGGCACACCGCTTGTGAGACCGCGGCGCCCGTGCTAGAATCGCGCAGGATTGCCGCCTCTGTAGGGCGGGCAATGGAGGCAACCCGGTGGCAAAGCGCATCAAGTCAGGCCTCAAGCACCTGCGCAAGTCCGCGGTCCGCCGCGCAGCGAATGCGTCGGTGAAGTCCCGAATCAAGACCTTCGTCCGCGCCGCGTCGGAAACGCCCGACGCCGTGCGGGTCGCGCAGAAGGCCCTGGACAAGGCCGCCGCGCGCGGCGTCATCCACCCAAACACCGCGGCCCGGCGGAAGTCCCGCATGATGCGGCGCGTGGCGGCGGCGAAAGCCGGCTAGACCGGGGCACCCATCCCTCGGCGTGCCGCGACGCGCCGCCGCAGCTCGCACAGCCGCACAAACAGCATTTCCAGCACGAGCCGCGAGGGCGTGCCGGTCTTGATGGCCCGGTCGGCGCCTTCGATCTCCGCGAAGATCCTGGGAAACTGGTCCGCCCGATAGCCACGCGCCTGCTCGGCGATCTTGCGGGCGACGAACGGGTGCAACCCCAGCCGTTCGGCCAGCGCCGGGCCGGTGCCGGGCCGTCCCGCCAGCGTGTGCGCGCGCAGGATCAGCCGGAATTGCCGGGCGACCATGAACAGCACCTGCGGCGGTTCGTGCGTCGAGAGGATGTCGTGCAGCGCTCGGAGCGCGCCGGCCGCGTCACCACCGCCGACGGCATCCACGAGCGTGAAGATCGACGCCTCGCCGATCCGTGAGGCAATGGCCTCGACATCAGCGCGGGTCACCAGGGGCCGGTCGCCGACGTACGCCGCCACCTTGGCGACCTCATGATCGAGATCGCGGAGGTTATTCCCGGCGAATGCCACGAGGCTCTCGGCGGTGCCGGGTGCGACCCGCTTGCCGGCGAGGGTGAACCGGTTGGTCACCCATCCCGGCAATTCGCGTGGTGGAAGCGGCCGGACCTCGATGATGGTGGCCACACGCTTGAACGTCTGGAACAGGCGTTTGCGCCGGTCGAGTTCGCGGGCGACGAAGACGGCCGTTGTCGGGCTCCCTCCGCGCTCGAGGAATCCGATGAGCGCCTCGTGATCGGCCTCCCGCATCGCGTCGAGCCGCCGCACCACGACGACACGGCACGGCCCGAAGAACGGCGCCGTGTCCAGCAGCGTGAGGATCTCGGTCAGCGGCGCGCCGCCGTCGATGACATCGAGGTTGAGTCGCTGGTCCTCGGGGGTGAGCGCCTTGGCGACCAGGTCAGCGACGACCTGATCGGCCAGGAAGTCCTCCTCCCCAACGACCAGCGTCGGGCGGCTATCCATGCCGGTGCGCTCGACTCTCTCGCAGCCGCTCGATCACCTGTGCCACGGCTTCGACATCCTCGCTGCTCTGCGGCACTGGCAAGAGCGTGAAGGTCACTTCCACCAGACGGCCCGCTTCGGTGCCCGGCGGCAACTCGGACACCGGAACGTAGGCCCGGCCGCCGTGCTCCAGGAGGATCACCGCAACGCCGTCCACCACGCGGTCAACGAATCCCGGCATGGCTCCGCGACCTGGCCGTTTCAACCCGCCAGAACGCGCCGTCGCTAGAGAAGCGCACTGCGCCGTCGAGGTCGGTCCGCAAGACTTCCGCGCCCGCAACTTCGAGGGCGGCGAGGGTCGCCGGATGCGGATGGCCAAACGTGTTGTCCGCGCCCACCGAGATGACCGCGTAGCGCGGCCGCACGGCCCGCAGGAGCGCCGGCGTGGTGGACGTGCGGCTCCCGTGATGTCCGACCTTGAGTACCCCGCTGTGCAACGGCGCGCCTCGCTCAATGAGGTACTGCTCGGCTGCCGCCTCCGCGTCGCCGGTCAGGAGCATCGCCGCCGCGCCTCGGGTCAACCGGCCGATGACGCCACCGGCGTGCACCGGGTCGCCGTCGAGAAGAGGAATCGGCTCGGGCGGGTGCAGGATTGCGAGGGCGACGCCGGCGCCCAGATCCAGCGTCATGCCGGCCCGAGCCGTCCGGTACGGAATCCTGCCGGCTTCCACCAGGCGCAGCAGGCGTGTGTACGAAGGCGACGGATGGGGTACACCGGGATCCAACACAAGTCCGACCGGGAAGTTCTCCACGACCGCAGGCAGTCCTCCAACGTGGTCCTCGTGGGGGTGCGAGAACACGACCACGTCGATCCGCCGCACACCGGCCCGGCGCAGCGCCGGTACCACGCGCATGCGCCCGACGTCCCAGACTGTGCGCTCGGCGCCGACCTCACCTCCACCGTCCACCAGCACCACGTGACCCGACGGGGATTGAATCAGGATCGCGTCACCCTGACCCACGTCGAGCACCGTCACCACCAGCATCGTGGGTGGCCGCGCCGCGCCGGCGCACCAGACGCCAACCGTGAGCACGCCGACGGCGGCGAGCGTTGTACGGATTGCCCTGGAAGTGGGCAGCGCTCCGGACCCAAGCGCAACCGTCGCGCCGAGAAGCCCCAAGAAAATCGCGCCGGTGCCACTCGACATCGGCGGCACCGGGACCGTCGCCCACGAGAGCTCACCGAAGCGCTGGCCGATCCACAGGATCGCCGCAAGACCCGGTCGGAGCATGCCGAGGAGTGGTGCGCCCAGCGTCGGAGCGACCACAAGGAGCGGGATGATCGCGAAGCCTGCTGGCACCAGTGCCGCGATCAGTGGCAGCACCAGGACGTTGGCGGCCAGACCGGCCACCGCGAGGGTCTGGAAGTGCAGGGCGAGCAGAGGCGCAACCGCCGCCTGCGCCCCGAGCGTCACCCCGAGCGCCGAGGCCACCCGAGGATGGCACCAGGCGAGCCGCGCCTCCAGGACAGGCGACAGGAACAGCAGACCCCAAGTCGCGGCAAACGATAGCTGGAAGCCGATGTCGAACAGCGACTCGGGATTCGCGACCAGGAGCGCCAGCGCCGCGGCCGCCAGCGTCGCCCGGCGGTCCCTGGCGCGGCCGATGAGGACGCCGCCCATCGCCACCGCGGTCATGAGGACCGCCCGGCCGATCGAGGGCGCCCAATCGATCATGCCAGCGAACACGGCCACGCCAAGCCCGGTCGCCACCGTAGCCATCGAAACGGACAGCCGCAGCGCCCGTGCGAGCCACGCGCACGCGCCGGCCACGATGGCCACCTGCGCGCCGGAGACCACCATCAGATGCACCAGGCCGGCGCGCGAAAACTGCTGGTAGACGCGCGGATCGAGGTGCGTGTCGATGCCGAGAAGCAACGACAGCAGCAGGCCGCCCTGCGGCTCAGGAAGGGCGGTGAGCACCACCGTGATCACGCGGCGCCGCACCGCAGCCACCAGCGCCCGAACCGACCACCGGCCGGGACGCTCCACGACCACCCCGTCGCCGGAGGCCACGGCGATCACGCCGGATAGTCCTCGACGGCGGAGCGCTTCGCGCTCCGAGCGCTCACCAGGATTGCCCGCCGGTCGGCCTGCGCGGAACACCCCGCGGAGGCTCACGCGGGAACCCGGAGTGACCGCCCCCGGGGGCGCGCCGCGGCCGGTGACGCGAACGCGACCCTCCACACGCCGCACCGTGTCAGCGGTCTGTGGTGTCTCGGGCGCCAGGCCCCTTGCGGCCTCGGACATCGCCGGGTGCGGCGGCAGACGGCCCCGCGGCTGCCGCGCTCCGTGGCTGCGATGGCTGGTGCCTGCCGCCTGAATCGTGTGCAGCCTGACCACGGCTCGCCAGCCGCGTGCTGTCGCCTCCGGCGACATAACCACGGTCCCGGTAGCGATCACGCGCTGCCCGTCGAGCGCCCCAGGCCAGACAGGTTGCTGGCGCTCGTGCGAGACGGCGCGCGCAACTCCCAGCGCCGTCCCAAGCACAATCACGCCGGCCAGCCGCCAGCTCGGTGAGCCCGACCCGCGACCGGCAATCCACAGACCCGCGGCCGCACCGCACAGGAACCCGAACTCGACAGGCCCGACCACCCGGTGTCGTGTGAGCGCCACTCCGAGGCCAAAGGCTGCCGTCAACCAGACGATGACCGGAAAATCCAGAAAGTACCGCACCGGCCCGACCGCCCCCATCAGGAGAATCGGCCGGCGCCGGTGCGCGATACAGGGGAAGAACGTGCGAGCGCTACATCTTCGCCTCCACCTCGCTCCTTACGCGGGCCAGGAACTCCGCGATCGGCATGGCACCCAGATCACCGGCCGAACGGCTGCGCACCGCCACCGCGCCGGATGCGGCTTCACGGTCGCCGACGATGGCCATGTACGGCACGTGCTCCACCTGCGCCTGGCGGATCTTATGGCTGATCCGCTCGTTCGAAGCGTCGACCGCGGCGCGCAACCCGGCCGCGTCGAACTGGGCTTTGACCTGTCGTGCGTAGTCCGCGTGGCGGTCGGCGATCGGCAGGACACGGACCTGCTCTGGCGCAAGCCATAGCGGGAACCGTCCCTCGTACTGCTCGATGAGCAGAGCGACCCAACGCTCCATCGTGCTCGTGATCGCCCGATGAATCATCACGGGCCGGTGCGGCCGCCCGTCCTCGCCGATGTATTCCAGACCGAACCGCTCGGGCAACTGGAAGTCGAGCTGAATTGTCGAGATCGTCTCGTCCTTGCCGGCAGCCGTCGGCACTTGCACGTCGATCTTCGGGCCATAGAACGCGGCCTCGCCGCGGGCTTCCTTGAATTCCAGGCCCAGTTCTTGCATCGCCTGCCGCAGCCGTGTCTCGGCCAGGTCCCACAATTCGTCGTTCGGGATGAAGTTCACGCGGTCGGCCGGGTCACGCAGCGAGAGCCGATACCAGGATCCCGCGATGCGGAAGTCGGCGTACACGCGCTGCACGAGCCGCACGACGCCCTGGATCTCGTCCTTGATCTGATCCGGCCGGCAGAAGATGTGCGCGTCGTTGAGGGTCATGCCGCGCACACGGTGCAGCCCCGTCAGCACGCCCGAGCGCTCGTACCGGTACATCTTGCCCAGCTCGGCGATGCGAATCGGCAGGTCGCGGTACGAGTGCTGCCCGTGCCGGTAGATCATGATGTGGTGCGGACAATTCATCGGCCGCAGGACGAGCTCTTCGTTTTCGAGCTTCATCGCGGGGTACATGTTGTCGCGATAATGATCCCAGTGCCCCGACAGCTTGTAGAGTTGCGTGTTGGCGATCTCCTGGCTGTACACGTGCTCGTAGCCGGAGGCGATCTCCAGGTCCACGATGTACCGCTCGACGATGCGCCGGATCGTCGCGCCCTTGGGCAGCCACAGCGGCAGCCCCTGCCCCACCTCCGGCTGGATGTGGAACAGGTTCAGCTCACGGCCGATGCGGCGGTGGTCGCGGCGCCGGGCCTCCTCGAGCCGCTGCAGGTGTGCGTCGAGCTGCGTTTGTGTCGGATACGACACACCATAGATGCGCGCCAGCATGGGCCGGTGCTCGTCTCCGCGCCAGTACGCGCCCGAGGTCGAAAGGAGCTTGATGGCGCGGATTCGGCCTGTGCTCGGCAGGTGCGGCCCCCGGCACATGTCCTGGAACCCGTCCTGCCGGTAAAAGCTGACGCGCTGGTCGGGAATGTCCTGCAGCAGCTCCAGCTTGTACACCTCGCCCTGTTGCTCGTAGTCGCGAAGCACCTGCCCGCGCGGGATCTCGACGCGCTCGATCGGCTGATCGGCGTCCGCCAGTTCGCGCATGCGCGCCTCGATGCGCTCCAGGTCATCCGGGCCAAACGGCCGGCCGATGTCAAAGTCGTAGTAGAACCCCTCATCAATCGGCGGGCCGATCGCCAGCTTTGCCTCGGGATAGAGCTGCTTCACGGCCTGCGCCATCAGGTGGGCGGTCGAGTGCCAGTACACCTCGCGCCCCGCCGGCTCGTCGAACGTCACGAACTCGACCCGCGCGTCGGCCTCCAGCGGCGCAGCCAGATCACGGGGCTGCCCGTCAACGATCGCGGCCACGGCATCCTCCAGCCCGAGCCGCTTCGCCAGCGCCGCCAGCGGACTGCCCGACGGCACTTCGTGCCGCGACCCGTCCGGAAGTGTCACCACGACCCGTGCCATCGCTGGCCCTCCTGTCTCCTCCCGGGCTGCTGCGGGAGCGTCGAGAAAACAACGAACCCGCCCCGGAGGGGCGGGTGTCCGCGGTTCCACCCTCGATTTCGTCAGGCTGCGCGATCGCAGCGCCTATCGACAGCCAGACGCTCGGCGCGCGATCCCGGGCGCACCCGGCGGCTTAACCGGCGGCAGTGCGCCGCCCTTCGTCCGCAACTCGGAGGTGGTGTTCCGTCGATCCAGCCCGCAGGGCTTGCAGCCGATGACCCCGCGTCTCTTGCGACGCTCCTCACGCCGCGATCGGATGACGACGGACGCGTCCTCGTCCTCGTCGTTCTTATAGAACATGGTAGGAAGTCGTCGCGCAAATGTCAAACGCGACGCGGCCGCGCACTACCCGACCAGTTCGGCGGCGGTCCGCGCGAGCACCGTCCGCGCGAGCAGCACCGGCTTCCCGGTCTTCGCCCGCACGTCACGCTTTAACGCGGTCGTGTAGCCCAGGCAGTCGAGCACCACGACGTCCACGCCGCCGGCGTTGAAGTCGGCGCAGGCCGCATCAAGATCGTCCGCGGGTGTGTAGGGTGAGAATGCCCGGACCGTCGCCGAGGCCGCGACCTCGCGCCAGCGCCGCTCCTGGTCGGCTATCTGCCGGGCCGACGGCGTGAGCACGCCGACGGATGCGCCCCGGGTGACCGCGCGCACGGTCTGGAACAACAAGTGCTCGGGATACAGCACCAGTCGCCGCGTACGAAACGGCGGGAACGTGCCCGTGCACAACATGAGGATCAACTCGACCTGCTCTTGCAGACGGTCAACGCACGCCTGAATCCGCGGGACCAGGTGACGCCGTCCGATCAGCACCTCGCGGCCGTCGCGCAAGAGCGTGACGAGTGTGTGATCGTCGTCCCCCGGCCTCAGCGCGGCGATCTCCGCGCCAGTCAGGCCGTCGAGCGCCCCAATTTCAATGAGGCGCGTTCCCTCGCCGAGCAACGGACGAATCTCGTCTGTGATGTCGGGTCTAGGACTCTGCCCGATGGTGATCGCGCCGACCCGTCCCCGGACCGCCGCCTGCACCTCACGTGGCTGTGTCGTGGTCTGGCGGGAAGACATGACGGACGACCTCCTTCCCAATGACGCGCTCGACATCCTCGAAGAGTGTGGGGTCACGCATGCCCGCGCCGAGGGGGAGCCGGCTGCGCGGGACAGTGAGCACGACGACACCCATGCCCACGGACATCTCCGCGGTCGCCACGGGCGTGCCGTCGCGGGCGCTCAACGTGGCAATGAGATCGGGAAAGGTCGCCACGCGCTCGCCGTCGGCCTCGGCGGTCATGTACTCGTTCCAGAACGTCAGCTCGTACTGAGCGTGTCGGCCGCGTACGATGACCGTTCCCACATCATATCCGCCCCTGACCTGCAACCGCGCCGCCTCGACCGATCCGGTATCGAGCACCCGGCCGCCAAGGTGCTCGGCCACGGCCACGGCCGCCGCGGTGCCGCCCTGGTCGCGGGCGGCGAGCAGCCGTCGCCCAACCTCGATCGCCATCGCAATCGCGCCGGGCGCGCCGTGCGCCCGCACGTACGATGCCTCGACCGGGTCGCGGGCGACCGCCACGAGCCCACCGGCCTCCACCGATGCCGCGCGCGTCAGGGCTGCCGTGTGGCGCAACGCCCCCATCGCGTACACCTCGACATAGCGACCCATGGCCGGGTTGCCTCCGACCGCGGCCTGATGCGACGTGTACCCGGTGACGCGATGCAGCCCCATTGCGCCCATCACGCCGGTCGGGTGTGCCCGGCCGTTGCAGGGCGCATCGACGACCGGCACCCCGAGCGCGGCCGCCTGGAGCCATCCGTTGACCGTGCCGCCCGCGCCGTTCTCATTGGCGATGAACCCGCCGAGGCGGACCCCGGCGCGCTCGACCAGGAGTTGGGCGGCCCGGACGAAGTCCACCGGCCGGACGAAGCGCTCTTTCGGGGAGGGCGCACCAACCATGGCGGCGGTCGCCAGGAACACGTCATCCGCCACGTCGTCAATCGACATGAGTTCGGGCGTCCCGAAGGCCACGGCAAGACGACCGCGCTCGAGGCCGTCCGGTATCCACCCACCGCCCCCGGCGCCCAGCACGGCCCCGCCGAACACCGCGGGCTCGACGTGCTCAATCGTCAGTCGCATGTTACCGCGTCACCCCATCCACGTAGATGGCTGACGGAAACGAGAATTGCATCGCCGCGCTTCCCATGGTGCCGAAGACCACCCACCCGGCGCCCGTCATGTCGTTGAAGCGGATCACCCGGTGCACCTCATCGGACACGTAGATGCGGCCGGCCGCGTCCACGAACAGCCCGGTTGGAAACGAGAACTGTCCGGTCCCGGTGCCGATGGTACCGTACGAGACCCACCCGGCGCCCGTCATGTCGTTCACGCGCACCACGCGATCGTTGCTCGAATCGGTGATGTAGATGCGCCCCGCGCCGTCCAGAGCGACGCTTGCCGGGAAGTCGAACTGCCGGGCGCCACTGCCGGTGAGGCCACACGTCACCCATCCGGCGCCTGAGATGTCATTGATCCGGACAATGCGGTCGTTGAGGGCGTCGGCAACGTAGAGACGTCCCTGGCCGTCGAGGGCGAGGCCCTGAGGGAAGTTGAACTGTCGGACGCCCGCCCCACGGGTCCCAAGCGCCACCCACCCGGCACCCGTCATATCATTGACGCGGACGACGCGGTGGTTCGAGGCATCCGACACGTAGATGCGGCCCTGGCTATCGACGGCGACACCGACGGGAAACTCGAACTCGCGCGGCCCAACCCCGCGCCTGCCGAACGCCGTCCAGCCCGCACCACTCATGTCGTTCACGCGCACGACCCGGAAGTTCACGGAGTCGGTGTAGTAGATCCGGCCGGCCGCGTCGAGCGTGATACCGGACTGAAATGCGAACGGTCGCGGCCCCGAGTCGCGGGTCCTCAATGCCGTCCACCCGGCACCGCTCATGTCGTCGATGCGGACGACGCGGTCGTTCCCCGGATCGGTCAGGTAGATGCCAGCGCGGCGGGTTTGTCCAATCGAAGTGGGATTGAAGACGAGCAGCGCCACGGCCATGAACACGCTGACACGCGGCCACGCGCACCTGCAATGGTACAGGGTCACGCTCGTCGGTGTTCGCTGTCAGGGCATCCAAGTCCTCGGACGCACTGAAGGACGCCGGCGCCCAAGCCGGGCGGCATTCGTCCGCGCCGCCCCGGGAACTCACGCCCGCCCACAGCGGGTTCAGACGCCCTGCAGCGCGCGCAGGTGGCGGATCTGGCCCGCATGGTAGATGTCGTGCGTGCCCATCTCCATGATGCTCACCGCGAGCACCCCCAAGCCGGGCACCTCGCGGCCCAGATCCTCGTCGGAGACCCCCAGGAGATAGGCCTTGTACTGCTGGGAGATCGCCTCGAGCGCCTCGAGGTCGCGGCGCCACGCGGCCTCGTCGCCCGTGGCCTCGGCCCAATCGCCCTGATCGATCGCCGCGTAGTCGGGCCTGCGGCCGTGCCAGTCTTCGTAGATGGCCTGCTTCCACCGGACCAGATGCCGGACAATCTGCCAGATCGAATGCCGCTCGGGTGCGGGCTTCCACGCCGCCTGCTGGGCAGTGAGTCCTTCCAGCGCCACGCGCACGGATGGTTGGCCCGGACCTTTCTCGTAGGTCATCTCAAGGTGCTTGAGCACGAGCGCCTTGACGGTCATGAAATCGCCCCCTCTCATGAGGCAAGACTACGGCCGTTCGTACAGAACGTGTCAAGATGGCAGAACACCATGAAGGGGGCCCACCATGGCTTTGAAACCAGGTACGACCGTCCTTGTGACCGGCGCGGCCCGCGGCCTCGGCTGGGGCATCGCCCGTGCGTTCGGCCGTGCCGGCGCCCGGGTCTGCGTGACCGACATTGATGGCGACGAACTCGCGCGCTGCGTGCGAGACCTGAACGCCGAAGGCGCGGACTTTCTGGCCCACCGCTCCGATGTCGCCGACCTGGCCGCGTGCCAGGACGTGGTTGCGAAGATCGTCGGGCGCTGGGGACGCCTGGACGTGGTCGTCCACAACGCGATCTACATGCCGCTCCTCACCTTTGAGGCGACGACCCCGCAGGAATGGACACGGCAGATCGACGTCGGCCTCGGCGGGATGTTCAACTGCGCGCACGCGGCCTGGCGTCAGATGAAGACACAGGGCGGCGGCCACATCATCGGCATCGCGAGCGGATCCAGCGTGCGCGGCTACAAGGAAGAGATCGCGTACTGTGCGATCAAGCACGGTATCGAAGGCTTCGTCAAGGCGCTGTCGCTCGAAGCCCGGGCGTGCAATATCGCCGTCAATACGATCGGGCCCGGCGCGCGCATCAAACCGACGCGCATGACGTGGGCCGAGTACGATCGTGCGCCGGCGGCGCTGCGCGCCACCTGGGCCGACCCGGTAGAACTCGGCAACGCGTGGGTCTGGCTGGCGGGCCAGCCGCCCGACCGTTTCAACGGCTTCCGTTTCGACGCGGGGCCGCTGGTGCAGACTCTGGCGCGCGAGGGCGACGATTTCGTGTTCGCGGCCGAGAAGGTCACCCTGTACCCGGAGGATTTCCGGGCGCGCCACGAATGGTACAGCAACTACACTGACTGACGCCGGAGCACATCCTTGCCGCGAGCCGGCCTCGCGCGCATCTCAGGAGGTCTGCGTTGCCCACGATCTACGAGTCGCTCACCTGGCACGAGATCCGCATCACGGCCCATGCCGCAGCCGGGCACATTCCGCTCAGGTACGGCGAGGCTGGCCCGCCCGGGACACGCGTGACACTCATCGCCGGCACGCACGGCGACGAGGGCCCGTGGTCGGCCCTGGCGATCAAGACGCTGTGCCAGCACCCGCTGACCAGCCTCAGGGGACGCCTGCGCGTCATTTTCACCGCCAACGCGCTCGCGGCCGAGGTCGAGCGCCGCAACTCATGGATCGACTCGCCGAACTCTCTCGACCTGGACGGCGTGTTTCCGGGCAATGCCGCCGGCTCACATACCGAGCGCCTCGCGGCGTCACTGGCGCCACTGATCGCCGACAACGACGCAGTCATCGACCTGCACGGTGGCGGTACGTGGTGCGTGAACGCGTTCGTCAAGCGCTTCGAGGGATCGGAGCAGCTCGCCGCGGACCTGGGCGCGCCCTTCATCACGAACGCGCCCAACAAACCCGGCGGTCTCACCACCTACGCTCGCTCCCTGGGCATCAAGGTCGTCAATGTCGAGGTTGGCGGCCGGTCGAGCCAGGAGATGTCCTGGATCACGCGAATCGTCATCGGACTCGAACGGGCGCTCTACAACCTCGGCGTCCTCGCGCTCGACGCGCCACCCGCGCCACCCGCGCCCGCTGTCGAAGTGGGGAAGACCGAGGCACTTCGCGCCATGGTCGGCGGTATCTTCGTGCCCGCCCTCCGCGAGGAGGCAGTCGGCACGATCGTGCCGGCCGGCACCGAGATGGGAAGGATCCTCGACCTCCACACCCTGGCCGAACGGCAGGTCTTCACCGCGCCGCACGAGCGCACGGCCGTGATGCTCTTGCGGCCGCAGATCTGCACGGTCGAGGGCTCGGCGCTGATCTACGTCGTGGCGACGCCCGCGTGAGGTGAACCCGTGAGGTAAGCCATGGAAGGCCGGTCTCCTGACGCGATTCGTCTGATCAGGACGACCTGCACCGACCCGGCGCAGGAGGCGGCTTCGGGACCGACACCACGTACCAGGCGATCCACGAGACGGTGGTCGATCCACTTGACGCCGTGCGCGAACTCCCCGACGCCCACCAGCCACATCTCACGGCAGCGGCACGCCTCAGCGCACTGATCGACGTGACCTGGCGCGGCATCTACCGCCAGGTGGCCTCGCACGCAGCCGTCAGGAAGTGACCGGGGCGCCGTCTGACGCCCGCGCCCCGGTCGTCTCACCCCACGCCCCGGCACGTGCCCTGGGCAAAGGCTCGGACCCGGCGATGCCCGACGAACTACCGCATCGTGACGGCGTTGATCATCCCGAGGGCGATGTGCGGCTTCCCGGACGTGAGATCGGGAATGAAGCACACCACCGCGTAGTCGCCCGCGGGCAGATTCGGCCGGTAGTAGTTGATGCCACCGCGGCTCAAGCCTTGCACGCCACCCATCGGGACCGCGGGCGGCTGACCCGCCGGGTGCGGCTGCGCGAAGAACGCCCGGACGTCCTCCGCCGTCTTGCCGGGCGCCAGCTTGAGGAAGATCGCCTCATGGGGCTGCTCGCCCTGATTCACCACGCGATACGTGCTCCGGCCGTCGAAGCCCCTTGGAAACGCGATCCGGAAGTCGTGCAGGGTGATCTCGCCGCCTGCCGCCTCGATCGGCTGCGCCTCGACCGCACCAGTCACTCGTAGCGGCTTCACCATGCCGCTCGCCACGTGCGGGACGCCGTTCGTCTCAACAAAGCACAGCAGCAAGTAGTCACCGGGCAGCAACGTCAGGCTGATGCGCTCGCGGCCACGCGGCGTCACGAGTCCCGGGCCGCCGACAAACGTGACGAGGGGCACAAAGGCGCCGAGGCCCTTCCGGAGAGCGCCCAGGGCCTGCGCCGTGGTGACTCCAGGATTCAGCCGTGCCATCTGCGCGTGATGGAGGTCGGCGCCGTCGTTCACGATCTCGATCGTCGTGAACCCCGCGCGGACCGCGGCCGGCGCGGCGAACTTGTTGTCGGTCGTCCTGATGATCAGGGCGGGCTGCGCGTGTGCGTCACCAGGCCCCGCGCCCATCGTCAGTCCGACGCAGACGGCCCCGGCTACGAGCGTGTGAAGCACCCTGCGGACTACGTGTACCCTCGTGTGTGGCATGCTCTCCCCCTCTGAGCCTCGAGTCACTGCACGGGGATGACCCTAGCAGTGTTCGCCGCCGATGGCAAGAGGCCAGGCACACCTGGGCGCGCTGCGGGGAATTGCGCGTTCCCAGGGAATCGGTCGCGACAGCGCTCAGCGAACGTCGCCTGCGCGATATGCGGTCGATCTTCGGGCAGGGGGGTGAGGCGCTGCAGTTATCCCGGCCTGGACATGCTGATCAATGCAACCGATCACCGGGTCTTCGCCATCGCGGCCACGACCCTGGACGCGTGGGAAGCGTGCGAGAAGGCGACCTTCGGAAAGTGAGAGGGCGCGATTGAACCTCGCAGAGCGCTATCACCTCAGGATGGGCAGCACGCCGACCGGCAGGTGTACACCGAGCACGTTGCTCAGAAGCCAGACGCCACCTACCGCGGCGGCGGTGTACACCACGGCGAAGTGCCACCGCATCCGGCTGACGAGGAGCAGAAACGACGCGACCCACAACGCGGTCGCCGCAAGAAGCCCCACGAGCCAGACCAGGCCGATGTAGCACGCGACGACTGCCAGGTATCCGGCGGCCCGGCGGCCGCCGGCGTGCTCGGGAGCGTCTGCCTCGTCGTCGTCGCCGACCTTGCCGCTCCGACCGCGCAGCTCCTGGACCAACTGCACGGCACCCAGGACGGTCCCGAGGGAGGCCACGCTCAGCGGCATGAGCGCGGCCTCCGGCAGAAAGCGCGACGCCTGCCACCAGGCAAGCCCGAACGCCGCCAGCAGAACCGCGGTGAACACCGTCGCGGCCCCCACGGGGTGCCGCGTAACCCGTCCGGTGACATCAACCGCGGTCGCCCCTCGAAGCGTCCGAATCGCGCCCCACGCGAAGGGGTTTCTGGGGTCGTGCCCAGGTAGGCCGCAACGCGGGTCCATCCCCTCGGCGGATTGATGGTCGCCGTGCCCCACAGAGCCGCCACATGGAGGAGATTTCCGCCACTCGCTGGCGCACGCTGTGGAGGCTCAGGTCTACCATTCGGTCCTCCGCGAGGGTCAGTTCCTGGGCGAAGGCGGTCAGTACGTGCCCGGCGAGCAGCGGCTCGTGGCCAATGGCGGCACGGAAGGCGCTGGTCGGGATAACCCACAGTTCGGTCGGCTCCCCCGCGACCAAATCCCCCGCAAGGGGCACGCCGAGTAGCGACTGTTCGGCGACGAAAGCATTCGGACCAACCGTGCGGACCATGAGAGACTGCCCCGCCGGCGTGTTGTAGACTACGTTCACCCTTCCCTTGATCACAAGCAGCAGATCTTCAACGCGCGTCCCCGCTGACGCGATACGCTGCCACTGCTTGTAGCGCCGGCGCTGCGGCTCACAGCCGATACGGGCGAGCACCTCCGGCACGAGCACGCTGAACTCTGCGCGCGAGGGCGGCCGATCGTCCTGCCGGTCCGGTGGTGGCGGCCCTCGCCGGGATCTACGCCTCATGGAGTGTGCCTCCATCCCAGTCCTCAGGACGGCCATTCGTGCCAGTACACCGGTCCCCTTCTGTGCGGCTTGTTCACCCGAGGCCGCAGCGTCTTGCTCCACCCTTGACCGCCGTCAATGCGAAAGCCGGGTGTTTGCTCGATACTGCTCGAGAGAGGTGAGCATGATGAGGCTTCTGGTCGCGACAGACTTCTCGCCAAGCGCCGACACAGCCACGACCTTCGCCCGGTCCATCGCGAAGGCCGTGGATGCTGAAGTGATCGTCCTGCACGTCCTTGAGCTGGCGCCGATTATGGCTGAGATTGCCGACGAACAGTTGCCTCCCGATGTGGCTGCTGAGTTACTTGATCGGCTCCGCACCGACGTGGCGCGGCGCCTCGCGCGCGAGGCCGATCGGTATCCGAAGGCCATGGCGATCGCCTTGGAGGGCGCGCCGCGGACGATGATCGTTGACTTGGCCAAGGAAGTGGGCGCGGACCTGATCGTGATGGGGACGCAGGGCCGCAGCGGTCTCGACCGCATCGTTCTTGGCAGCGTTGCCGAGCATGTCGTCAGGCACAGCACCGTCCCGGTGCTGACCGTTCGGCTCCGGCGGGACTGACGGCCAAGACGGTATCTTGCATCCGATAGTGGTGGGCGCTGCAGGATTTGAACCTGCGACCCCCATCGCGTCAGGATGGTGCTCTACCCCTGAGCTAAGCGCCCGCGTGCAGACCAATTATAGGGATGGGGCACGGACGCCGCAAGCCGAGCGCGCGGGCGCGGGGCGTACGTGCCGTAACGATCACCATGCCCTGGCAAGTTCCTCGATGGTCCGGCGCATCGAGGCGGCCGGGTCCTCGCCGATGGGAAACGGGTACGCCGCCACAACGTCGGCGCCCGCGGTGCGGTATCGTTGGAGAACCGCGCAACACTCCTCGGCCGTGCCCGCGACCCCGAGTTCGCGCACGAATTCGTCGGGTATCGCGGTTGCCGCCGCGTCGATGCCTCCTCCTTCCCACGCGGCGCGGGCCGTCGCGACGGCGGCACGCCGGCCCGCTTCCTCAAACATGCGCGCGTACGACGGCATGGCAGCATAGGCGGCCACAAGCCTCCGTAGCACCGCACGCCCGCCGCCGGCGTCGTCGGTCACGCCGGCGCGCACGTAGCACACAACCTTCACCGCCCGTGGATCCCGGCCAGCGAGTCGGCACCCCTCGTGCACCCGCTTGATCGCCCAGGGCAGGCGCGCCAGCGGCATCCAGTTCAGGATCACGCCGTCGGCGATCTCACCGGCCAGCCGCAGCATCGCCGGCCCGAGTGCCGCCAAGTAGATCGGCACCGGGTGCCGGGGCTTCGACTCGAGCTGAAACGCGTCAACGCGGAAGACGTCGCCGTGACGCGTGACGCGCTCGCCCGACAACACCGCCCGCACCACCTGCACAAACTCCCGCGTCGCCCGCAGCGGCTCGCGAAACGACAGCCCATACCCCTGCTCGATGATCGCGGCGTGCCCGAC
>JAVKJV010000057.1:0-18649 GCA_031458775.1 Candidatus Fervidifonticultor quartus | reverse complement strand
GCAGATGCTGGTCCAGCACATGGTCGGCCAGGACGTTGCGGTCCCGCGCGCCGGCGCATCGGTGGGGAAGGGACGTCCGGTCTTTCATGTGGAGGGGCTGGCCGCGCGGAACGACAAAGGCCTGCGTGTCTTACACGACGTGTCGTTCTCGCTGCGCGAGGGCGAGATGCTGGGAGTGGCCGGCGTGACCGGCAACGGTCAGGAGGAGCTGGCGCAGGTCCTCGCCGGCCTGCGGCCCGCGGCATCCGGGACGATGGTATTCGACGGCCGCGACATCACACGGCTCCCGCCTCTCGATCGGTGGCGGCTGGGCGTCGGGTACGTGCCCGCGGAACGCGCCGACGTCGCGTCCATCGCGACATTCTCGCTGGTCGAGAACACCGCGCTGAACTACCACTTCGATCCGGCGTTCACGCGGCAGGGGCTGTTCGACTACTTGGGGCTGGAGGGGCTGACCCGAGACATCGTATCCACGTACGGCGTCAAGGCGCCGCACGCCCGCGCGCAGGCCCAACAGCTCTCCGGCGGCAACCTCCAGAAGCTCATCCTCGGCCGGGTGCTCTCGCGCCGGCCTCGGCTCCTCATCGCGCACTTGCCGACGCAGGGCCTGGACGTGGAGGCCGCGGCGTTCGTCCGTGGAAAGCTCCTCGAGGCGCAGGCCGACGGCACCGCAATCCTGCTGATCTCCGAAGACCTCGATGAGATCCTGTCGCTCAGCGACCGGGTGGCGCCGGTCTACGAGGGCCGCGTCGTCGCATTCCTGCTGCGCGAAGAGGCCGACCCGGAAACCGTGGGCGCCATGATGGCGGGCCTGCGCACACGAGAGGGCGCTTTCTCTTGAGGTTCTGGCACTACGAACTGGCTGTCGAGCGGAGACCGGCCCCGCCGGCCTGGCACGCAGTCCTGACCGCCGGCCTGGCCATCGTGCTGGCGTTGCTCCTGTCGAGTGTGCTGTTCATCTCTGGCGAAGGCGGTCTGCTCTCGGCGTATCGCGTGGTCTTCGCCTACGCGTTCGTCAACCCTCACGGGCTGGTGGCCACGATCCACCGCGCGATCTATCTGCTGTTCTGCGCATTTGCCTTTCTCGTCCCCCTGCGCGCCGGTCTGTGGAACATCGGACTGCCCGGCCAGGTGTACGCGGGGGCGCTCGCGGCGTTTGCCGTACCGTTCGTTGCGCGCGTACAGGACGCCGCGGCGCTGCCACTGCCGCCGGCGATCCTCATCATGGTCATGGTGATGGCGGCCGCCGCGGCCGGCGCGGCGCTCGGGGGCCTCGCGGGCGTCTTGCGCGCCCGACTCAATGTCAACGAGATCCTCCTGACAATGATGCTGAACTCGATCGTCTTCTGGCTCGTGGCGAACCTCATCAAGGAGGGCGGTCCCTTCATGAGCGCCACGGCTGAGGGCGAGGGCTTCGCGCTCGCAGAGGCGCTGCGCGCGCCGTTGGTGTTCGGCGTCCCGGTCACCGTAGCCCTCGCGCTTGGCGCGGCGCTCGTGCTCGACTTCGCCTTCGCCAGGACGACGTTCGGCTACCGGGTCCGGGCCTTCGGCGAGAGCCCGGCGGCAGCGCGCTACGCGGGCATCGGTCCGGCGAGACTGTCGGTGGCCGTCTTCCTCGTCGGGGGCGCCTTCGCGGGACTCGCCGGCTATCACTACTTCGGCGCAGTCCCCGGCTTGTATAAGATCCCGGGCAACTACGGGTACTACGGCGACCTGGCCTTCTACGGGATCATCTGCGCCCTGATCGCGCGGGGGAGTTCGCTGGGCGTCGTGCCGGTCGCCGTCCTGTTTGCGGGATTGTCGCTGGGCGCCCGCTTCGCGCAGGGCGCCCTGCGCCTACCGTTCGGCGTTGACTACGCCATGCTTGGTCTGCTCATGATGACGTTCGTCGGTTCCCACGTGCTCTATCACTTCCGCATGATCTGGCGGCCGGCGGCCGTGCCGCCGCTTCACGACGTCGCAGCGGACCGCCCATAGACGAAGGAGGCCCCGCCACGTCCGAACTGCTCGTCCGTAGCCTGGAAGCCTCGACGGTCTTCCTGTTCGCGGCGCTCGGCGAACTGGTCAACCAGCGCGCCGGCGTTCTCAACGTGGGCCTCGAAGGGCTGATGCTCTTCGGCGGCACTCTGGCCTTCATCACAGCACAGACTCTGGGCAGCCACGGCCTTGGTGTCACGGCGGGCCTTATGATTGGCGCGTTCCTGGGGCTGGCGCACGGCTTCTTCACGATCACGCTGCGCGGCGATCAGGTCGTGAGCGGGATGGGATTGTGGATTCTCAGCTTCGGTCTCACGACCTACATGGGGAATCCCTTCACCGGTCCGTTGGGGATGGCGCGGATCCCCGAGGTCCTCGGCCTCTCGCCGTTCGTCTATCTTGGGATCGCCCTGGTGCCGCTGACCTGGGTCCTGCTCTCACGGACCAGCCTGGGACTCGCGATTCGCGCCGTGGGCGAGAACCCGGCGGCCGCCGAGGCGTCGGGCATCAACGTGTCGATGACGCGCTACCTGTGTGTGGTCTGGGGCGGGATGCTGGGCGGCTTGTCCGGTGCCGTGTACACCCTGTCGTACAATCCGGTCTGGAACTACAATTTCCTTCAGGGCTGGGGCTTCGTGAGTCTCGCCCTGGTCTTTTCCTCGATGTGGAACCCGTCGATCTTGCTCACAGGGTCGCTGCTGTTCGGCGTCATGTGGCAGCTCTCGCTGAACCCAGAACTCGTCCTGCCCGGATTCCTGTCGCGTTATGTGTGGCGGACCGTCCCGTTCATCACGACCATCCTGATCCTGGCGGTCATCTCCACCCCGTGGTTCCGCACCCGGTGGGGTCTGGCGAGGCCCGAGGCGCTGGGACGATCGTACGCCAAGCCATAGCATCGGAGGGACTCATGCCCCGCGTCGTGCTCCTGACAACCGGCGGGACGATCTCGACCCGCGATACCGACGGCCGCGGCGCCCGGCCGTCGCTCCGCGGCGCCGACCTGCTCCAGGCGGTCCCTGGGCTGGACGCGGTGGCCACGGTGGAGGTTGCCGAGTTCGACTTCATCCCGGGCGCGTACATGACCCTGGCCAAGCTCGTCGAGATGAGCGCGCGGGCGGCCGGACTCGCGGCCCGGTCCGACGTGACCGGCGTGGTCGTGACACACGGCACCGACACGCTGGAAGAGTCGGCGTACTACCTGCACCTCACCGTCCCGGGCGAGACGCCCGTCGTCTTCACCGGCGCGATGCGCAACGCGTCGCAGATCGGTTTCGACGGGTACCGCAACCTCTACGACGCGATCCGCACGGCGGCTTCGCCGGCGGCCCGCGGGCGCGGGGTGCTCGTCGTCCTCAACGAAGAGGTGCACTCCGCCCGCTGGGTGACCAAGACCAACGGGCAGAAAGAAGATACGTTCAAGTCGCCGGTCACCGGACCGGTGGGCATCGCCTACGGTGACCGGATCGCGTTTCTGGTGCCGCCACCGCCCCGGCAGGTGCTGGACAACACGATCGAGCCGAAGGTTGATCTGATCCGGCTCTACGTTGATGCCGATGACCGTTTCCTCCGGTGCAGCCTGCAGTCTGGTGCGCGGGGCATCGTGCTGGAAGCCTTCGGCGGCGGCCGGGTGCCGCCAGGGTTGCTGCCGGCGCTCGACGACGCGATCGCCGCCGGCGTGGCCGTGGTCGTGGCGACCCGATGCGCGAGCGGTGCGATCTGGGACGGCTACGGGTATCCCGGCGCGTTTCGCGATCTGCAGCGTCGGGGCGTGTGCTTCGTGCACGACCTGCCCGGGCACAAAGCGCGGCTCAAGCTCGGCCTGGGGCTGGGCAACGGGCTGCGCGGCAACCGGCTGCGCGACTTCCTGGCAGGCGAAGGCTAGACAGGCTAGATCGCCGTGCTCCGGAGGCGCGGGTCGAGGACATCTCGTAGCCCGTCGCCGACGAAGAGGAACGCGGCGACCGTCGTCGCGATCGCCAGACCGGGGAAGATGGGGACCCACCAGGCTGTCAAGAGGAACTGCCGGCCCTGGGCCACCATGAACCCCCACTCCGGCGATGGGGGTTTGGCGCCAAGCCCCACAAAGCTCAAGCTGGCCGTGATCAGGATGGCGTTCCCCGCGTCGGTGGCCAGTTGCACGAGAAGCGGTGCGACGCAGTTCGGCAGGATGTGACGAGCAAGCAGGCGGCCCTCCCTGGCGCCGATGGCGCGCGCCGCGTCCACATACAGGCTCTGCTTCACGGAGAGCACCTGACCGCGTACGAGCCGGGCGTAGCGGGGCCACCAGGCGATGCCCAGCGCGAGGATCGCATTGACCAGGGTCGACCCCAGCGCTGCGACGATGGCCATGGCCAGCAGGAACGACGGGAACGCCAGAAAGACATCGCTGACGCGCATGATCATCTCATCCAGCCAGCCGCCTCGATAGCCTGAGACCACGCCCAGAGGTATGCCGAGGCCGCTCGCGATCACCAGCACAAACGAGGCGACGCCAAAGGAGATCCGGCTGCCCGCCATCACGCGGCTCAGGACGTCGCGGCCGAGATCGTCGGTGCCGAACGGGTACCGGGGCGCCGGTGTCTGAAACCGGCGCTCGACGTCGATGGCGTAGGGGTCCACTGGCGTCGCGATCCAGGATGTCAGTGCGACGGCTGCAAGCGCCGCAAGCAATGTCATGCCGAGCAGCGCACCGCGGTTCCGTCGCATCCTGTGCAAGAAGGCGCGTGTCGGACTGGCGGTCCTGGTGGGCATCCATCGGCTCAGCATGGGGTCTGCGATTCGGCGGTCAGGCATCAGCGGCTGCGGTTGGGGTCAGTAGCGGATACGGGGGTCGAGTGCGAGATAGCTCAAGTCCACGACGAAGTTCACCGCGACGTAGATGGCGGAGAACAACAGTGTGATCGCCATGATCGGCTGAAAATCGAGACCGAGAATCGCGCGGACCGCGTACGAGCCGATCCCGGGCCACGAGAAAATGTGCTCGATCAGGAACACGTAGGCGATCATTGACGCAAATTGCAACCCGATGACCGTGACGACCGGGATCAGGCTGTTCTTCAACGCGTGCCGCAGCACCCGGATCTCGCTCAATCCCTTCGCGCGCGCCGTCCGCACGTAGTCGGCCGACAACACCTCGAGCAGGCTACTGCGGGTCATCCGCGTGATGACCGCCAGATTGGCGACCGCGAGCGTGGCGGCCGGCAGGACGATATGGTGTAAGGCGCTGATGAACACCGGCCAGTTGCCGCGCAGCAGCGCGTCAACCAGGAACAACCCGGTGATGGCCTCGGGTGGCGCAAACTCGCTGCCGAGTCGGCCGCCCGAGGGGAACCACCGCAGCTCTTTGTAAAACACGAGCTGGAGCAGCAGGGCCACGATGAAGATCGGCATCGACACGCCCAGGATGGCGAACCCGCGCGTCGCCGCGTCCGAGAGACGCCCCGCCCGTACTGCGGTGTACGTCCCGAGGCCGATGCCGAGCGGCACGCACAGGATGAACGAGACCACGGCCAGCTCCACGCTTGCCGGCAGGAATGTACGGATGTCCTCGGTGACCGCCCGCTGGTTGAGCATCGAGCGGCCGAGGTCCCCGCGGAGCACGAGGCCCGTCACGTAGCGCAGGTACTGTACGTGCAGCGGGTGATCGAGACCCATCTCCAGTCGGTATTGGGCGATCTGCTCCGCGGTCGCATTGAACCCCGCCGCCGCGGCGGCCGGGTCCGCCGGGATCACGTGGGAGAGGGTGAACGTGAGTACCGACATCCCCAGCAGGACGAACACCAGGCTGGCAAGGCGGCGGGCGATGTACTGCGTCATGGACAGCGGTTCAGGACCCCGTACAGACGCGAGCAGACGCGCTCAGGGCTTCCGTGCTCGACGGCGCTACGCCTCGACCCACAGGTTGTAGAAGTCCGGTGGCAGGTTGAACAGAAACGGATGCCACACGAACCCGTTGAGCGGCCTCCGCCGGCCGAAGATCTGGAAGAACTGCGCGCAGTAGATTGCCGGACCGTCTGCGCGGAGCACGCGCTGCGCCTCGTTGTAGAATGGCTGTCGGCGGGCCCGGTCTGGCGCGGAGACGCCTCGGTCGATCAGTGCGTCGAGTTGCGGGTTCTTGTAGAACGTGAAATTCTGGGCCGTCGGCGGCACCGAGGTCGAGTGGTAGGTGCGGTGCAGGATGTCGTGCGGGTCGTCATACGCGGGGTTGATCGCCCAGCCGTACATGTCCGGACCGCGCTCGAGCGCCGTGAGCGCACCGATGAAGCTGGCCGCGTCCAGCCGGTCCTCGATGGTCAGCGCAATCCCGACCTCGGCGAGGTTCTGCTGGAGAATCTGCGCGAGCTGCGGGTAGTACGGGAAGAACGGCGAGATCGTTTGCAGCACGAACGACCGCTGCGCCGGCGCGGCTTCCTGGATGAGCTGGCGCGCCCGCACCAGCTCGCGGCGGTACTGCGGCAGCGAAGGGTCGTGCGCCCAGATGCCTTTCGCGATCGGCCCGTTGGGCACCCGGCCTTTGTTCAGGAGGACGCCGCCGACGAAGCTCGTGTAACCGAAGACCGCGCGCAGCGCCTCGCGAAACTTGGGATCGAGCATCGCGCCGCGCATGCGGAGCATGACGTGAATCTGTGCCGGCGTGCTGTGCTCCTCGATGACCAGCGCAGGGTTCTTCTTCATCGCGTCGGCGTCCGTGATGATGATGCCGTCGGCCAGGTCGGCGTCGCCGGCTTCGAGCATGAGGCGCTGCGTCGCCGACTCACGGACGAGCCGGATGGTGATGCGCTCCGCGTGCGGCCCACTCCACCCCCGCCAGTAGTTCGGGTTGCGGGCGTACGTGAGCTGCTGACCGCGGGCCCAGGTCTCGAGGACGAACGGCCCGGTGCCGACCGCGTTGGTATCGAGCCACCGCTGCGCCTGGTCGCCGCCGCTCTCGCGGCTCTGTGCCGCCGGGCTGACCATGTATGGCGCCTTGGCCAGAGCCTGGATGAACGGCGCAAACGGTGCCCGTAGGTGCACCCGCACGGTCAGCCGATCCAGCGCCTCGACACGGTCGATGGCGGGGAGACGCGCGGCCGGCCCTTTGTTGACCGCCTTGAGGCGGTCGAAGTTCCACTTGGCAGCCGCCGCGTCGAAGGGCGTCCCGTCGCTGAACCGGACGTTCGGCCGCAGCCGGAACGTATAGGTCTTCGCGTCGTTCGACGCCCTCCACTCGGTCGCGAGCACCGGGACGATTGTCGCGCCGCCCTTCCCGTCGGGCGCGTAGTCGACAAGCGGCTCATAGATGGGGCGTTGCGCATTCTGCGAGTAGATGAAGTCGTTCTGGTGCGGATCGAGAGTCAGGGTTTCGGTACGGACGACGAAGACCAGGGGCCGCGTGGAGACCCTGGCCGGCGCGGCCAGGGCCGCAAATGGCCGAACCCAGGTCGCCCCCGCAAACCCGGCTACCCCGACGCCCGCCGCGGCACGGGCCGATCGGATCAGAAGCTCTCGCCGCGTGACCCCATCCCCTGTGCGACCGTTCATCCTCACGCACCCCCTCTTTGTCATTGCGCGCTTGGTCGTGCGAGCACTTCCAGGTAGGTTGCCGGCTCCTCGCCCAGCGCCTCGCCAGCGTGCGGTACCTGCGGCGGAATCAGCGCGACATCGCTCGGTCCGAGCTCGCGCGCCTCGTCGGCGACCCGCAAGCGCAGTCTTCCCCGGAGCATGTGGATCAGTTGCTCTTCCGGGTGTTGCTGCGGGGTCACGGCGATGCCAGGGTACAGCGTGACCAACATCGCGGTCATCGCGTGTCCCTTGAGTTTCCGCAGCGGAAGACCGGGTCGAGACTCATCGAGCGGGACGGTCTCCCACCGTTGGACCACGCCGTCGGGGATCGGACCGCCGCCAGGGGGCGGGACTGGCGGAACGACCTCGGCCCAGAAGTCCAGGCGGCGCTCCACGAACGTCGGGTTGCGCCGTCTAAACTCGGCAAAGCGCGGCGAGGCGTCCAGGTCTCGCCAGTACGCTTCGGGGTCGGTCACGACAATCTGCTCGATGTAGTCATATGGGAGCGGTGCACCCTTTACGGTGCCGGCGTCGATCCGGTGCGTCCGGTAGTGCACGATCGTCGGTAGCTCCGGCAGGCACGGGTAGTCATGTTCTTGTATGAAGCGCTCGTACGCGGCCCGATCGACGCCGGGTCGCAGGTTCACGAGCACGAAGCGTGTTGGCATCTCGCGGCGTCCTCCTGTGTCACGTGAGTGCCTGGTTCGGCGCACCGGCCGCCAGACGCGCGGCGCGCGGCAGGACCTCGGTCGCGAATCGCTCGATGGTGCGCTCGATCTTCCCGGTCGCCTCCATCGGGAAGATCAGGAGCTGACGGATTCCGGTCGCGGCCATGCGCGCCACGCCAGCAGCCACGTCCTCCGCGGTGCCCGCAAGCGTCAGAGCCTCGACATAGGTATCAGGTACCTCGGGCGCCAGGCGGGAGGGCGCGTCACTCCCGTAGCCGTAACTCAGGCCGCGGAGCTTCTCGCGCAGCGCCATCGGCACCTCGAGACCCGCCGCCGCGAAGCCGGGGAAGTCTGGCTGTTGCGCGAGCAGGCTGTTGGCGACGGAGCGCCGCATCAGGTTTCTTGCGACGTGCGGATCGTCGTCGATGCAGACGTTGACGCGCGCCACGAGCGCGACATCGGCGAGCGAACGGCCGGCGGCCCTGGTACCCCTCGCGACGTGCTCCTTGAAGTACTGAAGCGCCCGATCTGCGACACACCCTTGCATGATCGCGCCATCGGCGAGGCGGCCGGCAACCTCCAGGCCGCGGGGCGCGTTGCTGGCAACGAAGACGGGCACATCAGGTCGGGGCGGGGTGAAGTTCAGCCGGGCGCCGGATGCGCGAACCACCGCGCCGTCATAAGCGACGCGTTCGCCGCGCAGGAGCGCGCGCACAACCTCGATGGCCTCGCGCATCGCCACGGCGGGCCGGTCGCGCGCAACGCTCAGCTCTTTGAATCCTGAGACGCCCGCGCCGAGGCCCAGAACGGCGCGACGCCCGCTGATCTCGTCGAGCGTTGCGATGGCCATCGCCGTCAGTGCCGGGTGACGGGAGTAGGGATCGGTGACACACGGGCCGAGCCGCACGCGTGACGTGCGCGTGGCCAGGATTGCGAGGCCGCTGTACACTTCTCGGAAGAACCGTTCGTCGGCGTACCAGATGTAGCCATACCCCAACGCCTCGGCCCGCTCCGCCAGTTCGATGAGGCGCGTCGGTGTGTGTTCGCCCAGCAGCAGCACGCCCGTGTCGAGGTTCATACGATGACCTCGCCGATCCAGTTGTCCGACGGCTCGATGAACTCCATCAGTTGCTGCCGGAGCTCCTGAATCTCGGGACGGGTGAGGTCCTGCCTGTACGCATCGAGGTCGGTGACCTGCAGGATCTCCAGGTAGTCGTAGCGGACGTCCGCTTTCCGCAGCGGCGCGTGCAGGCGGTGGTTGACGTACGAGATGACGCTCGGCAGGCGACGAGCCCTTGGATAGTCAACCTCGCGGACCCACTGCTCATAGACGGCCGGATCCACGCCCGGCTTCAGGCGGGCCAGGAACACGACGACGGGCACTACTCGCCTCCTCTCGCTCGTTCTCGCATCGCGCGCAGCACGCGCTCCGGCCAGAGCGGCAGGTTGGTGACCCGCGCCCCGACGGCATCGTCTACCGCGTTCGCAATGGTGGCGGGCGGCCCGATGATAGGCGGCTCGGCCACCCCCCGCGCGCCGTGAGGGCCGATGTCGTCGGGCTCTTCGATGAGGATGCTCACGATCTCGGGGGTGTCGCCAACGCGAGGGAGCGCATAGTCGCCGAAGTTGTGGACCAACGCAAAGGCGCCCTGGTAGGGAATGCGCTCACGCAGCGCCTGTCCCAGACCCTGGACGACGCCGCCCTCGATTTGGCCCTCGATCAGACGGGGATTGATCGCTCTCCCCACGTCTTGTGCGACAACGTATCGGAGCACCTCAACGGCTCCGGTCTCCGGGTCGACCGCAACTTCGGCCGCGTGGGCGTGGAAGCTCGGCGAGTTGAACGCCGGATAGAAATGCCCGCTGACACAAGTGGTGTCGTACGGCGTTGCTGGAGCGGCGAACGTTCCGCCGGCCATGATTCCGCCGTCGTGCTGCATCGCTAGCCTCACGACGTCGCCGAGACTCATCTGCCGGGATGGTGTGCCGCGCACTCGCACGCGGCCATCGCTGATGTCGAGATCCGAGACGCTGGCTTCCATGGTATCGGCGGCCAGGCGCAGCACCTGTCGTCGGATTTCCGCGGCCGCCGCCCGAGCGGCGTTGCCGACCGCGAACGCCGACCGGCTGCCCTGCGCCCCGTGGTCGTAGGGGGTCGCGAAGGTGTCGGCGCTGATCATCGTGATGTCTTCGACCCGCAATCCCAGGTGGTCGGCGAACATCTGGGCCGCGGCCGTCAGGGCGCCGGTGCCGATCTCGGCGCAGCCCGTCGCCAGCGTTGCCGTGCCGTCAGCGTTCAGCTTGGCGTACACGCCTGACGGTCCGCCGGTTGTCGTCCACCAGGTGCACGCCAGCCCTTTGCCATGGTGTGGCTGCGTGCGGTCCCCCCAGCCGATCGCGGCGGCCGCCTTGCGGAGCGCGGCTTCCAGACTGACTTTGCCGAAGACCTGTCCGGTGGGTCCCACGTCGCCATCCCGCACCACATTGCGGAGCCGGAACGCCAGCGGGTCGAGGCCGAGGCGCCGGGCGATCATGTCCATCTGCGACTCAACGGCAAACGCACACTGCGGCCCGGTCGGCGCGCGGTAGGAACCGAAGTTCTGCTTGTGGGTGTAGACCGACGTGGCCTCGAGCAGCAAGTTGGGAATCCGATACGGTCCGGCGAGCACGAGCGTCGCGACTGACGGCAACCCGGGGCTCGAACCACTAAAGGCGCCGGCATCCAATACCGCGTGCGCCTCTTTGGCCACAATCGTCCCGTCGCGCCGCACGCCGGTGCGCAGCGTGATGCGCATAGCGTGTCGTGGGTAGGCGGCGGCGAATTCTTCTTCCATCGTGAGGGCGATCCGAACGGGCCGGCCGGCGCGCTGCGCCAGCACGGCCGCGATGTGCTCGACGCCGATGCGGAGCTTACCGCCGAACGCGCCGCCGATACCTGTGGTGATAACGCGGACCCGTCCGGGGGACACTCCAAGGATGTCGGCCAGCACGGCCTGAGCCTCGAACGGCAGTTGGGTGTTCGAGTACACCGTGAGACATCCCGGTGGATCCCAGGCCGCCACAGCCATGCGCGGCTCGAGATAGGCCTGGTGGACGGGTTCCGTCGTGAACACATCCTCGAAGACATGGTCGGCTTCGGCCATGCCCCGCGCAAGGTCGCCCTTCGTGATTGTCGCGGTGCCGCACACGTTGCCGTGTCGGATCAGTCTAGGATGCGCGACGTATGACGCCCAAGCTTCGTGGACGAGGGGCGCGCCTGCTCGGAGCGCGGCGTCGGGGTCCTCAACGGCGGGGAGGGGATCGTACTCGACGGTGACTTGCGCCGCAGCTTCGATCGCAGCCTCGAGGGAAAGGGCCGCGACCGCCGCCACGGGCTGGCCCACGTACCGCACGACGTCAACGGCCAGCACCGTCTCATCTTTGATCAGGGCACCAAAACGCCGGTCCGGGAGGTCGCACCCGGTCACCACGGCCACGACACCTGGTACGGCCAGTGCTGCGGACGTGTCGATGGCCCGAAGCCGGGCGTGAGGGTGTGGGCTTCGCACGACCCGGCCATGCAACATGCCAGCGATGACCAGATCGATGCCGTACTGGAACCGCCCGGAGGCCTTTTGGATGCCGTCCAGGCGTGGGATCGAGCGTCCGATCAGCGCGCCCATGGGCCCCCTGCGTCGTCGGCTGCCACCTGCGGTTGATGATTCGTTCGTGCGGCAAGGCGTTGGGAGGCAAGGCGCACCGCTTCCACGATCTTGACATATCCCGTGCAGCGGCAGAGGTTGCCCGAGAGTCCCCGCCGGATCTGCCCATCGCTTGGCATCGGGCACGCATCCAGGAGTGCCTTGGCCGACAACAGCATGCCGGGCGTACAGTACCCGCACTGGATGGCGCCGCACTCGACGAACGCCTGTTGGAGCGGGTGGAGCGTCCCGTCCGGGCTCAAACCCTCAACCGTGGTCACCGACCGGCCGTCGGCCGACGCACCGAGCATCAGGCAGGCGTTGATGGGTCGACCGTCGAGCAGGACCGTGCACGCGCCGCAGACGCCTTCTCCGCACGACGCCTTGGTGCCGAGCAGCCCGAGGTGGGTTCGCAGGAGGTCGAGCAGCGTGTGCTGGGGGGGCACGTCGAGCACATGCCGACGGCCGTTGATGCCGAGGGTGACTCGCACTCGCTGCACGTTGCGGGGGCCCAGCTGCTGCGGTCGGACGCGGCTCACCGTGGTGTCCCGGTGGCGGCGCCGAACAGGTCGGCCGATGCTTGAAGCGGCCACACGCCGCTCATCCGATCGGCGGCGGTCAGCAGGAGCGGCACGATCTCACGCTTCCGCACCGCGGGCAGCCGGAATGTCGGTCCTGACAGCACGACGGCACCGACGACTCGGCCGCTCTGCCGGGTGAGCCGGACGGGGACGCCGACGGCACCGGCGCCGTCGAGCAGTTCCTCTTCCACGGTCGCGAACCCGCGCCGCCGTACGTCGCGTAGTTCGCGTCGAAGGCGCGCCAGCGTCGTGATCGTACGGCGAGTGAACGAACGCATGCCGGCCCGCGCGGCGACCGCCATCGCCTCCTCGTCGGGTAGACTGGCGAGATAGACTTTGCCAGCAGCCGTCGCATGCAGCGGCGCCGCTTGGCCCACCAGAGACGCCATGCGAATGCGCTGCTCGCGACCCTCGGCCTTGGCGACAAAGAGCACACGATGGCGTTCTGCTACCGCCAGTTGCGCGAGCTCGCCGGTCGCATCCGCCAGATCCTGCAGGACCGGCTGACACACCCCAGGGAAACCCGTCATGTCGGCGAAACGAAACGCGAGGGCGACAAGCGGCAGGCCGAGGGTGTACCGGCGGGTCGCGGTGTTCTCGCGCACGTAACCTAGCGATGTCAGAGTGCTGAGGGTTCGGGAAACGATGCCCCGATGCGTGGCCAACCGTTCGGCCAGTTCGCTCACGGTGAGGCCTTCGACAGCGCCGGCTAGGGTCTCGAGGATGGCCGCCCAGGGTGCGTGTGGCATGCTGAGTCGAACGCCCCTTCGGGTGATGGAAACTTTGTTTCAGTACCGTAATGCCCTTACAATAGGCAGTTAGGATAGTGCTGTCAACACGACCATCGGGCGGAGGCGTTCTCGCATGAAGATCGAAGGTGAGCATGTCCTGCCGGCGCCGCGCGAGCAGGTCTGGGCCGCGCTCAACGATCCCGCGGTGCTGACGCGCGTCACACCCGGTCTCAAGGCGCTCAGTCCCAGGGGTGAGGACGTGTACGATGCCACGATCGAGCTGGCCGTGGGTCCGGTGAAAGGCGCCTACCAGGGGTCGGCCCGGATTACCGACAAGGTCGAGCCCGAACGCATGACGCTGACGGTCGAGGGCGGCGGCAAGCCCGGGACGATCAAGGCGACTGGCGTGCTCACCCTCGAGGCGCAGGGTGAGGTCACGCGGGTGCGCTATGCGAGCGAGGCGCAAGTGACCGGTGTGCTCCTGAGCGTCGGCCACCGGCTGATCCCCGGCGTTGCGAAGCAACTCGCCGGGCAGTTCTTCAAGGGGATCGAACGCGAGGTCGCAGGGCGCGCGAACGCCGCGAAGAAGTAGGGACGCCGTCGCCCGCCCCGCGCCGGCGATCGAGGGGAGACCGCATGATTCCAGCCGCGTTTGCATATCACCGTCCCCGTACGGTGCAGGCCGCCCTCAGGCTGCTGCAGACCTACGGGAATGACGCCAAGGTGTTGGCCGGCGGGCAGAGCCTGCTGCCCATGATGAAGTTGAGGATCCTCGAGCCGGCGCACGTCGTCGACATCGGCCGGATCGGGGCGCTCCGGAAGATCCGCGTTCGCGACGGCCGGCTGATCATGGGCGCGCTGGTCACGCACTGGATGCTCGAGTCGTCGGCCACAGTGCGGCGGGTCGCACCCGTGCTCGCGGAGACGGCCAGCGTCATCGGTGACCTTCAGGTGCGCAACCTGGGAACCCTGGGCGGCTCACTCGTCCACGGCGATCCGGCCGCCGACTACCCGGCGGTCATGCTGGCGCTCGACGCGGAGTTTGCGCTGACTGGCCCGGCCGGCGACCGTACGGTACCCGCGGGGGAATTCTTCCAGGGCATCATGACCACGGCTGTCGAGCCCGGCGAACTGCTTCTGGAGATCAGCGTTCCGGTTCCCACCGGTCGGGTGGGCGGAGCGTATCACAAGATGCCAAATCCGGCCTCGGGATTCGCACTTGCCGGGGCGGCGGCGATCGTCGGACTCGACGCCGCGGGGTGCTGCGCGCACGTGCGGGTGGGCGTGAACGGTGTCGGACCCGCAGCCTACCGGGCGACCGGCGTGGAGTCGGCGCTGACCGGCCGTGAGCCGACGGATGAGTTGATCGCCGAAGTGGCACGGTTGGCCACCGACGGCGTCGTGCCAAACGAGGACCTGCACGCGAGCGCCGAGTACCGGTTGCACCTGGGGTGGGTCATGACCAAGCGCGCGCTGATCACGGCCGTCGAGCGTGCGCGCGGCGGCCGCCGGAGGGCCGCGCGCTAGCCCGCCGGCTACGGCGCGAGCGCCATCACATCGTCGCTGGAGCAATGCATGCATCCTGAGATCGCACGCATTCAAGACCTGCTCGCCGGGGGAGGGTACGTGGCCGATCGCGCGATCGCGACCAGCGTCTACCTGTCGATCGCGCTTCGCAAGCCGCTGCTGATCGAGGGCGCGGCCGGCGTCGGCAAGACCGAGGTCGCCAAGGTGATGGCGCGGGCGCTGGCGACCGACCTGATCCGGCTGCAGTGCTACGAGGGGCTCGACGCCACGACCGCGCTGTACGAGTGGAACTATCAGAAGCAGTTGCTGCACATCCGGCTGCTTGAGGGCAGCAACCGGCCCGTCGCCGAGCGCGAGGCCGAGATCTTCAGCGAGGCGTTCCTGCTCAAACGCCCGCTGCTCGACGCGATCACCCGAACGCAGGCGCCGGTGCTGCTCGTGGACGAGATCGACCGTGCGGACGAGGAGTTCGAGGCGTTTCTCCTCGAGGTCCTGTCGGATTTCCAGGTCTCGATCCCGGAGATCGGCACGATCAGGGCGACCGCGCTGCCGCACGTGGTGCTGACGAGCAACCGCACGCGCGAGCTCGGCGACGCGCTACGGCGGCGGTGCCTGTACCTGTGGATCGACTATCCGTCGTTTGAGAAGGAGCTCGAGATCGTGCGGCGCAAGGTGCCGGGTGTGAACACGCGTCTGGCCGGTCAGATCTCAGCCTTCATGCAGATGGTGCGGCGGTTGCGGCTGGAGAAGACCCCGGGGGTCGCCGAGACCCTCGACTGGAGCGCCGCGCTCATGGCGCTGCACCGCGACCACCTCGACCACGACGCGGTTGAAGAAACGCTCGGGGTGCTCTTCAAACACCAGGACGACGCCACCGCGGTGCGCACGCAGTGGCTCGACAGCATCCTCGACGGCCTGAAGGCGCTGGAGGGTGGAGGGCAGTGGAGCCAGGACGCCGTCGCCCAGGCGGCCGACCGCATCCAGGCGCGGCGCTAGCGCGCCATCGCGACCTCGTCGCCAACGTCGTCGGGTTCTGCCGCCTGCTGCGCCGGCGCGGCCTGAACGTCGGGGCGCGCGAGGCGGCCGACGCGCTCCGGGCGCTCACCGCAGTCGATCTGGCCGACCGACGCGAGACGTACCTGACGCTGCGCGCGGTACTCGCGTCCGGTCCTGACGCGCAGCGCATCTTCGATGCCGCGTTCTGGGAGTTCTGGGGGCCGCCCGGCGAGGGGCGCGACGGCCCGCCGTCGGGCGAGCTGGGTTCGATCCCGACGGACGGCCAGCAGGCGCTGGAGCGCGTGCTGCTCGAATGGCAGCAGGCCGGTGAGGAGGCGGAGGACGGAGAACAGGTCCCGGCCTACAGCCCGGTCGAGGTCCTCACCCACAAGGACTTCAGCGCGTTTGCCGCGGACGAACTCGACGAGATCACCGCGGTAGTGTTTGCGATTGCGCGGCGTGTGGCCACCCGCCTCTCGCGGCGGATGCGGCACGCGAAGCGCGGGCACCTGGTCGACCTGCGGCGCACGATCCGCCACAGCCTGCGTCGCGGCGGCGAGGTGCTCGAGATCCTGCGGCGCGAGCGCAAGATTCAGAAGACGCGGGTCGTGTTGCTCTGCGACGTCAGCGGATCGATGGATCTCTACAGCCGCTTCCTGATCCAGTTCATCTTCGCCTTGCAGCATGTGGTCAGCCGGATCGAGACTTTCGTCTTCAGCACCGGTCTCCACCGGATCACCGGTCAACTCAACCGCCACGACCTCTCGACCGCGCTCGACGAGATCGCCCGCCGCGTACCCGACTGGTCGGGCGGCACGAAGATCGGCCGCAGCCTGCGAACGTTTCTGACCGAACACGGCGCGGCCGCGCTCGATCATCGCACCGTGGTTATCGTCATCAGCGACGGCTGGGACACCGGCGAGGCCGACGTGCTGGAGGCGGCGATGGCGGAGTTGCAGCGCCGGGCCGCGCGCGTGATCTGGTTGAACCCGCTGCTGGCCAGTCCGGGCTACGAGCCCATCTGTCAGGGCATGCGCGTGGCATTGCCGTACGTGGACGTGTTCGCCCCAGCCCACAACCTGGACAGCCTGCGCCGGCTCGAGCGCTACTTGGCGCACATCTCATGAAGGAACTCGCCGACATCCTTCGTGCCCTCGCCGACGCGACAGCCGTCGGAGAACCGGTGGCCCTGGCGACGATCATCGGCGTTCGTGGCTCGACGTATCGCCGGCCGGGCGCGCGGTTGCTCGTCACCGCGTCGGGTCGGCAGACCGGCAACATCAGCGGCGGGTGCCTCGAGGGCGACGTCGCGATCGTAGCCGGCGAGGTGCTGGCTGCCGGAGTTCCGCGAACCATGATGTACGACCTGACAGCCGACGACGACGTGGTGTGGGGTCTGGGCCTCGGCTGCAACGGTGCGATCGAGGTCTTCGTCGAGCCCACGCACAGCGGCGACCCGTTCTGGGCCGCGGCGCGCGCGTGCGTGGAGCACGGCGCCACCGTCGCCGTCGTCACCGTCGTGGAGGGGACGGCCAGTGCGCCGGCCGGCCGGCGTGTGCTCCACTGGGCGGATGGTCGCCGCGAGGGGACGCTCGGCGACACACGGCTCGACGGTGAAGCGGCCCGCGCGGCGCAGACGGCGGTGCACGATCTCCGAGCGCGCGTGCACACCGTTGACACAGCCGAGAGGCCGGTCCGGCTGTTCGTCGAGGCCCTGCACCCGCCGTACCGGCTGGTGGTCTGCGGCGCCGGGCACGACGCGATCCCGGTCGTGCGCTTTGCGTCACAACTCGGCTGGCGGGTGCTCGTCGTGGACCGGCGCGAAGCGTTCCTTACCCGCGAGCGGTTCCCCAGCGCGACGGAGTTGGTCCGGACCGAGTTCCCGGACGCGGGGCGGGTCGTGCCGACCGATGAGCACACATACGTGCTGGTGATGACGCACAATTACATCCACGATCGCGACCTGCTGCGCGCGTTCCTGCCGACGGCCGCCGCCTACATCGGCATGCTGGGCCCGCGTGCGCGGACCGAGAAGATCCTCAAGGAGCTCGAGGCCGCGGGCGTCACGGTCCCCGAGCCTCGGCGATCGCACATCTACGGACCGGTGGGGCTCGACATCGGTAGCGAGACGCCGGACGAGATCGCTCTAGCCGCGCTCGCGGAGATTCTTGCGGTCGCCCGCGGTCGAGACGGCGGGTTCCTGCGCAGCCGGCGCGGCCCGATTCACACGCCGGCGCAGGATGCGCCGCCGTCCGGATCTGACCGACCCGCATCGTCCAGAGCGTGACCGGGACAACGACCTCCCAACCATTCGTCTCGGCGGTCGTTTTGGCCGCCGGGTCGAGTACACGGATGGGATGTCCCAAGCTGGCGCTCCCGGTGGCAGGCGAGCCGATGTTGCGCCGGGTCGTGGCGGCCGCGCTGGGATCCCGCTGCCGCGACGTGATCGTCGTGCTGGGAGCGGCGGCGGAGACGTATCGCCCGCTGCTCGACGGGCTGGCGGTCCGAATCGCTGACAACCCTCATCACGCCGAGGGCATGAGTTCGTCGATACGGGCCGGTGTCGCGCGGGTGGTGCCCGAGGCGGTCGGCATCACACTTCTCCTGGCCGATCAACCGTTCGTGACACCTTCGATCATTGACCGCCTGCTTGCCGAGGCCGTGAGGCAAGGGCGGCGCATCGCCGCGTTCTCGTACCGCGGCGTCGTTGGGCCACCGGCGTACTTCGACCGCACGTTGTTCGCCGAGCTCTGCGCGCTGTCCGGCGACCGTGGCGCGCGGGTTGTCATCGAGCGTCATACCGATGAGTGTATCCTGCTGCCGCTCGACGCCGCCGCGGCGGCGGATATCGATACTCCCGGGGATCTCGTCACGTTGAGCGATGAGACCTAGCAGGGTGCTGAAGAATCGCGGGCAGGGTTGATTGCTCCCATGCCGTGGTCTCCGCG
>JAVKJV010000056.1:0-18871 GCA_031458775.1 Candidatus Fervidifonticultor quartus | reverse complement strand
TCTCACCCCGAATGAGTTTCTCGCCCGCTACCAGACCGATCAACGCGGAAAGGAGGCGAAGTGTCTCGGAACTACTGAGGCAGTACACTCTCTCGACGGTCCCGGCCGCCTCTGCTATAATCCGCGTGTTGTCAGATCGGGAGACCTCAAGGAGTCACCGTTCATGAAGCCCAAGATCCATCCAGAGTACCATCAGGCGCGCGTCACCTGCGCCTGTGGTGAGACCTTCGTCACGGGCTCGACCAAGAAGTCGCTCCGCGTCGAGATCTGCTCGAAGTGCCACCCCTTCTACACCGGCACCCGGAAGTTCATCGACGCCGAGGGCCGAGTCCAGAAGTTCGCGAAGAAGTACGGGCTCAAGGTCCAGTAGCCGGGCGGCGCGCCGCCGTGTCACCCGTCGCTGCCTCCGTCCTGTCGGGACGGGGGCAGCCGGTTCTTTGATCCGTCTCGGAGGGCAGGCATGGATCGTGCGGGCGGGACGATCGAGGTCGTGTGCGGCAGCATGTTTAGCGGCAAGACCGAAGAACTCATCCGCCGCGTGCGCCGGGCGCAGATCGCGCGGCAGCGCGTGCAGGTCTTCAAGCACGCGCTCGACGACCGGTATGGTGGTCAGTCGCTGACCTCGCACAACGGCGCCCGGATCGAGGCCCTGCCCGTGACGAGCAGCCGCGAGATCCTGAGTTGCGTCGCACCCGACGCCGAGGTCGTCGCGGTGGACGAGGCGCAGTTCCTCGACGAGGGCATCGTCTCGGTGGCGTCCTGTCTGGCGGCGCGCGGCGTGCGCGTGCTCCTGGCGGGGCTCGACACCAACTTCCGCGGCGAGCCGTTCGGCCCGATGCCGCTGTTGCTGGCGCTCGCCGAGGAGGTGACGAAGCTCCAGGCCATCTGCGTCAAGTGCGGCGCGCCGGCCAGCCGTACGCAGCGGCTGGTGGATGGCCGGCCCGCGCACTACACCGACCCGGTGGTGCTGATCGGCGCCCAGGAGGCGTACGAAGCCCGCTGCCGGCGATGTCACGAGGTGCCGGGCCGGCCGCACGACGCGTGATCACCGGGGCGCGTCGGGCGCGATGCTATAATCGGGAACGGTGAGTGCGATGGATCCCAACGTGCGTGCGCGTCTCGAGGCCCACGAGGCCCGTCTGGAGGCCCTGGCCGCCGCACTGGCCGATCCCGCCATCCTGACCGACCAGACTCGCTACCAGCAGACCGCGCGCGAGTACGCGGAGCTCGAAGACGCGGTGCTGCGGTTTCGGGCCCTGCGCGACGCTGAACGCCAGGCCGCCGAGGCCGAGGCGATGCTCCGCGACGAGGCCGACCTTGGGATGCGCGAGCTGGCCAGGGGCGAGGTGGAGCGGCTTCAGCGCCGCATCGCAGAGCTCGAGGATGAACTGCGCCGACTGCTCCTGCCGCGCGACCCGTACGACGACCGCAACATCATCGTGGAGATCCGGGCCGGCGCGGGCGGGGACGAGGCCGGGTTGTTTGCCGGCGAGCTGTTCCGCATGTACGCGCGCTACGCCGAGCGCCACCGCTGGAAGACCGAGGTGCTGTCCGCGAGTCCCCAGGGCGTCGGCGGGTTCAAAGAGATTATCTTCAGCATCATCGGGCGCGGCGCGTATAGCCGGTTGAAGTACGAGAGCGGCGTGCACAGGGTGCAGCGCGTCCCGGCGACCGAGGCCTCGGGCCGCATCCACACATCCACGGCGACCGTGGCGGTGTTGCCGGAAGCCGAAGAGGTGGACATCGTCATCAAGCCCGAGGAACTCGAGATCGAGACCTACCGTGCCGGCGGTGCCGGCGGGCAGAACGTCAACAAGGTCGAGACCGCGGTCCGCATCAGGCACCTGCCGACGGGGGTCGTCGTCGCCTGCCAGGACGAACGCTCGCAGTTCCAGAATCGCGAGAAGGCCATGCGGATCCTGCGCGCGCACCTGCTCGAGCGCGCCGAGCGTGAGCAGGCCGAGGCGATCGCCAGGCAGCGCCGCCAGCAGGTGGGGACGGCCGAGCGCAGCGAGAAGATCCGGACCTACAACTTTCCGCAGAACCGCGTCACCGACCATCGCATCGGGATGAGCGTCCACCAGATCGCCAACGTCATGGACGGCGACCTGGACGATCTCATCGACGCCCTGAGCGCGGCCGACCAGGCCGCGCATCTCGCGGCTGTCGATTGACCATCGCCGAAGCCTGGATGGCGGGCCGCGAACACCTCGCGGCCCTGGGGATCGACGAGGCCGGCATCACCGCCGAAGTCCTGCTCCGACACGCCCTCAACGTGACCCGGGCCCAACTCTACATGGCCTGGGACCGGCCGCTGGACGAGGGCGCCTGGGTGCGCTTTCAGGAGTTGCTCGAGGCCCGCGTCCGCGGCCGTCCGGTCGCCTACATCGTCGGCCACCGGGAATTCATGGGTCTGGACTTCCAGGTCGACGAACGTGTGCTGATCCCCAGACCCGAGACCGAGACGCTCGTCGAGGCCGTGCTCGACGCCGTGCGCGATGTCCGCGGGCCCACGGTTGCCGATATCGGCACCGGGAGTGGCGCTGTCGCGGTCAGCGTGGCGGTCCGGCGGCGCGACGCGCTCGTCATCGCGACGGACCTCTCCGCGGACGCCCTGGCCGTGGCCAGGGCGAACGCGGCCGCGCACGGCGTGACCGACCGCGTTCGGTTCCTGGAAGGGGATCTGGTTTCGCCGGTGCGTGCCGCCGGGGTCGCGTGCGACGCGGTCGCCTGCAACCCTCCCTACGTCACGCCCGAGGTCGCGAGCGGTCTCCCGCGCGAGATCCGGGAGTTCGAGCCGCGCCTCGCGATCGTCTCACCCGGGCAGGGCGAGAACCTCCACGCGCGCTTAGTGCGCGAGGCACCGGCGGTTCTGCGGTCCGGCGGTTGGCTAATGATGGAAGTCGCGGCAGGCCAGGCCGGGCGAGTGGTCGAACTGGTCACACAATCGGGTCTGTACGAACCCCCGCACGTTCGACGGGACGGGCTCGGATGGGAGCGCGTGGTCGCCGCGCGAGTTCGCACGTCGCCGCCCACGGAGGCAGAGGGTGAACTATTATCATCTCACGTTCGAGCCCGGCGTTGACCGGCAGCAGGAACCGGTCGCGATCCTCCGGGTTGACGCCGACGATACTATCCCGCGCCGTGCGGTTGAGGTGCTCCGCGCCGGCGGGCTGATCGTCTTCCCCACGGAGGACGGCTATCTCGTCGGCTGCAACGCGCTCGATGCGCGCGCCGTACGGCGTCTAAGTGACGTCACCGGTGCCACGGTCGAGCACCTCATGCGGTTCGCCGTGACGCCTGAGCAGGAACAGTGGCTGAGCGGGCCAACGCGGCCACTGGCGCATCGCATTCCCATCGAGTTGATGCGCGCCGCCAACCTGCCGCTGGTCGCCACAACCGTGCCGCCCGGCGGCCGGCCCGCGCCGACCGCGCAGCACATCGTCTTTGCCCTGGGCGATGCCGTTGACCTGGTCCTGAACGCCGGCCGAACCCGGCCGCAGCCGGTACTCGCGGGGAGGTGAGCGGGGTGCGCGTTGTTGTAGGAGGCGACCACGCAGGCGTCATCTTAAAGGCCGAGATCGCCCGGCTGCTGCTCGAACTGGGGCACGAGGTGCGCGACTTCGGGACGAACTCCGTCGAGCCGGTGGACTATCCGGACTTCTGCATCCCGGTCGCCGAGGCCGTGTCACGGGGCGAGGCCGACCGGGGCATCATCTTCGGCGGTACCGGCAACGGCGAGGCGATCGCCGCGAACAAGGTCATGGGCATCCGCTGCGCGGTGTGCCACGATGTGACGACCGCGCGGCTCGCGCGTCAGCACAACGATGCCAACATGATCGCCCTGGGTGCGCGCATCGTCGGGTCGGAAGTGGCGAAGGAGATCGTGCGCACGTTCCTCTCGGTGTCATTCGAGGGGGGCCGCCACATCCCGCGGATCGAGAAGATCTCGAAGTACGAGCGGGAACACAGACGGTAACCGCCCGCAGCGCACGGCCGCCAGACTGCCGCCGTCTGCGCCGCCCGGCACGCCTCATTCAATCCCCGGCACCGGGAATCGCCGGCACAGGGCGCGCACATCCTCGCGGATGGCCGCCAGCCGCGGGTTGTCCCGAATCGCGTCCCTGAACCGCCTGAGCGTCTGGGTTCTGGCGTCCCGGTCGTCGGGAAGCTGGAACTCGCGGATCTCGTCGCGCACGCGCGCGATCCAGCCGGCGATCCGGGCCATCTCCGCCTCGCGCATGCCGCGCGTGGTCGCCGCCGGGCTGCCCAGGCGAATCCCCGAGGGATAGAACGCGGATGACGGCTCGCCCGGGATCGTGTTCTTGTTCACCGTGATCCCCACCGCGTCGAGCGCCTCCTGCATGAACACCCCCCGGCCCTTGCCGGTCGGCGTCAGGTCCACCAGCAGCATGTGGTTGTCCGTCCCGCCGGTGACCAGCGTGAACCCGTGCTCGATCAGCGCGGCGCCCAACGCCGCGGCGTTGGCCACGACCCGCGCGGCATAGTCCCGAAACTCCGGCCGCATGGCCTCGCCCAGTGCGACCGCGATCGCGGCGGTGGTATGGTCATGCGGCCCGCCCTGGAGACCGGGGAAGATCGCGCGGTCGACCTTCTCGCCCAGGTCGGGATCCTTCGCGAGACCGCGATCCGTGACCATGATGAGGGCACCGCGCGGGCCCCGCAGGGTCTTGTGCGTGGTGGTGGTGATGATGTGCGCGTACGGGACCGGGCTGGCGTGCGCGCCACCCACGATCAGGCCGGCGATGTGCGCGACATCGGCCGCGAAGTACGCGCCGACCTCATCGGCCACCTCGGCGAACCGGGCGAAAGGGAACTCGCGCACATAGGCGGTCGCGCCGCACCAGATCAGCCGAGGCCGGTGCTCGCGCGCCAGCCGCCACACGTCGTCGAAGTCGATGTAGCCGTCGGTGGTCACGTGATACGGCACACTGCGGTAGTAGATGCCGGTCGCACTCACCCTCCAGCCGTGAGTCAGATGCCCGCCGTCGGGCAGGTTCTGACCCATGACCACGTCCCCGGGCCGGCAGGTGGCGAGATAGACCGCCAGGTTGGCCGGGCTGCCCGAGTACGGCTGCACGTTGGCATGGGGTGTGCCGAAGAGCAGCCGCGCGCGATGCTGTGCGAGCCTTTCCACCTCGTCGACGACCTCGTTGCCCCCGTAGTAGCGCCGACCCGGATATCCCTCGGAGTACTTGTTGGTGAGCACCGTGCCCATCGCCTCGAGTACCGCGGCGGAGACATAGTTCTCCGACGGGATCAGTTCCACACCGTCCCGCTGCCGGGCGCGCTCGCGCTCGAACATCGCGAAAACATCAGGGTCCTGCTGGGCCAGCGCCATCCGTCGACCTCCGGGGTTGTGCATGCCGGGTTGCCCTGGTGGAGTTCGGTGCGGTGTGACGCGGCGCCTCCAACCGCAGCACCGAGGGGGAGGGATGCTTCGCCGATGCAGCGAACCGGGAACCGATCCCCGCGCTGTGCAGGAGGCCGTGGCATGCCCAACGTGCACGTGTTCGACCACCCGCTGATTCGACACAAGTTGACAATCCTGCGGGACAAGACGACCGGCCACAAGGAGTTTCGCGAGTTGACCGAAGAGCTGGCCATGTTGATGGCCTACGAGGCGACGCGCCATCACCCGGTACGGGAGATCGAGGTCGAGACGCCGCTCGCGAAGACGACCGGATGGACGATCGCCGGGCAGGAGATCGCGGCCATCCCGATCCTGCGGGCGGGCCTGGTGATGGAGTCGGCCATCACCCGGCTGATCCCCACGGCGCGGGTCGGGCACATCGGGATTTATCGTGATCACGAGACGCTGCAGCCTATCGGCTACTACGCGAAGCTCCCCGCCGACATCGCCGAGCGCGAGGCGATGATCCTCGATCCGATGCTCGCGACCGGCGGATCCACCGTGGCGGCGATCGATACGTTGAAGCGGGCGGGGTGCAAGACGATTAAGGTGATGGCGATCATCTCGGCGCCCGAAGGCGTGAAGAGAGTGCATGATGCGCATCCCGATGTCGATATCTTCACGGCCGCCGTGGACGATCACCTGAACGAGCAGGGGTACATCGTGCCCGGCCTCGGTGACGCCGGGGACCGGCTCTTCGGGACGAAGTAGCGCCCGAGAGGCGTTGAAGGCGGTGTGGTCTCGGTGATCGCCCCGCTTGCGGCTATCCTGCTCGCCGCGTTCATCGGCAGCCTGCCGACCGGGTATCTCCTGGCCCGGAGGCTGCGGGGCGTTGACATCCGCCGGTTCTCGCCGCACAACCTCGGACTCGGTACCGTAGCGGCGGCCGCGGGCCCCGGAACGCTCGCCCTCGTGACCGCACTCGATCTGGCGAAGGGGGCGGCAGCGGTCGCGGCGGCGCGCGGCGTCGCCACCGCGGACTGGACGCTTGCGGTTGCCGCGGCGGCCGCCGTGGCGGGTCACGTCTACTCACCGCTCATGCGGTTCGTCCCGCGCGCATCGGGGCGCATGAAGGGCGTGGTGACGACCACCGGCGCCGTGGCCGGGTTGGCGGCGCTGGGCACCATCCCCGGCGTGGCAGTGGCCGGTGCGCTGGCGGCGGCGGTCGCGGTGTTGGTGATCCCCAGGTGGCTCGGCGGCACTTGGGGGTACCTGTCGGTCGCGACGGTGGTCGGCGCCGCGGCGTTGCCGGTTGGACTGGCGGCGTTGGGCGCTCGCACCCCGTACGTGGTGGTGAGCGGCCTCTACGCGCTCATCGCGCTCTGGTATCACAAGGAGCACCTCCTCCGGATCGCCGACGGCGTGGAGCCTCGGCTCGGCGAACGCCTGCCGCTGCCCGGCATCGACGGTGGGGAGGCCGTCGCCGCGTTCATGATCCATCCGATGAATCTGGCCGACGTGTTGCACGTCCGCCGGTTCCGTGTCCTGACGCCACTACGGCATCTGGGGATGATCTCAGATGCCACCGTGCGCCGGTTCGGCCGCTTTGTGCGGCCCATCAAGGTCGACGACATCTATCCGATTGTGACGGCCGACGGGCGCCGCGCCCGCGTGTACCTCATTGGTGTGCCGATGATGCCCGACCAGATCCGCTCGGAGCCTGAACTCGCGGTCCGGCGCGCGGTGCAGACGGCCGAGCTGGCCGCGAACCTCGGCGCGACGGTGCTGGGGCTTGGCGCGTATTGGTCAGTGGTGGGCAACAAGGGGATCGACGTCCAGGCGCGGGCACCGATCACCATCACGAACGGCGGGGCGTATACCGCGGGCACCGTGAAGATCGCCGTGCCGCGGGTGCTCGACCGGCTGCGACAGCGCGGCGTCGACCCCGCGCGGGCGACCGCGGCGGTCGTTGGCGCCAACGGTGTGGTCGGCTTCGGGATCTGCCGCGCGATCGTCGAGCACGTCGGTCGGCTGATCATGCTTGGGACCGACCGGGACCGGCTCGACCGGTCGAGGGACCTGTTGCGGAAGCGATACCCGGGGGCGGTGATCGACGCCACCACCAGCACGGACGCGCTGCGGGACGCCCATGTGATCTTCACCGCGACGTCTGCCGCGGCACCGGTGATCTTTCCGCAGCACGTGCGCCCGGGGTGCGTGATCTTCGATCTGGGCCGACCGCCGGACGTTCACCCGTCGGTCGCGACGGTGCCCGGCGTCGAGGTGATGCCCGGCGGCGTGGTCCGCCTGCCGGGCGCGCCGAAAGGACGGCTCGACCTGGGATACGGCGACGGCCTGGTACCTGCGTGCCTGGCCGAGACCGTGATCCTCGCGCTCGACGGGCAGCACGAGCGCACGAGCCTCGGCGACCGGACCAAGGCCGAGAACATCGAGTACTTCGTGGAGCGCGGGCGCGCGCTCGGGATCGAAGTGCTGGGCGCGGGGCAGGCCGCGCCTCCCAGTCCGACGACCGCTCCCGCGAGTCCGACGAGCGCGACCGCGTAACCCCTCCATGTCGCCGGCGGGATCGCCGTGGCAGGAATCCGCCCCTGCGCCCGCGTAGATATCGTCAGACACCACTAGTATTCCAGAGAGATTCCAATGCCAGCTCCCCGGCGACGACGCAAGTTGCGCAGCACCCTGGGCGGGCCGATTCACGCCGCGCTGCGGCGGCAGATCATGACGGGGCAGATCCGGCCGGGCGATCGCCTGGTCGAGAGTCAACTCGCCGGACGGTGGGGTGTGAGCAAGTCGCCGTTGCGCGAGGCGCTCAAGGCGTTGCAGCACGAGGGCCTGGTAGAGGCCGTGCCGCGGCGCGGCTACATCGTGACACCCATCACCGTCAAGCAGGTGCAGGACCTGTTCGACCTCCGCCTGATCCTGGAACGCGAGGCCGCAGCGCGTGCCGCGCGCACCGCGTCGGTGGCGCAGGTGGAGGGGCTGAGGGACCTGGTGGGCGATCCCTACGTCGTGGGCGACGTGGAGAGCCAGAATCGCTTCCTCACCGTCAACAAGCAGTTCCATCTCGCCGTGGCGCGCATCACCGGCAATCAGCGCCTGGTGGGACTGCTCGACCGGCTGCTCGATGAACTCGAGCGCCTGTTTCACCTCGGGCTCGACGTGCGGGACCGAGCCGACGCGCTCGTGCAGGAACATCGGGATCTGGTCGCGGCGATCGCCGACCGCGACCCGGGGCGCGCCGCCGCGGTGATGGAGACGCAGGTCGAGAACGCACGCCAGATGGTCCTGGAGGGCATTCTCGGCGGTGCGCTCTCGGTGCAGGTCGGATGAGAGGATGGCGGTCATGGTGGACAGCGAGTGGCTGGAGCGCGTGCGTAGCGAGATCGTCGGTCTCGAGACCTTCGTCCCCGTGCTCAGCGGGCAACTGCGCCGGTACGTGAATCTCGACAACGCCGCGACGACCCCGGCACTGGTGGCCGTGCGCGACGCCGTGGACGGTTTCCTCGACTGGTACAGCAGCGTGCACCGCGGCACCGGTTTCAAGTCCCGCCTGGCGACCCACTGGTACGAAGAGTCCCGGCGCATCGTGCTCGAGGCCGTCGGCGGCGATCCCGACCGGCACGTCGTGGTCTTCGTGCGCAACACCACCGAGGGCATGAACCTCCTTGCGCATCGCGTGCTGACCGCGGATCCCGACGGGATCATTCTCACGTCGGTGATGGAGCACCACTCCGACATGCTGCCCTGGCGCCTCGGCCGCCAGGTCCGGTACCTGGCCGTCGACCGGGACGGCGGGCTTCACGAGGAGGAGTTGGAGCGGCAACTCGCGCAGGCCGGGGGCCGTGTGACCGCAGTCACGCTCTCCGGCGCGTCCAACGTGACCGGCGTGGTTCCGCCGATTCACCGGCTCGCCACCATCGCGCGCGCGCACGGTGCGCGCTTCTTCGTCGACGGCGCCCAACTCGTGCCGCACCGCCGCGTGCGGATGGGCGACGCCGGCGATCCCGGGCGGCTCGACGCGCTCGTCTTCTCGGGCCACAAGATCTACGCGCCATACGGCGCGGGCGCGGTTGTGGCGTCGCGCGCCCTCTTCGAGCGCGGGCAACCGATGCTCGTCGGCGGCGGCATGGTCCGCAGCGTCACGCTCGACGACGCGGAGTGGACCGATGCGCCGGAGAGCGACGAGGCAGGTTCTCCGAATGTCGTCGGCGCCGTGGCCCTGGCGACGGCGCTGCGGGCGCTGGCCGCGTTTGGCATGGACCACATCGAGGCGCATGAGGCGGCGCTGGTGCGCTACGCGCTACCGCGCCTGCTCGAGATTCCGGGGCTGACGTTGTACGGGCCGCGCGACCCGGACCATGCCGATCGGCTGGGCGTGTTTACGTTCAACTTGCAGGACCGTCCCCACGGGCTGGTGGCCGCGGTCCTGGGGTATGAACACGCGATCGGGGTGCGCAACGGCTGCTTCTGCGCGCACCCGCTGCTCTATCATCTGCTGGGACTGCGGGCCGACCAGATCGAGCGGTTCCGGGCAATCACGCGCGCGCACCGCCACGCCGGGATGCCGGGCGCTGTGCGCGCGAGCCTGGGCATCTACAACACCCCGGACGACGTCGATACGCTCGTCGCCTCCTTGCGGGCCGTCGCCGCAGGGGACTACGCCGGCACGTACGAAGAACATCCGATTACCGGCGACTATGCGCCGGTTGGGGTGGCTGACCCCATTCGCGAGGTATTTGACCTGTCCATGTACCTGCCGGCGCAGCATCCGGCTGAGCACAGCCATGCTCACGAGTGGGCGTAGCGCGAGACGGCTGGGGGTTTTGATCTTGCCATGGACCCGCTGATCGCCCGACTGGCCCGTCTGGCGCCGTCCACCCTGGGACACTTCGTCGAGGAGGGCTTCCTCGACATACAGATCAGGCCGATCTTCCGGCCGGTCAAGCTGGTAGGGCGCGCGCTCACGGTGAGCGCGCCGCCGAAGGACAACGCGATCTACCGGCGCGCCATCCGCGAGGCGAGGCCCGGCGACGTGCTGGTCATTCACCGGAACGGCGACCTGCGCCACGCCTCGTTCGGAGGACTGCTCGGCCTGGCCGCGAGGAACCGCGGCATTGCCGGTGCCGTGCTCGACGGCCCCTGCACCGATATCGTCGAGTTGACCGAACTGGGGCTGCCGGTCTACTCGCTCGGCATCTCCGCGCTCACCACCCGGCGTCTCGACCTCGGCGGCACCGTTGGCGAACCGATCGCCTGCGGCGGCGTGCGGGTGGCGACCGGTGACTACGTGCTAGCCGACGACGACGGGGTGCTGGTGATCCCTGCGGCCGGGGCCGCGATCGTCATCGAGCGCGGCGAGGCGGCGGCGCGGCGGGAGGCCGAGACGCGCGCCTATCTGCTCTCGGGCAAGACGCTGGACGAGATCGACGCGATCCGCTCGCGTGAGGGGTGAGGGCGATGCGCGTGGGACTGGCACAGTACGGCGCGACCAGCGACAAGGCGGCCAACCTGGCTCGGGCCCTCGAGGTCGCGGCCGAGGCCCGTCACCGGGGTGTGGACCTGCTCGTGTTCCCGGAGGTGTTCATGTACCGGCGGCCGGCCGACGAGACGGCCCCGCCGGCCGAGATCGCGGAGGCGCTCGACGGCCCGTTCATGCAAGGCGTCACCCGCGCCGCCGTCGAGCACGGCCTGTACATCGTGATGGGGATATCGGAACGCGCGCCGCAGGAGACGCACCGGGCGTACAACACCGCGGTCCTGGTCTCGCCCACCGGCGCGCACCTCGCGGTGTATCGCAAGGTCCATCTCTACGACTCACTCGGTGGCACCGAGTCCACGGTGATCGTGCCCGGCCGCGAGCAGCCGCCGGTTGTCGAGACCCCGCTGGGTCGCATCGGCCTGCAGATCTGCTATGACGTCCGGTTCCCCGAGTGGTCGCGGATCCTCGCCCTTCGCGGCGCGGAGATCATCGCCATGCCGACGAGCTGGGTCTCGGGGCCCTTGAAAGAAGAGCACTGGGTGACGCTCGTGCGGGCGCGCGCCATCGAGAACACGTGCTGGGTGGCGGCCGCGGATCAGGTCCAGCCCGACCGCGTGGGCCGGTCGCTGCTCGTGGATCCGATGGGCGTGGTGGTCGCCGATGGCGGGGAAGAGCCCGGGCTGATCGTGGCCGAAGCCGACCCGGACCGAGTACGGCGTGTGCGCCAGAAGCTGCTGACGCTGGCGCACCGGCGGCCCGACCTCTACGCGATGCCTGATCTCGTCGAGCCGGCGGTGCCTGTGAGTCCATGAGACCCTCGTGGGATCAGTACTTCATGCGGATGGCGCACCTGGCGTCCAGTCGGTCCACGTGCACGCGGCGCCACGTGGGCGCGGTGATCGTGAAAGACCGGATGGTGCTGGCGACGGGGTACAACGACACCCCGCGCGGGGTGCCGAACTGCGGCGACGGCGGCTGCGCCCGCTGCGCGGGTGACGCGCCGCCCGGTACCGGCCACGACACCTGCCTGTGCATTCACGCCGAGATGAACTGTGTGATCCAGGCGGCCTACCACGGGGTCAGCATCAACGGCGGCACGATCTACGTGACGCATCAACCCTGCCTGACGTGCGCCAAGATGCTCTTGAATGCGGGCATCCGGACCGTGGTCTTTGCGGGCGACTACCCCGACCCCGCCGCGCGGGTGCTGCTCGAAGCTGCGGGAGTCGCGCTCGTGCAAGTCGAGGTCGCGGCGATCGCAGACGCCTGAGGACGTCCAGGGCATAGACACCGCGCCCGGCGCGTGGTATGCTCATGTGCAGTCGACATAGTTGCGTTGCTGGAACGGGCGGTGTTGACAGAACGTCGCCCGTTTCGTGTGTCCCAGTGTTCGTCCTCACCAGGGCAAGGGTGGACCGGTGGGCACGCGCAGGATGCCGGCTCAAACCCTGCCCGGGCTCCCCGGGTCGTTGGAGGTAAGGCTCATCAGCATCACCACACACGAGGCCACGTTCGGCGGTCTCGTTCTCAGCCCGGGCATGCTCCGGGCCATTTCCCGTTTGGGGTGGACCGAACCCACCCCCATTCAGTCCAAGGTCATCCCCGCGTTGATGGACGGCCGCGACATCGCCGGCCAGGCGCAGACAGGCTCCGGAAAGACCGGTGCCTACGCGATTCCCATGATCGAGCGGCTCGACCGCGAGGCGCGCGGTATCCAGGCACTGGTCCTGGCGCCGACCCGAGAGCTCGCGATCCAGATCGCCGACGTCGTCCGCGACCTCGGCGGGCCGAAGGTCCGCGCCGTGACGCTCTTCGGTGGCCAGCCGATCGAGCGACAGATCGCGGCGCTGCGCCAGGGGCCGAGCGTGGCCGTGGCGACCCCCGGCCGACTGCTGGACCACTTGAACCGCCGGACGGTGCGTCTCGAGACGGTGCGCTTCCTCGTACTGGACGAGGCCGATCGGATGCTCGACATGGGCTTCCTGCCCGATGTCGAAGCCATCATCCGCCTGACGCCGGCGTCACGGCAGACCGCGCTGTTCTCCGCCACGCTGCCCGACGCGGTTGCGACGATCGCGGCGCGGTACATGCGCAATCCCTCGTGGATCAAGATCTCCGCCACCGCGCCGACGGTCGAGACCGTCAAACAGTACTACCTGGAAGTGGCCGAGCAAGACAAGGTCCGCGCGGTGCGGCTGCTCCTGGAGAGCGGCGACGTGCCGTCTGCCCTGGTGTTCCGGCGGACGCGGCGCGGCGTGGACCGGTTGGGCCGGCTCCTGCGGGACCGGCGCATCGACGCCACGGTGTTGCACGGCGACATGACGCAGGGCGCGCGGTTGCGCGCGCTCGAGGCGTTCTCGAGCGGCCGGACGCGCGTCCTGATCGCGACGAACGTGGCCGCGCGGGGCCTCGATCTCGAGATCTCGCACGTGATCAACCACGACATGCCCGAGGACGTGGAGACGTATGTGCACCGCGTGGGCCGCACGGCCCGCGCGGGGCGCGCCGGCGAGGCCATCACGTTCGTCGGGGAAGGGGATCTGGCGATGTTCGATGAGCTGCAGCGGCGCCTGCGCGGCGCACTGCGGCCCCATCCGCTGCCGCTGTACCGGTAGCGGCCGGTTCGTCTGACAGTCCCGGGGGGCGGCGCCTGCAGGCGCCGCCCCCCGGCCATGGTTCCGGCGTCATGGCCGCCGCGCCCCGGTCAGGAAATCCAGCGCAGGATGACCGCGGCGACTCCGGCGATCAGCGCGCACGCCGGAAACGTGAGGACCCACGCCGTCACGATCTCGGCGCCAACGCCCCACCGCACCGCCGAGAGGCGGCGGCTCGCGCCGACCCCCATGATCGCCGTGTTGATCGTGTGGGTTGTGCTCAACGGGATACCGAGTCGGCCCGCGGCTTCAATCGCCGTCGCGGCGGCGGTCTCGGCCGCGAACCCCTGGTACGGCTCCAGTTTGGTCAGGCGCATGCCCATGGTGTGCACAATCCGCCAGCCGCCGAGCGCGGTCCCCACGCCCATCGTCAGCGCGCAGAGCACGATCACCCAGACGGGGATCACGAACTCCGGCAGCACCTTGCCGAGTACCAGGGCGAGTGTGAACACGCCGATGAACTTCTGGCCGTCGTTGCTGCCATGGCTGAACGCCATGAAGCCCGCCGAGAGGACCTGAAGGCGGCCAAAGAACCGCCGGGCCGCGCCCAACGGGGTTCTCCTGAACGCCCATGACACGGCGAGCACGAGCACGAACCCGCCGACAAACCCGAGCACCGTCGAGAAGCCCAGCCCGATGATCACCTTCTGCCAGCCGTCCCACAGCAGCGCATGACGCCCCGCGGTCGCGAGCCCGGCACCGGACAGCGCGGCCACCAGCGCGTGGCTCTCGCTCGTGGGGAGTCCGTGGAGCCAGGCCAAAGTGCTCCAGACCACGATGGCCAGCATCGCGGCCGCGATCGTGATCGTGTCAATGACGTCCGCGCGCACGATGCCCGTGCCGATCGTGGCCGCGACCGCGGTCCCGGCCATCGCGCCGGCGATGTTGAGGCCCGTGGCCATGACCACCGCTGCGTTCGGGGTGAGGACCCGCGTCGAGACCACCGTCGCGATGGCGTTGGGGGCATCGGTCCAGCCGTTGACGAATTCGGCGGCCAGGACCAGGAGCAGCACAGGCACGAGGGCGGCGGGTAGCGCGAGGGTCACGACGGTCAAGTCTCCAGCGGGGTCGGTTGAATGGCCGTGCGCAACGGGTCAGATGTTCTTCGCGCGAATGCCCTCGAGGAGGTGCGCGACGTGCTCACACTGGTCCGTGGCCTCCTCGAGGGTCTCGTAGATCTCTTTCCACTTCATCACGGTGATCGGGTCGTCGGTACCGGCGAAGAGCGCCGCGATGGCGTCGCGCTGCACGCGGTCGGCCAGGTTCTCCAGACGGTTGATCTCGTGCACGGCCCCCTCGACGCGATCGAGCCGCCGCAGGTGCCCGACGGCTTCGACCACCGCCTCGCACTCGCTCACGATGATGTGGGCCATCTCGCGGGCGGCGCTGGTGGGGCGGTCGATGCGGTACATGGCGAGGCGCGCCGACGAGGCTTCAATCCAGTCCAGGATGTCATCGAGTTGCTTGGCCAGGGCGAAGATGTCCTCGCGGTCGAGCGGCACGACGAACGTCCGATTGAGACGGTCAATGATGGCGTGCGTGATCTCATCGCCGTCGTCCTCGACCGCCTTGATCGCCTCGGCGCGGCGATCGACGTCCCGGTAGTCGTCCAGCAGCTCCTTGAGCAACCGGGCGGCCCGGAGCACGTTGTCCGCGGCGCGGTTGAACAGATCGAAGAAGATCTCCTCGCGGGGCAGTAGCCGCAGGGTCATTCGGTCCTCCGTGTCAGGCGTCGTGGGTGTACTTCGGCGCTTACGCGGCGGCGCCTGCACGGGCGCGCACCAGGCGGGTCCGCCGCATCCTGGTGCGGTTCGTGGTATGCTCAGGGCGTTTGTCATGCTCGGGGCGATACAGGATCTGGTCCGGCAAGGGTGCCCGATGCGACGCGTCCTTTTCGTCTGACACCACAACACCGCCCGCTCGCAGATGGCCGAGGGGCTCTTCAACGCCCTGGCGCCGGCGGGCTGGGAGGCACGGTCCGCGGGAACGGACCCTCGAGACACGGTCAGGCCCGAGGCCATCGTGGCCATGCGCGAGGCCGGGATCGACATCAGCCATCACCGGCCGAAAACGATCGCGGACGCCATGACGCCTGATGTCGAGCTGGTCGTGGGGCTTTGCGCGGAGGAGGCCTGCCCGGTGATTCCCGGCGTTCGCGCGCTTCACTGGCCGCTGCCCAACCCCGTGGGACGCGACGTGCAGTTCTTCCGGGAGACACGCGACGACCTGGCCGCGCGTATCCGGCAGTTGATTCGTGACCTCACAGGAGCCGAGCGATGACCATTCAGGCAGACGCGGTGCTCGCGCGCGTCGAAGTGCCCCGCGGCAGCCGCAACAAGTATGAGATCGACCCGGCGCGAGGGGACATCCGGCTCGACCGGGTGCTCTACTCGCCGCTGCACTATCCGGCCGACTACGGGTTTCTGCTCGACACGCTGGCGGAGGACGGCGACCATCTGGACGTGCTGATCTTCGTCTACGAGCCCACGTTTCCGGGCTGCCTGGTGGACGTGCGCCCGATCGGGGTGCTGGACATGCGTGACGAGAAGGGGCGCGACCAGAAGGTACTGGCCGTGCCGATCGGCGACCCGCGGTTCGACGGGATCAACGATCTCGACCACGTGCCGGCCCACTTCCTGAAGGAGATCGAGCACTTCTTCACCGTCTACAAGACCCTGGAGCAGAAGGAAGTCGAGATCTATGGCTGGGCGGGCGCGGCAGAGGCCTGGCGGCTGGTCCGCGAAGCCGGGGAGCGCTTTGCCGGGGCGGGTCGGCATGGGGTGTAGACGACCCCGCGTGGCCGGACCCATCAGGCTGGTGCTTCTTGTGTCTTTCGCGGTGACCGTTGCCGGCTGCGCCTCGAGAACCGCCTCACCGGTCCCCTCCTCGACGCCGACACCGGGCGCCGGGCCGATCGTGATTCCGGTTACGCTCACAGATTTCACGATTGAGCCGCGGCGGTTCAAGCTGAAGGCCGGCAAGGTGAAGTTCGAGGTGACGAACCGCGGTGCGGTCGACCATGATTTCCAGATTCCCGACCTAGAGGAACACCACGGCCACGAGCAACACGTCCTGAAACCGGGCGAGCGCACGGTGCTGGAGTACGACCTGAAACCCGGCAGGTACGAGGTCATCTGCACGGTCCCCGGCCACCGGGAGGCGGGCATGGAGGGAACGCTCGACGTCGTTCCCTGAGGTCAGATTTCCCGTTGCTTTCTCACGTACCGGATGAGGCCGAGGCCGCTGAGGCGCGTGGACATGATGACCTCAAGACGGGCCGCCTGCTCCGGACCATCGACCTGGCCGATGTCGTTGAGCATCGCCGCCTGCAGGCGTGCCACGACGGCGTCATCATCCAAACCAGCGTCCAGCGCGCGCCCTACGAGGTCGGCCGCGGCGTGCAGGCGATCCTGCAGTTGCGCCAGCAGGTCGTCGGCCCATGTGTGCGAGCCGAAGTGCGTGAGCAACAGCCGCCTCGGGCGGAGCGCCCGCAGCCGGGCGATGGTCTCGTCCCACGCCGGCACGTCGATGTCCGGAGGCGGCGTCGGCGGGCGCACGTAGCGCGAACCCGGAATCGCCACACCCGCTGCGTCGCCGGTAAACATGTCGCCTGTATCCGGGTCCATGTACACGAGATGGTGGCGCGCGTGCCCCGGCGTGTCCAGCGCCACGAGCCGCCGAGACCCGAGCGTCACGGTCGTGCCGTCATCCAGCGTTCGGATGCGGTCCGCGGGCACCGGCACGACATCGCCAAACAGCGAGCGGAGTTCGTCGCCATACAGCCGGCCCGCGCTCGCGAGCAGCCGCGACGGGTCTGCCAGGTGCGGCGCGCCCAGCGGATGGACATAGACCTCCAGGTGGGGGACCAGCCGGCAGAGGCTGCCGGTCGCCGCTGCGTGATCCAGATGGATGTGGGTGACCGCGACCGCGCGCAGGTCGTGCGGCTGCAGGCCGACCTGACGGAGCCCGTCCAGCACCGTGTCCAGGCGCGCGGCCGGACCGGTCTCGATCAGCGCCGGCCGATCTCCGACGAGGAGGAACACGCCGATGGCCTGGGCCGTTGCACTATACTGCGTATCAATGAGGAACAGGTCGCGATCGAGTTGCTCGACGTATGTCATCGTGACCAGGATAGCACGCGCAGCCTGGCAGAGGATGGCGACGTGGCGCGGTGGAAAACACCAGCTTTGCCACCGCACCGGGCGTGAGACGAGGGAGTCGTGAGCGATGACGCAAGCGGACAAGGCCCGCAAGGACGCCAAGCGGCAACGGCGGCAGGTCACGATCGAGGCCAGGCGCGCGGAGCAACACCGGCGCGAGGCCGCGCGCCGGCGCCGTTCGCTGTTGATCTATGGCGGCAGCGCCCTGGCCGCGGCTGTGGTCGTGGCGCTGATCGTCGTGGTGAACCTGCGCTCGCGGCCGCACCTTGAGGAGGTGGCGGGCCAGCCGGTCGCGGCCACACCTGACGCGGCCGCAGCGCGCACCGGTCCAGGGGCGGGGCCTGGTCCGAGGCGCGGCGTCGTGGAGCAGTTCCCGGGTCAGGGCGGGGATCACCTGCCGCTGGGGCAGGCGCACCCGGCGTACAACTCCAATCCGCCGACATCGGGATGGCACACGCCCCAGACCGCTCCGTGGGGGGTGCACCGCACCGCGATTCCGGATGAGGTGATCGTGCACAACCTTGAGCACGGCGGCATCTGGATCTCCTACCGGGACGCGAGCGACGCGGCGTTGATCGAGAAGCTGGAGACGCTGGTCGCGCGGTACCGGTCGAAGGTCATCCTGACGCCGAGGCCACAGAACGACGCGCCGGTCGCGGTCGCGGCCTGGACGCGCCTGATGAAGCTCGACGGGTATGACGAGGAGAAGATCGTGCGGTTCATCGACGCCTACAAGAACAAGGGGCCCGAACGCGTGCCGGACTGAGCGCGCGCCTTGCGCGCCCGGGAGAGCATGCTATAATGCAAGGCGTTCAGGCCCCGCGACCGGGGCCTGACGTGTGTCGGAGGGACACCGCTCATGGAACGCGTGACGCTCAAGGCGCAGATGCGCGACGGCTCGGGCAAGGGCGCGGCAAGGAGTCTGCGGCGAAGCGGCCTCGTTCCGGCCGTCGTTTACGGCCGTGGACGGGCGCCGAAGTCCGTGGCAGTTGACGCGCGGGCCCTGGACGCGGCGCTGCACACGCACGCCGGCCGCAACGTGCTAATCGACCTCGACGTGCAGAACGGCGCGGCCGAGACCACTACGGTGATCGTGAAGGCGACGCAGCGGGACATCTTTCGCCACAATCTCATCCACGTGGATTTCCACGCGATCTCGCTGACGGATACCATTGAAGCGAAC
>JAVKJV010000055.1:0-19434 GCA_031458775.1 Candidatus Fervidifonticultor quartus | reverse complement strand
CAGGTCGAGCAGCTCCTCGCGCACCCGGGGACTGACGGCGACGAGCGCATCGGTGACGCGCGCCAGGGCGCGTTCGATGGCGACGAAGACGCGGGTCTTCGCCGGCGGGAAGTAGCCGCGGAGGACGTGGCCGTGGTAGGTGTGCACGACGGCCGGCACGCGACAGAGGCGTGCGGCGACACGCCCGAGCGTGCCGGCCTTGGCGGTGTGGGTGTGCACGATGTGGGGGCGCAGGCGACGGACGAGGGTGACGAGGGCGGCGAGGGCCGCGACGTCCTGCGTCCCGCGGATCTCGCGGCCGAGCCCCCGGATCGGGACGAGGCGTGGCAGCGTCCGGCCCTGCAGCGCCAGGTAGTCGCCTTCCCCCGGCTCGACGGCGCCGGCGGCGAGCGTCGACTCGTAGCGCAACGGGTCGAGCCGCTCCGTCAGGAGCGAGGCGTGGAGGGCTGGCCCGCCCACGTTGAGGCGCGCGATGACGCGGAGGACACGGATGCGGGCGGTCACGACGACGGGCTCGTGCGGGGTCGGCGCTGACGGAGCATCACCGCGGATCGAGGGCGGGCGGCCGGACCGCTCGCGACTGCAGCAGCTCGCGGTAGAGCGCATCGTAAGCCGCCGGCATCCGGTCCAACGGGAACGCCTGCTCGATCCGGCGCCTCGCGCCAGCCCCGAGGCGTCGCCGGCGATCGTCGTCTTTCAGCAGCTCCAGGCAGCCGGCGGCAAGCAAGGCCGCGTCGCCAGGCGGCACGACGAGTCCCGCGTCGGCCACGATGCGGGCCGTGTCGCCCACGTCGGTCGCCACAACCGGCACGCCGCATGCCATCGCCTCCGCGACCGCGTTCGGGAAGCCTTCGCCGAAGAGAGAGGCCGAGCAAGCCAGGTCGAGCGTCGCGTGGATGCGCCGCACGTCGTGCCTGCACCCGACCAGCCGGACGCGCGCCCTCGCCCCGTCCGGCAGGGTGTGCAGCCAGGACAGGAAAGGCTCGCACGTCGGACCCACGCCGGCTCCAGCGAGCAGCACGTGCAGCGCCGGAACCTGCGCGAGCATGGCCGCCGAAGCCGCGAGGAACACGCCGTGACCCTTCTGCGGGTGGAGCCGCGCCACGAGACCGACGAGCGGCGCCCCCTCGGGCACGCCCAGCTCTCGCCGCACGGCGGCGCGCGCCTCGGGATCCGGCCGGAACTCCCAGAGGTCGACCCCGTTCGGAATCACCACCCACCGTGCCGCCCGGTAGCCGAAACGTCTGTGAACCGCGACCCCGGCCTGCGAGTTGGCAACGATGGCGGCCGGGTGCCTCGAGAGCCAGGCGCAGGCCCGGCGGGTCGCAGCCGAGAGCCACTTGTCGTGGAGCCGGCTCACGGTCGAGGCACGGACGTTCCAGACCAGTGCCGGTCTCGCCGAAGCTCTCGCTGAGGTCCACACGGCCAGCGTCCCCAGCAGGTCGGCGTGATGGAGCCAGGTCTGCACGACGTCGGGCCGTTCGCGGCGCAACACCTCCCTCAGTCGGAGCACGGCCCCGGGCGCGACGGCGCCGCGCCTCATCTCCAGTGAGCGTACAGGGATGCCTGCGGCACGGAGCCGGTCGGCCACGGGCCCCGGACTGATGAGCGACACCACCGTGTTTCGCACGCAGCGCTCTTGGAGCCGACGCGCGACGCGCGCGAGCGTCAGCTCCGCTCCGCCGACGTCGAGATCCGTGATGAGATGCAGGACGTGGTACGCGGCCGCCGGGTCGCGCCGGTCCGTCGAAGCGTCTCGGTCGCACACGACGAATCCATTCCCGCTGGCGGGTCCCCCCGATTCAAGGTTCATCGTCCCCTGCAGCCAGCGGTGGACATCCCGTCGGCTCGGCGACCGCACCGTGCTCCCTTCGTGCGGTGGTGCCCGCCTCTGGCTCCTCGCGCCACCGTCCCTGCGTCGCCGCGGCCCGGCTCCTGTACGCGCGAGAGCCGGGCAGACCCCACCCCTCGGTCCGAAGCGGCATGTCCACCACGGGTGGCGAAGCGTCGATCGAGGAGCCGAGGCCGAGACACCGTCGAACGGGCAGCGTATCCGACACAGTCCGGCGCGGCGGTTTCATGCGCCCGCCGGTGGACGCCAGGTCGCAGCACCGCTCGGCGCGGGGCAGCGAATCTCCCCATCGAATCACGGGCTGCCTGGGTTTGCAAGGCGCCGGGTCGTCGGCTGGCGATCACGGAAGCCCGACACCCAGCTCACATCGGACCGCGCCGCGACGACATACACGTAAGGAGTTACTGGCGCGGTTAACGCGCGTGCGCCGGCAGCGCGCGCGGTCCGCGTTTTGCTTGCAATCGCGACGAGCCCGAGGCTGGCGCCCCGGCGGCGTCTACCTCCGGGGCATCGTTTCGCCGTCGCCATGGACCGGTCGTTCCTTCATCCATTCGCCATCCGAACAGAACCTGAAAGTGGTACCCGGCGGCCGGGCAGTTGGCCGGCCTGGCGCGCCCACGACGCATCGGTCCTCGGCCACTGGGGTCGCGGGTCTGGGCTCCTTGCCGCCGCGCGGCCACGCGCAACGTGTGGAGCCGCCTCGTGGCGCTGGCGCCTGCGGGCGGCGGCCCGGAGCGCGGCCATCGTTCTCCCCGTCCTCTGGTTGCCGGGACCGGCGTCCTACGTGCTCACCCTCGCCGGCGCAGGCTTCGTCGCGGTCGTGGCGGACCCCTCGGCGGCCGCGGCCGCACCGCAGGCCGGTCCACCGTCCGATGCGGATACGGATCTCGATGGTCTGCCCGATGCGTGGGAGCAACGGTACGGCCTCGACCCGCTGTCGGCCGATGGGGACGATGGCGCCGACGGCGACCCGGACGCCGATGGCGTGCGCAACGCCGACGAGCTGATCGCGGGCACGCACCCGCTGGGCCGCTACCGCCGGTACTTCGCCGAGGGCGCCCGCGGATATTTCTCGACGACGTTTTCGCTCGCCAACGCGAACGAGCTGCCGGTGGAGATCGTCGCGCGGTTCTTCAACGAGGACGGCACGACGGTGGCGCTTCCCCTGACTGTCCAGGCCCTTTCGTCGGCGACGCTGGCCGCCGACAGCGTCGCGGGACTGACGAACGCTTTCTCCGCGGTCTTCGAGTTCGCCTTCCCCGTCGGCGTCACCCGCAGGATGACGTGGAATGCCGGTACATCCGGCCACGCCGACGCTGGTGCCCCGCAGCCGGAACGGACCTGGTATTTCGCGGAAGGCGCGACCCACTCGGGCTTCGAGCTCTTCTACCTGGTCCTGAACCCGGGCGACCAGGCGGTCACCGTCAGTGCGACGTACGTCCGTCGTGCGCCTGCCGAGCCGGTCACGATCACCTACGACGTGGGACCGCGCACGCGCCGGACGATCTGGGTCAACGTCGAGCACCCCATCCTCGACAACGATGAGTTCGGCGCCACCTTCGTCGCCGACCAGCCGATCGTCGTGGAACGGTCGATGTACCTGCGGGCGAGCGGCGGCCTGTTCGGCGGCGGACACAATGCCCTCGGCGCGGTGGCGCCAGCCCCCCGGTGGTTCCTCGCCGAGGGAGCGACCGGCGTGTTCTTCGACGCCTTCCTGCTCGTGGCCAACCCTGGCGCGGATCCGGTCACCGTCCGCGTACGGTACCTGCTGCCGTCCGGCACGATTGTGACGCGCGACTACGGGGTGGAACCCGCGTCGCGCTACACGATCTGGGTCGACCACGAGGCCGTGCAGCTCGCCGACACGGCCTTGTCGTTCGAGGTCGAGTGTCTCGAAGGCCGGCCGATCGTCGTCGAGCGGGCGATGTGGTGGGCGGGTCCGACGGCAGCGACGTGGTACGAGGGCCACGTGTCGCCCGGCCTCGCGGCGGCCGATCTCGCCTGGCTCGCGCCGGGCGGCGAGGCTGGCGACGCGCCGGGGCGCGAGACCTACGTGCTGATCGGGAACGTGTCGCCGACACCAGGCCAGATCCGGGCGACGGTGCTGTTCGAGGACGGCCGCCCGCCCATCGCGCGCCATTTCGGCATCCTGCCATCGAGCCGGTTCAACCTGCCGATCGGCCACTACTTCACCGAGGCACGCAACGCGCGCTTCAGCGTGTTCATCGAGAGCGTGGGCATCGACCCGGCGTGGCTCGTCGTCGAGGTCGCGACCTACGCGGACGGCGTCCGGTTCTGGAGCGCCGGCACGGCGGCGGCGGCGCTTCCGCTGCCACGGCCGCTCAAGGTCGGCACCGACGTGGTGCTCGCGCGGGGCGACGAGACGCGAATCCTGTCCATGGCGAACCCGCTGCACGTGACGCCGGGCACGAGGTTCACCGCGTCGAGCAGCAACACCGCCGTGGCCACGGTGGCGGTCGACGAGCAGACCGGCGAGCTGAGCATCCACGGTCTCGGCCAGGCGCTCGGGTCGACCATCATCATCGTGACGGCGGACGCGCCGGACGGCGAGCGGTGGCAGGAGTCGTTCGCGGTGCATGGCAGCGGGGCGGCCGTTACGTTCGATGCGCCCGTCACGTTCTGGGGCGGGTGGGTGACAGCCGTCGCCGACGTCGACGGGGACGGGGACGTGGAACCGTTCGGCACGCTGAACCAGTCCGGCGTGCTGGTGCCGCAGGATCCGGCGGGGATGGGGCTCTCCTCCATTCTGACCGAGGCACAAATCCTCGTGAACCGGGACAACCGCGTGGCCGACTTCACCGGCGACGGCATTCCGGACGTCGTCACGACGGTCTACACGTCGCTCGACAACGCGGCGGTGCGTGCCCACCTCTTCGTCGGCCTCGGTGACGGGACGTTCGCGGAGGATCCGGCCTTCGCGGCGCTCGACATTCGTGGATACGGGGAGACCGTCGTGGCCGCCGACTTCGACAACGACGGCGATCTCGACCTGTTCCTGCCCCATTACACCCACAACGATCCCGCCGAGCACAACTACCTCCTGATCAACGACGGTCGTGGTCGATTCACCGATGTGTCGGACGCCGCGAACGTGGCGATGCGGAACTGGCCCGTCGAGTACAAGGTCGAGGGGGCACAGGCGGTCGATTTCAACCTCGACGGCTGGATCGACCTCTTCGTGGGCAGCCATTTCTTCATCAACAACGGCAATCTCACGTTCACGGATCGCCGAGCCGACTACGGCCTGCCGCTGCAGTTCGAGGAGGGGCTGAAGTTCCTCGACTGGAACAACGACGGCTACCTCGATCTGGTCCTCCACGACCCGTGGGGAGGGCCGATTCTCTACTCGTTCAATGGCAGCACCTTCGCGCGCACGAACGTCCTCCCGCCGCTCGGGTATCTCAACAGCTTCGGCGTCAACATCGCCGACTTGAACAACGACGGGCGCGAGGACATCGTCTGCGCGGGCGGTGACCTCTTCGACACGGTCGTGCTCGTGAACACCGGGGCGGGCTTCCTTCGCAATCCTCCGTCGGCCATCGATGGCTGGGGCAACGACGTGCTGGCCTTCGGCGACATCGATGGTGACGGCCGGCTCGACCTGGTCAAGCGCCATCAGTCGGCGAACGACACCCTGTCGCTGGCGCGGAACGCGACGCCAGCCGGCGGCACAGGCCACTTCGTCGTCGAGGTCGTCGGCGCGCGCGGCGAGCGGAACCAGCAGGGCCGCGTCGTGAAGATCAGCCCGGTGTCGCGCCCGGACGTCGTCTACACGCGCGTCGTCGACAGCGGGTCGGGCTTCCTGAGCCAGAACCAGTACGCGCTGCTCGTCGGCACATGGTTCCAGGAGCCGCACACGGTCACGGTGTACTACGACAACGGCCCCGTCAGCTTCACGATCGTGCCCGGCGAGCGGGTCCGCGTGCACCGGGGGGGCCTGGTCACCCCGCTGCCCTGACCGGACGGTCCGCCCTGCTGGATCACCGCTGTCGGCCCGGTCCCACGGCGGGCGCCATCGTCGCCACGCGGTCCCCCGGCAGATCCCTGCCAGGGCCGGAGGTCACCCGCGCCCATCGCTCGCGCCAGGCCTGCAGCATGAGCACAGTCCAGAGCCGGGCGGCGTGATCCTGTCTGCCGCGCAGGTGCTCTTGCCACACCTGACGCACGGGCGCAGGGTCGATCAGGCCGTCGGCGGCGAGCCGCCGCGGATCGAGAAGGGATTCGGCCCAGTCGCGCAAGGGCCCCCGCAGCCACTCACCCACCGGGATACCGAACCCGGTCTTCGGTCGTTCCGTAAGCGCCGGCGGCACGTATCGGGCGAGTACACGCCGGAGAAGGCGCTTGCCTACACCCTGATCCGCGCGGAGTGCTCGAGGAAGGTGCCAGGCCCATTCGAGGATCCGGTGGTCGAGCAGCGGCGCCCGCACCTCGAGGCTAGCCGCCATGCTCGCGCGGTCGACCTTGACGAGGATGTCGTCGGGCAGATAGGTCGCCTGATCGAGGAACATCACCCGGTCGACACCATCGAGGGACAGACCGGCGGGCCACGGGGCCCATTCAGACGGGAGGAGTCCGCGGGTGCCGGGCAGCAGCCGCTCCGGCGCCGGCCACGCCGACACGAGGCTGAGATAGACATCGTCGAGCGACTGCGCGCAAGCGAGCGCGGCGAGCTTGCGCAGCTTGTCGGCGGGGTGCCGCTGGCGCCACGAGCCCGGCAGCAGCGGCTCGGCGGCACGATATGTCGCGTCCGCCATGCCGGGCGGGATCGCCGCAAGGAGCGCCCCACCGAGCTGCCGGGCAGCCAGGGGCCACGGAGACAACCGGCGCCAGAACCGATCCGCCCAGACATGGCGGACGTACCCGCCGAACACCTCGTCGCCCCCGTCGCCCGACAGGCACACCGTCACGTACCGCCGCGCGACGGCAGCGATCAGGAAGGTCGGGATCTGGGAAGCGTCGCCGAAGGGCTCGTCGTAGATATCGGGGAGCTTCGGCACGACCGCCCGCGCCTCTTCGGGCGTCACCCGTAGCTCGATGTGGTCGGTGCCGAGATAAGCGGCGACGGCCCGCGCCGCATCGGCTTCGTCGAAGGCGCGTTCCGCGAAGCCGACCGTGAACGTCCGCACTGGCCGGCTGCTCTGCGCTTGCATGAGCGCGACGACCGTCGACGAGTCGATCCCGCCCGACAGCAGGGCCCCGAGCGGGACGTCGGCCAGCATCCGGCGGGCCACCGCGTCGCCAAGCCGCCGGTCCAGCTCGTCGGCGGCATCGTCGGCATCGAGGGGCACCGCAGCCGCGATCCCCCGTGCTGCGACCTCGCCCAGGTTCCAGTAGGCCCGTTCGCGGATCGTACCGTCGGCATCGACGGTGGCGATCCAGCCGGGCCTGAGCTTGCGGGCGTGGCGATACACGCACTGTGGGGCCGGCACATACCCGAATCGGATGTACGAGGCGATGGCCTCCGGGTCGAGCGTGGGATCGAACGCCGGATGCGCCCGGATTGCCTTCAGCTCCGAGGCGAACAGCAGCCCTGCGGATGTCTCGGCCATGTAGAGCGGCTTCTTGCCGAGGCGGTCGCGGGCCAGCAGGAGCCGCCGCTCGACGGCGTCCCACAGGGCCAGCGCGAACATGCCCCACAGGCGCGTAACCGCCGCCTCGGATCCCCATTCGGACGCGGCCTCGAGGATGACCTCGGTATCGGACGTGCCGCGAAACGACCGCCGACGTGCCTCTAGCTCCTCTCGCAGATCGCGGTGGTTGTAGATCTCGCCGTTGAAGACGACCGTAAAGCGGCCGTCGCGCGAGCGCATGGGCTGGTGGCCGGTCGGCGAGAGATCGAGGATGGCCAGCCGTCTGAAGCCGAGCGCCACGCCGGCCGCTTGATCGCTCCACACGCCGGCGTCATCGGGGCCGCGATGCTCGAGCGTGGCCGCCATGCGGGCCACATCCTCCTCCGCCTCCCGGGCCAGGGGGCGGCACCATCCCACCAGTCCAGCGAAGCCACACATCGGCTACCTCGCCCTCGGTGGCATCCCGGTCGAAACCGGGCCGAGGCGCGGCGGAGTCCACGTGCGGGCGAGCCGTCGCCGCCGGGGCACCGGTGCCGACAGCGAGCCCGTCATCGGCGCTCGGCGAGCACAAACATCTGCCCGGCGAACGGCCGCCACGGCAGCCGCAGATAGGCGGGCACGAGCGCCGACAGCAGACCGAGGCGGCTCTTCACCGTCAGCGGCATGAACCGGGGCACACACCGGACGATGCGAAAGCCCGATGCCTCGAGCCAATCGCACAGCGAAACGTCGGTGAAGACCGTCCGGTGCGTGTAGTCGTCGAAGTACCGTCCCGGCGCGAGGCGGAAGTTGGGCTGGACGAGCGCGATGCGTCCCTGGGGCACGAGGACGCGCCGAATCTCGACGATGAGCGGTTCCAGGACGTCCCATTCGAGGTGCTCCAGGAAATTGCTGGCGAAGACGATGTCGAACGTCGCCGCGCTGCTGGTCCGCAGGTAGGAGAGAGCATCGGAGACGACGGCCTCCACGCCCGGACCGGCTCGCACCCGGAGTTCGTCGCTCACGTCGACGGCGACCCGACGCCTCGCCTGGACTGCGTTGATGAACTGACAGTAGCCCGCACCGAGTTCGAGCACCACGGCACCGGGCGGCACGTACCGCTGCAGATACCGGGTCATGTGACGCCAAACCGCCTCGCGCCTCGGATCGGGCGCGAAGCGGGTCGCGAAGTAGCGGTTCGGTGCGCCGGGTCGTGTCATCGCGCGGAGGCCTCCTTGGCCGGGCGCGGCACGCGCGACAGCCGGCTCCAGGTGATGAGCCAGATCATCGTCAGCCCGAGCCGGAACGCCTTGGTGGGATCACCCGTGACGGACGACCTCCCCACGCGGGGCAGATAGTTGACCGGTACCTGGATGATGCGGTATCCGGCCTGCAGGCTCCGAATCATCATCTCCGGGCCGAATTCGCTGCCGCCAATCCGGAAGAGCGGCAGCAGGGCGAGCGCGACGTCCCGTCTCACCAGGCGCATCGTGCAGCCGACGTCGGTCAGGCTGGTCGCGTTGAAGAGGAACTCGAGGTACTTCGCCACCGCCCAGTTGCCCCAGCGCAGGAACAGGCCCATGTTCGCCCCGTGCCAGATCAGCTGCTGGGATGTCCGGCTGCCATAGACGAGGTCGAAGTCCTCGGCATAGGCCAGCATCTTGAAGATGTCGCTCGCGCGGAAAGTGCCGTCGGGCTCGCAGACCACCAGGTAATCGCCGCTGGCCTCGGCCAGGCCACGCCGGATGGCGAAGCCGTAACCCTGACGCGGCTCGTGGATCTCGATGGCGCCGGTTCCCGCAACTTCGGCGGAGGTGCCCGGCACCGCATTGTTGTTGACCACCAGCACCTCGTCGACCACCCCCGTTCCGAAAAAGTCGAGGATGACCTGGTGGATCGAGTCCTTCTCGTTGTAGGTGGGGAGGATGACGCTGACCGTGTGCCCGTGCCACATTGGGCTACCTCCTCCCGGCGGATTGCTGCGCCGCACCCCTTGGCGCAAGGTCGTCATGCGTCTGCCCAGGCCGGCGTGTCACGCACAGCTCGGCTGCATGCTCACGTCCGCTGTCGAGCAGGAATGCCGCGCCAAAGAGGAACACGAGATGGAGGGGGAGGATGTTCTTGTACCAGAACGTCCAGGGCGCCGCGATCACCATCGCTGTCAGGTGCGAGACCGCAAACGTAGCGAGGACGGCGAGCAGCGGGCGGCAGATGCGCCCGCGCCACACCGACGCCCAGAAGAGCACCGTCAACACGCCTAGGCCGTTGCTTGACGCCATGTCCCGGGGCCCCACGGCCGTCACGCCGAGCGTGAATAGGATCTTGCGAATCTGGACCCAGAGGGTTCCGGCGGGATGGGCCACGAACGTGTCCCTCGCCATCGCCAGCGCTTCGCCGAGACCCGGTTGACCCCCTGGTTTGTCCTGGACCTCCGGAGGAACCAGGAAGTACGGAATCTGGATCCAGGAATTCACGAGCACGACGGGCTGGCCGGCCGCCACGAGGTTGCGGAGCGTGAACGGCGCGAGGCCTAGGGCCACGCCGGCCACGAGCCAGGCCGTCCAAGCGGCGCGCCGTCCCACGCGGTGCGCCCGCAGGCTCAGCCAGATCACGGCTGGCGCAAGATAGACCATCGTCATCAGCGATGGGCGAGCCGCCGCACCCAGCGCGAGCAGGGCGCCCGCGAAGACAAACGCATGCGGCCGCGGCCTCGCGACGGCGCGTGTGAACGCCAGTAGGCCCGCGACCACCAGGGCCATGAACAAGAAATCGGGGAACGCCGGCTCCTCGAAGGCCGCGACGGGTGCACAGTAATACAGCACGAATCCGACGAGCGCCGCGAACGCAAGCGCCGCGGTCCGTGGCCGCAGGTGCTTCCAGCCCAGCTCCCAGCACAATACCGGAAGAACGGCCAGACAGAGTCCGTTCAGCAGGACGATGCTCGACCAGTCCTCGCCAATCAGCGCGTGCGCGGCCGCCAGCACGTAGGGATACAGAGGATAGAAATAGAACGGTTGGGCCTGGCCGACTGGCTTCCCAAGGAGCATCAGGGGCCCGTGGTGGAGAATGTCGCGCGCGAAACCAGCATAGACGAGCGGATCCCCGCCGCCATGCAGGAAGGCGGTCTTTCCGAGCAACGCATCGGCGGTGGTCACGCCCCACCCCAGGATGATGGCCGTAGCCGCGAGCGGCACCAGCCGCACCGCGACGCCGCCCACCGGTTTCTGTGCGCCGTGCCGGACGTATGCGCGCCCGATCGTGACGGCGACCACCGCAACGCCCAACCAGACGACGAGCGACGTGGGCCGTGATGCACCCCACGTCCGACCCGGACTGGGCCAGGGTGTGACGGGAAAAGGTTGTCCGGTCTCCGCATCGGTGGGAATCACCACCACCCACGGCTGCAGGCCGGCCGGCTTCTCGTAGTGGACCTCGAAGTGGTGCGTTCCGGCCTCGAGTGGGACCTCGATCAGGGTCCCCGCTTCACGCCGCCAGCTCAGGTCCTGGCGGTCGACGCGCAGTCGGATCTCGCCCTCGCCTTCCACGCGCAACGCGACGCGACGAGGAGCGGGCACACTGGCGAAGGCCTGCCAGGAGACCCACAGGGGGAACTCCTCCTCGCGACGCGTCCCGGAGTAGGGTGGGTAGCCGAACAAAGGCACATCGTTGAAGAAGTGCACGTCGATGACGTCGGCCTTGAAGGCAATCAGGGGGTCCACGCGGAACGGCCGGCTGGCGTAGCGCCAGAAGAATCGCGCCGTATGCACGCGGCCCGTGCGGTCGCCGAAGCGATACTCGGCCCGCCACCCGTGCGGTACCGCGAGCAGCCCCATGATCATCTTCAGCCCGACGAGTCCCGCCACGACCAGGACTGGCAACCACCCGGGCGACACGCGCGGCCGGAAGACGTACGCCCCCACCGCAACCAGGCACACGAGGCCGATGGCCGCCCTGCCCGATGCGCCGAGCGGAGGCCCGCCGAGCGGCGAGTCCATGGCACCGGGAGCGACGACGAGAAGGAGTCCGAGCAGGAGCAGGCCGACCAGTCGGATCATGCCGGAACGGCGGAGCGCCCCCTGCGGCGGGCGGTGAAGCAGTATAGTGCACGGGCAGGCGGAATGCCGCTCTCGGGTCGGGGTCGGCACCGTTCCTGATATCCTGGCGCACGAGCCTCGGCTCTCGCCCGCTTCGTGGCATCCGCGGCGTGCAGGCGGGTGCGGCGACCTGGTCCGATGCTTCCACAAGCCCTTCTCGTCGGCGTGGCCTGCCTTGCGCTGATCGCCCGCGACGCGTGGCGTGCCCCGGACCATCCCTTCACGGTGATGCGCGCCGCCGTGGCGGGGGCCTGGGCGCTCGCGTGGCTCACGTATGGCCTGAACCTCGCTTCCTTCCCCTCCCCCGCTCCGGTCGCTTTCGCACTGCTGGTGACAGGCTGCGCGATTGGCCTGCTGGCGGTCCCAGGTCCCTCGGCCGCGCTCCTACCCTCGAACCCGAACGGGCTCGACCACGGCGCTGGGCGCTGGGCGTTCGTCGCGCTCGTCGTGCTGGCCGCCGCCGTGGTGGCCGCCGACATCTGGCACGTCCTGCCCCGGCTCGCGCGCGCAGGCCTCACCGATGCGCTCATCCAGCACCGGACGGACCGCGCGACCCAGACCGGCGCGTATGCTCTCCCCGGCGCCGAAGTCGCACACGCCCTGGCGGCGCTCACAGGCGTCCTGGGGTACGCGCTGTGGGCCGGCCGGCGGGATCGGTTCGGCGCGGTCGCGACCGTGCTCGGGCTCGCCAGCATGCTCACCTCCACCGGTCGCTGGGACGTTGTCGGCTATGTGCTGTGGTGCTTCATCGTCGAGACGACCATCGGGCGGCAGCGAGCCCCACGGCGGGTCATCCTGGGTACGGCCCGTGTCTTCGCGCTGCTCGCCGTGTTCTTCGTGGTTCACGGACAGCTCATGCGCAAGGTCGACCAGCTCAACGAGCTGGCCCGCATGTCAACGGAGCGGCGGATCGCCACCGTGAACGTGCCCGTCAATCTGGGACTCGTCGAGGCCGCGAGTCCCGCTCGAGAGGCGTCAGCTGCCGCCGATGACCAGACGACGGAGGCACCGCGCCCATCGCGCGAGCTCGAGGACGGCGTCACCGCACGCCATACAGGGGCGACGCCCCCCCCGCCTGCGGCCGAGACGCACGCGGACGCGGAAGTGGCAGGGCCGGCTCCAGACGCGGGAGTCTGCGTCCGGTGGGTGGAAGGGGCACGCGAGGCCAACCTGCGTTTCCAGGAACTGCCCTCGCTGCTGCGTGTGGGCGTGCTCTATTTCGCGGGCCCCCTCGCTGCCTTCGACCGGATCGTCTGCGAGGGGCGTCCGGCGGCCCGGCCCGTGCTCTTCTACTGGCCACGAAAGATCGGACGCTTGGCGGGCCTCGTGCCCGCCTCGTCGACGCTCGCCGTCGACCCATTCGTCGACATCGGCCTTCCCTTCAACAACTTCACGGTCGTCTATTCGTTCTGCAGCGAGCTGGGCAGGCTCGGGGGCCTCCTCGCGTGGTTGGCCACCGCCCTGGCCCTCCGACGCTTCTCCTCCTGGGCCGTGACGCGCGGAGCGGGGATCCCGGTCGTTGTCGCCGGCCTGGCGCCCGTGGCCGTCGAGGTGCGGACGCCGTGGACCAATTCGTTCTTCGACGGCACGCTGGCGGTGTGGATCGGGACGGCGCTTGCCCTGACTGCCATCTCGCGGCACGCTGCACGAACGGACCAGCGGTAGCGGGCGATGATTGCGCGTCGTGCGGATCCGGCAGCCGGTGACCGCCGCGGCGCCGTGGCATTCGTCACGGCCGCGGTCGGCCTTTTTCTCCCCTCGTCGCTGGGCGGCAGGATGCTTCGCGGACTCACTACCGCCGATCTCGTGGCGGTGGTTGTACTGCTCGGCGGCCTCGTCTGGCTCCGCCGCACGACCGACCGGTTGGCACGCGCGTGCGCGGTGGCGATTCTCCCGACGCTCGCGGTGGCAACCTGGCTCTCGCCCTTCGAATCCTACTCCCCGGGCCTCGTCGCGCTCTATGCCGCGCTGGCGCTGCTCTACCTCGTCGACCTGCGCGAGGCACGCCTCGGCGGCCTCGGGGAACGAGGACTCCTCACGCTGCACCTCCTCCTGGCCGCAGCGGGGCTCGCGGTCGTCCTCGACGCCACGCTCGTGGACCGTGTCCTCGTTTTCGGATACTCGGCGTTCTACCCCTCCCTGGTGCCGCGAATGGTCCTCCTCCAGAAACCGGTGCTTACCTTCGGCACCCACTCCCTTGCGGCCCTCCTCTTCTATTTCCTCTTCCTGACCGCCATGGCGGCCCATGCGGCCCGGCGGTCGCTCCCATGGCTGGCCCTGATTCCGACACACCTCATGCTGCTGATCCTCCTCCGTTCCACGACGTCGATTGTGCTGGCCGCGTGTGCCACGCTTGCACTGGTCGCCCGGGCGCGGCGCGGCTCCATCTGGCACGGCGCAGCGCTGGGACTGCTTCTGGCCGCCGCCGTCGTTGGTGTAGTGGCCGCAGTGGGGTGGTCCGACCGGTCAATCGTGGGGCTGCTCTCCTACGGCCTGCTCGGGGACGAACGTCGCGGGTTCGTGGCACGGTTCGGCGACCGGGGACTGTTGTCGTCGACAATCCGGTATGTCAGCGCCCACCCTTGGCAGCCGATCGGGATCACGCACACCGATCAGCTCTACCTCGGCGACTCAGGGCTCCTCATGACCTGGCTCCGTGGTTCCCTGCCGCTGGTGGTGGCTGTCTACTTCGGCCTGCTTCGTTTCTTCCTGATGAACCTCGCGTCGGCCACAATGGCTGTCTGGCTCTGGGTGGTCGTCGTCGCGGCCGAGATCGCTCTCGTGCCGCTGCAGTACTTCCGCTTCGTCGCGCTGCTGCCGCTGACGGTCGTGGCTCTGAACACCTTTGAGTCCGGCTGCGGCGCCCCCCAACCGGAACTCGTGGGCCGGGGTGGGCCGCGGGCGTGAGCCACCCGCACTACGCTGGGGAAAGGCGCAGGCCGTGGCCGTGGGGGCGCCGACCGACCGGCATCGCGGATGATGCGAGGGAGACGGGACCGCACAGGATGCACATCCTGGCCCTGACACGGTACGCCGCGCTCGGCGCAAGCAGCCGCGTGCGCTTCTACCACTACCTCCCGCACCTGCGCGCCGCAGGCCTGGACGTCCGCGTCGCTCCCCTTTTCGACGATGCCTACGTGCGGCGGCTGTACGCCCGACGCCCGGCTCGCCTGCTGCCAGTGGCGGCGGCCTACGTTCGGCGGGTGGGTTGGCTGCTGCGCGCGCACCGGTTCGCTCGCCTGTGGATCGAGTCCGAGCTGCTGCCCTGGCTGCCGGCCGCCTTCGAACGCCTCCTGACCCTGTTGGGCATCTCCTACGTCGTCGACTACGACGATGCCATATTTCACCGCTACGACGCACATCCCGCCGGACCCGTTCGCGCGCTCCTGGGGCGAAAAATCGACGTGGTAATGCGCTCGGCGTCGGTTGTCATGGCGGGGAACCGATACCTCGCGGAGCGCGCGCGCCGGGCGGGCGCGCGTCACGTGGCGCTCGTGCCCACCGTGGTTGACGTCGAACGCTACCAGCCGCCGGCCGTGTCCGCTCCCGATCGGCCGTTCCTCATCGGCTGGATTGGATCGCCGAGCACGGTTCACTACCTTGAGGGTATCGTTCCGGCGCTGCGCGCCGTATGCCGAGAGGGGAAGGCGGCCGTGCGGCTCATCGGCACCTCGCTCGACGGCGCGGCGGGGCTCCCGGTGGAAAGCCGTCCCTGGATCGAGGATCGGGAAGTCGATGAGCTTGGCGCCTTCGACGTCGGCATCATGCCGCTCCACGATGGACCCTGGGAGCGAGGCAAGTGCGGCTACAAGCTGATCCAGTACATGGCTTGCGGGCGGCCGGTCGTCGCGTCACCCGTCGGGGCCAACCTCGACATCGTCACGCATGGTGAGCACGGCCTATTCGCATCCACCGTCGACGAGTGGATCGACGCCCTCGACACGCTGCGCCGGGATGCGAATCTGCGCGAGCACATGGGTCGCGCCGGCCGCCGCCGCGTCGTCGAGCAGTACAGTCTGCAGGCCTGGGCACCAAGGGTCGCGGCCCTCCTACGCGGGGACCCTGAACCCTGATCGGTAGACCCAGGCGCCCCGGCCATTCGGCGCAGCGCAGCCTCCGGCGCGGGCTCCCGATGACTCCGCGGTGCCAGCCCTCGCCGGCCCACCAGCGATGCTCGCCTTCGAACCACTGCGGAGCATCGAGCGCAGGGTTGGCATGGGGGCACCGCGCCGCCATGTCAGGACCTGCCCCGGCCCAGGCGTGCGAGGCCGCATCGGACCGGGCGGTCCAACAGCAGCGGTCGTTGAAAACTGTCGTGCCCGGCTGGGTTGACCTCGACTCGCAGCCCTACACGCGCCGAACTGCGTCAATCGCGGCGCTGCAGGACATACTCGACTTCGTAGCACGGAAACAGGTAGCAGAAGCTGCGTTCGTAAATCTCCTGCGTGAGGGTCGTCACGTTCACCAGCCACCCGACGGCCAGCGACAACACGTGCCGCAGGTAGAAGGGCGGCGCGGCCTTGAAGCCGAGCCGGACCGAGACCAAGTCGAAGCCCGTTGCCTCCTCGTAACGAGGCACGCGGCGGCGGAACAGGTGGTCCTCGCTCAGGTACGAAAAGCTGTAGAGCCCGAACACCGTGCGATGCGTGTAGTCCGAATAGTAGTACGGATTCGAGAAGTGCGGGGCAACGGTCGTCACGTGTCCACCGGGCTTGACGATGCGCCGGAGGGCGCCGACGAAGCGGGCGAGATCGGACAGGTGCTCGACGAAGTGATACGAGTAGACCGCATCCACGGCGGCGTCCGGCAGGCACGCGAGCACATCGTAGACATCGCCGACGACGTCCACCTCGTCGAAATCGCGGACATCGACGCCGATCGCCGAGGGGTGGCGCTTCCGGGGCCCGCAGCCCAGCTCGAGCACGAGCGGGGACGTGCGGGCCGCCGCGGCCAGGCGCCCGCGCTTGTCGATCACGCGGCCATGCGATTCTCTACTCATGGCGCTCGTCTCTCTCCGCGGCACGCCGGTGTCCGCCGGCCTGCGTCGGGCTGCCGCCGTGCGCGCTGCGACGCGTCATCATCCGCCACCCCTCGGCTGCGAGCAGGGCATAGCCGGTTGCGATATCGGCCGCCTGGCGCCACGAGCCTCGCAGCGCCGCCGCCCCTATTCGCGAGAAGGGTTCGAGGCCCAACGTCACAGCCACGAGTCCCCACGCCGCGGGGCGGCGATAGTGCTTGAACCCGTACTGCAGCCGACTCCGAAGGGAGTAGAAGAGACGCCGCGCCCGCACGTGCCCGCTCGACAGGCCGCCGTGGTGGCAGGCACCGACTTCCGCCAGGCAGACGGATCGGAACCCGAGCTGTCTCGCCCGCAGGGAGAAGTCGACCTCTTCGAAGTAGACGAAGAAGCGTTCGTCGAACCCACCGAGCGTTTCGAACAGGCGGCGCCGCACCAGAAAGAACGCGCCGATGATCTGGTCCACCTCCCGCGTCGACTGGCACTCGTCCGGCGACCCGAGGTGGGGTGGGAATCGGGACGGCCACACCCTCGACAGTCCGAGCGCTTCCGACGCCAGCACCTTCAACGTCGGGAAGCGCGCACAGGACACCGCCGGCCGGCCGGCGCCGTCCACGAGCCGGACACCGCAGATGCCCACCGCCGCAGCCTCGGGGCGCTCGAGATACTCGATGGGAACCGCAAGGGAATCGGCGAACAGTTCAGTGTCGGGGTTGAGGAAGAGGAGGTAGTCAGCTTCCGACCTCTGCGCCCCCTGGTTACATGCCGCCGCAAACCCTCGGTTCGCGCGATTGGCGACGACCGCCAGCGGCAGGCCTTCAATGTGAAGTCCGCACGCTGACCCGTCCTCCGAGCCGTTGTCCACGACGACGACCCGGCCGAGGCGGAAGCCGTCCCGCCGGGCTGATGCGATGGAGCGCAGGCACGCCGAGAGTGCCACCCCTGTGTTCCAGTTGACGATGACGATGTCGAGCGAGGGGATCATGGTGCCCCTGCGGGCCTTGCTGTCGCCCTCAAGTCCGATACCACCGCCAGACCCAGCTCAACGATGTCCAGGCCCGAGGCCGGAACACGCGGGTAGCTAGTCCGGCGACCGCGACCAGCATGCCCGCCGCGAAGCCGATCCGTGCCGGCACGCCCGCCGGGATCGTGGCCACCCCGACGCAGGCGACGCCCGCCAGACCGAGCCCGGCCGCCAGACCGACGCCCTGACGGTTTGGGAGCAGGCGGCTCGACGCGCCGAACAGGAGCAACGCGTCGACACCGATACGCAGTGTCCCGGCAACGGCGGCGCCGACGATCCCGTCCCGGCGCGTGAGCCAGACGAGCGTGACAACGTAGAGCGGCACCTCGACGGCCTGCACGATGGCGGTGAGGCGGGCGCGACCGCCCGCCTGCAGTAATGCGAACGGGACGAGGGCGAGACCGTTAATCAGGAGTCCGGCGGCACACCATCGCACCACCGGGGTGCCGGGCTCCACGTAGCGAGGCCCGAACCAGGTCGCGAGCAGCTCGGGCGCAAAGGTCGCGGCGAGCAGTGCCGGCGGGAACAGGCCGAGGAACACGTACCCCACGCCGCGCGCGAAGAGTCCGGCGAGCAGGGTAGGATGCCCGCGATGGGCCACGCTGAATGACGGGAAGATGACCGCGCCCAGGGCTGCGGGCACGACGGCGAACCGGGTCAGCAGTTCGACGGGGGCTGCATAGTGTGCCAGGGCCGCGACGGGCACCAGGGCACCCACAACCACGCGATCGACGTAGACGAGCACCGACCCGGCGACGTTGGCCAGGGTCATCCAGGCACTGGCGCGGACGAACTCTCCGAGCACTGCTCCGCTGCGGCCGCCGGGCGCGAGGACTTGCGGGATCTCGCGCACCGCGAGCCAAAGGAACGCGAGAAGGGCCGCCAGCCGAGCGGCCACGAGCACCGCCACCGCGGCAACGAGGGACGTGGTGAAGGGCAGTACCAGGGCCGGACCGGCGTACGTCGCCACGCCGAGCGGCACGCGAACCGCGTTGACCAGGTCGAAGCGATGGCGTGCTTCGAGCACGGCCCGGGCGCCGACGGCCAGCGTGAGGAGCGGGACAATGGCCCCGACGAGGCACAGGGTGCGCTCGACCTCGCCGATCAAGCCCTCGGGCAGGTTCAGCAGCACGGTGGCCAGCCAGGGGGCAGCCCACGCGATCGCGGCGCCAGCGAGCAGCCCGAGTCCTCCGAGCCCGACCCACGCGGCCCGCACGATTGCGGGCAAACCGTCCTCGCCTCCGCCATGCCCACGGGAGGCCACCACGTGGGTCAAGGCCCGACCGAGACCTGCATCGAGCAAGCTGAAGTACCCCACGGCGGCCCAGATGATCGCCAGCACACCCAGCCGCTCGTCGCCGAACCCCCGCGCGAGCAGGGGAAGCACGACGACGGCGGTCGCCCCGGGGGCAACCTGCCCCGCGAGACTGAACACCACATTACGCGTGAACCGTCCAGCGACGGCAGGAACCGGCGGAACCGCGTCGCGGTGAGCTTCCATCGCGCAGTGGCGGCCCGTCACCGACGTGCCGCGCTGTTCCGAGGTGAATCGATGATGCGACGGGGTGCGGCGCCAGGCTGGAAGTCCGAATCGCCCGTCCCGATGATCCGCCGTCCTCCCCTACCGCGCCGCCACGGGCGCCGCCGCCCGCAGGCGCTCGAGATCGGCGTCGACCATCATCCGGACGAGCGCGTGGAAGTCCACTGTCGGCTCCCAGCCGAGCCGGGCCCTGGCCTTGGCCGGGTTCCCGATCAGGTGATCGACCTCCGCCGGGCGGAAGAGCGCCGGATCGGCCCGGACGAACTCGCGCCAGTCGAGGCCCACGTGGCCGAAGGCGACCTCCACGAGGTCGCGCACGGCGTGATCGACGCCGGTC
>JAVKJV010000054.1:0-20451 GCA_031458775.1 Candidatus Fervidifonticultor quartus | reverse complement strand
AGGTGCGTGAGATGAAGAAGGTGGCCCTCAACGAAGTCAAGGATGGTCTCTCCAGGTACCTGCGTGAGGCAGAGAAGGAGGAGATCGTCATTACAAGGCATGGCAAGCCAGCAGGCGTCCTTGTCGGGTTTCGCTCGGAGGACGATTGGTTCGACTATCGCCTCGAGAACGACCCCAGGTTCCTCCGGCGCATCGCCGAAGCCCGGGAGAGCATCAAGGCTGGAAAGGGCATCAGCCTGGAGGATCTCCCGGACTGAGCTCCGATACCATCCGCCGTTCCGCCTAACAACTCGATGGAGCCGACCCGGCCAGCGGCGGCGAATCGACTTCGTGATACGCTCTGAGAGCTGATCGGGCGGCTTATCTTGAGGCCGTCAGACGCCAAGGGACACGTGACACTCAAGCGTATGGACAACGTCGGCATCGTGGTGGAAGACATCGATGCCGCGATCGAGTTCTTCACCGAACTCGGTCTTACCCTCGAAGGCCGCATGCCCATCGAGGGCGAATGGGCCGGCCGCGTGACCGGGGTGCGCGGCCAGCGCGTCGAGATCGCCATGATGCGCACCCCCGACGGCCACAACCGCCTCGAACTCTCGCGCTTCGACGCCCCCGCCATCGCGTCCGATCACCGCACAGCCCCCGTGAACTCATTGGGATACCTGCGCGTCATGTTCACCGTCGAGGACATCGACGACACCCTCGCCCGGCTCAGCGGGCTCGGTGCGACGGTGGTCGATGAAGTCGTCAATTACGAAGACATCTACCGGCTCTGCTACATCCGGGGTCCCGAAGGCATTCTCATCGGGCTCGCCCAGGAGCTGCGGCAGCAGACCTCCCGAGAGAATCCCAAGGAACACGCCTCCTCGGGTGAAGCGGGTCATCTGGTCCCGCCAGGCCCTGGAGGACGTCGGGCCTCACCGCCTGCTCGTTGATCGTCGGCCCTGCGGTGATTGCCGGGCCGGCCTTGTTGATCTATGATGTGACCCTCGGCGCTGCATGGCGGAGGAGGTACGCTATGAAGATTGCTGTTGAGACGACTGTCGCTGCACCCATCGAAGAGGTCTGGCGGGCCTACACGGCGCCCGCGGACATCACGCGGTGGAATGCCGCGTCCGACGATTGGCACACGACCGCTGCCGCGGTCGATCTGCGGGTGGGCGGCACCTTCTCGTCTCGAATGGAGGCCAAGGACGGCAGCGCGGGGTTTGACTTCGCCGGCACCTACACGAACATTGTGACGCACCGGTTGATCGAGTATTCGTTCGGCGACCGCGCGGCCCGGGTCGAGTTCGCCGATAGCCCGAACGGTGTGCGAGTGCGCGTCACCTTTGACAGTGAGCCGACGCATTCCCTCGAGCAACAGCGCGAGGGCTGGCAGGCAATCCTGAACAACTTCAGACGCCATGTCGAGGCCGGCCGGGTGATCGACGCCTCACGCGCGGCGTGAAGCGAATCCGATGCAGGCCAAGGGGAGAACCCATGGCAACCGAACAGAACAAAACCCTCGTCCGACAGCTCGTGGAGAGAATCTTCAACCGGGGAGACGTGAGCCTGGTCGATGAGTTCCTGGCGCCCGATTTCGTTGAGCGCGAGGAACTCCCACCCGGACTCGCGCGCGATCGTGAAGGCGTCAAGCAGTTGATCGCCATGTTCCGCGCCGCCTTCCCGGACTTCAAGGCCGCGATAGACGACATCGTCGCTGAAGGCGACAAGGTCGTCGTGCGTCAGACCTGGAGCGGTACCCACAAGGGCCAGTTCATGGGCATTCCGCCAACCGGCAAGCACGTCTCCTTCGGGGTGATCGACATCATCCGCATTGCCGGCGGCAAGTGTGTGGAGCATTGGGGTCAGATGGATAGCATGGGGCTGATGCAGCAGCTTGGTGTGGTTCCCACGCCGGGCTAGGGCGAACGTCAGAGCGCGGCGAGTCTTGACGGACATGTGCGCACCGTTCGGCCTCGCTGCGAGGATGGGTCCAGGGCAGTGACGACCAGGACGCGCCCCCGCTCTCCACGGGCCTCGTCAAGGCCGATGGCCGCGAAGAAGCCCAGGCGCTGGTCTCAAAAAGTCACCGAGACCAGCAACGCGCTGGACCTTGAGCCAGGCGTCTTCTCTTGGGACGATCCGCGCAGGATCGCCGCGTCCCTCAAGTGGTCTGCTGACACCAGCGAGCGTCGCAAGGCGTCGCCGTTCGCCTCTGCGATGTCCATGCTCAACTTCTACATCAATCGGGCCGGCAAGAAGCTCCCCAAGGCGCGGCGCGAAGTTCTTGAGAAGGCGAAAGACGAGCTTCGAGACCTGTATGGACGGCCCAGGACCCAGAAGCGCTGACGTGCGGATCCGGTCTCTGGGTGGCCGGCGCGCCGAGACCCTTGCGGACGTTCGCCGCCTTGTCCACGAAGCAGACCCGGACATCGTGGAGGAGCGCAAGTGGACCAAGCCCAGCAACCCGCTGGGCATGATAGTATCGTCTCATGCCGGGATCGTCTGTACCGGAGAGGCCTACCAGCGGGTGGTCAAGCTGACCTTCGCCCGGGGCGCCTCACTACCGGATCCTCGAGGGCTCTTCAACGCCAGCCTCGCGGGACATACGCGTCGCGCCATTGACATCCGGAAAGGAGACGTCCTCGATGCCCAGGCGTTCAAGGCCGTGATTCAGGCCGCCGTCGCGGAGAGTCGGTCTCGCGCGCCGCAAAGCCGAGGTCTGTCAGGGCGTCGCGTGCGCACAGTGGAGAGGAGAAGATGACATGGCGATCAAGGTGATCGTTGAGCTTCAGGCCAAACCTGGCAAGAGGGCTGAACTCAAGCGGTTGATAGAGAGCATCGTGGCGGAGCACGGACCGGGCCAGCGCGGCTTCCTGAGCAGCACGCGCTACGAAGTGCTTGACAACCCCGACATGCTGATCGAGATCGCCGATTGGGAGTCGGCCGAGGCGCGGGCGGCGCACATGCAGGAGAGCGTGGCCACCGGCGCCTACGCGCCGCTGCTGGAGATGTTGGCGGCGCCATTCCGGGCCACGGTCATCAGGCAGATGGCCTGACGGGCGGGCCATGCCACCCATGTCCGCGGTCGTGCGGAAGTACCCGGCCCTGTCCCTGCTCGTGCTGGCCATGGTCCTGGGCGCCGCGCCTCTGGTTGCCGTGAATGCCGGGCTGCTGCCCACGGGAGCCCGCCAGCTTGGAGCGCTGAGCGCCAGCCTCGCGGGCATCATTCTGGCGGCGGTTGAAGGTCGAAAGGGCGGCGTCCGTGAGTTGCTCCGCCGCTTCTTGATCTGGCGAGTCAGCGTCTGGTGGTGGGCATTCGTCCTGCTGTTTCCCGTCATCCCCAGCGTAGCTGCTTTGTACCTCTTCAGTTGGCTCGGTGGGCCGGCCGTTGATTGGAGCGGGCTCAAGCCCTTGTCCAGCGTCATCCCCATGATGGTCTTTCTCACGATCTTCGCGGGAATGGGCGAGGAGTTTGGCTGGAGAGGATTTGCCCTGCCCCGGCTTCAGGCTCGCTACAGCGCCCTGGTGTCGAGCGTGATCATCGGGCTGCTGTGGGGCGTGTGGCACATACCGCTGTTTCTGACTCAGGGGACGACCCAGCTCAAGTGGCAACTGGAGGTCGGCTTGATTCCGGCGGCGCTCGGGTACACCGTGTTCCTGATCGCGTGGTCGATCCAGTACACCTGGGTGTTCAACAACACCAGGGGCAGCGTGCTCCTGGCCGCGGTCCTGCACGGGGCCGGCAACGCGTGGATCGCGGGCTATATTGATGTCTATCGGGGCCGCTTCGGCGGCGTTCTCGCGTTGATGGTCGTATCCGTGGTCGTGTCCGTGATCATCGTGCTCCTCGCCGGTCCCGCCAACCTATCCCGCCGCGGGGAGAGAAACGTGATTGAGCTCGGAGACGGGTCGTTGGTGAATCCCGGGATCTGAGCGGCCCCTAACCGGACCGGGCTGACGGCGCCCCTCTGGAAGGGACCGGCACGATCTTCCAGCGCAGGTACCCGGTGATCGTCACCAGCGCCAGCACCTCGACAGCCCCCATCACGCTCCACCACTCGCCGTGGACCATGTGATGGACCGTCGCGCCGACCATGACGCGACTCCATGGCCGGGAGCAACGAGGCCGGCGGGTTGAGGAATATCCACCCGTGGGAGAAGAGCTGCACAGCCAGGATCAATTGGAACGCCCACGCGAACCAGTGGAACGCGGCGGATTTCTCCATCGCGGATCGCTCCCTTCGCTTGCCCCCGGAGCGTTCAGACGCGGCGAACGGGTGTTCAGGCTGCGCGTGACGGGTCCACATGCACGGGAGGAGATCGCCCTGAACGTGGCGCGGTCGCTGCCGATGAAGTGCGTGAGGAGGGAAGCGTGGCGGGATGAGCGCGCCAGTCCTGACGCCGCACGGGTCGGTATGCGAGTCTATCGAGACCGAGGTCGCCCGCGCGACGGGCGCCGAGATCGTCGCGTATCTTGACGGCGCATCCAGGGAAGGTGCATGCAACCGGTCGCACCGGACGTTTCAAATCTCCCAGTCTGACACGACGTGGCTGGATGTGCTAGGGAGCCTTCTTGAGCGTCTTGAGACGCGCAGTTGGACCTACCGCGACGGCACGGGCATGCGCGGCGTCTGGGTGCTCGAGACCATGTGGCATCGCCCGGGTCGAGAGACGATCCTCACGCCGGGTGAGGCCGCCGCGTTTGTTCGTGGCCACTTCGACGCCGAGGGCGTCGTGCGCGGGCGCGGAGCCACGCGGTTCTCCATTCGGTTCGCGCACGAGAGCCAGACAGATCTCGTCCATGTCCGCGGTCTGCTCCGGTGGCTCGGGATGCGATGCGGCCGTCTCCATAACCCCGGTACGCGGCAGGGCCCCGACGCCTGGCACTTCGACGTGCTGGCCGGTTCACACGCAGGGTTCATCAAGACCGTTGGGTCCTGGCATCCTCGGAAGCGCGCACTCCTCACGTGCGCGGTCCCGCCGGCCGTCGTGTGCGTCAGCGGCAGAGGTTGACGGCGCCGCCGGCTGGCCGTTGCCCGGTGGGCGCGGTCGGTGTATGGTGCGTGTATGACGAGGGTGATTCTGACGATCGTTGCGTCTTCACGAGGAGGACGTCCGTGCGCTGAAGCGGGCCTTCTGGATGAACTGCCGGTGATGGTGTCGGCGCTCGCTCGCCTGTCGCCCTGAAGCGTCCGTGCTTCTCGGAGCCCGTCGGGCCGTCCCGACCCTGGCGCGCAGTCGGGGCGGCGGGATGACGTCTGGTAAGGGAGGTGTGGCATGGCAATTCGCGTCGTACGACTGGGAAGCCCGCGAGCACCTGGCGAGGGCCTGCGTCTGGGGACGGTGAGGCGGCCGCCGCGCGGCGTGCCCAAGTCCGCGTACGCGTCGCGCGACTTCTACGACGTGTGGGTGCCGGAGCTGGCGCCGTCAGAGACGCTGGTCAAGCTGGCGCGGCGCGCGACCGACGAGCGGGCGTGGCGCGTTTTCACGAAGCGATACCGCGCCGAGATGAAGCGTCCTGATGCCGCACGGCTCCTCGCGCTGCTTGCCGCGCTCTCCCGCCAGACCAACTTCTCGGTGGGATGCTATTGCGAGGACGAGTTACGCTGTCATCGGTCGGTGTTGAAGGCGTTGTTGCGGGAGCACGGGGCAAGCCTCGCGTGACGCGGAGCGGCGCGTCCCTGCGCGCGGCATGAGGTACCTGATGCGTCACTGTCTTCCAATGGCCGCGGCCGTTGCCCTGGCCCTTGGCGCCGTCGGCTTGGGCGCGCGCCTCACGCAAGCCCAGACGAGCCTCGTCATGGCATTTGTACCTTCGGGAGACGCGCGCCGCGTGCTGGAGAGCGGGGCGGCGCTGTCGAGAATGCTGGCCGTCGCGACGGGGTACCCTGTGCGGGCCGAGGTGCCGACGAGCTACGCGGCGACCGTGGAGGCCATGTGTGCGGGACGCGTCGACGTGGCCTTTCTCGCGCCGTTTGCGTATGTGCTGGCGCATCAGCGGTGTGGCGCCGACGTCCGGCTGGTGAGCATCAGAGCCGGCCTCCCGTACTACAGGTCGCAGATTCTCTACAGGGCCGAGCACGCGATGCGGTCGCTGCAGGACCTGCGCGGAAAGCGGTTTGCGTTTGTGGATGCGGTGTCGGCGTCGGGATACTTGTTCCCGGCGGCACTGCTCAAGAAGCGGGGCATCGACCCCGACCGGGCTTTCAGCCACGTCGTCTTCGCCGGAGGCCATGACAAGGTGGTACTGGCCATCTACTCCGGTTCGGTCGACGCGGGGGCGACGTTTGGCGATGGGGTGGTCAGCGATGCTCGGACGCGGGTCGAGACGCAGTACCCAGATGTCAAAGAGAAGGTCAGGGTGCTGGCGTACACAGATCCCATTCCCAACGACACCGTGTCATTTCGCAATGCCGTCGCCGAGGATGTGAAGGAGAGGGTCGCGAAGGCACTGGCCCACATCGCGGAAACGGCGCCGGGCCGAGAGACGATGAACCGGCTCTACCAGATCGAGGGGTTTGCGGACTTCGACGCGCTCAAGACCCGGTACCGCCAGAGCGGTCTGACGACGTTTGACGAGTACTTCCTGCCGGTCCGCGACGCCGCCCGGTTGCTGGGCCTCAATCTCGAGGAACTCGTCCGGTCGCGATAGTCGGTGCCGCGGGCAAATGGCCCGAACCGGGCGATGCGCCCGCGACCGAATGGGCGCATGCTTCACGTCGCAATGTACCGCGTGGATCAGCGAGTGTTCATCGTGCGCCTGTGGAAGGAGATCCGTGCGCCTGGCCGCAGCCGGCCGGCATGGCGCGGGTCTGTCACCAATGTGGCCACGCAACAGACGGTCGAGTTCTCCGGGCCCCGCGGCCTCGTGCGCTTTCTCTCGAGGGCGGCGGCCGCGCTCGAGCATCCTCGCCGCTGAAGGAATCGGCGGCCGCGCGGCGTAGCACCCCTGCCAAACCAGCGGGGTTGCGTATGCCGGGCCGGATCGGGGTGTCCAAGCACAATCTGCCCACCTTCCTGACGAGCTTCGTCGGGCGAGACAGCGAGATCCGGGAAATCTGTGACCTCCTGACGGCGTCCCGGTTGGTCACCCTGGTCGGGCCCCCCGGTGTGGGCAAGGCGCGGCTGGCGCTCGAAGTGGCTGGCCGGTTGACCGACCGGTATGCGGACGGCCTGTGGTGGGTGGACCTGAGCGCGCTGTCCGACCCCGACTCGATTCTCGAGGCGCTTTGCGCGGCGATCGGTTTGCGCGACGAACCGGGGAGAGCGTCGCGCCTGGTGCTCAGGGCGTTCCTGCGCTCCCGGACAGCGCTGTTCGTGCTGGAGAACTGCGAGCACTGCGCGGCGGCCTGCGCGGACATCGTGGGCGACCTGCTTGGTGAAACCACCGATCTTCGCGTGCTCGCGTCCAGCCGGCTGAGCCTCGGTCTTGCAGAGGAACAGACCTACAGCGTCGCACCGCTCTCGGTTCCGCCCGCGGAGTCTCTTCCTGTCACGACCATGAGCCTGCTGTCGCACGAGGCGGTTCGCTTGTTCGCCGAGCGGGCGGCGGTGGCGCTGCCGGCCTTCCGGCTGACAGTCGAGAACGGGGAGACGGTCGCGCGGATCTGTCGTCGGCTCGACGGCATGCCCCTGGCGATCGAGTTTGCCGCGGCGTGGTGCCGATTCATGTCCGTGCAGGAGATCGACGCGCGCCTGGCCGCAGGAGCGAGGCTGCCCGTGCCCGATCGTCCGCCGCAGCGGCCTGGCGCCCCGCCGGACACGCTGCAGTGGCGCTTCAGCCTGCTTTCGGCCGAGGAGCGAGTTCTGCTGCGACGGCTCGCGGCGTTCGTGGGCGGCTGGAACATCACCGCCGCGGAAACCGTCTGCGCCGGAGGCGCGATCCGGTCCCCGGACATCCCGGACATGATTGGCGAGTTTGTGGATCAGTCGCTCGCAGTTCGCGAGGTCCGCAACGGCCAGATCCGGTGTCGACTGCCCGCCGCCGTCCGAGCCCGCGGGCGCGAATGGCTTCTACAAGCCGAAGAGGCTGCCGAAGTCTTCCGGCGCCATCGTGAGTTCTTCCTGGCCATGGTCGAGCGGGCCGGGCAGGAGATCAACAGCTCCCGGCAGGCCGAGGTGGCGGCGAGTCTCGATCTCGAGTACGACAACCTGCGGGCCGCCCTCGAGAGTTTCCGCGACTGTGGAGACACCGTGGGAGGCCTTCGGATGGCCGCGGCGCTCCTGCCTTACTGGGAACTCCGAGGCCAGTTTGCCGCCGGCTCGCGGTGGCTGACGAGTCTCCTGGCTGCCGATGGCGCGGCACCTGGTCCCGTCCGCGGGTCTGCATTGTTTGCCGCCGCCGTGCTCCTCCATCGCCAGGGGGACCTCAAGGAGTCAGAAGACGCCCTTGTGGACAGCCTTGCTCTTCTCCGGAAGCACGATGACCGCCGGGCGGTTGCGCGTGCCCTGAGCTTCCTCGCCGCCATCAGGGTTGAACAGGGCAAGTACGGCACTGCCGAGCGCGAGTGGGTAGAGGCGCTTGGGCTGATGCGGGAGGCGGGTGACGAAAGGGGCGCGGCGCTGTGCCTGCACCATCTGGGATTCGTCGCGTCTCTCCGCGGACAACTCCGGCGAAGCGCGGACCTGAATACCGAAAGCCTCCGGATCCTCCGCCGGACGGGCCCGCCGGGGAGCGTTGCGCGGGTGTTGCAGAGCCTGGCGACGACGGCGCTGAATCTTGGGCACTACGGCCGCGCGGCCTCTCTGTGCGAGGAGAGCCTGACCATCAGACGCGCGCTGGGCGACGCCCTCGGCATGGCTGAGGCATCCTGGGGCGTGGGTCGCCTGGCGGCGCTGCAGGGCGACTGTGCGCGCGCCCAAACCGCTCTCCAGGAGGCTCTGAGCCTGGCTGTTGGCTGCGGCGCCACCCGCTGGGTAATCCTCGCCAAGGTCGCACTGGGCGAACTGGCGTTAGATGAGGCAGACTTCGTGGCCGCCCGCGATCTGCTCGCTCAATCGCTCGAGGCCGCCCGGGCATCCGGACATGAGGGCCTCGTCGCCCAGGCACTTGTCCCGATGGCAGAACTCGCGATCTGTCAACGAGAGTACCAACGCGCGGCGGCGTTGTTGGGTGAAGCAGCCGGGTTCTTCATCAAGTCAGGCCGGCGGCACGGTCTGGCCCGGTGCCTGGAGCGGTTCGCCAGGATGGCCTCCGAGCAGGGCGATCACGCGCGTGCCGTACCGCTCCTGGCCAAGGCTTCGGCGATACGCGAGCACACCGGGGCAGTGCTGTTTCCCAGGGAGCGGTCTCTCGTGGACCGTGCCGTGCAGGCCGCGAGGAAGGCGGTCGGCGAAGGGCGGTTTGCCGCTCTGTGGATCCACGGTCGCCGTCTCGCCGACGAGGCCGCGATCAGGTTCGCGCTGGGCCGCGGGCCCGCCCGCCCGGTATACCCCGCGAATCTGAGCGGCCGTGAGGTGGAAGTCCTCCGCCTCCTGGCCCTGGGGGCCAGCGTGTCCAGGGTGGCGGCGGATCTCACCATCAGTCCGCACACCGCAAAGCGCCACGTGGCCAACATCTACGGGAAGCTCGGCGTCGCATCGCGACACGACGCGACCCTCCGTGCTCACGAGCTTGGGATCGTCTAGCGCCTGACCCTTCGGGCGCCCAGCGCCGCGTGATCGGTGCCTACGCGAGAAATGGCCCGAAACGGGCGATGCCCGGCCTCTCGGGTGCTTGTACGCTACCCCGGGGGTGAGTGCGCATGGCAGGTGTGCTCGACCGGCGTACGGCTCGTGTGGTGGGTCGGTGGGTGCTAGTCCTTGCTTCTGCGACGTTGGCGATGCTTCTCTTCGCTCCCCGGGCCGCCATCGGCACGTCTCACTTCACGTTGAGGGACTTCGGGTACGAGAAGATGAAGACGCCTCCAAGCGTCCCCCTGCTCGTCATCACCGCGCAGTATGCAGGCCGTCCAACGTTGGCGCATGCGAATGAGACGTACGACGCCCTCGTCTTCAATCAGCTTCGCCCTCCCAGCGTGAATGGCTACTTCATCGAGAACTCGAGGGGGCGCTTCTCCTGGTCGCGTGCCGGTCAGGGGATCATCGGTCCCCTTCGACTCCCGGCGGCCGTGGGCCAGGAGACCAACGACAACAAGCGACCGGCACGAGTCATCGAGGCCGCGATGATCTCCGGGTTCGACTTCGCGGCGTTCGACGCGAACAAGGACGGGAGAGTGAACACGAACGAGCTCGCGGTTCTCATCATCGAGAGCTACCCGAGCGGGGCCCGGAGAGCGACCGATCCGGCGTGCATCAAGGCAGGCAGTTCGTCTGTCGCGGTGTGCGTGACGGTGCTGCTGGTCGGGGACCGGCCGAGTCTGTTCGTGCTCGCTCACGAACTGAGTCACTTCCTCGGTACCAAGGACCTGTATGGTCGCTGGGCGAGTGACAACCTCAACGTGGGCTGCACGTTAATGGGGCCGGAGGTCGGAGGCGCCGACGGGCGCGAATCGGTCCACCTCGATCCGTGGCACAAGCTCCAGCTCGGTTGGACGGAGCCTCGCATTCGCTCGCTGGCGTCTTCGGGGAGCGAGATCCTGCAAGCGGCCAATCTGGCCACGGACTCCGCGGTGATCCTCTACGATCCCGCGCGAGGCCCGAGCGAGTACTTCATCGTGGAGTATCGTGCGCCCAGTCAGCCGAGTTTCCACTACGACCGGAACGCCTGCGGCGACGGTGTGGCCATCTGGCACGTGCTCCACGACCGCGACAAGAACCCCGCCACGGTCCCCAACATCACCGGCGGCGACGGCAATCATCTTGGGGTGTATCTTGAGGCCGCGCCGAATTTCCGGAGAGGCGGCAACATGCTCTGGGGCAGCGGGACCACGACGCCGACGCTGCGGTGGCACGACGGTAGTATGACACGGACGACGATTCGGGTTGGGACCTTCACTCCCGGTACGACGAGCGTCAGAGTTGAATGGGTCACCAGAGATGCCGTCGCCCGCCCCGGCCCGTTCAGCGGCGGGCTCGAGCGCAACGTGGCCGGGAGTCCTGACGAGCTCCACGTGTTCTATCTGGGTCGCAACGGCGCGATCGCCACGAACTGGGCCGTCGGGCCCTGGCAGACACCTTCCCCGATCACGCCGTCCGGCGCGGGACGGCCGAATTCGCCAATTGCCGTCGTGAACCGGGGAGCACAGATCCACGTGTTCTTCGTCAGACCTGATGGGGCGATCGCGACGACCTGGGGTGATCCTCGTCGTCCGTGGGCGGTTCCGGTGGCTATCACGCCGGCCGGCGCGGCTCGCGCGGATTCATCCCTCGCGGCCGTTGTCCGCGGGAGCGACCAGCTCCATGTCTTCTACATCGGCCCCGACGGCGCCGTGACGACCAACTGGGCCGTCGGGTCGTGGCAGACACCCTTCCCGATCACGCCGCCTGGCGCGGCCGGGACCGGGTCTCAGTTGAGAGCTGCCTTGGGCGGCCCCGACCAGTTGCACGTGTTCTACCAGGGGCCCGACGGCGCGCTCGCGACGAACTGGGCCGTGGGACCCTGGCAGCGGCCGTTCGCGATCACGCGGCCGGGGGCCGGACGTCCGGGCTCGCCGATCGCGGTTGCGCTGCGCCGGGATGACCTGCACGCGTTCTTCGTCCGGCCCGACGGCGCGGTGGCGACCGCATGGAGCCAGCGGGGAAGCCACATTTGGGCGGCGCCGGTCGGCATCACGCCGCCCGGCGCCGCTCGAGGAGACTCGCCGCTGGCGGCGGTGGTACGCGGCGGGGACCAGCTGCACGTCTTCTACATCGGCCCGGATGGCGCGCTCGCAACGAACTGGGCCGTGGGGGGGTGGCAGACACCGTTTCCGATCACGCCGCCGGGCGCCGCCGGGCCGGGCTCCCGGCTTGACGCGGTCGTGCGCCGCGACCAGCTGCACGTGTTCTACGTGATGCCGGACGAGGCGATCGCCACTAACTGGGCGGTTGGGCCCTGGCAGACGCCCTTCCCCATCACGCCGCCGGGCGCGGGAAGCCTCGGCTCTCCGATCGTTGCGGTGGCGGGCAAGTGAAGACCGGGGTGCGTCTGCTCGTTGTGACTTCCGCGCTCCTCTGGGCTTCAGTCGCGGCGCAGGGGGGCGCGATCCGAGCCGCGGTGACTCAGCCCGGCCCCCAGCCTCCGGGGCTCCGCCGCAACCTAACTCCTAGTCCGGACGAACTCCGCGTCTTCTCCAGGGGCCTGATGGCGCGCTGGCCACGACCTGGGCGGTGGGGCCGTGGTCCACGCCCGCCGCCATCACACCGCCCGGCGCTGGACGTCCGAACTCCCCGATCGCCGCTGCCATTCACGATCGGCATGGCGCGTTTCAGACCTTCTACGTCCGGCCCGATGGCGCGGTTGGAAGCGCGCTCCAGGTCGGCGGCCATTGGCGATCGAACGCCATCACCCAGCCTGGTCTCGTGCACGGCGAGTCGCCGCTGGCCATTTTCAGGCTTGGCGACGGCGACAGCAGAATCTGGGTGGCATTCTTCGCTCCGGACGGTTCACTCTCGGTAATGCTCGAGAGGCCCTGGACGGACTCGGTGATGCTCGAGAAACCCTGGAAAGAGACGACCGACATTGCGCTCAATACGTACGTTCCGGCAGGCAACGGTACCGGCCTTGTTGCGGCCGGGTACCTGCGCCGTGACGAGTGGCACGCGTTCTACCAGGCGACCACCGGCGCGCTCGTCGACTTCCCCGGACGCGTATCGTCGAAGTATGGGTGGGGACTGCCCCTCCAGATTGCTCCGCCGGGCATGGCGAGGCCGCAGTCGCCGATTGCTGTGCTGGCCCGCGGCGACGGTCAGCTCCACGTGTTCTTCGTGCGACACGATGGCGCGGTGGCGACCACGTGGTCTGAGTGGAGGGATGGCCGGCAGCAGTGGGGCGCTCCGTTCACCATCACGCCCCCTGGCGTGGCGCGGGCAGATTCTGCGCTGGCGGCGGTCCTTCGCGGCCGCGAGCTCCATGTCTTTTATGTTGGTCCCGACGGCGCGCTGGCGACGACCTGGGCGGCGGGGCCATGGCAGGTGCACTGGGCAGTCGGGGCCTGGCAGACGCCCTTTCCGATCACGCCCCCGGGCGCGGCCGGGCCCGGATCCCGGATGGCAGCCGTCGTGCGTCGGGACCAGTTGCACGTCTTCTACCAGGGTCCCGACGGCGCCCTGGCCACGAACTGGGCGGTGGGGCCCTGGCAGAGATCCTTCCCGATCACGCCGCCCGGAGCGGGGCGCCCGAGTTCGTCGATTGCCGTCGTGACCGGGCGTTAGTATGCGGGCCGGGATGAGGAGTACCTGGCCGCTCTGACGTGCCGTTGGGGCTGACAGAAGTTCTCATTGTCGTCGTCATCGCCGTAATCGTGCTGGCGCGATGGAGAGACGCCAGCCCGGGGGAAGAACACGCCATTCACACCGCGCGGGCCCGTGCCATGGGCGGGCGGGTCACGGAGCCGTTCCGAGACGGCGAGGTCGCCCGGTACACCGGCGATGCCGACGGCGTCGAGTGGACGCTTCGTGTCGCGAGCGTGGACGACGCCGAGACGCCCCGCCGCACGACGTTGATTTGGGCGAGCGACTCGGTGCACTCCGACCGCCTGCTCGTGATCGTCGGCAACGACATCAAGCCGAGCGAGTCGGCGTGGGGGTGGCTGGCTGGATCCGGATACCGGCTGGGTCTTGATCCCACCGCCGGCGTCCCTCCCGAATTCTTCCCCGCCGTAGCCCGACTGAGGACCGCCGTTCGGCTTCCGCCCGTCACCGCATTTGCCCAGACCGCACGAGAGGTGACCGCGGCCGTCGGAGGGCTTCCCGACGGCTATCGCGCGTTCGCCGACGAAGCCCGCGTCGCACTGGAGATCGTGTCAGATGATGTCATCGCTGCGATCGAGCGGTGGCACGCCAATCATGGCGGGTTTCTCCGCGTCTGGGCCGGTGGCCCGGATCTGCGACTCATGGCCAGCGAGGTCAACTTCCCGTCGCCGGAGGGCTTCCGCGACCTGCACCGCCTGGGCCTGCTCCTGACGCGAAGGACGCAGGCTGTTCTTCATCAGGGCAAGGTTTGACCGGTTGACACCTGTCGCAACCGGCGATGTAGTTGAGCCACGGGTTCATCGCCGGAGGGCGGTATGACTCGGAGGCTGGACAGCAAGACGCACGCCGCGTGCGCGGGTGCGGTGGCCATCGGGGGCGCCAACTTCATCGCGGTCAGTCTGAGCAACCGGGAACTGCCACCGTTCTTTGGCGCCGCCTTGAGGTTCGCCCTGGCGGCTGCTCTCTTCTTCATCATGGCCCGCCTCTGGCGGGTGCCACTCGCCCGTGGTCGGTCGGCTGCGGGCGCGGCGGTCTATGGCCTGCTCGGGTTTGGCGCCTCCTACGCGCTCCTGTACTACTCGCTGGTCGGGCTCGCCGCCGGTACTGCGGCCATCATCGTGGCCGCCGTCCCGCTGTTCACGCTTGCGATTGCGGTGCTGCAGGGTCAGGAGCGTTTGACCGTGCGCGGGGTCGTCGCCGGGGCGCTGGTAGTGACCAGCATCCAGTTCACAGCGAGTGTCGCTGCGCGCGACAGGTTTCGGCCGGCACAGGACCTCTTGCGCCACCAGATCCCCGATGGCGATCCCGCGAAGAATTTCGATCGAGCGTTGACCGTGCTCGTCGAGCAACTCGTGGAGAGCAAGGTGGCCGCACGGCGGAGGGCGGCGCCGCCGCTGCCTCGAAACGTTGTTCCTTATGAGTCTCGACCGTCAGGCGTTGCGCCGAGAGATCCACGAACTGTACCGCCGCGAGCACGAGACCCTGGGTGAGCGCGGTCTGTTGGGGTGTCTCGACGAGGCCCGGCGGTGGGATCTGGCTCCCACGCTTCGGACGGGCGGCGTCCTCGTGTTCCCGCACATCAGTGTGCTGGACTGCGGACACCAGACCGCGGCGGTCGTCAACGCCTGTTTGGACAGCGGGGTCAACCGTGTCGTGGTGGTCAGCGTTCTGCACGCGATCACCGACGAGATGCAGGACGCGCGCGTTCGCGTCGCCGCCGGCGAAGACCCCTCGCGATTCGCCTGTTGGGGCATTCAGGGGCCGGGACTGCCTGGCAGAGACGACTGGCGCGACGACCATTCGCTGATCACATTCCGGTTGTTGTGGCAGGCCGAGGCCCGGCGTCGGGGCGTGCGGGGGCCTGAAGTCATCGAGCGCTATCCGTACCTCGCCGGCGGCCGGCCCGAGCGGCTTCCCGGTATCGACGAGCTCGCGCGGCTGGTCGAAGACGCGGCGGTGGTGTCGACGGCGGACGGGTTCCACCATGGCATCGGGTACGGGGATCCGCCCGATCGGGCGTTCCACCCTGAGCGTGGTGGTCTGGATCTGGCCCGCCGAACATTGGAGGAAGGCATCGAGATCCTCGGGCGTGGAGACTTCTGGGGCTACAACCAGCACTGCGTGGCAGCCAAGAGCGACGCGCGTGACGCCGGCCAGGTCTTCCGGTACGTCCGCCGCGTGACGCGGGGCCGCATGCTCGATCTGGCGTACACCGACACGAGCGAACTCTACCGGCAGCCAAAGCCCACGTGGGTCGCCGGCGCGCTCATCGAGTGGCAGTAGGGGTATGGCCGTCACCGTCAGACTGGTGGACATCACCACACTCGCGGTGGACGCGATCGTGAACGCCGCCAACACCGATCTGGCGCCGGGTGGCGGGGTGTGCGGCGCGATCCACGCCGCGGCCGGCCCGGAACTGGCCGAGGCGTGCGCCCGGCTTCGGCCGTGCCCGACCGGTCAGGCGCGCATGACGCCGGGCTTCCGCCTGCCCGCCCGCTTCGTGATCCACGCGGTCGGGCCGGTCTGGCAGGGCGGGCAGGCCGGTGAGCCGGAGCTGCTGGCGTCGGCGTATCGCAGCGCGCTCGCGCTGGCTACGGAGGCGGGTCTGCGCAGCATCGCGTTTCCGGCCATCAGCACGGGAATCTACGGTTATCCACTGCGCGACGCGACCCGCATCGCGGTTGCCACCGTGAAGGCTGAGCTGGCCAGGCCGACCACCATCGAGAGTGTGATCTTCGCCTGTTTCAGTCCCGCGGTGCTCGAGGCGTACATCGCGGAGGGCGTGCCGTCCGAGGGGGGAGGGTGAGAGATGGACGACTACTACAACCTCGGCGCGTACAGCCGGCCGGTGACGACCTCATCCCGTGACGCACAGGTCTGGTTCGACCGCGGCCTGCTCTGGTGCTACGGCTTCCACCACGAGGAATCCATCCGGTGCTTCGCCCGAGCTGCCGAGCGCGACCCGAGGTGTGCGATGGCCTACTGGGGCATCGCCTACGCCAGCGGCTCGAACTACAACAAGCCGTGGGAGGCCTTCAGAGAAGACGAACTGCAGCAGGCCCTCACCGGCATCAGGCAGGCCATGGCCGGCGCGCTCGCCCACGTCACGTCTGCCTCGCCCGTCGAACAGGCCCTGATCCGGGCGCTGGTGCATCGCTATCCGCCGGAGACCGCCGCCCCCGACGCGTTCAGCGCGTGGAACGACGCGTACGCCGGCGCGATGCGCGAGGTATACGCGGCCTTTCCAGACGATCTCGACGTGTGCAGCCTCTTCGCCGAAGCGCTGATCAACCGCACGCCGTGGAAGCTCTGGGACCTCCGGAGCGGCCGGCCAGCGGACGGTGCCAACACGCTCGAGGCGGTCGAGGTGCTCGAGGCCGCGCTCGGCAGAATCGAGCGCGACGGGCTCGATCCCCACCCTGGGCTGCTCCACATGTACGTGCACACGATGGAGATGTCGCCGCATCCCGAGCGGGCGCTGCGGGCCGCCGACACGCTGCGCGACCTCGTACCCGACGCCGGGCACCTGCGGCACATGCCCTCGCACATCGACGTGCTCTGCGGCCACTACTACGACGCGGTGATCGCCAACACCAAGGCCATTGCGGCCGACGCCAGGTACCTGGATCGGGAGGGACCGATCAACTTCTACACCCTTTACCGCTGCCACAACTACCACTTCAAGCTGTACGCGGCGATGTTTCTCGGCCAGTATCGCACGGCGATCGACGCGGCCAACGCCATGGTGGCCACGATTCCCGAGGAACTGCTGCGGGTCGAGTCGCCGCCGATGGCCGACTGGCTGGAAGGGTTCGTCTCCACGAAGATGCACGCGTACATCCGCTTCGGCAAGTGGGACGAGATCATGGCCGAGCCGTTTCCGCCGGACCGCGATCTGTACTGCGTCACCACGGCGATGCAGCACTACGCCCGGGCCATCGCGTGCGCGATCACCGGGCGGATCCGCCAGGCCGAGACGGAGAGGCGATCATTCGCCGAGGCCGTGGCGAGGGTGCCCGACACGCGCTACATCTTCAACAACCGGTGCGCCGACATTCTCGCGGTCGCCGCCGAGATGCTCAACGGCGAGTTGGAGTACCGCAAGGGGAACGTCGAGCCGGCGTTCGCGCACCTGCGACAGGCGGTGGTGCTCGACGACAGTCTGCCCTACGACGAGCCGTGGGGGTGGATGCAGCCGGCACGCCACGCCCTGGGCGCGCTGCTGCTGGAGCAGGGCCGGGTCGCCGAGGCCGAGCGGGTCTACCGGGACGATCTCGGCCTGAACAGTACACTGAGCCGCGCGTCGCAGCACCCGGACAACGTGTGGAGCCTGCAGGGTCTGGTCGAGTGTCTGCACCGGCAACACAAGCACGCCGAGGCCGAGACTATGCAGCGACGGCTCGACCTGGCAAAGGCGCGCGCCGACGTGCCGATTCATGCGTCGTGCTTCTGTCGTCTTGATGTTGGCTGATCGGCACGGGCGGCGTCGAAGTTCGGGCGCGCGATGACACGGCCCGCCGTCGACCAGGTCGACCGGATCGCCGGGCTTGCCGACCCGGTGGTCCGCAACCTACAAATCACGCAGTGCTACCATGACCTGTCCGTCGCCATGCGCCGTTTCACCTCCGGCGGCGCAAACTGGTGCACCTTCGCCACATGGGCGTCCAAGCAGGCGGGCTCGACGATTCGGAGCGACGACCTGCCGCGCGCGCTGGAGGACGTCCTCGACCGCGCTCCCGAATTCGCGAGGTTGCTGGACCTGGTTGTGGACGCCGCTTCGCTCGCGGTGGCCTCGGAGGACGCCACCGCGGTGCGTGATGCGCTGCGGCAGGCCGTCAATCCGCAGCCGGCCTTTGACCGCGCGAGCGGGGCGGTGGCCCGAGGGAACCTGAAGGTCTTTGCGGAGATCGGCCGCGAGTTCGCGCGCTTCCTCGCGGCCCTTGACGATGACGCCGCGGTGGATGCCGGCGTGGCCACGCAGTTCTGCGCCTCGCTGCGGCCGGGTGAGCCGCCCGACGGCCAGCGCTTGCTTCGAGAGGCGTTCACGGCGTATGCCGAAGCCCGCAGGCACGGTGATGACAAGACCCGGGCAGAGCTGCTCTACCTGGCCAATGTCTTGATCGGCCTGCACGAGCAGACGCGGCTGCAGCCGGACATCCTTGCGGCCTTGAACGCGCCGGCGTCCGTGCTCGACGACCTGAGGCCGCGGCTGCTCGCCGTTGTCCTGCCGGGCGTCTGGCTGCGAATCCGCCACACCGCGGCTCGGCTTTTGCGCAGGAGGCTGCCCCTTGATGAGGCGCTTGACCGCCTTGTTGCCTGTGTAAAGGGCGAGGCGCGCCGCGTCATCACGCAGGCCCTGATGGTGTTGCGCCTGCCCGCCGGGACGCTTCTGCCTCTCGGCCGCGACCTGCGGTCTGCGTTTCCGCCGGTACTCAAGACGATCCTCAGCCCGCGCGTGCACGACGTGCTGCGGGACGTGGATCTCACCCCCGATAGCCTGGCAGGCAGCGGTGCGCAGGACTGGGCGGATCTCCGGCAGCGGATGCACTTCATCGCCGATTTCTTCCGCGCCTGGCACGAGCGGCCTGAGCTCTTCAACCCACCCTTCTCACCGGCGCAGGCGGAGGCGATCGCGGCGGGTCGCCGGCCCGACGGCCGCCTCTAGGCCAGCGTGACGTCCGGGACAGGGCCGGCGGCCGCCCGGCACGAACTTGACGCACCGCAGGCGCGACGGGGACAGGATGCGGTGAACGGAGGGGCCGATGTATCAGACGCACATGTACGAGGGCATGCTCGCAGAGACCGTTTCGATGGATGGTGCAAACGGGGATAGCATCAACGCCTACTTTGCGCGCCCCCTTGGTCCCGGGCCGGTGCCCGGCGTCGTTTTGATTCACCATCTGCCGGGCTGGGATGAGTGGTACCGCGAGGCCACCCGCAAGTTCGCCCACCACGGCTACGTGGCCCTCTCGCCCAATCTGTATCACCGTGAAGGGCACGGTACGCCCGAAGACGTGGCTGCCAAGGTCAGGGCATCCGGCGGCGTTCCCGACGATCAGGTGTTAGGTGACGTGGCGGGCGCGATGCGCTACCTTCGGGCGCTGCCGTACGGCAACGGAAAGGTCGGCGTCTTCGGGACGTGCTCAGGCGGCCGCCACGCGTTTCTCGCGGCGTGCCGCGTGCCGGGATTCGACGCGGCGGTGGACTGCTGGGGCGGGCGGATCGTGACGACCAAAGATGAGCTGACACCCAAGCAGCCGGTCGCGCCGATTGACTACACGAAGGACCTGTCGTGTCCGCTCCTGGGGCTCTTCGGCGAGGAGGACAAAGGACCGTCGCCGGACCAGGTAGCCGTGCACGAGCAGGAGCTCAAGCGACACGGCAAGACCTACGAGTTCCACATGTACGCGGGCGCGGGTCACGGGTTCTTCTACCATGATCGGCCGGTGTACCGGCAGCAGCAGGCGGTAGACGGTTGGCGGAAGGTGTTGGCGTTTCTCGACCGGCACCTGCGCGCGTCGGCCCGGCCCGCGTAGCGCGGCCCGCGGGGCTCGATCACGAGCGCGAATGAAAGGAGCGCAGCCGTGTGCACGATGATTGCCAGGCAGATATCCGTGGAGGGGTGCGGCAAAGGGGCTGGGGGATGGTTTGGCGTGCGTCAGATCAACGTATCCTACGATCACCCGTTTGACCTGCCGATCGAGCACGCGCTGAACCTCGACTTCGTCAACGAAGCGCAGGGACCCGGGGCGCGTGTCGCGGTCGAACTGACGGTAGAGTCGGCCCGCGCGCTCGTCGAAACGATCCTCGCCGTGCTGGCGCGCGCCGAGGCGGGCGGATACCTGGAGACCGCGGCCGCCGCCGACTCCGCCTGAGAGGACGGCGCACGATGGCTTTCCAAGACACCGAGACGGCGCGCGAGACGATCCAGCGGCTCCTCAAGGAAATCAACGCCGCTTGGCTGGGCGGCGATGCCGACCGCCTGGCCGCCTACTTCCACGAACGGATGGTGATTGTCTCACCGCGCTTTCAAGACCGGGTGGAGGGTCGCGCCGCCTGCGTGGCGAGCTACCGCGAATTCGTGCAGAGCGCCAGGATCCACCACTATCACGAGACCGAGCCGGAGGTTGA
>JAVKJV010000053.1:0-20594 GCA_031458775.1 Candidatus Fervidifonticultor quartus | reverse complement strand
CGGCGATCACGTCGAGCGGCACGTCCTGGGTGATGCCAACCGCGAGCGCGGCCAGCGCGTTTGCCACGTTGAAGCCGCCGGCGAGTTGCAGGGTGACCGGCACGGTGCCGGCGGGCGTATCGGCGATGCATGCCGACCCCGTGAGGTGCAAGCGCACGTCACGGCCACGCACGTCGGCCGGAGCCCGCAGACCGTACGTCATCACACGTGCCGAGGTGACCGCGCGCATCACCCCCGCCGCCGCATCGTCGGCATTAAGCACCGCCCAGCCGCCCGGCGGCAGCATCGAGAAGAGACGCGACTTCGCGGCCAGATACGCCTCCATGCTGTAGTGGAAGTCCAAGTGGTCGCGCGTGAGATTCGTGAAGACCCCGACCTCGAAGTGCGTGCCGGTGACCCGCTCCTGCGCCAGCGCGTGCGACGCGACCTCCATCGCCACGTAGGCTTGACGTCGCTCAACCATCAGCGCGAGCGCCGTCTGCAGCTCGGGCGCCTCCGGCGTGGTGCGCGCGCTTGGCGCCACGGCACCGTCGACGACAATCCCCATCGTGCCGATGATCCCGCACGGCCGGCCGGCCCGCCGGAGCATCGCCTCGACAAGATAGGTCGTCGCGCCCTTGCCGTTGGTACCGGTCACGCCGATGACGCGAAGGCGCCGCGACGGATGACCCGCAAAGGCCGCGCTGATCTGACCGAGCGCGCGCCGCGCGTCTGCCACGCGCACGACCGTCGGGCCCGGCGGGACGGCGACGTCGCGGTCCACCACCACCGCCACGGCGCCGCGCTGCGTCGCCTCTCGGATGAAGGCGTGACCGTCGTGCGTGCGGCCGCGCAACGCGGCAAACAGAAACCCGGGCTCCACCGCCCGGGAGTCGTACGCGAGGCCCCGGATGTCACGCCCGACGTCGCCCACCACCGACGGCGCGTCTAGCTCCGTCAGCAGCGCGCGCAGCTCCATCCACGCACCCCCGTGTGCTCCTGGCCCATTATATAGAGTCCGCGCGGGACGCGCGCGTCTTCACCGCACCACGACCGCGTCGGTGGACGGCGCGACGCGCAGATGCCAGAGTGCCTGGCGGGCAATGGCGCGGAATACCGGTGCCGCGACGACGCCACCGTAGTACTCGCCCTTCGGCTCATCGAGCAACACCAGGATCGCCAACCGTGGTCGGTCGGCAGGCACGATTCCCAGGAACGATGCGATGTACGCATCCGGCAGGTAGCCGCCGGAGGGCGCGGGCTTCTGCGCCGTGCCCGTCTTGCCGGCAACCAAGTAACCGTCGAGCTCGGCCAGCGTACCGGTGCCACGCGCCACGGCGTCTACCATCATGGCCATGACCTTGCGAGCGGTCCCGGGCGCCACGGCCGGGCGGCCCGGATCGACCGACGTTACTTCGAGCGCGCGGCCCTCGGCATCGCGAACCGCGCGCAGGATGTGAGGCCGGACGACGAGACCGTCATTGGCCAGGGCCGCCGCGGCAACCAGCACCTGGAGTGGTGTGGCCGAGATCCCCTGTCCGAAGCCGATGGTTTGAAGCTTGGCCCCGCCCCACTGCTCGGGCGGCGGGACCAAGCCGGCGGCTTCGCCGGGCAATTCGAGGCCCGTTGGCAACCCAAACCCGAGCCTGCGGATCGTCGCGTGGAACGCCTCGGCGCCGAGCCGGGTCGCCACCATCGCGGCGCCCACGTTGGATGAGTTTCGGATGATGTCGCGCAGCGTTTGTCGCGGGAAGATCCGGTTGTGCGCCTCGCGGATCGTGTAGCCCGCGACCTTGTAGGTACCGTTGTTCGTAAAGACCTGGCGCTCATCGGTCACGCCGGCATCGAGCGCGGCCGCGGCCAGCACGATCTTGAACGTCGAGCCGGGTTCGTAGACCCTGGTGAGGATCGGGTTGTTCCACTCCGCCGGTGTCGCCCGCTCGAAGTCGTTCGGATCGAAGCGCGGAGATGTCGCCATGGCGAGAATCTCGCCGGTCCTGGGCTCCATCACCAGCGCCGCGCCCCACGTCGCCCTCGTGGCCTCGAGCGCGCGGTCAAGCTCCCGTTCGGCGATGTGCTGGATCACTTGATCGATCGTCAGCACCACGTCGGCGCCGTCGGTCGGCTCCACCACGACCGTGCGGGTCTCGAACCGCGGTCGTCCCATCGCGTCGCGCTCGATGTGCGCCAGTCCGGCCCGGCCACGCAGGAACCGCTCAAACGCGAACTCGGCGCCCGCCAGCCCCTGATTGTCTACGCCGGCGAAGCCGAGGATATGTGCGGCCAGCGTGCCATTGGGATACTCGCGGCGCGCCTCGGGCAGGAACCCGATCGCCTCGCCGAGATGGGCGGCCCTTGAGCGAAGCTGCTGCGCGGTCCGGGCGGGAACCCTGCGCGCGAGCCACACGAAGTGCCGGTCAGGTCGTAGTCTCGCCGCCACGTCCGCCGGCCGCTGCCCGAGGATCGGCGCGACGGTGCGCGCGAACGCCGCCGGGTCGTCGATCCGCGACGGGACCGCGTAAACGGACTCGGCGTCGACGTTGATCGCCAGGGGCCGGCCCCACCGGTCGAGGAGGCGGCCGCGCCGCGGCTGGATGACCAGTTCGGCAAACTGCTGGCGCTCGGCTAGTCGCTCCAGGCTGCGGGCGTGCACGATGTGCAACGAGATCAAGCGGCCGCCGAGGCCGCCCATCGCGAGCAACAGGCCGATCAACAGGAGACCCGCGCGCAGGCGAATCAGCCGGAAGTGCTCGGAGTCCGCCTGGGCCGGCCGAAACGCGTGCCGCCCGGGGGGAACGGCCCGCCCGGGCGGCCGGCGCACGCGCCTGCCGGTCATCGAGTCCGCTCGCGGGCCTCGGCCTCGCTCTTCCCAAACCAGGACGCAAGCGTGCGCCAGACCGAGCGGTCCCGGGGTGGCGCGACGACCTGCGCGATGGCCGGCCCGACGGTGATGGTGGCGAGCTGGTGCTGGCGGGGCGGCGCCATCCCCAGCTCTGTGGTGGCGTAGTGTTCGATCCGCTGCGGCGACTTCAGGGCCGCGACCTGCGAGGCCAAGCGCGCGTGCTCCGCGCGCAGGCGGGCGAGCTCGCTCTGCAGGCGCAGGATCGTGTAGCCGGCCTCGGCCCTGTACGCCCGCACAGACACGTACAGGATTGCCGGCAGGGTGAGAAGGACCGCCATCACCGTCGCGCCGACCATCGGATGCACGCGCGGCCGGCGTCGAACCGCAGGCTGCCCGCGGTGTATGCGTTCGGGCAGCCGGACCGGAAAGAGTTCTGTGCGCCGCTGCGGGGCGATCATGGCGGCCATCCCGCAGGGCAGGACGTGGTGTTGCCGACGTTCACGCGCCGGAGGCCGGGTGCCGGAGAGATGACGTAGAGAGAGACGGAGGGGAGGGTGGGATCAGCGCTAGGTTGACCGGCCTCCGGCGCATCTTGAAACCTGGTTCGACTCGATGACGGCCCGTTCAGGTCATGCGCTGGCGAGTTGTCGCTGCGCACACGTTCGGCCACGCGGAGCTTCGCGCTGCGGGCGCGCGGGTTTGCGGCGATCTCGGCGGCCGACGGGGTCACGGGCTTGCGCGTGAGCACGCGAATCCACCGTCGACCACCGCACCTGCAGGTGGGGCTCCCGGGAGGACAGGTGCAGCCACGGGAGAGGCGCAGGTAGGTGTGTTTGAGGAGACGATCTTCCAGGGAGTGGAAGGTGATTGCGCAGAGTCGACCTCCCTCCCGAAGAGACCCCACCGCATCTGGCAATGCTCGTTCGAGATCCTCGAGTTCGTGGTTCGTGGCGATCCGCAGCGCCTGAAACGTCCGCGTGGCGGGGTGAATCCCCCGTGGCCACGCACGCCGCGGGATTGCGCGTCCGATCACGTCGGCCAGCTCGGCGGTCGTCACGAGCGGCCGGTGCCGCACGATCGCCCGCGCGATCCGCCGAGCGAACCGCTCCTCGCCGTACTGGTAGATCACGTCGGCCAACTCGTCCTCAGGCAGACCGTTGACGAGATCGGCCGCCGTCTCACGCTGCGAGCGGTCCATGCGCATGTCGAGGGGACCGGAGCGGGAGAAGCTGAAACCCCGCTCGGGAACGTCGAACTGCAGCGATGAGGCTCCGAGGTCCATCACGATTCCGTCTACTGCCTCGACGCCGGCGTCCGCCAGCACCGCGCGGATCGCCGAGTAGTTTGCGTGCCGAAGTGTGACCGCTGCTGCGTATCGAGCCAGTCGCTGCTCCGCAATCGCCAGTGCCTCGGCGTCGCGGTCGATCCCGATCAACCGTCCTGTCGGGGCGATCCGCTGCAGAATCGCCTCGGCATGCCCGCCCGCGCCGATCGTCGCATCCACGTACACCCCGCCGGGCCGGGGCGCCAGCCAGTAGAGGACCTCCTCGAGCATCACCGGAACGTGCCCGGCGCCGCTCGCCTCGGACGCGGCTATAGGCTGAGCTCCTCCAACTGCTCCGCCATCTGCGGCGCAGACTGCTGTGCCTTCTCGAGGTACGATTGCCAGGTCGGCCGACTCCAGATCTCGAGCCGGTTGACGAGTCCGACCACGACGACGTCGCGCTCGATGCTCGCATGCTGCCGCAGGTGCACCGGCAACGTGACCCGCCCCTGGCGGTCGAGATCGAGATCGGCCGCGCCCGCCAGAAGGTAGCGCGCGACATCGCGTTTGTTCATCGGGAGCCGTCTCAGCGTCTCCTCGACCTTGGCCCACTCAGGCGGAGAGTAGACTGCGACGCATGGGTCGAGGCCTCGCGTCGCGACCACCTGATCGCCCAACGCACGCCGGAACTTGGGGGGGATCACCACCCGGCCCTTGTCGTCGAGCGCGTATTGAAACTCGCCTCTGAGCATCCCCACAGCTCCCCACTTCGTCCCACACTATTCTCCCTGTTCCCACAGACTCCTTCTTGTAGACGCGAAAAGAGCGCAATATCCTTCGAGTGGTGCCATGGGGCTGGAACTCAAGCAGGGCGGGCGTTCTGGCCCGGTCGTGGGATGCGGATATCTGGTTGGGTGAGTACCTGGCAGCTACCAGATATGGGGTGGTGTCCGAGCGCCGGTCGTGAGGCGCTCCTGGCGCCTGGCAGCCGTGCCAATGCTTGGCTCAGTGAGGGAGCCGGCGTCGCACGCGTGGGCCGCTCAACTGATGGCCTAGTGGCCGGTCGGCCGGGGCGAGGCCGATCGCCCGGAGGGCCTCGCCGATGCCTGTGACGTCCTCGAGGTGCGCGCGCGCGGCCCGGCCGTCGGCGGTGTCCGCGGCACCGGGCGATGGATGTGAGACGAGCATGATCCCTCCGTCCGGAAGGATCTCGATGATGAACGCCGCGGACGTCAGGAAGCGCGCAGGCCCGACGCGCGCGACGACGTTCGGCCCGAAGAAGTTCGCCCAGAGCAGGCAACACGGCGAGGCCGACACGGCGGCGGCGTCGACGGGCGGCACCGCGTCCATCCGGACATCGTCAGCGCGGGCTCGGCGGTGCACCGTTCCCCAGGGCGATTCGAGAAACAGGTAGAGGCCTTTGCACACGCCCAGTATGCGCTCGATCTCCTGACTCGACGCGAGCACTTCCTCCGGAACACTCAGGCTTACGAGGCTGGGCTGCGTGCGCGGCGTGCCGCTGATTCGAAGCGTCAGCACGGGCTCGGGCCGGCCTTCGGCGACGCGCAGGAAGGTCGTGTGGCGGCCTTCCTGCGTCACGTCGTCGAACAGCCCCCCGGGCCGGCTCCACGTGATCCGGCTGGGCGCCTCCCCGCTCGCCCGCCGGACGAGATGTGGCTCGTAGGCGCCGCCCTGGGCGGACAGCGTGTCAAGGATGGCCCTGACCATACCAGGGCGAATCGGACAGTCTGCGAGAAAGCGCCCCACCACGAAGCCTGCCATGCCGGCTCACCGTTCCCTGTGTTGGATTCCTCGGATGACGCGGATCGTACGTGACCGCTCTCTCAGGCGGCTCTCAGGCGGACGCCCGCCCTCTGGCGGGGGCAACGGACCCGAACGTGTGGTGCGGGTTAGATCGTCATGCCGGTGCCGGTGTCGCGGCCGCGTGAGCCGTGGACCGGACCTGCGCTCGCCCGACTGTCGCGGGCTGGCCGCAGGCACGCCAGGCCTCGAGGATGCTGCGATTCAGCGGCACCTCGCGCCGGAAGCGACGCTGCTGCGCGTTCGAGAGCGTGGCGGCCTGCGCCTCGACGAGCTCCACGGCCCGATGCAGCGGCGGCAGCCGCGGCTCGCGGCCGAAGCGGGTTAGGAGCAAGTGGTGGTGCCAGAAGATCCGCTGCGGTTGGTGATTCGCGAAGTTCACAGCGGTGAGGACGCTGATCGCCTCATCGGAGGTGGCGATCGCCTGCTCGGCGTCACCGCGCTCGGCGTAGACCAGGGCGAGATACGTAAGGGTGTTCGGAAGGAGCAGCCGTTCTCCGCGTGACCGCTGTTCGGCGGCTGCGGTGCTCAGGTCGGCGTACGCTTGGTCGATCTCTCCCAATTGCAGTAGGATCGCACCGCGGCGAGCGAGAGACTCAAGGTGTTGGGTGGTGAATCGAAAGGACTGCTCGAGACAACCCAGTACCTCACTGATCTTCACACGGGCTTCTTGGATGAGACCCTGATCTACTAGCAATTGCGCCTGGGAGTCGCGGTACGCTGCAACGCCATAGGCACCTCCATGTTGCTGCCGAAGTGCCAGTTCGGACGCGGCCCACGCCCACCCGTAGTTGCCGATCTGGCGTCCAATCCCGTACGCCACCTCGTTGAGGCACGCAGCGAACATGCGAGAGTCTGCTGCCGCCCGCAGCAGCAGCCTCGCTCGACGAAGCACCGGTATCGCGGTCCCGAGTCTGCCTTCGAGCGAGCTAATGGTTGCGAGTTGGTATAGCCCTCTCCCTTCTAGCGAAGGGTTGCCGGTTTCCCTGGTCAACTGCACCGCCTCTTGGGCACTGCGTCTCGCACCGATCAGGTCGCCTACCCAGCGCCTGACCATAGCTTCTGCGATGCTGATGGAGGCGTCCGGTTCGTGTCCGATCTCCGCAAGACAGATCCGTGCTTCCCGAATCCAGGCGAGGGCTGTCGTGTATTCATACAGCTTCACGAGCGCGGACGCAGCCTCAGCCAGGATGCGGGCCCTTTCCACAGACGCTGCTGTCCCAACCTTTCGGAGGGCAATCCTGGACACAGCGAGGGATCGTCGTGGGCGACTCGCCCGGTTGAGAGCCCAGGCCAGAACCCTGAGAGCACGAGGCTCATCTTCCTTTCGCCGTTCCAAGCACACTATGCTCCATGCGCGGCGGGCGACAGCGACCGCAAGTGAGTGGTTGCCGAGGTGGTCCTCCAGCAATGCTCTTTGAACCAGCCAGGCAGCGCGTGCAGTCTCACGAGGATACTTGTCACAGAGGCGTCCCATCTCAGCCAGAGCACGCGCGCGCTCCTTGGGCCTCCCCAACACAGCAAGCACAGTAGCATACTCATGCAGAATTCCGAAACCATTAGCTGCCTTGCTCGCAGCACTGACTGTCCGATCCCTTCTGGTGCTGACCAACGCGTTCTCATACGCCCTCGCAGCCTCGTCGTACGCATGGACCTCGCGGGCACGATCCGCGGCGTCCCGCCAGGAACTCGCTGCCAAGCTCCACTGTCCAGCTGACTGCTGGTGCCACGCAAGGGTGTGAGAGGAGTTGTCAGAGAACGCAGCGAGCACGTGTGCGCATCTCGCGTGAAGCCCCCTCCGCGCCTGAGGAGAGAGCCGCTCGTAGCACACGGCGCGGATCTTGTCGTGCGAGAAACGTAGGCGCGTCCTGTCTCTGTCAAGGATCCCGTGTGCAAGCAACTCCGCGATCGCCTTGGAAAGCTTGTTCTCGTTCATCCGGGCAATCGCGCCGAGAAGCTCGGGGTCTACCGATCGGCCCACAACGGACGCGATTCCCGCAACATTGAGACCGTCGCCACTCAGTAGCGCAAGGCGTTGCTCTATCAGTGCCCGCACGCTCTGGAACACTAATGCGTCTGTTTCATCAGGAGATCGCATTGACGCTGTGGATTCGCGCGGCTCTTGCCAGTGATTCTGCTGCATGAGCCGAAGAGTCTCAACGATAAAGAGCGGATTGCCTTCAGTCTCCCGGTGAATCCGAAACAACGTCTCGGCGTCAACCTGCGTCCGTCCGAGAAGCGATCTTACGAGCTCGGCGGACTCGGACTGGCTAAGCGGCCCAACAGTGCAGATGTCCGTGGCATGCCGCATGAGTCGGTTCAAGTCCTGTTGATAAGCGCGACGAGGTGCAGCGGACCTTGATGTGACCAAGAGCACTACTCTCAAGCGCCTACAATGCTCCGAGATGTACGCTACGAAGTCTATGGTACTCGTATCAGCCCAGTGCATGTCTTCCAAGACCAGCAAAAGCGGGCGATCCGCTGCAATCTGTCCAAGCCGATCACGAAGCCACGCGAACAATCTCAGCCTGCCGGGGTGTTGTGGTCGTTCCCGCGACTCTGACGATGCTGGAGATTCGTCCGCAAGCGAAACAGCATGCACTCCTAGCACGTCTGGCTGCACTGGCGCGACTTGCTCCATGTCCTTCAGAGACACGAATCGGCCGAGAGCATCGAGAATAGGTTGATAAGGCACAGGTTCATTGAACTCGATGCAGCGTCCGTGAGCCGTGATCCCTCCTCTAGCGATCCACTCCTCAAGAGTCCACTCCGCGATTCGCGACTTACCAACTCCGGACTCACCGACAAGCAAGACGCTTCGGCCTTTTCCACCCAGGCCGCTCTCCAAAGCTCGCACGACGGATTGACGCTCCGATTGGCGACCAACCAGCGGTACTCGGTTCGACCGAAGTAGTGGATCCAGTCCGCCATGTCTCTGGGATTCCTGAAAGGCGACCGGGCTTCTTCTTATCTCCTCAACCAGCATGACTGTCTCGTGATCGGGCTCGACGCCAAGCTCATCCTTCACCAGTTGGGAGAACTTGCGGAAGTGGCTGACAGCCGTCGCTCGATCCCCCAGACGAGCGTGTAGCCTAATGAGCCCACGCTGAAGCGACTCGTTGAACGGATCTACGACCAGAGCCCGCTTCACGTATGGCAAGGCAAGATCCGGTCGTCCGCGACGCTCGAAGCCCTCGCTCACAGCCGCCAATATCTCTAGGCAGCGTTCACGCAGGTGTTGCCGGTCCGCACCGCACCACTCGAAATCCCAGTCCTCAAGCAAATCTCCTCTGTACAGTTCGATTGCACCTACGGCACGGGTGAGGGCTTCCAGCGACCCACTGCGAGCGCCAGGTACCGGGGTGTCCTTCAAGAACTCCGCAACATCGCACCGAACGTTGTCGGGCTCCAACCAGATTTCCTTATCCGTTGATCTAAACACGTTGGCCGCGAACGTCTTTGCGCTGAGCGCGCATTTGAGCCTCCACGCTACAGTCGAAAGATTCGCGCGCGCCCGCGCTTCCGGCAAGTCCGGCCACAGGAGGCCAGCGGCACGTTGCCGCGATAGGGTGCTTCCAAGGTTCAACGCAAGGAGTGCCAGCAACTGAGCTTGAGTGTTCTGAAGCTCAACTTCAACATCGTCGCGCGAAGCCACGAACTTCTTAAAGAGCCGCAAATCAAGCTTCACCGACGCACCCTCCAATCGCCGGGATCCTCGGCATTTTGGTCAGCGGAGCCGCGTGCCTATGCCAACAGGTGTGCAGCAGCCGATGCTAGAGTCAGTTGCGACGGTGAGGGCGGCTACGTCTGGTCGCGTCTTGGAGGATCGTATTAGGACTTTCAAGGCAAATTCATAAAGCATCGACTATTCGCTCAAGCGCTTCCACTACAACGGGATCAAACTGTGTTCCTGCATTCTCACGTATCACGCTCAACGCGTGCGCCTTCTTTGTCCCCTTCCGATATGGCCGGTCTGTCGACAGAGCATCATAGGCATCGGCAACGAGAATTATGCGCGATCCCAGTGGGATCGCATCTCCTCGCAGACCGTCGGGATACCCGGAACCGTTCCAGTGCTCATGATGATGGCGCACCATGTCAGCGGACTCGCCCAATATCTCAAGAGGCGCGATTATGTTGGCGCTGACGGTTGAGTGTTGCCGCATGAGCGATTGCTCTTCTGGAGTGAGCTTGCCGGGCTTCCGTATGATCGCCCCGCTGATGCCGATCTTACCAATGTCGTGCATGAGCGCCCCTATCCGGATTCTCTCGACCTCGCTCTCTGACAGTCCTATCGCCCTCGCCAGGCGCACCGCGTATTGTGCAACTCGCTGAGAGTGGTTGGATGTGTAAGGATCCTTCAAGTCTACGGCCTGCGCCATGACTTTCAAGCTCGTCAGAAGCACTCCCTCCTGGTCACCTATCAACTTCCATGGGTAGTATGTCTCCACTACAATCACCGCTGCCAAAGCAACAATGAACAGGTCGAACTCGACGCTGACAAACTGTAGCGCGAGGCCGATGACCGCAAAGGCTGTCATGTGAGGCCACGCCCTTGCCAGCAGGTACCTCAGCGCCGATCGAGTACTCAACCCCTCAGATACGCTGAGCCGAGCACCTTTGACCAAGACGTTAACCGTCCAATAGCCGACAAGTCCGGCCACAGAGGCTACGGCATCTCGCTCAAGGCCGCCGACGAGCACACTACCAACGAAACCCGTTGCCAGCATCGCTGAGACGTATCCCATCCACAGAGACACGGCATCCAGACCGGCCTCAGAGAATGTGTCCAGGACGCGGGATCGTGACACAAACCTAACGAGAAGAAGTGCTGCCAGGCCAACCACAAAGAGACCAGCCAAGCCCTGTTGTTGCAGGGCAACGAACGCAATGACTGGTCTCAACGTCAGGCAGATTCCGGGAACGAGTCGCACTTCCAGCCACTCACCAAGGCAGGCCAAACCGATGAGAACCACAATCGTAACTAGGGAAGAATCAACCAGTGCTGCTGCCCCGAAGCCTACGGTTACTCCCGCGGCGGCCGCGTACCAAAAAGCAGCACGATTCGGTGCTCGAGACCTATCCTCTTCGAGCCCCATCATGCGGGTGTACCTTTCGCGTGAGGAACGACGTCCGTCTGACGAGTCCCAACCGGCTCCCAACCCAGTCCAACGCGGCCAGCTTCCACTACCTTCGCAAAGGCGTCGACGACATCCGGATCAAAGGCTCGTCCCCTCTCGTTCAGCACGTACTCGAGGACAGCCGACTTGGGGTTGACGGGCTGGTGATCCAAGCCCTGCGATCCCAGACTATCAACGGCTTCCGCTAGCGCGACGATGCGAGCGACGAGCGGGATCGCCTTCCCCTTAAGGCCTGTTGGGTAGCCAGCGCCATCATAGCGCTCGTGGTGGTAGCGGATGCCTTCAGCGATCTCACGACGCGGCAACTCACGCGCCATTTCAGCGCCAATATTGACGTGATCCCGGAGGCTGATCTGTTCTTCTTCTGAAAGTAGTGGCTTGTCGAGTAGATCATCCTTTCCGATCATACCCACATCATGCAGCAACGCCGCGAATTGAACTGACGCAACGTCCGTCTCGCTCAGGCGCATCTCGCGAGCAATTGCGACGCCAATATCTGCTACGCGCCGTGCGTGACCTCTGCCGAGAGGAAAGTTCGCATCTGCAGCGACCACCAGTCCGTCAACGATCTGCGCATAGAGTTGGCGCCGGGTCACATAGAGCCGCAGAGCCATCCACTGAAAGGGCAAGAGCACCAGATAGACGAGCGCGGCAGCGTGGTTCCTGACGTAGAAGAGTGCTAGAACGTAGGCCGTACACATGCTCAGCAGGTTCGGAAGAAGCAGGTCCTTCACGCCAGTTATCCACGTGCTCATGACACTGGTACCTCGGATCTGGCTCACCCCAAAACCAACAAGGAAGTAGTTCGTAAGGTGGTTCGCAAGCGGCGCGGCGAACGCGGCTACATACACGTGGATTTCTGCAGGCGCGTCCGGCCTGCCGCCCAGGACCATGAACACGTAGGATCCAAGGGCCGCACTCAGTCCAGCCTGTGACCCATTGAACACCGCCCGCCAAGGCACCCATCCCCTTGAGAGAGCGAAACCAAGGGCTCGTGAAACACCGACAACAAGAGCTGCGGTGGGCGGATTGAACACGTAGATCGACAGATAGGTCAAGACCGTGGTGGGTGTGACAGAAAAGCCTCCGGGACTTTCAACTCGAATGAGAGAGGCAAAGACCATCAGTCCGAAGACCAGCAGCAGTTGAGGCCAGTCTCGCCATGAAACATGGGTATGGTAGCCCGCAATGAGAACGACGATACTTGCCACGATGACAAGAGCGAAGATGCGTAGGCTACGAGGGAGAGGTTGCATCCAGAGGTCCCGAAGAAAAAGGGGACCAGACCGACAGCGTTAGAGATCCGCGTCCCCGCCCAGCAACAGCCTTCGATCGAGCATGTTGCGGATAGCCCGAACTACCTTCACGGGCCGCCTCCGACCAGATCGCGTCGCGCGCTTCTAGAGGCGAAGGCTGGCAGGTCATGGCCCTGCGCGGAGTGGCCGCGTCGACTAAGAGGGCCGTATTCTGTTCGCGGCGTGGAGTGCCGCACTTGCGCTGCTGTCGGTCCGGTGCTGATATCATACGCTGCGCTGCACCTCTACTCCTTTGTGCTGACTAGGGGCCGGAATCTGGCGACATGAACCTAGTTGCGCGTCGGACGGACCCGGGCTAGCCAGCCCCTGCTCCGTGCGAAGACTGCCATGCCCACGACGAATCCCACGGTAGCCGCGATGCCGAGCGCTTCTAGCGGCCTTTCTGCAAGTAACAGGCTCCACCCGACCACAACGATGCTCACACTCGCCACATTCAGCCATCGCTGCTCAGGTGCTGAGAACTCGGGTTCAATCTCCGCGCGGATGAGCCTGTTCAGTATTAGCGACCATCCGGGCTCGTCGAGCTTCCGATCCAATCGCTCACCTGGCAGCGCCTCGGGCTGATAGGTGCCTTTGTGCTCCCAGACCGCCCTGACCAGTGTCGTCGCCAGGAGCGTCCCGCCAAGCGCCAACCCGGCCATGATCAAGATCGCGGGCCGGATGCCCACGACGTCGCCGAGCCAGCCAAACCCGACGAGAGCTATCGTCCGCACGACCGCCAGGTTGATCTGCCGCACGGCAATGGCCCGCCCGAGCTTGTCAGGCGGGGTGTGCGACATCATGACGGTGCCGACGTTGACAAATACGACGATGTTGGCAAACCCCACCCAGAAGCCGGTGGCGACGAGCGTGCCAAAGTTTGGCGCCAGCGCCATCGCGCCGGCCGCCACCGCCCAGAGCATGTACCCCAACACGATCATCTGCCCCTGCGGAAGAAGGCGACCGTACCACCCGAGCACCAGCGACGCGCCCACGAAGCCCAACCCCCAGACGCTCTGGAACCACCCGAACTGTTGATCGGTGATTTGCAGCACGCCCTTGGCCAGCGGGGTCTGGAGCGAGGTCAGCCCGACGACCCACTGGCCCATAACAAGCAGCGCCAGCAGGCCAATTTGGACGTTGTCACCTCGGATGTACCGCAGGCCCTCGCGGATCGAGTCGAGGATTCCGGGCGCCGCCGACCGCGACGTCGTGCCCGGCGCAGCCGCCGGTGCCGGCACCGGCGGCAACCGCAGTCGTGAGACGAACGCGACGGACACTAGAAAGCTCAGCGCGTTGGCATAGATGGCCGCCGTATAGTGAAATGTCGCAACCAACAACCCCGCTATCACGGGACCGACAACCTCGGCCGCGGAGTCCAGGGTGGCGAAGAAGGCGTTCGCCGGCTGCAGGCGATCCCGCGGCACCGACTGCGGAATGGCCGCGAACATCGCCGGCCGGAAGAACGCCGACGCCGCGGACACCAGGAACAACACCGCGTACACCCACGGGAGGCCGACGTTCATCAGCGTGGGGATGAGCGCGACGAGGCCGGCGCGCGCGAGATCGGCAATGATCATGATCCTGCGGCGGTCGTAACGATCGACGATGGCCCCAGCAAAGAACCCGACCACGCCCGGGGCCAACATGAGCGCCACAATCGCGAAGGACACCGACAGCGCCGAGCCGGTGAGCGCGTACACCCAGAGGGAGATGGCAACCCAATGCACGCGGTCGCCCAGAAACGATACGAGTTGCCCCGACCACAGCAACCGGTAGTTGCGGTAGCGCATCAGGTCGAGAAACCCGCCCTCGGGCTCTCGGTGCATCTGCGTTGTCGTGGCGACCGTGGTCATCTGTCCGCCTTGGGAGTGGCGGACTGCCGGCTCAGTCCACCGGCGCTCGCGTTCGGGCAGTTGCGGCCCTTGGCGGGCAACTCAAGGAATCAGCCGCCGCAGCCCGAAACACCTAGCACACGTGATACTGCTGACGCGCATCCTCCTGACTCTCTCGCTCGCGTTGATCCTCCCCTCGGGTCTGGCGTCGGCTCAACCGCCGGCGCCGACCATCCAGGCCCGACCTGGCGTGGATGTTCTGTTGGAGTCTCCAAGCCTCCTGCACGGCCGGCGCATCGGCCTGGTGACGCACGCGGCCGGCCTCGCCAGCACCGGCGAGACCACGTCGAGCATCCTGCTCCGGGACCCACGATTCACCGTCTCGGCGCTGTTTGCGCCGGAGCACGGTCTCGCCGGGACGATCCCGGCCGGCCAGGCCGTGCCCGACACGAACGGCCGGGTGCCGGTCTTCAGCCTCTACGGCGCGACGCGCCAACCCACGCCGGCGATGATGACGGGCATTGACGTGTTCGTCGTGGACCTGCAGGATGTCGGCGCCCGGGCGTACACCTACGTGTCTACGCTGGCGATGGTCATGCAGGCGGCGCGCGACGCCGGAAAGCCGGTGGTCGTGCTCGATCGCCCGAATCCGCAGGGCGGGCTGCTGGTCGATGGACCGGTCCTCGACCCGGCGTTCCGCTCGTTCATCGGCATGTTCCCGATCCCCGCGGTGCACGGCATGACGATCGGCGAACTCGCCTGGCTCTTCAACTCCAGCTTCGATCTGAACGCGAGTCTCACGGTCGTGCCGATGCGCGGCTGGACCCGTCGCATGATCTGGGAGGAGACCGGTTTGCCGTGGGTGCGTCCGTCGCCAAACATCGCGACGATGGTGACGCCGTTCCACTATGCGGCCACGGGCGTCCTCGACGGGACGAACCTGTCGAACGGCGCGGGCGGCGCAAATCCGTTCGAAGTGGTGGTGAGCCCCTGGCTCGACGGCCGCCGCCTGGCGACGCGCTTGAACGTCATCGGGTTGCCTGGAGTGAGGTTCGAGCCGTTCGCGGCGATGCGGACCGGCGGGTTCGTCAGCGGCGTGCGCCTGGTCGTGACCGACCCGCTGCGGTTCCGGCCGGCCACCACCGCCATCTACATCCTCACGGAAGTCCGCAATCTGCACCCGCGGCGGTTCCAGTTCGTGCCGCGCAACGGCCGGCACATCTTCGATCTCGTGTGGGGCACTGACAGGATCCGCAAGGACATTACACGCGGGGCGCCGGCCGGCGCGATCGTCGCGCGATGGGAACCCGATCTGCGACGGTTCACCCTCCTGCGGAGCGCCTATCTGCTGTACCCCGAAAGGGCTGTAGGCGCAGTCGGCCGGGGAGCAGGCCTGTAAGCCGGGTTCTGTGCGCCGGGACGCCTGGCGGCATCAACCGGCGCGGCCGTCATCCCTCTGGGGTCACCGGTTACCCGGGACCTCGAGCGACCTACCCGGGGATCAGCGGGCAGCCTCATCTCCCCCTATCTGGTCTTGCTCCGGGTGGGGTTTGCTCGGCCGGTCCGTCACCGGACCGCCGGCGGGCTCTTACCCCGCCATTGCACCCTTACCGGTCGGCAAGCCGGCCGGCGGTATGTTTCTGTGGCACTATCCCTGGGGTCGCCCCCGCTGGGTGTTACCCAGCACCCTGCCCTGCGGAGCCCGGACTTTCCTCGACGCTCGCGCGCCGCGACTGCCCGGCCTGCTCCCATCCGATCGTACCACGGGCCTTGCGCGGATCAAAGCGCGCCGGTCCGATCTGACCCGGTCCTGGCGTCGTGGATCTCCCTGTGGATCTGGGTCACATCGGCCTTGTCGGCAGCGCGGACGACGATGCCCGCGGGCACACGCTCCTTCTCCATCTCGCGCTCCACGAGCACGCCGACGTCCACGTCGTCGAACAGGATCAGACGGCCCCAGCCGTCCCGATACGCGTGCATGTGCCGATCCTCGGCGACGGCCCGCGCCAGGCTCGCCACGATGAAGGCGGTGAATGACAGCGGCTCGCCGGTCGCCGCGCGGTAGCGGCGGACAGCGTCCCGGGCGGTGACGTCAACTTCCAGCAGCCCGTGCACCGAATGCCGCCGGTGCATGAGCTCCAGCCAGTCGATCATCTGCCGGCGGAAGCGGGGGAACAGAATCGACGTGGCGCGGGGCCCAATCTCGCGCATGGTCACGGCTCCGAGGCGGAAGCCGCGGGCTCGGTCGTCGGCGCCGCCGAGCTCCCTTTGGCGAATCTACGTGGCGGGGAGATGCGCGCCAATCGGGCGTCCGTCTGATGCGTACGCGCCGTCCAGGAATCATGGTTCGCAAAGGGAACTCCCTCCAGGCAGCGACCCGACCCTGATGCGAATCCCAACGGACCCCCAGTGGCAGCGGGCGCAGGCTCTCCGGAGGTGGTGTCGTGGCGGCAGGTCGTTCGTTCTCCCGTATCCCGGTCACCGTCGAGTTACACGGCGGCGAGATCGCCATTCCCGTGCACGAAGTCATCGGCGCCCGCGACGGCCCCACCCTCACCGTGCTCGCGATGCTCCATGGGTCGGAGTGGCTCGAGATCGACGTCATCAAGCGCCTGCTTCAGCGCCTCGACCCTCGGGCGATGGCCGGGCGCGTGCTGGCCGTGCCCGTCGCCAACCCGGTGGCGTTCGGCATGTTGACGCGCAACATCCCACTCGATGAATCCGACGCGCCCGACCTCAACCGCAACTTCCCGGGCAGCCGCAAGTCCGCGTCCGACCTGCTCGCGAAAGCGATCGTCGAGCGTCTCCTGGCGTCGTCGCAGTACCTGATCGACCTGCACCACGGTATCTGGGGCTCGACGTGGTACACGATCGTGTATCCCATTGACCTGCCCGACCCGGCCGTCAACCGTGCGGCGGCGCTGATGGCGCACACGTTCGGGCACCCGATCCTGCACCCGCAGGCCATGGCCGAACCGCCCGGCAAGCGTTCGGCCGCGTGGTACGCGGGCACGCACCTGGGCGTGGCGCCGATCATCGTCGAGATCGGCGGCGCGGGGTTCGACCGCGCCCTCGAAGAGGCTTGGATCGAGGCGAACGTTACGGGCATGCTGAGCGTCATGCGCGCTCTGCGCATGCTCGACGGTGAGCCAACCGTGCTCGACCGCTACCTGCACTACCGTAAGTACATCGGCATGCAGCCGGCGGTCGCGGGCTACCTGGTGCCGGAGATCGGCCCCGAGATGCTCGGCAAGGAGTCCCCGGCGGGCACCGTGGCGGGCCGCGTCATCAGCCCGTACACACTCGGCGAGGTCGAGGTGCTGGCGACCCCGGTTCGGTGCGTGTGGGCCAACGTCGCGCGGGCCTATCCGGTGCGGCCTGGCAGCTGGGCCTATGGTGTCATTGATCTGGACGATCCGGACACCAGCTATGGCCCGGCCACCGTCACCCCGTGACTACCTCAGTTGGAACGTCAGCATGGCACGCTGCAGCAGACTGGTCTCCTCGGCCAGCCTGGTCGAGCGGGTGGCCGTGGATCCCAGGATCGCATACCCGCGTCCCGCGTAAGCCAGGATCATGAGGATCGCGTACTGCTCGATCCCTTGAGGCGTTGTGCGGACCACGTACGTCATGAGCGCCGGCACGCCGCGGTGCGTGAAACGGTCGGTGCGCAGGACGGTCATGGTCCCGGCGTTACGCTCCAGTTCGCGTTGCAGTTCGCGGGCCGCGCCGTCGACCGTGGCGTTCGACGGAATGCGGGCCGTCACCACGACGAGCCCAAGCCGCGCACCCTCCACACCGGCCACGTGCGGTCCGATGGCGACGAACGCGGCCTTGCCCTCGCCGGACAGGACTTCCCACCCGTGTGGATAGCTGATCGAGAACCCGTAGCTGGGATGCCGGAACCTCCGCCACCCGGCCTCCTGACTGCCAAGCACCGGTGGCGACACGAGGAGACCGAGCAGGGCCAGCAGCAGGAACTGCCGCACGGCCCCACAGCAGCGCCGGTGACGGGGTCGGCGGCGCATGGCGCTCAGGCGAAGGCCTCGTGCACCATCCGCCCGATCTCGGCAATCGCGGTCGTGCCATCGAGATCGACCTTGAGATCGCGGGCGAACGCGCACACCAGCACGGGGCCCCGGTCTACAAACAGGATGCCGGCATCGTTCCGCACGCCGGCGATTGACCCGGTCTTGTGCGCGATGTCGATCCCGGGCGGCAGGTAGAACGGCAGACGATCGCGCACCTGCTGCTTGCGCATGTAGGAGAGCGCGCGGTCCCGCACCCACGGCGAGAGCCGGCCTTCGGTGACGAGCATCTCGAGCAGCGCGATCATCTCTCTCGGCGTCGTGAGGTTGTTGTCATGGTCGGCATAGGCGCGGCCGGTGAACACCCGCTCGCGGGTGCGCAGCATCTGTTCGACTTCGATCCGCGCCTCAGGCGTGAATGGGCCGTCGGGCCGGCCCGCGAGCTCGAAGAGCAAACGGCGACAATCCATGGGCACCCGTGTCACCGTGAATCCCCACGACGCCAAGCGCCGGTTGATGCGCTCAATGCCGACCCGCTCGACCAGGATATCGGTCGCGGTGTTGTCACTGATGATGATCATGAGCATCGCGAGGTCGGACAGACTGAGTGACGGGGCCGACGACAGCTCCTTCAGCACGCCGGAGCCCGGAGACTTGAGCGCCTCGGTCACCGCCACCCGTTCGTCGAGATCGAGGCGGCCTTCTTCGACCTGCAGCAGCAGTTCGATGAGCACCGGGATCTTGAACACGCTGGCGGTGGGGAACGGCCGGTCGGGTTCGACGTAGAACTCCGCGCGGTCCCACAGCGTCTTCACGCCGATCCCAAGCGTGCCGTCGAGGTCACGCGCCAGACGCTCCAGCCGGGGCCGCAAGCCGGCTATGCCGCGAGCCGAACGGATCCCGCCACCGCCCACCGCCCTTGTCGTCCCCCCACGCCCGCGCGCACCGGCGGTGGTCCGGCCGGACCTCGGCCGCGCGCCGGCTGTCACCGTCGCCGCCGGGCGAGCGGCGGCCGTCCGTTCGTCAATCGCGCGATTGGCCAGTGTGTCCGCGGCCGCGTTCCTGATCCGCTGCACGTGGGCGATGCGCCACCGTGGAAAGCCCGCCAACGCCTGGATCGCGGCGTGATGCAGTGGCGCCAGATTGGGACTCTTGACCCTGTAGCGACCCCGTATCTGCTGCACCAGCAGCTCGCTATCGGCGAAGATCTCGAGATCATCGGCGCGCCGCGCCCTGGCCTCGCGCAGCGCCCGCAGTAGCGCCTGGTACTCGGCGGTGTTGTTCGTGGTCTCGCCGAGGTACTCGCCGATCTCCGCGATCGTCTTGCCGCGCGCGTCCTCGAGCACCACACCGAGTGCCGCCGGCCCGGGGTTGCCACGCGAGGCGCCGTCAATGAACACGCGAAGTTTCATGCCAACCTCCACAGTGGGCGTGCCGGGCCCGGGGAGCCGAGCTACGTGTCCGCGAGAACGACGAGCATGCGGCCGCACCCATCGCAGGTCGCAATCATCTCGCGATCGCGCTCCAGTCGCGACAAAAGGCGCTGAGGGATCATCACGTGGCACCCGCCGCACACACCCCCGGTGACGGCGACGACGGCGAGGCCACCCTTCTTCTCGAGTAGCCGGTCGTACCTCCTCAGCACGTCCTCGTCGATCTCGGCGGCGAGAGCCTGACGCCGGGCGGTCAGCGTCGCGATCTCCGCGTCGGCGGCCGCCGAGTCGCGGGCAAAGGCCTGGACGATGCGTTCGAGCTCGGCGTCGGCGGCGTCGCGTTCCTGCTCGGCCGCCCGCCGGTCGGCCTCGAGCCCTTCCAACTGCTCCATCAGGTTGAGTTCCTCATCCTCGAGCTTCGCGATGTGACGTCCGATCGCCGCGACGTCCTCCTGCATCGCCGTTAGTTCCTTGGGATTCCCGACCCGGCCGCTGTACATCTCGCGCTCGATCTTGATGCGCTTGGCCCGCAGCGACTGGATTTCCATCTCCAGCGTCCGCTGGCGGCCGTGCAAGGTGGCCGTCTCGCGGGCAATGTCCTCGAGTCGCGCCGTGGCGGCCGCCACGATGTCGCGCTGGGCGGTGCCGTCGTCAAGGCCGCGGCGGCGCGCCAGGGCTGCGGCCAGCGCGGTATCGAGTTGCTGGAGGTCATACAGACGTGAGGTCACCGGGCACGCTCCGCAGGTGAGTTCGTGCTGAGACGCGTCGACCCTTCGGGCGTGGAAAGCGCTGGCGTGGAGCCGGCCGCCCGGGAAGCCGCCTGGTGGGTCTCGGGCGAGATTACCGACGCTTCGGCTTCGCCTTGGGCTTCGGCTTCGGTTTGCCCTTGGCCGCCGGTCGCACCGGCCCCTTGGCCCTGAGCACCTTGACCGGCTTTCCGCCAAGCTTCAGCGCCG
>JAVKJV010000052.1:0-20648 GCA_031458775.1 Candidatus Fervidifonticultor quartus | reverse complement strand
GGTATTCTTCTATCGCTACCATGTCTCGCTGACACGACTGCACCGGTATCACGCGCCACCCTGGTTGTGGTTCTCACCCTTGCGCGGCGTAGTGTACTACTCGCAGGCGAGCGATGCCGGCTACCGGATCGTTGCAGGCATCGGGAATCCCTTCGCTCTGTGGTTTTCGTTGCTGGCCATCAGCTACCTCGCCGTGTCTGTGGTGGCGCGCGGGCGCAGTACGACGTCGGCGGATGCATTCATAGTGGCGGGGTTTCTTGCAACCTACGGACCGTGGTTCTTGCTGTCGGGCGACAGACTGCCCTTTGCGTTCTACCTCTTGCCCTCGATTCCGTTCATGGAACTCGCCCTGGCATCAGTCGTCGTCGCCGTAGCCAGACGCCCCGTCGTCAGAGTGCTGGTTCCCCTGTGGGCTACCTTCACCCTCGGGTTCTTCATTTCCGTCTACCCCTGGTACACTGCGATCAGAGAGCCCGACTGGTGGTGGGTCCACCTCAGTCCGAGGGCATTCGACTGCGACTGGCTCCGTTTCACTGTGCCCGCGCCCTCGGCGACGCATCTGCGGTGCTAAATAGTCCCAGGACGCGAACTCGGCCAACGGCCCTAGCGCGCCCTGGAGATCATCGACAATCCCGTTCTCAACGTGGTGCGCTCCAATGCGGCGTAATTCGCCTGGGACTCCTTAGTTGACACGCACACCGATGCGAGTGTGCTTGCGGAATCGTGGCAGTCGACGCCAGCTAATCGCTTGAGCGGTGACGTGGCTCCGTGCGATTGATCCGGCGCTGTACGACCCGTGCCATCATCATCGCCTGGCCGCGGTCGCGCACGCCGAGCTTCTTGAACAGGTTCTTGAGATGGAACTTCACGGTGTTCTCGGAGATCCAGCAGCGCTTTGCGATCTCGGTGTTGCTGAGGTTCTCGCCGAGCAGACCGAGCAGTTCGAGTTCGCGTGGGGTCAGGCGCAGGTCTTGAGGCAGGCCCTGAGGATTGATCAGGTCGATGAGGTCGCGCAATACACGAACGGCCGTCTCGATCCTCTCGGCGAGATCGGCCAGCGCTTTCCCGAACTCGGCTCCCGTTGGTTCGCTCGCGGCGCCGTTCTTCGCCGCCAGCACGAGTGCCAGCCGTTCGGCTAGGTCGGTTCCGGCGTCGTCCAAGCCTGTCCGAACCTCCGGCTAGAGGACAGGTGCAACGGCGCGTGCGCGAGCACTTACCACGTCCGGGTTTGGGCAGTTATCCGGTGTTGAACCTTTGGACGCTGCTCGCTCGGGCTCCTGCTACCCGAAGGGTGGGTTGACCCTACCCCGGGCGGGCGATGCGGTTTCGATCCTCCGGACGAGCCTCAGCCGCTGGCGCCGGCAATGAGGGTGCGCCAGACGTCCTGCCTCCGGCCGGGCTCGAGGGCCTCGTAGACGACCAGCCTGTCGGCGTGCGCGCCGTACTCGGCCTTCATCTGGGCCGCCACCTCGTGGGGCGCGCCGTGCAACGTACAGGCATCGAGCATGTCGTCCCTCACAAGGGCTGGCATCTCGTCCCAACGTTTGTGCGCGGCCAGACGGCTCAGGCGCTCGCCGATCTCGCCCCAACCGTGCAGCTCCAGGACCGGACGGTAGGTCGGGGTCGAGGCGTAGAAGGCCAGGTGCCGACGGATGTCGGCGCGCGCCGCCTGGACCTCGCGTGTAGTACCGGCCGCGGCGAAGACGCTGCACGTCACGCTGACATTGCGGCGGCTGCGGCCGGCGCGGTCGAGTCCGGCACCCAGCGCCGGCATGATCACCTCGCGCAGGTAGCGCCGCGTATGGAACGGATGGACGTGCAACCCGTCGGCAACCTCGCCGGCCAGCCGGCACATGCGCGGCCCCACGCCCGCGATCTCAATGCGCAGCCCGGGCGGGCTGGGGCCCGGCGGCGTGAAGAACGGCGTCATCAGCGAGAGCGTGAAGAAGCGGCCGCGGAAGTTGAGGGGTTTGCCTTCAGCCCACGCCGCCCAGACCGCGCGGATGGCCGCGATCACCTCGCGCAGCTTCGGCGCAGGCGGGTCCCACGGTACGCCGAACCGTCGCGTGATATGTGCCTTGACCTGTGTGCCGAGTCCCAGCACGAAGCGACCGCCGCTCAACTGGGCGAGGTCCCAGGCAGTGTGCGCGAGTACGGTCGGGCTGCGCGTGAACGCCAGCGCGATGGCCGTGCCGAGTGTGATGCGTTGTGTGTGCGCCGCGGCCAGCGCCATCGCCAGGAACGGGTCGTGAGTGGTCTCGCTGGTCCACACGCCGTCGAAGCCGAGCGATTCCGCGGCCGCGGCGATGGCGGGCACATCGCGCAACGAGTCAAACACCAGGCGGGCATCGAGCTTCATGGCGTCTTCCCGGCCCGCCTCTTCGCGTGTCGGGGCAGGAGTTCCCCCCGCGGCCACGAAGCGATAGGACTTACGGGAGAGACCGTAGGGCAAGGCGGTTGTGGGGGAGGGTGGTCGGCGCACCGGAGACGGTGCTGCATGCGTGTCCTGAGTGCGACGATGTTGGCGTTGGTCCTGGCGGCGGGCGCTCTGCCCGCCGCGGGGCAATCCGGCGTTGTCGTCATGGTGAACGGCGTGCCGGTATCGCTGGCCGCGCCTGCGATCCTGCAGGACGGTCAGGTGCTCATACCGGCCGTTCGTGTGTTTGAGGCGTTTGGCTCCGCGGCCGTTTGGCACGCGGCCGAGCGCGAGGTCATGATCACCAACCGCACCGGCCTGGTCATCCGGCTGCGGATCGGCGATTCCACCGCCCTGGTCAACGGACAACCCAGGCCGCTGCCGGTCGCGCCGACAGTGATCCGGGGCCTGCCCTACGTGCCCGCGCACGCGGTGTTCATGCTGCTCGGCGGCTGGGTGCGGTTCGACGAGCCGTCGCACACGCTGCATGTGGCCTCGCAGATCACCACGATGGCGGTGCGGCGCGCCGACGGGACGGTACGCGTCGTCCTGGAGGCGACCGGTCCGCTCCGGCCTGAGACACGCACGCTGTCGAACCCCGATCGGCTCGTCGTGGATCTTCACGGCGGCGCCTTCCGTCCCAGCGACCAGGATCTTCAGATCGGTGACGCCGGCGTGGCGCGGGTGCGCGCCGGGCAGTTCCAGGTCAAGCCCTACATCACGCGGGTGGTGTTTGATTTGCAGCAACCGGTCGAGGTGCGGACGCGGACCGCGACCGACGCGTTCGCGTTCACGATTGAGGTGCGGCCTCGCGGGACGCCGGTGATGGCACAGGCGGCGGGGCCAGCACCGGTGGCGTCGCCCGTCCCGGCCGCAGCCCCGCCGAGCGTAGCCGGTCCACCCGCAGGGGCCGATCCGGCACCACCAGCGGGCGGGCCGGCACCGGGCGGCCCGATTCCCGATCTGCCCTCCACACACGAGACGCTCGCGCCGCCGCCCGAGGCGCTGCCTGAAGACGGCATACCGCGCATCCGGCAGGTGCGCGTCGAGCAACTTGGCGGTCGTTTCCGTGTGCTGGTGGAAGGCACACTCCCGCTGGAGTACAGCGTGCGCGAGCTGCTGGAGCCCGATCGCCTGGTGGTGGATTTCCAGGGCGCGATCTTCGTGCCCGTGAAGCAGGAAATTCCGGTCGCCGGCGCCGTGGTCACCGAGGTGCGCGCCGCGCAGTTCCAGGCCGATCCGGACATCACACGCGTGGTGCTCGTCCTGCGGCGCAAGGCCGCCTACACCGTCACCGCCGGACCCGACGGTTCGGCGACGATCATCATCGAGATCCCCGACCAGCAGATGCGCGCGCATGTCGTGGCGATCGACGCCGGTCACGGCGGTCGCGATACGGGCGCGATCGGTCCGACCGGCCTGCTCGAGAAGGAGGTCAACCTCGATATCGCCCAGCGCGTCCGTGAACTGCTGGTCAAGGCCGGTATCCGGGTCGTGATGACACGGGAGACCGACGTGTTCGTCGAGTTGCCCGACCGGCCGCGGGTGGCCCGGCAGCAGGGCGCCTCGGTCTTCGTGAGCATCCACGCCAATGCCTCGACGCGCTCGAGCGTCAACGGCTCAGAGACGTACTACCTGACGCCGCAGAGCCAGGTCCTGGCCCAGATGGTGCAGGAAGAGCTGGCCCGCGTGCCCAACCTGATGAACCGCGGGGTGAAGACCGCCAACTTCCTGGTGCTGCGCGAGAACGACGTACCCGCGGTGCTCGTCGAGGTTGGCTACATCTCGAACGTCGAGGAAGAAGCTCGCCTGCGGCAGAGCACGGTGCGACAGCGTCTGGCCGAGGCCGTGACCCGGGGCATCCAGCGCTTCCTGGCCGTCTACCCGGTTCCGGCGAACTGACAGATAGGAGTTGTCATGCCACGACCCGACGGCCGGTCGCCTGATGCACTGCGCCCGGTCGAGATCACGCGCCACTTCATTCCGCACGCCGAGGGGTCGGTGCTCATTACGATGGGACAGACCCGCGTCGTGTGCACGGCGACCGTTGAAGAGCGCCTGCCGCCCTGGCTGCGCGGTGCCGGTCAGGGCTGGATCACCGCGGAGTATGGAATGCTGCCGCGCGCGACGCACGAACGGTCGCCGCGCGACCCCGCCCGGCAGGGCGGCCGCGTGCACGAGATTCAGCGCCTGATCGGCCGGTCGTTGCGCTCGACCGTCGATCTCCAGAAGCTCGGCGAGCGGACGATCACGATCGACTGCGACGTGATTCAGGCCGACGGCGGTACCCGCACGGCATCGATCACCGGCGCGATGGTGGCCCTGGTGGACGCGCTGGTGGTGCTGCGGCGCACGGGCGCGCTGCCGTGGTGGCCGCTGAGGGAGTTCGTGGCCGCGACGAGTGTGGGGATCGTCGAGAACGAGATGCTGCTCGACCTCACGTACATCGAGGACTCGCGGGCCCGGGTGGACCTCAACCTGGTGATGACGGAGTCCGGCAAGATCGTGGAGATTCAGGGCACGGCCGAGGGGCCACCGTACAGCCGGCAGGAGCTCCTGGCGTTGATGACACTGGGCGAGAAGGGCATCCGCACGCTGATCGAGGCGCAGAAGGCCGCGCTGGGTGACGCGCTCACCACGATGCCGCGCTAGACCGCATGGTGCCGCGAGAGGTCGTGCCGCCTACCGCGAAGAGCCACGAGCCGGTGACCATCGTGCTCGCGACGCGCAACCGCGGCAAGGTGCGCGAGCTGGAGGCCCTGTTGAGCGGGCTACCCGTGCGCCTGCGGACCCTCGACGACTACCCGGACGTGCCGGTCCTGCCCGAAACCGGCCGGACGTTCGAGGCCAACGCGGTCAGCAAGGCCACCACGGTCGCGCGCCTCACCGGCGAGATCGCGCTGGCCGACGACTCCGGCGTGGAGATCGAGGCCTTGGCCGGCGCGCCCGGTGTGGAGTCGGCGACGTTCCTGGGGCCGGACGCAAGCGACGATGACCGCAACGCCTGGGTACTGGGCAAGCTGCGCGGGATGGACGAGGGGTTGCGTGCGGCCCGGTATGTGGCCGTGGTCGCGGTCGCCGAACCCGACGGCAGCGTGAAGACTTTCGAGGGCACGTGCGAGGGCCGCATCGCTGATGCGCCGCACGGGCATCACGGGTTCGGCTACGACCCGATTTTCGTCGTGCCGGCGTACGGCCGCACGATGGCCGAGCTGCCGCCCGAGATCAAGAACCAGATCAGTCACAGGGCGAAGGCGCTGGCCGCGGCTCGGGAACATCTGGTGGTGCTGGTGCGCACGGCGCAGGCCGGCGCGCCGCCGGCGCGGCAGGAGGACCCGCGTCCGGCAACCAAGTAGACGTGACGGAATGGTTCGCGTAGGCCGGGGTGGCTGATGGATTTTGGGGCGTTTCTGCGATACTGGGCGCTGACATTCGCCGTCTTCGTATTCTATTTCTTTGCGCTGATCGTCGCCTCGCTCGACGTGCTGGAGGGCCTGCGGGAGACGGCGCGCAAGCGCCGTGCCGACCGCAAGCCGATCGTGCTCGACCCGAACCCGTTGGTCGCCAAGAACGTGGCCGAGACGGTCTTCCCGGGTCCGGGCCAGCGTATCGAAGGCCGGCGCGAGTGGGTCGCGCGCACGGTTGACGAGATCGTGCGCAAGGTGAACCCGCAGCCGCCCGTGAAGGTTCTGGTCCTCGAGGATTCCAAGGGCCACCCGCTCGTTCACTTCAGCAACGGTAGCCGGCTGGAGTCGTACCGCTTCGACCGCGATCTGGTTGACGCTGCGATGGCGGGCAACGCGGCGAAGGTGACCGAAGTCGTTGACCGGCTGACGCGCCACCTGACCGCGGACTTCCTGGGCAGGGAGGACGTGCGGCCGCCGCGCACGACTGAACTCGCGCGCGAGGCGGCGCCGAAGGCCACGGCGGCGACACAGGCAGCCGCTCCGGCGTCTGCGGCAGCCGCCGCAGTGCCCCCGGCTCCGGTGTCCCAAGCCGGCGCAACGCCGGCCTCACAGCGGGCGACGCCCGCTCCGGCGACACCCGTACCCGGCGCGTCAGCCCCGGCGGCGTCCGGTCCGGATCCCGAGTCTATGAGCCGCGAGGAGCGCCTGGCCGCGGCTCGAGCCAAGGCCGAGGCCCTGCGCGCGGCGCGCCAGGCCCAGAAGCCCCCGTCAGCGTAGCGCATCCCGAGACCGAGCGCCGCGCGCGGCGGCCCGACGCCGAGCGCGTGAAGCCGGGTGCTTACAGAATCACGCCCGAGTTCCGCGCCAGCAACGCCCGCCGCGCCAACGGCACCGGCGGCGCGCCCAGCGCGATCAGCCGATCGTGGAAATCGCGCAGGGTGAACGCGTCTCCACGTTCCGCCTTGTAGTCGTCGCGCAGCCGCCGCACCATGTACTTCCCGAGCGTGTAGTTCAGATACCCGGGGTCGAAGGTGCCGCGCACCGCCTCTTTGCGCGCGGTCAGCGGTTCCATGTACGCGTATCGCTCGAACATCTCCGTGGCCTGGTCGACGGTCATGTCACCGGCGTGCATGCGGATCGCGACTAGGTACCGAACCTGGCGCACGAGAGCCTCGGCGAGATACGCGAGCCGGAACTGCGGGCTTGGGTCCACCCCGGCCTCGAGCATCATCTCCTCGGTGTAGTGCGCCCAGCCCTCGATGAACGAGTAGGAACTCAGGACCTTCGCCGCCATGGACGGCGCGCGCCGCACGCCGGCGTCGAAGTGGACGAAGTGCCCGGGGTACGCCTCGTGGATGCTCACGTCCTTCAGCGTCGCATAGTCGAACTTGGTCAGCCACTCGGCGCGGCGTTCCGGCGGCCAGGCCGGATCGGGCGGGGTGATGTAGTAGTACGACTCGGTCGCGACGGTCTCGAAGGGGCCAGCGGTGTCCATCATCGCGAACGCCCAGCGGTTGAACGGCGGGGTTTCCTCGACGATGGGCCGCGCGTCGCCCGGCAGCGACACGATCTCACGTTCGATCAGAAAGCGGCGCAGGTCGTCGAGCATCGCCTGCGTGTCTGGGATCAGCCGTTCCTCGGTCGGATGGTTGTGGGCCAGCCGGCTCATCACCTCCCGTGGCGTCGCCGCGGCATCGATCCGCGCCGCGGTGGCCCGTACGTCATCGGTGTGGGCGGCCATCTCAGCCTCGCCGAGCGCGAGGAGCCGATCCAAGGGGATGTCCACCATCTCGCCGGTCCGCAGCATCTCACGGAACGCCGCCTCGCCGATCGCGAAGGCGCCGTCCGCACGGCCAGCCGCCTCTTCAAGGTAGGCCAGGACGTCGCTGAGGGCATCTAGGGCGGCCGTGCGCGCATCCTCGAAGCGCGCCCGCCACGCCCGGTCTTCCAGATCGCCCATGTAGCGAGGCAGATCGTCGGCATAGAACGCGCGGTGCCCGGCGAACACGTCCCGCGCCGTTTCGACAATCGGCTTGGCCAGCGGTTCGCGCAGCATGGCGCGCATCTCGTCGAGCACCCGCGGCACGTCCTCGAGGTGACTCGTCAGCGCCCGCAGCCGCTCGTGCAGCGGCGCATAGTTGCGCTTGAGGTAGCCGGTGAGATCGAGCAGCGACCCCCAGGCGATCGGGCTGCGCGCGTACTCTTGCCAGACTTCCCACTGGAACCGCTCACGCGCGATTGTCTGCTCGATCAAGTGCACGTCGTGGCCGGGCTGTCCTTCGCGCCGGTCAGCTGGCACTTCGGCAAAGCGGCGGCTCCAGCTCGAGAGGGTGCGCAGGAATGCGTCGACGGCCGCGCGTGAGAAATCGCCCGCGCGACCGTCGTACACGTGTAGACCCAGCCACGACCCCATCGTGGGATAGAACTCCAGGTAGTCGGCCAGGAAGCCGTGGGTGAGCTGCTGGACCTCGTTGTCACTCGTCATGAGCGCTCCTTCGCCGGGCGGTGGGTGCCTGGGGGGATCTGGCGACAGCCACGCCTTCTGTGGTTGCCGAAGGGAATCCTGTCCGCCCGCGGGGCGCGCGGGTAGGGTGCCCTAACATCGTGGCTTCGGTCCCCCGAAAAATCGGACCTCGACCTGATCGACACCGCCCGGAGCCGGCCCCATTGTGGAGGCGGGAGGTCAAGTATTCGATGCACGAGGCCGTCGCGCGGACGTTGTCGAGCGCCCGGGCCGGATGCCGGGTCCGGCTGGGTGTGCCGCAGGGCGTGGATCACGACGTGCTGAGGGAACTGTGGGCCATGCGCCTGCTGCCGGGCGAAACCGTGACCGTTGTCGCCGTGCTCGGCCGCAGCGGTCCGGTGCTCGTCCAGGGAGCAGGAGGGATTTTCGCCCTGGGCCGCCGGCTGGCCGAGCGACTGCCGGCCGAGACGTTGCCCCCGGAGGCGCCGGCGTGAGCACGTGTCACGGCGCGAACCGGCCGTTGCCCGAGCCCGGGTGCGTGCAGATCGCGCTCGCGGGCAACCCCAACGTCGGCAAGTCCACCGTCTTCAACTCGCTGACCGGCGCGAACGCCCTCACCGCCAATTACCCGGGCACGAGCGTGGAAGTGACGGTGGCCACCGTGCAGCCTGATGGTCACCGGTTCACGGTGCTCGACCTCCCAGGTACCTACGCGCTCGGGGGCCGCACGGGCGACCAGCAGGCCGCGCGGCGCGCCTTGCTCGAAGAGCGTCCGAGCGCGGTGATCGCGGTGCTCGACGCGACCAACCTGGCGCGCAACCTGTATCTCGTCCTGCAATTGCTCGACCTGGGGTTCCCCGTGGTGGTGGCCCTCAATCTCTCCGACGAGGCGGCGCGTCGGGGGATGCACATCGATGCCGCGCGGCTCAGCGAGTTGCTGGGTGTCCCGGTGGTGCCGACGATCGCGACGCAGCGCTGCGGCATCACCGAGCTGATGGCCGAGGCCACCCGCCTGACCGGCCGCCGGCCGGAGGTCAGGTATCGGTACAGCCGTGTGCTCGAAGACCTGGCCGGCCAGATGGCCGCCGTGCTCGACGGCTCGTCGTTTCCGGCGCGCGGCCGCGCGCTGCTGTTGCTCGAGGAGGGCGCGGGTGCTGGGACCCCCGACGAGGTCACGCGGCCGTCCGAGCGCGACGCGGCCGCGGCCCTCCTCCGGCGCATCGCGACGCGCGTGACAGAGCCGCTGCCGGTGCTGGTCGCGCGTGAGCGGCACGCGGTCGCCGACCGCATTGCGCGCGAGGTGACGCTGCAGGCCGGACAGGTAGCGGGCCGGCGGTTCTGGCGCGCGGCGACGCGGCCGGTCACCGGCATCCCGCTCCTGCTGGCGGTGCTCGGCGCACTCTTCGCCGGGTTGTTCTGGGGCGGCAGTGTTCTATCGGCGCTCATTGACGCGGCCTGGGCACGAATGATCTCGCCGACGATTGGCGCCGCGCTGCTCTGGGCATTCGGTGACGGCCTCGTGACCAGGACGCTCACCTGGGCTTTCGACGCCGGGTTGCTCGCGGTCTTCACAGTGGGCATCCCGTACGTGCTCACCTTCTACCTGCTGCTGTCGGTGCTCGAGGACACGGGCTACCTGAACGCGGCGGCGGTGCTGGCCGACCGCGTGCTGGGCCGCGTTGGGCTCACCGGCCGCGCGGCCATCCCACTCGTCGCCGGCGCGGGGTGCAGTGTGCCCGCAATCCTGGGCCTGCGCGTGCTCCGCACCGACCGCGAGCGGGTGATCGGCGGTGCGCTGGTCGCGCTGACCCCGTGCAGCGCACGCACCGCGGTGATCATGGGTGCGGTCGCCTATCTCGGCGGATGGCGCGCCGCCGTGCTGCTCTACGCGATGGTCGCCGCGCTGATCGTGGTGGTGGGGTGGGGTCTCAATCGGATCCTGCCGGGGCGCGCGCCCGACCTCTTGATGGAAATCTTCCCGTTCCGCCTGCCGCACCTGCGCACGGTGCTGCGCAAGGCCTGGACCCGCGCGCGCGAGTTCGTCACCGTGGCCATCCCCTTTGTCATTGGCGGGAGCCTGGTGCTCGGCGCGGCCTATGAGACCGGGCTCATCAGGCTGGCCGAGCGCCCCCTCGCGCCCGTCATCGAGGGCTGGCTCGGACTGCCGGCGGTTGCGGGGCTCACGCTGATCTTCGCGGTGCTGCGGAAGGAACTGGCCTTGCAGTTGCTGGTCGCGCTCGCCGTCGTCCGCTACGGCACCGGCGCCGCGAACCTGGCGTCCTTCATGAGTCCGGTGCAGGTGTTCACCTACGCGCTGGTCAACACGCTGTACATCCCCTGTGTCGCGACGATGGCGGTCCTGAGCCGGGCCCTGGGCTGGAAGCGTGCCGTCGTGATCTCAGCACTCACGGTCGTGCTCGCCCTCGCGGTCGGTGGCGCGGTCGCGCGGCTGGCGGCCGCGCTCGGGCTGACCTAGTCACTTGTCGGTGACGCCACCCGCGAGCGGCGCCGTCTGCGCCGCCAGCCAGCCTGCGAGCGGCTCTTCCACAACAATCTGGTCGCGCTACCTTGGGTTATCGAAGAACTTCTCATACCAGCAGGTGACGACGTCGTTGAGACGCCGCGGCCGCCGATGGCGCGGGTACTCGGCGCGCAGGTGGAGGGGGTAGTTGACGAGATACGGGAGCAGTCTGATTCCCGCGCGCGGGACCGAGGCGAGGACGACCGCAGCCAGCACCGCCTGGTGCGCGAAGACGCGGCGGAGGTACCATAGGCGTATGGACCCGACATCAGAAACCACCTGCGCGTTTGTCCCAGACCTCGCGACGCTCGCCGACGCGCCCGCCGACAGCATCGTGAGCCGCACGATCTACAAGGACGAGCGTGTGAAGGCGGTGCTCTTCGCCTTCGCGCCGGGGCAGGAACTCTCGGAGCACACCGCGTCCACCGCGGCGATCATCCACGTGCTGCGCGGCGAAGCGCGCCTCACGCTCGGTCGCGACGTACGCGACGCGGCGGCAGGTACGTGGGTGCGCATGCCGCCGCAGTTGCCGCACAGCCTCCTCGCGAAGACGCCGGTGCTGATGCTCTTGTTGCTGCTACAGTAGTCTGTTACGATCGCGTCGGCGGGGCGTAGCGCAGCCTGGTAGCGCGTCTGGTTTGGGACCAGAAGGTCGCCGGTTCGAGTCCGGCCGCCCCGACCAGCCAGGACGCCGTTGGGACGCAGGTCTTCAGCCTCCACGCGAGACTCGTCCGTCGTTGCCTGGCCCGGGCAGTCCTGAGTCTACGTTGTCTCCCTGCAGCATCGGCTCACAGCCCGCCCGAAGATCCGCACGATTCGGACTTGCAGGGACTGACACGGGGTAGACACGAATGTGAAGTCCCCGTCCTGCGACGCCTGAGCCGGAGGTCGCGTGTGGTGGCACAGACATTGCAGGCCACGCAGCGTGTCCTGGCCCTCGTGGTCCTGCTGGCGGTTGTCCTCAGCCCGCGCGGCGCCCTGTCGCAACCCGGTGACGCCGTCGCCTTCGTGGCGACCTACCGCGGGCCCGACCGGGTGGCTCGTCTCGTCGAGGGCGCCAGGCGGGAAGGCGCCTCATGGTCTATACCTCCATGGATCTCCAGGAGTCGCGCCCGCTCGTCGAAGGCTTCATGCGTGTCTACCCATTCATCAGGGTGGACCTCTACCGCTCGACCGGTGAAGACGTCGCTCAGCGGGTGATCAGCGAGTACCGGGGACGCCGGTTCGCCGTCGACGTGATCGAGGGTACCGGAACCGACGTGGCCAAGGTGATCGTCGAGGGGATCGGCCGCACGTTCTACAGCCCGCGCGCGGGAGGCTATCCGAGACAGTCCAGAGATCCTCACGGGGCCTGGGTCGCCACACGCTACAACATGCTCGTCCTGGCCTGGCACACCGGCGATGTCGCCGCCGCGGAAGCTCCGGCCTCCTATGAGGATCTGCTCAACCCAAAGTGGAAGGGCCGGATCGGTATGGAGGCCGATGACCAGATCTGGCTCGCCGCCCTCATGGCGTACTGGGGCGAGCAACGCGGGTTGGCGTTCTTCCGACGCCTGGGAGACCAGCACCTGTCCTGGCGCCGGGGACACACGCTGCTCGCTCAGCTCATCGTGGCCGGCGAGGTAACCCTCTCGCCGACAATCTACAACCATCGGGCGGAGAGCCTCCGGAGCCGCGGCGCACCGATCGACTGGCGCGCCCTCGAACCGGTCGTAGCCTTTCCCAACACTGTCACGCTCGCCCGGCGCGCCCCACATCCCCACGCCGCGATGCTGTTCATCGACTACCTGCTCGCGCCCGAGGGGCAGCAAGCGCTGGCCCGGCTCGGTCGGATCCCCGCGCACCCCTTCGTGAAGGCCGATCCGCCCTACCTCAACCAGGGGTTCGTCTATCGGACGATCGATCCCCAGCGCTTTTTGCGGGAGTACGCCAAGTACAACAGGATCTGGCAGGAGCTGCTGGTGCGGACACGTTAGATACGTGATGGGCTCACCCGCAGCGTTGGACACCGTCCTCCCGGTCAGGAGGACCGAACGGCTTTCCGGTGCCGGCCGTGCCGCAGTCATCGTCGGCGTCACCGGACTGGTGGCCTACCTGACGCTGGTTCCGCTGGGGTTTCTGATTTACGGCAGCTTCTTCACCCCTGGCGTGGGTGAGCAGCCGGGGATCTTCACCGTCAGCAACTACCTCCACGCGTACACGGATCGCTCGAGTCTGCCTGTGCTCAAGAACTCAGTGGTGTTCGCCGCCGGCACGGCGGCGACCGCGTTCTGCCTGGGAACGGGCCTGGCCTGGATCACCGAGCGCACCGATACCCCCCTCAGCGGGTTGCACTCCGCCCTGAGCCTGGTCCCGCTGATCGTCCCCGGCATCCTGTTCAGCCTGAGCTGGATCTTCCTGTTCAGCCCGCGCATCGGCCTGATCAACCTCGCGGTCCGGCGCGCGTTTGGGCTGACCGATCCGCTCTTCAACGTGTACTCGCTTGCCGGGATGGTGTGGGTGGAGGGTCTCCACTGGTCGCCGCTTGCCTTCCTGCTCATGACCGCGGCCTTCCGGTCGATGGACCCCGCGCTCGAGGAGTCCGCCCTGATGTCCGGCGCAAGCCCGCGCGCGACCTTCTTCCGTATTACCCTGAAGCTCGCGATGCCGACGACACTGTCGGTCATGCTGCTCCTCTTCTTGCGGGGCATCGAGACGTTCGAGGTGCCGGCCATCATCGGTCTGCCGGTCGGGATTCACGTGTTCACGTCGAAGATCTACCTTGCGGTCAAGGGCTATCCCTCCGACCTGGGGCTGGCCGGAGCGTACTCGACGTTGCTCCTGGCGATGTCGTTGCTCGGCATCTTCATCCACGCGCGGGTCACGGGAGGCGCGAACCGCTTCGCCACCGTCACCGGACGCGGCGCGGTGCCACGCCGGATCGCGCTCGGACGCTGGCGCTACCTGACGGCGGCGGTCCTGGTCGGGTACCTGGGACTCGCCGTCGTCTTGCCGCTGCTCGTGTTGGTGTGGTATTCACTCCTGCCCTACTACCTCCAGCCGTCGGTGCGAGCGCTAGACCTGCTCACGGTCGACAGCTACCGCGCCGTCCTGACGCTGCCGGCCGTGCGCCGCGCCGCGGCCAACACCCTGTTGCTCGCGCTCGCGAGCGCCACCGCGGTCATGCTGCTGACGGCCGTTGTCGCCTGGATCACGGTTCGGACGCGTCCGCGCGGACGGTGGCTGGTGGACCAGATGGCATCGCTGCCCGTCATCTTCCCGGGCGTGGTCATGGGCGTCGCACTGAGTTGGGCGTACCTTAGACTGCCGGTACCCATCTATGGGACGCTCTGGATCCTGCTGCTCGCCTACGTCACACGCTACCTGCCCTACGGTGTGCGAGCGTCCTCGTCGGCCTTGCTCCGGATCCACACAGACCTCGAGGGGGCCGCGCAGATGAGCGGCGCGTCGTGGCTTCAGCTCTTCTGGAGGATCCTGTTTCCGTTGATGCGCTCGGGACTCGTGGCCGGGTGGATCTACGTGGTCGTCGTGTCGGTGCGGGAGCTCAGCAGCAGCCTCCTGCTCTGGTCGCCGGGCAACGAGGTCCTCTCAGTGGTGATGTTTGATCTCTGGCAGTCGGGTCACCCACAAGAGGTGGCGGCGCTCGGCGTGCTTCTCGCTGTCGTCCTGACGGGCGCCGCCTTGGTCTTTCGCAGGGTCGCGCCCGGGGGCTGAGGCGGCAGCGTGTTGGACGTCCACGACCTCGTCAAGACCTTCCACAGCGGGAGCGCCCGCATCACCCCCTGCGACCACATTACGTTCTCCGTGCCGCGCGGCGGGTTCTTCACGTTGCTGGGACCGTCGGGAAGCGGCAAGACGACAACGCTGCGATGCGTAGCCGGGCTGGAACGACCGGACGCCGGCGAGATTCGGCTCGACGGGGTACCGCTGTACTCGGCGGCGCGCCGCATCCACGTCCCCGCCCACCGGCGCGGCATCGGCATGGTCTTCCAATCGTACGGGCTGTGGCCGCACATGACCGTGCTCCAACACGTGGAGTTTCCCCTGACGGTCGGGGGGAGCAGGCTGCCGCGCCGGGAGGTACAGGACCGGGCCCTGGAGGCGCTAGCCGCCGTCCGCCTCGAGGGTCTCGAGGGGCGGCCGGCCGTGAGTCTGAGCGGCGGACAACAGCAGCGCCTCGCGCTCGCGCGCGCCTTGGTCCGGCGCCCGAAGCTGCTCCTGTTGGACGAGCCGCTGTCGAACCTGGACGCGAAGCTTCGTGAACACATGCGGATCGAGTTGCGGCAGCTTCAACGTTCGTCCGGAATCACCATGCTCTACGTCACCCACGACCAGGTGGAAGCGCTCGTGCTGTCCGACGCCATCGCGATCATCCATGAAGGCCGCATCGTGCAGGCCGGGACGCCGCGAGCGATCTACGAGCGACCGCAGACGGCGTTCGTGGCGGACTTCATCGGGTCGACGAACCTCTTTCCCGGAACGGTGCTGCGCGCCGGCCCACAGGCGCGGTGCTCGGTGCAGACGGCCGGAGGAGTTCTCGACTGCGTGGCGGCCTCACCCGTGCAGCCCGGCTGTTCCGTGAACGTGTCGGTCAGGCCCGAGGACGTGACCATCGTGGATCGCCGAGCGACCGTGCCGCAGTGGGACGGCGTCCTGGAAGAAGCCGTGTTCCTCGGCGGCAGTGTGGACTGCCGGGTCCGGGTCGGCCCGCTGGTGGTCCGGGTGGCGGCGCGCCCGTCTGTGCCACTTGCGCTTGGCAGCCAGATCGGTCTCGAGTTCAACAGCGACCGGGCAGTGGCGCTCCCCATTCAGCCCGAGGACGCGGGGCGCGAGAGCCAGAGGGCGGGGCAGGCGTGAGGCGCGCAGGGGCCGCGATCCGGAGGCAGGTCTCCTCGCTACGCCGGACGCTGTCGCGTACGATCGGTCTGGTGCCCGGCGTCCGCGCCTTCCTGGGGGAGCGCATCAGCGCCCAGCGCGCCGAGGCAGAGATCCGGACGGCGCTCGAACGACGCGACGCGCACTTCCTGCAAGTGGTGCGCACGGGCGTGTTCGAAGCGCCGCGGAGTCCGTATCGGGCGCTCTTCCGTTGGGCGGGCTGCGAGTTCGGCGATCTCGAAGCCGGTGTGCACCGCGACGGTCTGGACCGGACGCTCGAACGTCTCGCCGCGGCGGGCGTCTACTTCACAGCGGACGAGTTCAAAGGGAAGAAGCCGGTCGTGCGGGGCGTCCATGCCACCCGCGTCGCTCCGGACGACTTCCTGCCGCAGGGATCGCGATCGGCCTTCGACATCGTCAGTTCCGGCACCATGAACCGGCCCGTGCGCTCGTACATCACATTTGCGTGGCTGGCCCAACGCGCCCTGTCCATGGCGGTCGCCTTCGCCGCCCACGACCTGCACGACCGGGCGCACGCGATCTTCGACGGCATTCTCCCGGCCGGCGGCGGCGTCAACAATGTCCTGATCTACGGCCGGATCGGGGTCCCTGTGGCGCGGTGGTTCGCGCGTCACGAGGCCTCTGACGTCTGGCTGAAGCGCCGCTACTATGTGCTGATGACGCGGGCGATCGTGGCCGCCTGCAACCGGTACGGGCCCGGCGTCAGCGGCCCGGACTTCACGAAGATCTCCGAACTCCAGACGATCGTTCGCTGGATCGAGAGCACGCTCCAGTCGGGGCGCCGCTGCTGTCTGGCAACAGCCGCGAGCAACGCCGCGCGAATTGCCCGTGCGGCGGCGGGCATGGGGGTCAGCCTTGCGGGGACGAAGTTCATCGCCACCGGCGAGCCGCTGACCGATGCCAAGCGCGACGTCATCGAGCGGGTCGGCGCCACGGCGCTGTCACGCTACGCGTATGGTGGCGGCGTGAACATCGGCCTCGGCTGTGCCGATCCGCTCGAGACCGACGACGTCCATGTCAACGAGTACCTGCTCGCGCTCATCGCGCACCCGGAGCCCGTGTCGCAGACCGGTGCGCCGATTCACCCGCTGCTCTGCACGACGTTGCATCCGTCGGCGCCCCGACTGCTGATCAACGTGGAGAGCGGGGACTACGGCGTCCTGGTCCGGCGCCAGTGTGGCTGCGCCCTCGGCCGGGCCGGGCTCACGCTCCACGTCCATCACATTCGCAGCTACGAGAAGTTCACCAGCGAAGGGATGAACTATTACCAGTGGGACCTGTACCACCTGCTGGAGCACGTTTTGCCGTCCGCGTTCGGCGGCGGACCTGGCGACTACCAGTTCGTCGAGGTCGAGGACCCGGACGGGCAGACGAGGCTCGATCTCCGGGTAGCCCCGTCCGTCGGCCCCGTCGACGAGCCGCGGCTGCTCGACCTCGTGCACAAGGAACTCGGCCGAGGCTCCGGGGGCCACCGTTTCATGGGTGGTGTCTGGAAGCGCGCCGGTACGATACGGGTCCGGCGGGAGCCGCCGTACTCCAGCCCGCGAGGCAAGACTCTTCCTTTGCACATTCCCCACTGACAGGGACGTTCCGCATCAGCCGGGAGGGGCGTATGACGCGCATCAAGATCATGGCCGTTGCCGCGACCCTGACGGGTCAGGGAACCGACACCCTTGCGCTGACGCGATACGCGCGCGAGGTTGGTGGCCTGGAGCGGCTCTCCGTGGACGAACTCGTCCGGCGCGTCCCGGAGGCGTCGCGCTTTGCGCATGTCGAACCGGACGAGGACTGGACGCAGCGGGATCCGGTCCTGCCGCCCATGGAGGAGTGGCGCGCGGTCGCGCGACGCATGCAGCACCTCTTCGACACCGACCGCGATCTTGGCGGCATCGTGCTCGTGCACGGTACGGATGAAAGTGTCAAGGCCTGCTGGCCGGGGAGGCGATCGCGCCGTAAGATGGAGGCGGACGCGGGTGACCCCCGACCGAAGAGCGGGGGCATGGGGATGGAAGCCCCGCCGCGCAGGTTGCGCTTCGGCGCTTAGTGTCGCACCCCTTTGGTGGCACCCGCGTCCTGTCGTGGGCGCTGCGTCTGCCAGTTTGATGTGAGGGTCTTGTACGCGCGCTCGGCCTGCATGCACATCTCCCATTCTTGCCGGCGGATGGCTTTGAGGCTATAGGCATAGGCCGCGCCCTTTTGCCCGCGTCGCGGAGGCTGGCCCGCGCGAAGCTCCAGGCCTCGGTACTTGCTCGCCAGCAGAGACGGGCGAGTAAACGCGTAGTCTTCCCCACGGGTCAGCAGATGCCAGGCGAGGACCGTGAGCTTCCGCGCGGTCGCGACGACGGCTATCTGCGGGCCGCGCCGGGCCCGGATCCGCTGGTAGAACGCCCGTAACGGCCCGGGCACCTTCGCGGCCGCCCAGGCCGCTTCTACCACCATCCCCCGCGCCTGCGCGCGTCCCTGTTTGGTGATCGGCCCGTAGGAGGCGGGGTGGAGCCCCGATTGCCGCACGCGGGGATCAAGCCCGAGATAGCCGACCAGCTTGGTGGGAGCCCGGAACCGTCGGATATCGCCGATGGCCGCGATGAGGTTGACCGCGACCGTGACGTCGACGCCCGGGATCGTCATCAGGCGGCGGACGTCCACTCGGTCGAGCGCGACCGCCGCCAACCCCTGATCGGCGGCCGCGGTCTCCTCTGTGATGAGGTCCAGTTCTCGCAGCGTGGCAGCGAGCGCCGCTTGATCGTGCACGGGCAACAGCGGCACGGCCTGCTCGACCAACCACCGGCGGCCAGCTTTGCCGAATAGGTCACTGCGCGGGCAACCGGGCACCAGATTGCGGTGCAGGAACGCTTGAATCCGGTTCTTCAACCGGATGCGCTGCTGCACCAACCGGGCGCGATGCGCCACTTGCTGTCGCAAGGTCTGCGTCGGCTCATCCGGCACCCACACGTCGGGAAGCCACCCGCCGGCCAGCAGCCGGGCCAAGACTTCGGCGTCGACCTTGTCGGTCTTGATGCGGGCTTCCGCAATCGCCCGAGTCTTGACCGGGTTCGACACCACCACGCGGCCTGTATGCTGTTGCAAGAGACGGACAATCGCGTAGGTGTTGCAGGTGGCCTCGAGCACCACCGCATCCGTGGGGCGTAACGTGCGCGCGAAGGCGCGCAGCGCGTCCGGAGTGGTGGGAACACGGCCCCGCTGTTCGACGTGGCCGTGTTCCAGGATGGCCACCTGAGCATATTCCCGATGCACATCCAACCCGATGCAGCGCAGAGATCATCCCCCCTCGCGATGAAGTGGGAGTGCGGCGGGCCACACGACACCAACGGATTCGCGCTCGCAGCGCATCCGGGTCAGTCGCAGGGGCGGCCAACTACTAACGCGAGCTCACAGCTCATCGTACGCACCGGCCTGCCCGTCCTGCGTGCTCCCGAGTGCCCCTCGCCCGGATGGTCTCACCATAGCGGAACTGCCGATTTTCGCGCAGCTCCCAGGGGAGCAGGCACCCGACACTTTCATACCGGATACCAACGTGCTGGAGGAGACGGCCTACTTCCTGCACCTGATCCTGAAGACACACAAGCCGGTTGTCGTTGTCGGGGCGCAGCGCCCGTTCACCGGCCTCAGCACGGATGGGCCGCTCAATCTGGTCAATGCCGTGCGCGTCGCCGCCCAGCCCGACGCCGGCGACCGGGGCGTCATGGTCCTGCTGAACGACACGATCCACTCGGCGCGCCACGTGACCAAGACCAACACCTACCGGCTCCAAACCTTCCAGTCACCCGGGTGGGACCCCATGGGGTATGCCGACGCCGACCGCGTGACGTTTGCCTACCGACTCGACAAGCGACACACGACGCAGACGCCGTTTCACATCGATGCCGTGGGTGAGTGGCCCCGCGTGGACATCCTCTACGGATTTCACGGGGCCGACGGCGCACTGATCGACGCCGCCCTGGCGCTCGGGGCCCGAGGTCTCGTAATCGCCGGGCCGGGCGCCGGTGGGGTGCAGGGGATGCAGCAGGCGCTCAACGGTGCCATGGCCCGCGGGGTGGCCGTCGTGCGGACGTCCCGCACCGGCAGCGGGCGGGTGGTCGTTGAGGACAACTCCAACCTGCCGGGGTCCATCGCGGGAGACGATCTCAGCCCGCAGAAGGCCCGGGTGCTGCTCCAACTCGGCCTCACCGTGACGAACGAGTCGGGGCAACTGCAGAGCCTCTTCGAGTCACACTGACGGCCAGACCGGCTGCCACGGGAGGGAGCGCCATGCAGCGACCGCCGCTGCCCGGCAACAAGGCCGAGAAGCTCATCATCTTCATCTACTACCGGGATCTGCAGAAAGGCATCGACTTCTATGGCACGGTGCTGGGCTTCCCGTTGGAGATCGACCAGGGTTGGTGCAAGATCTATCGCGTCTCCGAGGCAGGCTACGTGGGTGTGGTGGACGAGGCCCGCGGCATGCACCGGTGGCATCCTGTGAAGCCGGTGCAGATCTGCTTGCGCGTGCCCAATGTCGACGAGTTTCACGCCTACTGCCGGGCCCGGGCGGTTGACGCGCTCTCCGACATCTTTGAGAACCGCGCACTGGGGATCAGGGCCTTTGTGTTCAACGATCCCGAAGGGTATCAGATCGAGATCCAGCAGGCCATCCCATAACACACGTCCCATTCGCCGCTAGACAACCTGCATCCGACGGTGGTATTGTTTGCACAAACGTGCATGCACAAAAATGCACCAGCAACGCCAGGGAACCGGGACTCGGACGATCTCCTGCGGGCGGTCGCCAGGCTCTACTACGTCGACGACCTTTCTGAGCGGGAAGTCGCTGATGTGGTCGGCATCTCGCGTTCCAGAGTTTCCCGGCTTCTGTCGCGCGCCCGCCAGAGGGGGGTCGTCCGCATTACCGTGGACGACTACGAGCCTCGCAACCGGGCTCTCGAG
>JAVKJV010000051.1:0-21734 GCA_031458775.1 Candidatus Fervidifonticultor quartus | reverse complement strand
GAAAGGTGGAATGGGTACACGGTGTTGATCCGACTGTAGCGGGCCTCACGCACTTTGTGAAGCCACAAGATGTAGAGCGTTTTTCAGCAGCCTGCTAGACGACCTTCTCGCGCACCTTGGCGCTGAGGTAGTCCATGAGCGCCACGACCGCCGTGATGGCCCAGACCGCGGTGGCCGCCTGCCGCCACTGGAGCAGGTTGATGTACTGATAGAGGAGAAATCCGAGCCCGCCGCCGCCCACGAACCCGATGACCGTCGACATCCGGACATTGATGTCCCAGCGGTAGATCGTGAACGCGATGAACGGCGGCACGATCTGCGGCACGACGGCATAGCGGACGATCTGGAGCATCGAGGCGCCGGTCGCGGTGATGGCTTCGATCGGCCCTGGGTCGATCGATTCGATCTGCTCGGAGTAGAGCTTGCCCAACGACGCGATGGAGTGCACGCCGAGCGCCAGCACACCCGCGAACGGTCCGATACCCACCCAGACGGCAAAGACCGTGGCCATGATGAGGGGCTCGATCGACCGCAGGACGTTGAACACGGTACGGACCAGGTAGTACACGGCGGTCCCGATCGGTCCGCGCGCCATCAGGTTCTTCGCACCGAGAAAGGAGATCGGCACCGCGAGCACCACCGCGATCGTCGTCCCCATCAGGGCCAGGAACACCGTCTCGATCATGCGGTAGAAGGTCAGTTGCAGGGTGTTGCTCGGTGCGAGGCGCGTGCCCTCAAGCGTGACGCGCGCGATGATGTGGCCGGTCGTGCCGATGACGTCCGGGACCGGGATGGTGATCGTGAAGCGGCCCTGAGCGTCGGTGCGCCCGGTCGCCAGCGTCGCGCTGTTCCCCGCCTGGTCCTTCCAGAGCAGCTCCACCGGCCGATCGGCCGCGAAGCCGGTCCCCTCGACCGTAATCGGCCGACCGATCGATGTCGTAGACGGTGTGACGCGAATGGCTCCCGGCCCGGCGGGAAGCTCCGCTGCCGGCGGCGGCGTGCCCTCCAGGCCGATCCCCACGTCGGCGGTCTGCAGGCGCGGCACCCGCGCGAGCAGGTCCGGCCGTACCAGATCGACCAGCAGCGGCTTGGCGAGATAGGCCTTGGTGACAAGCTCAGCCAGATTGATCTGGGTCACCCGCCACCCGTAGACGTAGATCACCCCGAGGAGGACGACCCACGCAAACACCCGCAGCACGCCGGCGGCCGGCCGTGGCATCTCCGGCGCCTGCGGCATAGATGACGCGCTCGCGTTGCGTCCCATCGCCAGTTCCTCCGACCCGCCCTAGCGGATCTCGACTTCGACGGCGTCCTCGCCGAAAATCTCCTTGAAGCGGCGCTCGTCGATGTCGGCCGGCAGCCCCTGGTAGACGATCTCGCCGGCTTTCAGCGCGATGATGCGAGTGCCGTAGCGCCGCGCCAGGCTCAGGAAGTGCAAACTGCACATGACCGTGACGCCATCGCGCCGGTTGAGCGCCTCGACATATTGCAGCACCGAGTGCGACGTCGCCGGATCCAGGCTGGCCACCGGCTCATCAGCCAAGATGAGCTTGGGATCCTGCATCAGGGCCCGGGCGATCCCCACACGTTGCTGCTGCCCGCCCGAAAGCTGGTCGGCGCGCGTGTAGGCCTTCTCCGGAATACCCACGGTCGCTAGGTGTTGCCGCGCCCGCTCACGTAGGTCGCGCGGCCAGTAGTTGGTAATCGCCCACGACGAGGGCACGTAGCCCAGCCGCCCGGCCAGGACGTTGGTGAGTACGGACGAGCGCTTGACGAGGTTGAACTGCTGGAACACCATCCCAATCTGCCGGCGGACCTTCCGCAGCTCATCGTGGTTGAGCGCGGTTACGTCCACGCCGTCGATGTAGACCTTGCCCGAGGTCGGTTCGATCAGTCGGTTGATGCATCGCATGAGGGTGGACTTCCCGGACCCCGACAACCCGATGATGATGAGGAAGTCCCCGGGTGCCACCTCGAACGAGATGTCCTTGAGCGCCCGCGTCCCGTCCGCGTAGACCTTGGTCAGGTGTTCGACCCGCACGGCCGCGCCGGCCATCTGTGCTCCTCTCCGCCCCCTGCGAGGCGCCTCTCACCCTCCGGCCGCACGGCAACGGGGAGGGGTGAGTGCCCTCGCCCCTCCCCGCGCACCGCCCGGCGAACGGACGTCGTTACCGCACGATCTTCGCCAGGTCCAGCCCCAGCAGCTTGATGGCGTCCCGGATCGGGTTGAAGAACGCGTCCAGGCTGGGGACCTGCTTCGGGTCCACCTTGTACTGGCTGATGAGCAGGTTGTAGTCCGCGTAGCCCTCGTGCTGGTAGAGATCATAGACGGCCTTCTTGCCCTGCTGGGTCTGCGCCAGCCGGAACATCGCTCGGATGATCCGCTCCTTCACCTCGTCGGGCAGTTCCTTGCGGAAACTGATCGTGTCGTTGGGAATGTAGCTGATGACCGGCGGCTTGACGTACTCGAGAACGACTACCTTCTGCTTCACGTCGGGGAACTGCCGCATGACCCGTTCCCGCGCATCGCTGCCGAACTCGTCACCGAAGGTCGCCCCCGCGTCCACGCTGCCCTGGTAGATGGCGATGACCACCCGATCGTGCCCGCCGGCGAAGATCGTCTGATTGAAGAATCGGTCTGGGTCGAAGCCCTTCTTCCGGATGTAGACCGCGGGCCAGATGTAGCTCGACGTCGAGGCCGGGTCGCCGTAGGCAAAGCGCTTGCCGCGCAGGTCAGCGATGCTCTTCGCCCCCAGGTCCGCCTTTACGAGGATCTGTGATCCGTAGTAGGGCAGGTTCGCGCGGACGCTGATGAGACCGACCTCAGCGCCGCACCGGCTGTTCGCGAGCACGTACGACGCGGGCGCGAACCAGGCGATGTGCACGCGACCGGCGCACAGCGCCTCGATGGTCGCCGCGTAGCTGGTCGGCACAGTGGCCTCGATCTCGTAGCCGGTCACGATCGATAGCGCCCGCGCGATCACCGAGCCGTCGGCAAGCACCCGCGACACATCGAGCGACGGCACGAACGCCATCACCAGCTTGGTCTGGCCGGCCGTGGGCTGCGGCGCGATCATCATCACGCCGACGAGCAACACCAGTGCGGCAACGGTCATCCAGCGAGACATCCTCACGTACCCCACCTCCGGCGGGACGGCCGGCACGATCCGCCCCGGCTGTCTCTCCCCCGGTCCCTAGAATAGCAGCATCATGACACCCGCGGCTACTTGCGCGGCACGACCGTAATCGCGGTGACGCGGCCGCCCTCGCCTTCGACGCGGAACCGGATGCCCTGGGACTCGTAGTACAGCATGACCGAGCCGCGGCCCGCGCCCTGCATGCGCTCGGGGGCGCCGTAGTGCGTCAGGATGTCCTTGAAACCGGAGTTCTGCATCGCGACACCCTTGCTCGTCACGTAACGCGGGGCGTCGGTGTAGATGAAGTCGACCCCGCCGGCTTCGCCCTGACGCTTCGTCCAGGAGATCACGAGCACCGCCCGCTCGCCTTGCGGGTAGATCCAGTACACGTTGAGCCCGCCGTCGCCGCCACGATCGTTGGAGATCTCGTCCGGCATGCCCATGCGGTTCAGCACCTGCTGCTGGCTCATGCCGAGCTGGATGTCGCCGATGGCGTGGCCGGGCACGACGATGTAGTTGGCCGGCTGCGCCGGCTGGGTCTGGGCGCCGGCCGGCACGAACGCCGTGGCCAGCAGCGCCAGGGCACTGATCGCCACAATCCATCTCTTCATGTCGAGGCCCCCCTGTTCGCCCGGTGGTAATCCATGACCGGCGTCGGGCCGGCAACACCCCGTACGCCCCGGTTTGTACCGGAGACCGAGCGCTTTGGCCCGTAGTGTTCGACTTGCCTGCCGGCAGTCCTTGTCAACGCGCCGGGTCAGCGCGCTGGACGTCTCAGCACTTGGAGTACCCGCATTGCCGGCACGTGGTGCAGCCGTTCTCGCGGATCAACGACGTCCCGCAGTCCGGGCAGATCCCGATGAACTCCAGGCTCGCGATCGCCTCGGGGCTGAGCGTCTGGCCCGGGGCCAGCGGTCCGGTGCCGCCCGTCACCGGTGCCAGCGCGGCCGAGGCGGCGGCCGGCGCCGCGGCGGGCACCGGTGCGAACCGCAGTGACTCCTGGCGCGCGCGCGGTCCAGGCTCTGGCAGGACGTCTGCCCGCGGGAACGCCTTGTCCGGCCGGAACGCGTCGCCATAGAGCGCGCGCCCCAGCGCCAGCGCCACCGCCTGCGCGATCGTCGAGACCCGCACGACCGTGCCGTCGGCCGAACGGTCGAACGCCACCTCTTTGCTCTGCACGCGCCACAGTTGCTCGATCACGTCGCGGGGATCGATCCCTCCGCGCAGCGAGAGCGACGCCAGGCGGCCGATCGCCTCGGCCTCGACGTCGAGGGAGTGCACGAAGACCTCGCACAGGCCCATCTCGTCCTCGTTGATGACGACGTAGACCCGGCCCCGCGGCGTCTCGATACGCTCGGTGCGGCCTGCCGTGACCTTGGGTCGGGGGCGGGGCTGGGCGCGCTGCGGTGCGGCCGATCCCGCGGCGGCCGACGACGCGGCAGGCGGCGCGGCCGCCACCGGCGTGCCCTTGGCCTGGTTCTCCGTGATGAGGATGCCCTCGCGGCTGCCCTCGCGGTACACCGTGATGCCCTTGCACCCCATCTTCCATGCCAGGAAGTAGATACGCTCGACCTCTTCGGAGGGCACGTCGTGGGGCAGGTTCACCGTGGACGAGATCGAGTGATCGATGTGCCGCTGGATCGTCGCCTGCATCTGCACCCGCATCTCCGGGCGAATCTGATGGGCGGTCACGAAGTAGTCGGGCAGATCCTCCTGGTGCTCGACGCCGAACCGCCGCATGTACTCGCGCACGAGGGGGTGGTACACGGTGAACACCTCTTGCGACAGCGACTCGGACCGACGGATGTACGAGAGGTCGAAGATCGGCTCCACGCCGCTGGTGACGCCCGCCAGCGCTGCGCCCGAACCGACCGGCGGTACCGTGAGCAGGGCGACGTTGCGCAGCCCGTGGCGCTCGAGCCGCTCGCGCACGCGCGGGGCCAGCGTGTGGACGAACGGTGACCGCGCATGCTGCTCGGCGTCGTATCCGGGGAACGCGCCCTTCTCGACCGCCAGGTTGACGCTCTCATCGTAGACGGTGTTCTTGATCCGATCGAACAGGCTGTCCACGAACGCGATCGCGCTGTCGCTGTCGTACCGCAGCCCCAGCATGATCAACATATCGCCCAGGCCGGTGAACCCGACGCCGATCCGACGGCTGAACAGACTGGCGTCGCGCTGCTGCGGGAGCGGGTGCCGGTCGGCGTTGTAGTCGAGGACGTTGTCGAGGAACCGCGTCGCGTAGCGCAGGGCCCGCTCGAGCTGATCCCAGTCCACCCGCGCCTGCGAGGTGAACTCGTCGCGCACGAAGCGGGCGAGGTTGACGTTCCCCAGGCAGCAGTTGCCGAACGGCTCGAGCGGGATTTCGGAGCAGGGGTTGGTCGTGACGACGCCCATCCCGTTGTACTCCGAAGTGGACCAACGCTTGGTCGTATCCCAGAAGATCACGCCGGGCTCGGCGTAGTCCCGCGCCCCCTGGATCAGCTCGCGCCACACGTCTCGGGCCCGCACGGTCCTCCGCATCGTCACGCGCTCGTTCTCGAACACCAAGTCGTACGTGCCGTCTTCCTCGACCGCGCGCATGAACGCGTCGGAGATGCGGACGCTGATGTTCGCGTAGCGGACCTTCGTGAGGTTGCGCTTGATCTTGATGAAGTCCAGGACGTCGGGGTGGTTATCGGCGATGGTGATCATCAGGGCGCCGCGGCGGCCCGACTGCCCGATCGTCCCGGTCGTCAGCGAGAACAGCTCCATGAACGAGACGGAACCGGTACTGCTCCGCGCCGCGTTGTTCACCGGCGCGCCGCGCGGCCGCAGCACCGAGATGTCGGTGCCGACGCCGCCGCCCAGGCTGTACGTGCGCGCCGCCTCTTTCATCCAGTCGAAGATCGCCTCGATGGAGTCATCCCTAACGGGAATCACGTAGCAGTTGAGGGCCGTCACGCGGCGGTGATTGCCCGCGGCGTGCATGATCCGTCCTCCCGGGATGAACCGGAAGTCCTGCAGGAGCCACTGGAAGTTCGCCGCCCACTCCGCCCGCTTCTCCGGCCGCTCGACCGAGGCCAGTTCGCGCGCGATGCGCGCCCACATCTCCTCGGGGGTGTGCTCCACGACGCGGCCGTCGCGATCGCGGAGGGCATATTTGTCATGGAAGACGCGCGCGCGGAGCTCGTCGCCCCCGAACGCGGCCAGCGTCTCCGCCGGGAGGTCGGGGGTCGCGTGGGATCGAGACGGGGAGTGGGTCGAAGAGGACGATGCGCCTTCCATGACTCACCTCCAGCGATGGATGAACTAGCGGGTGCGTTGCGCGTCTGGCAGGGTGATCAGGGGCACCTGATCGCGGGCCGCGTCCTCGCGGCGCTTGCGTTCCTTGAGGGTTTCGATCTCTTCCGCGATCGAGTCGACGTCGCGGAACCGGCGGTGTTCCGAGGCGAACCGTACGTAGGCCACATCGTCGAGGCGGCGCAGGCGCTCCATCACCAGCTCCCCGATGGTCGCCGAAGCGACCTCTTGACTGCCTGTCTGTCGGAGCTCACGCTCGACATCGTCCACCAGGGCGTCCAGCGCTTCCATCGAGACCGGACGCTTGCCGCAGGCTCGCGTCACACCCGCGAGCACCTTCGCGCGGTCGAACGGCTCACGCCGCCCGTCCCGCTTCGCAACCATGAGCGGTGCCAGGTCGGCCCGTTCGTACGTCGTGAATCGTCGCTCGCACTTCAGGCACTCCCTGCGACGCCGGATCGCCCGTCCCTCGAGCACGGGACGGGAGTCCAGCACCTTACTCTCTTCGTGGCCGCACACGGGGCATCGCATCAGGGGGCCCCACCTGTAGAGGCAAGGCTGATTCTATGCCCCAAAATCTGGTATGTCAACGCCGGAACTTTGGCCCAGGACGCCTCCCGCGAGTCCGCACGCCGGATTTCGAGGGCAGGCATCGCTCTATCAGCGAATCGGTGCCCGCGGCGTACCAAGCTGCCGGACGGACACAGCCAGCAGCGGCATGGTCAGACCCGCCAGGGTCCCGGCAACCAGTGCAAGGCGCGCCGGCTCGATCTGGCCGATCAGGAGCCCCCGCAGCGCCCAGACGGCGTTCACCACGGGTACGATGGGAGTCCACGGCTGATCGAGGGTCACGCCGGCCAGGGGGATCAGGACGGCCGGGAGCACCGTAACCAGGTACAGGCCGGTGAATGCCTGCTGGGCCTCACGGAGCGTCCTGGCGGCCAGGCTGAGGGTGAGCTGGGCGGACGACAGGAAGGCCGCCAGCCCCAGGCCGACGGCCAACGCCCCGCAGACAACCTCGGGCGGCAAGGCAACCCGTACCGGACCGGTGGCCAAGAGGCGGCCGCCGGCGGCGAGCGACGCCACGCCGGACGTCAGGGCAATGAGTAGGGCTGCCGACGAAGGGATCAGCACCGCGAGAAACTTCCCCAGGACAACCTCCCACCTTCTCGCGGGCAGCACCAGCAGGGCCTCCAGAGTGCCGCGTTCGCGCTCCCCCACACCCACGTCGAGGGCCGCGTACTGTCCGCCGAGCAACGCCCACACCGCCAGAAACAGGGGGAGCGAGGACGCAAGCAGGGCGCCGCCCATGCGCTCGGGAGTGGCGACGTTGACGAGGACAACCGCCACTGCGCCGCCGGACTGCGGGACCGTCGGATCGCCCGGATCGGACCGGATCCCGGCGGCGGCGTCTTGCGCCATGAGGTCGGCGAGCCGCCGAGCCGCCTCGGCCGATGCGGGCCGGCTCTCGTCATAGAGGATCTCGATACGCGCCGCCCCGGGCGGGTCGGCAGGCCCGGCTGCCGGCTGTCCCACGACCGCGGCATCGATCTCGCTACGGCGGATTGCCTCGCGCGTGTCCCGGGGCTCGCGGAGCTGGACCACCCCGGCCCGGAGGCCGGTCGCGAGCAGCGCGCGCAGTCCGTCGGGCTCGACCGCGACCGACACCGGCCTCGCCTGTAGCGCCCGCTGCTGCCGCTGCGCGAGCGCCGGGGCCGCAAGCACGACAAGCGGCATGGTGACGACTGGAAGGACCAGCGCCGCGAGCACGGTCCGCCGGTCGCGGAGCGTCTCGCGCATCTCCTTCCGGCACACCGCGAGCACGGCGCGGCACCATCGCCCTGCCCGCTCCTGATCCGCGCCACGGAGCGGTGTGCCTGAGGAACGGGCCATCGCGGGTTACAACCCGGCGAGCGGCTGAAAGACGACGGCGCTGAGCACGAAGATCGCAATCAGGACGATCCCGACGAGACGCCGCGACACCGATAGCGGGGTCAGATCGTCGAGCGGGCCCACGTGGCCACGCCGCATGAGGAGCGCGATGATGATGGCCATCGGATAGTACCCCATGGCCACGGCCAGCGCCAACCCTACGTACGACAGGATCGTGTGGGCCCGCGCCCCAAACGCCGCGCGAACCGCGTGTCCCCCATCCAGCATACCGGCCGGCAACAGGTTGATGCTGGTCACGAGCAGGCCGATCCACCCGGCGTGGAGCACGGGATGCGTCAGCACGACCATGTCGTCCGGCGGACGCAGCAACCACCTGACCAGCCACTGGACGATCAGGGGATCGGGGTACGAGATCACCGGTCCGAGATCGGCAAGCCGCACCACGAACGACTGGCTCACGCCGTAGATCAGCACGGGAATGGCCGCAATGAAGCCGGCGATGGGGCCGGAGGCGCCGAGATCCATCAGCGTGTCACGGTTGGGCGCCGGCGTCCGCGTCATGATCACCGCGCCCAGCGTGCCCGGGAGCGGCGGTAGCGGGACCATGGGCAGGAAGTACGGCAGGCTGGCATCGATCCCTCGCCGCGTCGCGACGACCTTGTGGCCCATCTCGTGCGCACCGAGAATGAACAGCAGCGAGACCGAGAACAGGATGCCGTTCACCACCGCGTCGTCGAGCAATCCCAACTGCACGAGCCCCCCAGCCTGCAGGTAGCCGGAGATGAACGTGGTCGTCACGGTGGCGAGGAACAGCGCGAGGTTCGTCTTCCACGACCACCGGCCCGGCGTCGGCTTCGGCACGAGCCGGAGCACCGGCCGGCCGTCGCGGGCGCGCAGCAGCGGCAACAAGCCGAGTGGCGCGAGTTGCCGCTGCAGCGTGAGGAACCGGTCGCGCACGCGCTGGGCACCCGGCAAGAGAAACGCGGGCGGCATCTCCGGCAGCGCCACCGCGCCGGGAAACTGGGCCGCGATGAACTGCTCGGCCAAGTCAAGCCGGAGACCGACGAACGGGCTGTCGGTCCCAGGCCCGTCGGCAGCGCCTGACGACGACACGAAGTGCCCGGACTACCGCCTCCGGAGGAACGCCGGGATGTCGAGGTCGTCGATCAGCTTCACGGGCTCCCTCTGGCGGTCGTCGCTTGTCGTCACGACCTCGTCGATACGACGGGCGGCGTCGAAACCGGTGGCGATGACGGTGATTCGGAGCTCGTCGCGCGCCTTCTCGTCGACCACCGCGCCGAAGATGATGTTGGCGTCGGGATCCGCGGCCTCGCGCACGATCTGCGCCGCCTCACTGACTTCGAGCAACCCCATGTCGGTCCCGCCCGTCACGTTGATGATGACCCCGCGAGCGCCCTGCATCGACGTCTCGAGCAGCGGGCTGTTGATGGCGGCCTGGGCGGCCTTGGACGCCCGATCTTCACCCTGCGCGACACCGATGCCGATGAGTGCCGACCCGGCCTCCGCCATGATCGTGCGTACGTCGGCGAAGTCGAGATTGATCAGACCCGGGATGGTGATGAGGTCGGAGACGCCCTGCACCCCCTGCCGCAGTACGTCGTCAGCGGTGCGAAACGCCTCGATCACCGTTGCCTGCCGGTCGATGATTTGCAGCAGCCGGTCGTTCGGAATCGTGATCAGCGTGTTGACACGCTGCTTGAGGTTCTTGATGCCCTCGTCCGCAGCGGTCGCGCGACGCTTGCCCTCGAAGCCGAACGGCCGCGTCACGACGCCGATCGTCAGCGAGCCCAACTCGCGCGCCAGTTCGGCGATCACCGGCGCCCCGCCGGTCCCGGTGCCGCCGCCCATGCCGGCGGTGATGAATACCATGTCGGCGCCTGCGAGCGTGTCGCGCAGGTCGTCCCGGCTCTCTTCCGCGGCCTGGCGGCCGATTGTGGGGTCGCCGCCGGCGCCGAGGCCTTTCGTCACCTTCGCGCCGATGTGGATCTTCTTATCAGCCGACGAGAGCGCCAGCGCCTGCGCATCCGTGTTCACCGCGACGTACTCCACGCCGCGCAGCCCGGCGGAGATCATGCGGTTGACCGCGTTGCTCCCGCCACCTCCCACGCCGACCACCTTGATCGCGGCGTACCGCCGAAGATCTCGCTCTGTGTTGGCCATCGACGCTCCCCCTCCGAGTCCCCTGCTTATCCACCCTGCAAGAGATCGCGCACCCATGCCCGGGTCCGGTCCCAGAACGTGCTCGTCCCGTTGCGCTGCGGAATGCCCCGCTTGCCGCGTGTCCGTCCGCCATAGAGCGCCAAGCCGACGCCGGTGCTGTACGCAGGCGAGCGGATCGTCTCGACCAGGCCCGCGACCTGATCCGGCGCGCCGAGGCGCACCGGCAATCCGAGCCGGGCTTCCGCGTACTCGACCAGCCCGTCGAGCACCGACGATCCGCCGGTCAGCACCATGCCGGCGGGCACCCGGTGCGTATAACCGCTGCGCCGGATCTGTTCCTGGATCAGCGAGAAGATCTCATCGAGCCGTGGCTCGATGAACTCGGCGAGGACCCGACGGGGCAACACCCGCGGCTGACGGCCGCCAACGTTGAACACCTCGATCATCTCGGTTTCGGAGACCGCGTGCGGCGTGGCCGCGCCCCATCGCACCTTCAGCTTCTCGGCCTCGGTCATGGGCGTGCGCATCCCGACCGCGATGTCGTTGGTCAGATGCGCGCCGGCCACGGGCAGGATCGCGACGTGGCACAACCCGCCGTTGGCGAAGATCGCCAGGCTCGTGGTGCCGCCGCCGATGTCGGCCACGACCGCGCCCAGGTCACGCTCGCTCTGCGTCAGCACGGCCTCCGCAGATGCGAGCGGCTCGAGCACCATCTCCTCGACCTCGAGCCCGGCCTTCTGCACCGCCCGGGCCACGTTCGCGAGTTGCGTGGCCACACCGGTCACGATGTGCGCTTCGACCTCGAGGCGCGCGCCGAACATGCCGACCGGCCGCTTGACCCCGTCCTGACCGTCGACGACGAAGTCGCGCGGCAGCATGTGAATGATCTCGCGATCCGACGACGGCAGCGCGGCCATCCGCGCCGCATCGATGACGCGGGCGACGTCGGCGTCGCCGATCTCGTGGTCGCCCCGCGCCACGGCAACGACCCCGCGGCTATCGGACGACGTGATGTGCTCCCCTGAGACCGCGACAAACGCCGATGTAGTGCGCGCGCCAGCCATGCGCTCGGCGTGCTCGACCGCTTGCTGCACGGCCTTGGCGGTGGTGTCCAGATCGACGACGACGCCACGGCGCAGGCCGGTCGACGGCGCGGTGCCGGCGCCGATGATGTGTACCTCGGCGTCCTCGTCGACCTCGCCGACAATGGCACACACCTTCGTCGTACCGATATCTAGGCCCGTGACGGTGCCACGACGCGTCATACGCTACCTATAGTAGGTTGTGGGTGGCTGCGCCCCTATATCTTGTCGGGCTATTCCACACCTACGGGGCTTCTCCTCCTGTCGAGAGTGTGACCGCGATCGACCCAGCGTATCGCAGGTCGAGCGCGGCGACCGCAATGTCGCGGGCGCGAAGGGCCTCAAGGACTGCTGGGACCCCGGCCAGCCGCTCTGCGAGACCGGCCGGCCCTCCGGCGCGGATCCGCAGGCCGGACCGCAGAACGAGGGTGAAGTCCGAGCCCGGCGCGACGATGATCTGCCGAAGGCCCACCCGTATCGCGGCCGGTATGTTGGGCAGCACCGTCAGGACCGCGCGCGCAGCGTCCGACGCCACAGGCGCACCCGCGCGAGCCCACGGCACTGGCCGGATGCGGTCGACGACCTCCGGCAGGCCCGCGGAGTCGGGCCCCACGGCCACGGCGACCAGATCATCGCCCAACAGGGCGAACGCATCCCCGACGGCCAGCGCCACCAACGGCCGGCGCTCCACGACGTCGAGCCGGATCGTCCGCGGCGGTTTGATGAGAATCGCGGCGTCTTTGATGCGCGGATCGGCCTTCAGGCGCCTCAGCACATCCTCGGCGTCCACGGCGAAGAGCCGCGCCCCTTCCCTGAGCCCGGCGATCGTGGCGATCGTCTCAGGTGCAAGCATCGAGGCGCCGCGCACGTCGAGGCGTTCGATGGCGAAGAGCGCGGACTGTGGAAAGGCGGCGAGCGCGATCAGCGCCGCCATCACCATGGCAAAGCGCGGCAGCGTCTCGCGGAGTGCCGCCCGGCGCGGCCCGAAGCCGGTCGACGGCGCCGTGCGCCTCGTCAGCGGCTCCTCAGAACTCACCAAGCAGCTTGACCTCCATCTCAAGCGTCACGCCGGCGTGCTCGCGGACGCGCTGCCGCACCTGCTCGGCGAGCGCGAGTACGTCGGCGGCGCGCGCCTGCCCTTCGTTGATGATGTAGTTGGCGTGCAGCGTCGACACGCGCGCGTCACCAACGGCGAGCCCTTTGCCGCCGGCCTGGTCGATGAGCCGTCCCGCGTGATCGCCGGGCGGGTTGCGAAACACACACCCCGAGCTGGGCGGGCCGATCGGCTGCGTGGCGCCGCGGTGCGCCAGCCACGCGTTGAGTCGCGCCTTCACCGTGGCCGGCGCTTCGGGCCGCAACCGCATCGTCACCCGGGTCACAATCCAGGGCTCGCCCTGCAGCACCGACGTCCGATACCGGAACCCCAGGGCCGCGCGGTCGAGGCGTTGTGCTCCGGTGGGTGTCACGAGATCGACGTGCTCGACGATCTCGTCCATGGCGTGCCCATGCGCGCCGGCGTTCATGACCACGCCGCCGCCGACCGACCCGGGGATGCCAGCGGCAAACTCGAGCCCGGCCAGCCCGCGCTTCGCGGTCTGCAGGGCCAGCGCCGGCAGCCCGGCGCCGGCCTCGGCCTCGACCACCGTATCGCGGATGCGCACGCGGTCCACGCCCTTGCCGAGCTTGAGCACGACGCCGCGGATTCCGCGGTCTCCGATCAAGACGTTCGAGCCCTGACCCAACACGACCGGCACCACGCCGACGGCGAACAGCACGCGGGCCGCAGCCTCCAGTTCCTCAAGACTCCTGGGCACGACCAGCAGGTCGGCCGGACCGCCAATCCTGAACTGCACGTGCCGCGCCAACGGCTCGTCGCGTCGCACGTCGCGGACCGCCGCGCGCAACTGCGTTTCGAGTCCGGACGGCAGGGTGCGGGTCACGGTCATGTTCCGGCGCTCCGCGATTCCGCGGCCGGCGCGCTCACGCCGCGCGATGTCCGCGCGGCCAGCCGCCGCAGCAGCGCGTCGCCAGCGTGCCAGATGTCTCCCGCCCCGAGCGTGAGCACGATGGCCCCCGGGAGCGCGAGCGCCTCCACGAGGTCGAGGGCGGCCTCGGTCGTGGCCCGGTAGTGCACCGGGCGGTGTGCGGCCACGGTGTCCACGATCAATTGCGCGGTGACCCCAGGTTGCGGGCGCTCGTCGGCCGCATAGATGTCGGTGATCACAACCTCGTCGGCGGCGTCGAATGCGTGCGCATACTCCGTGTGCGTCGTGATCGTGCGCGAGAATCGGTGCGGCTGGAAGAGCGCGATCACCCGATGCTGCGGCCAGCCTTCGCGCGCCGCCCGCAGCACCGCGGCCACCTTCACCGGGTTGTGCGCGTAGTCGTCCACTACCAGCACACCGTCGGCCTCGCCGCGTACTTCGAAGCGACGGCTCGCGCCCCGAAACGTGGCCAGCGCCTCGACCGCCGTTCCCACGGGAACCCCGATCTGCAACGCGGCCGCGATGGCGCCGGTCGCGTTGCTCACGTTGTGCCGTCCCGGGACCTGCAGCGCCAGCTCGCCGGCGTGGCGACCGCCAAGCATGAGGCTGGCGCGCGTCGTGTGTCCCTCGATGGCCCGCATCTCAGCCCGCACCGCGGCGGCCGGATCGAAGCCGTAGGTGATCACCGGACGGCCCAGCCCCTCCGCCAGCGCCCGCGCGCCCGGGTGATCGGCACAGACCACGATGAACCCCTCAAGGGCCACACTCTGCAGGAACTGCTCGAACGTGCCCGCGAGCTGTGCGGCCGTCGCGTAGAAGTCGCGGTGATCGGTCACATCCAGGCTGGTCAGCACCGCGGCCCAGGGCGCCACGCGCAGCAGCGACCCATCGCTCTCGTCGACCTCCGCCACCACCCAGGGTCCGCTGCCGGCCCGTGCGTTGCTCCCCAGTTCGGGCACTTCGGCGCCGATCAGCGCGGTCGGGTCGAGCCCGGCCGCCGTCAGGATGCGCGTGAGCATCGCCGTGGTCGTGGTCTTGCCGTGGGTACCGACGACCGCGACGCCGCGACCGCTGCGCATGATCTCGCCCAGCATCTCCGCGCGGTGCCTGAGCGGGAGCCCACGCTCGCGCGCGGCGCGGATCTCGTCGTTCTGCCCGCCGACGGCGCGCGAGTACACCAGCACGTCCGCGTGGGCGAGATGGTCCGGGCTCTGACCGATCCATACCTGTGCGCCCAGTGCCCGGAGCCGCCGCAGCACCTTGGACTCCCGGAGATCACAGCCGGACACCTCGTACCCGCGATGCAGCAGGATCTCGGCGATCGCGCTCATGCCGGCACCGCCGATGCCGACGAAGTGTAGCCGGGCCTCGCGTGGTGTCATGACGCCCGGGCCTCTTGCGCCACGCGCTCGCCGCCCATCGCGAGGATCAGGCCGGCCACCGCGGCCGCGGCGCGCGGACGGCCGAGGGCGCGGCTCGCGTGCGACATCGCCGTGCGGCGGCCCTGGTCGGCCCACAGGGTCTGAATCGCGGTGACGAGCGCGCCGCCCGCCAGGTCCGCATCGGCAACCCGAACGGCGGCCCCGGCACGCACCAGCACCGCGGCGTTCTCGTCCTGGTGCCCGCCGGCGTGCGGGTAGGGGATGACAATAGCCGGCAGGCCCCAGGCCGTGATCTCGGCCAGGGTCGCCGCACCTGCGCGGCAACACACCAGGTCGGCGCATGCGTACGCGTCACCCACGGGATCGAGGAATGCGGCCGGCACATGAAGGACTGCGGGCGGGCCCACGTGCTCGCGTCGGCCAATCGCCTCGCGCACCCACGCGAGGTCCTCGGTACCGGTCTGATGGAGAATCTGCAGTGGCGTCTCACCCATGAGCACATCGGCCGCCTGACACACAGCCTTGTTCACGCTGTGCGCACCCTGACTGCCGCCGAGCACCAGCAGCGTCACGCGATCCGGCTCCAAGCCCCACCGTTGTATCCCGCGGCTGCGGTCGCCTTCCAGCGCACGGGCGCGAATCGGCACGCCGGTGACTTCCAGGCGGCGCGCGCGGAGTCCGGTCGTGTCCGGATGAGGGACCGACACCCAGCGGGCCCACCGCGCCAGCACCCGATTCGCCAGACCCGCGCGCAGGTTCTGCTCCTGCAGCACCAGCGGCACGCCGAGCACGACCGCGGCCGCGCCCACAGGCGCGCAGACGTACCCACCGGTCGCCACGACCACGTCGGGCCGCCACTGCCGCAGGAGGTGCAGCGCCTGCACGATTCCGGCCGCCGTCGTCACGAGCGCACGGGCGGCTCCGGGCAGCGACCGCCTCGGCAGACCCGCGCCGGCGATCGCGCGAAAGGGCCAGCCCTGCTCCGGCACGACGCGGGCGTCGAGTTTCCTCCCTCCGATGAAGAGAATCTCTGTGTGCGGGGCGAGCCGCTGCAACGCTTCGGCGATCGCGAGGCCCGGATACAGGTGCCCACCGGTCCCGCCGCCGGTGATGACGACTCTCACCGCGCCGCTCCCCAGGCCCGCGCCCGGAGCGCGTCGGCGGGCCGCCGGCGCGCTGCTGGCGCGGCACGGTGCGCGTACTGCGAGATGTTGAGGAGGATGCCGACCTTGATCATCATCATGCCAAGCGAGGACCCGCCGAAGCTCACAAACGGGAGCGGGATGCCGGTGACCGGCAGCAACCCGGTGGCCACGCCCATGTTGAGCAACGCCTGCCCGGTGACAGTCGCGGTGATCCCGGCCGCGAGCAGCGCGCTGAAACGGTCAGGCGCGGCCCTGGCGATCGAGAACCCGCGATAGGTGAACAGCGCGAAGAGCGCAAGCAGGCCGCCGGTACCCAGCAGACCCAGCTCCTCGCCGATGATGGAGAAGATGAAGTCCGTGTGGCGCTCCGGCAGGTAGAAGAACTTCTGGCTACTGGCACCCAGTCCCACGCCCAGCACGCCGCCCGACCCGAAGGCAAGCAGCGACTGGATCACGTGGAACCCGCGGCCCTGCGGATCGCTCCAAGGGTCGAGGAACCCGAGAATCCGCTGCAACCGGTAGTGCGCCAGCACGACGGCCGCGGCGATGAACGGCGCGGCCGCGGCAAGGACCAGCGCCAGGTGCGCAACGCGCGCGCCGGCGAGAAACAGCACGAGCATCGTAACCGCCACCAGCATCATTGCCGAGCCCATGTCCGGCTGCTTGAGCACCAGGGCGGCGCACAACGCCGTGACCACGAGCGGCGGCACGACGCCGCGGGCCAGGTTGCGGATGCCCGCGCCGCGTCGGGCCGCGAACTGTGCCACGTAGAGCAGCACGCCGAGTTTCGCGATCTCCACCGGCTGGAAGCTGAGCGGACCCGCGGTGATCCACCGGCGAGCGCCACCGGCCTCGCGTCCGATGCCGGGAATCAGCACCGCGGCAAGCAACACCACCGACACGAACAACAGCGGCACCGCCAGCCGCCGCAACCGCTCGTAGTAGATCCCGCGCGCCACCCACAGGGCCACGAGTCCGAGTCCCGCCCACGCGGCCTGCCGCTTGAAGAAGTAGGCGCTGTCGGACAGGCGCTCATAGGCGACGACGCTGCTCGCACTGTACACCATGACCAGACCGATCGACAGCAGCGCCAGCACCGTGCCGAACAGCACGACGTCGTCGCCCCGTCGGCGCAGGACCTCGTGGGGGCGACTCACCCGCCGGTCCTCCCGCCGGCCCGTGCCGGCAGAGTCTCGACCAGCGCGATGAACCGGTCACCGCGCTCACGGTAGTCGGCGAATTGATCGAAGCTCTCGCACCCGGGCGAGAGCAACACCGCCTCACCGGCCTCGGCCGCGTCCCAGGCCGCTGTCACCGCGGCTTCCAGCGTCCCCGCGTGCACCACGCGCGGCCGTGTGGCCATGCCGGCCACCGCCTCGGCCAGCACCGTGGCCGTGGCGCCGATGAGATAGACGGCGCGAACCGGCGTGGCCGCCAGCGCGCGCACCATCGGCGCGAAGTCCTCGGGCCGCGCGTGCCTGCGGAACCCGCCAGCGATCAGGTGATACGGTCGGGTCATGCCGCTGATCGCCGCCGAGGCGGACGTGGGATTCGTCCCGAGCGAGTCCTCGTAGAACGCAACGCCGTCGCGCTCGGCCACGAGACGGAACCGGTAGGGCAACCCACGGAACGCGCGCAACACACGCGCTGCCTCAGCCGGCCCGGCGCCGGCGACCGCCGCAGCCGCCACGGCGGCCAGCGCGTTCTCGACCATGTGCGCGCCGGGCACCCCAAGTTGATCAACCGCCACGACGGGCTCGGGCTCGCGCCCCGCCGGCCGTTCACGGCGCCAGCGACCGATCAGCGTGATCTGCCCGTCGCGCAGGAACGCGCCGCGCTCCACCTCGGCGCGCCGGCTGAACCAATGGACGGTCGCACGCGTGGCCTGTGCGAACCCCGCGACCACGGGATCGTCCGCGTTGAGGACCGCGATGTCACGGTCGGTCTGGAAGCGCACGATCGTGCGCTTGGCGTCGACGTAGGCGTCGAAGGAGCCGTGGTCATCGAGGTGGTGCGGCGCGAGGTTTGTCACGACGGCGACGTGCGGGCTGTACGGCAGGCCGACGAGTTGCCGGTTGCTGATCTCCAACACCAGCCACGTCTGTGAGGTCGCGCGATCCAGCGAACGCAGCGCGGGCACGTGCGTGCGGTCATTGCCGGTCGTGACCACAGCGATCCCTGCCGTCTTGAGCATGGCGCTGACCAGCGTCACCACCGTGAACTTGCCGTTGGTACCCGTGACCCCGAGCGTCGGCCCGGGCCAGACTTCGAAGAACAACTGCGTCATGCTCGAGAGCGGCACGCCTCGGGCCGCGGCCTCGCGTACCGGCGCGTTCTGCGGGTGCCTGAACCACGACTGCGGGACGAAGATGATCTCGGCCTGGTCCAGGTCGGCCAGGTAGTCCGCGCCGTGCCGCCAGGTAATCGGCGCCCCGCGCAGGCGCGCCAGCAGCGCGGCCTGTCCCGCCTCGTCGAGCCAGCGGTGCGTCCGCGCGAGTGTCGCGGCGAAGCGTTCGGGCGGGGCGAGTTCGTGCGCGGTGATCGTGGTGATCCCATGGCGCAGCAGGAAGTCGATGACCGTCGAGCCCTCGGTACCGGACGGACCCAGCACGTGGACGCGCCGGTTCCGTACCCCGGCCAGCACCGCGTCCACGCGCGCCGTCACCGCGCTCACGGCCGCGCCACCAGCAGGCCGGCAAGCAGGCAGATCGCTCCGGCCCAGTAAAACCGGCGGACGACGGTAGTCTCGGCCCACCCACCGAGCTCAAAGTGGTGGTGCAACGGACTCATACGGAAGATGCGCTTGCCACCGGTGGATTTGAAGTAGGCGACTTGAAGAAACACCGACGCCGCCTCGGCGACGAAGACGCCGCCGATCACGAACAGCGCGACCTCGGCCTTCGCAAGTATCGCCAGCGCCGCCAGGCCCGCGCCGAGCGCGTTTGACCCGACATCGCCCATGATGAGCCTGGCCGGGTGTGCGTTGACCCGCAAGAACCCGGCGGCGCCGCCGGCGACGGCTATGGCCAGGATCGCGACCGGCCGCATCCCGGCCGCCACCGCGAGCACCGCAAACCCGACACCCGCGATCGCGACGAGACCTGCGGCCAGGCCGTCGAGCCCATCGGTCAAGTTGACGGCGTTGCTGAAGCCCACGAGCAGCAGCGCGGCCAGCCCGGCGTAGGCGCGGCCGAAGTCGACCGACCCCATCCAGGGGACGACGACCTGCGTCGCCGCCCACGGCTGCGCCGAGGCGTACCAGCTGAGAGCGATCGCCGCCACCATCTGCGCGGTGAGCCGCTCGCGCGCGCGCAGGCCCAGATTGCGCCGGCGCCGGATCGCGAGCACGTCGTCAATGAGCCCAATGCCACCAAACGCGACCATGCACGCGAGCCCGAAGACCATCACCGGGTGCGCCCCCCCCACGAGCAGCGCCGCCACAGCAATGCCGGCGACGATGAGCAGGCCGCCCATTGTCGGGGTCCCGGCTTTCTCCTGGTGCCGCTTGGGCGCGTCGTCCCGAATCCATTGCCGCTGTCCCCACGCCGCCAGGAGCGCGACGGTCCGCGGACCCGCCAGCGCGACGATGCCGCTTGCGGCGACCGCCGCGACCAACATCTGCGCCCAGAGCGGGGCCGCCGCCCAGGCGCTCACCGCGGCGTCCCAACCGCGCGTCCGCGCAGCGCCGCGACCACGTGCTCCATCTCGATGCCGCGCGAGCCCTTGACGAGCACCACGTCTCCGGGCCTGACGATGTCGCGCACCAGCGGGATAGCCTCGTGCGGCGTCCGGGCCCATGCCGTCGCAACCACTGCCTGGGAGCCGCGGGTCGCGCCCTCGAGGTACCAGCGGGCGTTCGGTCCGACGACCAGCATAGCCGCGGGCGCCAGTGCAGCGGCCTGCTCGCCCGCCTGCCGGTGGAACACCGCGGACTCGACACCCAACTCCAGCATCTCGCCCAGGATCAGCACGCGGCGCCGCGTCCCTCCGACCTGTCGGAGCACGTCGAACGCCGCCTCCATCGACCGCGGGCCCGCGTTGTAGGAATCATCGATCAGCAGCACATCGTTCTCGAGCGTACTGATCTCCTGCCGCATCTTGGCGACGCGCGCCTTTGCCAGGCCTCCGACAATCTCGGCGAGGGACTCGCCCAGCACCCACCCGACCGATGCCGCCACGAGCGCGTTCAGCACGTGGTGCGCGCCGACCACGGGCATGGCGGCCTCGGCGCAGTCAGACCCGAGGTGCAGCACGAACCGGCATCCGGCGGCGGAGGAGGTGATCTCCGTCGCGCGGACGTCGGCGTCGGCCCAGGTGCCGAACTGCACAACCCGGCACCGGACGTCGCGCACGAGTCGCGGCGCGAACGGATCGTCGGCGTTCACGATCGCCACCCCGTCGGTCGGCAGGCCGCTCAACAATTCGGCCTTGGCGGCGGCGATGCGCTCGCGAGAGCCGAGTGTCTCAAGATGCACGTCGGCGATGTTCGTCACCGCGCCGATGCGGGGCAGCGCCATCCCGACGAGTTCGGTCAGCTGTCCGGTCCCCCGCATGGCCATCTCGAGCACCGCGACCTGGTGCGACGGCTGCAGACCCAGCAGGGTCAGTGCCACGCCGATCTCGGCGTTCCACGACTCGGCCGAGCGCGCGGTGACAAACCGCTGCGCGAGCACCTGAGCGCACAGGCCGACCGTCGTGGTCTTGCCGACGCTGCCCGTAATGCCGACGACGTCCAGCGACAGGGTGCGACGATGCAGTCCGGCAATCTGCCCCAGGGCCCGCAGCGTGTCTGCCACGACGAGCGCCGGGCCGGCCGCTGCGTCGGCGTCCGAAATCACGGCAAGCGCGGCACCGCGTGTCATGGCGTCAGTGACGAAGCGGTGCCCGTCGGTGCGCGGCCCGCGCAGCGCGACGAACGCGTCGCCGGGCCGCACCGCGCGGCTGTCGGTCGCGACGCCGGTGATGTGCGTGGCGGCACTGACGCCCGCCGGCACCAGCAGCCGGCCGCCGGTGGCGGTGACCAGGCCGGACACGGCGAGTCGCACGCTCATCGCGGGGCCCGCCCTCGCCCAGTCGCGCCGGACCCGCGGTGACCGCGGCGGCCTGCATGGCCGACAACCCGCCGCAGGGCGTCCCGCACCACCTCCCGGTCGTCGAACGCGTGCCTGACGCCGGCGATCTCCTGGTACGTCTCATGGCCTTTGCCGGCGATCACCACGAGGTCGCCCTCGCGTGCCGCGGCCACGGCCAGGGCGATGGCACGCCGCCGGTCGGGCTCGTACTGCACGTCCACCGTCGCCGCGCGCGCGGCGACACCTTCGTCCACGCCCGGTCGAATCTCGTCGATGATGTCAAGCGGACTCTCGCTGCGCGGATTGTCCGATGTCACGACGACGTGATCCGACCACTCTGCGGCGATACGGCCCATGATCGGCCGCTTGGTCCGGTCGCGGTCGCCGCCGCAGCCAAAGACCGTGATGAGCCGACCGTGCGCGATCTCGCGGGCGGTGCGCAGCACATTCTCCAGGCCATCCGGTGTGTGCGCGTAGTCCACGACGACGGCAAACGGCTGGCCCTCGTGCACGCTCTCAAACCGGCCGGGGATTCCCGGCATCGAGGCCAGCGCCTCGGCGATCACGTCGAGCGG
>JAVKJV010000050.1:0-22316 GCA_031458775.1 Candidatus Fervidifonticultor quartus | reverse complement strand
GGGTGGCCACGAGAGGGCAGCGCCTGGCGACAGCGGCGATCGGGCCTCGCCGGCGTGAAGTCGTGGCGGTGCCATCAGAGGATGTCTACGCGGTCGTGCGTCGCGGCGCGCAGTCGTCGCAGCGGGTGATCTGGCGTCCCGGCCTGCGCCTGCCGGTCGAGGCCGGGAGTCGCGTCGCCGAGGTGCGGGTGTTCGAGGGCTCGACCCTGGTGGCGCGGGCGCCGCTGGTCGCCGCGCGCTCGGTCGCACCCTAGAGGGCGAGGCGGCATGCGGGCGGATCGGACCAAGTGGGAGGCGCGCTACCAGGCCGGGGACCGTCCGCACGACGGGCCGCCGTCCACCCTCCTGCAACGCTGGGTGCCCATGCTGCGCAAGGGCCGGGCGCTGGACGTGGCGACCGGATTCGGGCGCAATGCGATCTACCTGGCGCGGGCCGGCTACCGCGTGGACGCCATTGACATCTCACCGACGTGTCTGGCAGAGGCCACACGCCGCGCCAAGCGCGCGCGGGTGCGCGTGCGATGGATCGAGGCCGACCTCGACATGTTCCCGCTGCCCGAGGCACGCTACGACCTCGTGATCAACGCCTTCTTCCTCAAGCGCCGTCTCATTCCGACGCTGCAGCGGGCCGTGCGGCCGGGAGGGGTGTTGATCTTCGAGACCCACCTGGAGGGCGACGAGCCCGACGGCCCACGGCGCAGGGCGCACCGGCTGCGGCGCGGGGAACTGCGCCGCTGGTTTCGCGGGTGGGAGGTGCTCGAGCTGGAGGAGGGGCTGTTCAGCGAGGGCGGCCGGACGCGACTGCTCGGCCGGATCGTTGCGCGTAGGCCGGCGACTCGCGCGGCCGTCCGGTCTGCCGTCAGGGCGTGAGCGTCGCAGGACTCGCCACACGTGTCGCGCTGCCGCTCGCGGCCGCAGTTGCTGTGGCCGCGGGATCGCCGGCTGGTGCACGCGCCTTTCCCGTGCGAGTGCCCGACGCCCTGTCCGGCGAGATCGTGATCCCCGCGGCGCCGCGGCGGATCGTCTCCCTGGCTCCCAGCGTCACCGAGATTTTGTTCGCGCTGGGGCTGGATCGTGAGGTCGTCGGCCTCAGCGATGCCGACGACTATCCTCCGGACAAGGTCCACGGTCGGACGCGCGTCGGCGGCGTCATCATCAACCTCGAGCGGGTGATCGCGCTCCGGCCCGATCTCATCGTCGGGATGCCGGCATTGCAGCGCGACCATCTCCTGCGGCTGCGCGCGCTCCAGCAGCCGGTGCTGGCTGTTGACGCGGAGTCGATCGCCGGGACGCTGCAGCAGATTCGCCTGCTGGGGCTGGCGACCGGACGCCTTCCCCAGGCCGAGGCCCTGGCTCGGGAGATCGGGCGACGGCTCGGCGCCGTGCCTCCCGCCACCCCGTGGCGCGTCTACGTCGAGGTCTGGCACGAGCCCGTGCTAGTGGCGGCCGGCGGCACGCTTGTCGACGACGTGGTCGGGCGTGCCGGCGGCCGCAACATCTTCGCCGACCGGCAAGGGTATGTGTCCGTGGCCCTGGAAACCGTTCTCGTGCGGAACCCCCAGGTGATCTTATTGCTCTACCAAGGCCCGGAGCAGGCGCGTGCGCGCGCTGGCTGGCGCGACACCGACGCGGCGCGCGCGGGCCGCGTGTACGAGGTGCCGCCGGCGCTGGTCACGCGGCCTGGACCCCGCATCGCCGAGGGGCTCGCGCTCGTGGCGCGACTGCTCCGAGATCGCCGCTGAGCCCGGCATGATACCTGCGGGGAGGGGGTTCCAGGTCGAGATCGCCGGCGTGGTCTGCAGGCTCGGCACCACCGTCGCCCTCGACGGCGTTTCCCTGGTCATCCCCACCGGCACGGTGTGCGGCGTTGTGGGGCCGAACGGCGCAGGGAAGACCACGCTCCTGCGGGCCCTGGCCGGGATGCTGAGACCGGATGCGGGCGTGGTCATGGTAGCACGGCGGGAGCCTGCAGAGACGCCGGCCGCGGAGCTCGCGAGGTTCGTGGCTATGCTCCCCCAGCGGCCTGTCGCGCCCGCCGGGATGACCGTCCGCGAGGCCGTGGCCTGGGGAAGAGGGCCCCACGTGGGCAGGCTGGCGAACCCCGGCCCGGACGATCTGCGGGCGATTGACGAAGCGCTGGAGCACACGCAGACTGCGCACCTCGCAGCACGCAGCCTCGACGCGTTGAGCGGTGGGGAGTTGCACCGCATCTTCATCGCGCGGGTGCTGGCGCAATCACCCCGCATTCTGCTGCTCGACGAACCGACGGCGCATCTCGACCTCACGCATCAGGTTGCGGTGATGGCTCTGCTGCGCCGACAGGCCGCCCGCGGCGTCACCGTCGTGGCCGCCCTGCACGATGTGAACCTGGCGGCCACGTACTGTGACCGGCTGGCGTTGCTCTCGCGTGGCCGGCTGCTGGCGTTCGGAGAGCCGTCTGCAGTTGTCCGCGCGGACACGATCGCCGAGGCGTACGGGCCCGGCGCCAGCATACGGCGCAATCCGGCGACGGGCCGGCCTTACGTGACGGCGGCACCCCCGGTGACGGGCTCGGTTGGCGGGCCCCGCGTGCACGTGATTGCCGGGGGCGGTGCTGGTTCGGAGGTAATCGCGCGCTGCGTCGAGATCGGCTGCCGCGTCACTGTCGGCGTGGTACATGTCATGGACACCGACGACGAGACGGCGCGGGCGCTTGGGCTCGAGGTGATCGAGGAGGCGCCGTTCGTCCCGGTTGGGGAGGAGGCCGTCGCCTCGGCGACCACCGCGGCCCGGGCGGCCGACGCCGTGATCGTGGCCCCCGTGCCGTTCGGACCCGGCAACCTGCGCAACCTCGAGGTTGCGGCCGGTGCGCTGAGACACGGGGTGCCTGTGATCGTTATCGGCGATCTCGCGGGACGGGACTTCACCAACGGGATCGCCGCCCGGCGCGTAGCTGACCTGGTCGCTGCCGGTGCACGGCCCGTTGCCGACACCGGGGCGGCCATCGAGGCACTGCGCCGGACTGTGGCGGTGAGGGCGTGACGGGCGCCAGGTCGGCCCGCCGCCCGCCGGTCATCGCGATTGACGGTCCGACCGCGTCGGGCAAGTCCACCGTCGCACGGGCAATCGCTCGCCGCCTGGGTCTGGAGTATCTTGACACCGGGGCGATGTACCGATCGGTCGCGCTCGTGGCGACGCAGCAGGGGCTCGACCTGAACGACGCACCGGCGATGACACGCCTGGCGTCCACCTTGCGCATCGAGTCGCGGCCCAACGGCGCGGGCGATCGAACGCTCGTGGACGGCCGCGACGTCACAGAAGCGATCCGGGCGCCGGAGGTCAGTACCGCGGCGTCGGTGGTGAGCGCGCTGCCGGGCGTCCGCGCGGCACTCGTCGCGCGGCAGCGCGAGCGTGCCGCGTCAGGCGGCATCGTCATGGAGGGCCGCGACATCGGCACGGTTGTGCTCCCCGATGCCGATCTCAAGATCTTCCTCGAGGCCACGCTGGAGGCCCGTGCGCGGCGGCGCCACGCCGAATTGCAGGCTCGGGGCGTGAGCATCAGCCTGGAGGAGGTGCAGCGTCAGGAAGCCGAACGCGACCGTCGTGACGCGACGCGCACCCACTCGCCGCTGCGGCCGGCGCGCGATGCGGTGGTGATCGATACGACCGCGCTCACGCCGGACGAGGTGGTTGGGACGATCCTGCGGCTGCTCCGTGAGCGGATGGAGGCGGGCTAGCCGTGTGGTACAGCTTCGTGAAGGGTGTGCTTGCGCTGTGGTTCCGGCTGCAGTTCGGCCTGCGGGTCGAGGGCCGCGAGCACGAGCCGCCGACCGGCGCCGTCCTCGCGGTCAGCAATCACGTCAGCGCGCTCGATCCGCCGATCGCCGGCGTGGCGTTGCGGCGGCGGGTCTGGTATATGGCCAAGGAAGAACTGCTCCGTACACCGGTGCTCGGCCCGCTGCTCCGGTCGGTAGGGGTGTTCCCCGTTCGGCGGGGAGAGGCGGACCGGCAGTCGATCCGCACCGCGCTTGACATTCTGAGCCGCGGCAGGATGCTGCTCATGTTCCCCGAGGGGACGCGGAGCGTCGACGGCCGGCTGCGGCCTGCAGAGCCCGGCGCGGCGTTGCTCGCACTGCGCACAGGCGCCGCGGTGCTGCCGGTCGCGGTGATTGGTACGCAGCGCGCCATGCCCAAAGGCGCACGGTTCCCGCGCCGGGGCCCGGTCACGGTCCGCTTCGGTCCGCCGATTCAGGTTCCGAAGCACGACGGCCGCATCACCAGGCAGACTCTGGAGTCGTGGGGCAGCCTGTTCATGGCGGCGATTGCCGAACTGCTGCCGCCCGAGCAGCAGGCGCTCGCACAAGGTTCCCTCGAGGCGTCTACGGAAGCGTCTCTTCCCAGCGCCGGACGGTAACCCGGAGCGGCGTACCGTACGTGGGGCTGGTGCCAGTGTACGTGATGTCCACGTCTGCCAGGATGGTCCGCGACTGCAACGCTGTCCAGGTGCCGTCGGGATTGTACCGGCGGATCTCGCCTGTGGCGCGGATGCGCCAGCGCCGCGATGCCACGTTGCCGGTGCAGTTGAGCAGACAGCCGTCCGGCGCGCTCAGGTTGGTCCAGTACCAGAACCGCTGGTCGGCGGTCACCGGGTAGCTCGTCGGGGGAATCGCCCCCGCCGCCTTGTTCGCCTTGAGCAGGTAGATCTGGTGCTCGAGGCCAGCCTGTGCCAGGTACAGCGCCGCCGCATCCCATTGGGTCAGCCGGCCCATCTCCTGGTCGGCAAGAATGACCTGCGCGATGCCCGCGACGATCAGCGCGAGTGTCAGCGTCACGACGATCGCCAGGATCAGGGCAAAGCCCTCCTGGCCGCGGCGTGGCGGGCTATGGGGCCTGACGATACGCACGCGAGGTGACGACAATGTCGGCCACCTCCCCTGTGGGATCCATCGCGGTCAGTGCGATCTCGACCGATCGCACGGCCGACGGCGCCGCGCATGCGACCACGCCGCCGGAGTCGTCGAAGCATCGCACCGCCATCGCCCGGAACGGTCCGGCAAGAGGCGCAAAGGCGTCAGGGCGCGCGCCGCGCTCTTCCGGCATCAGCGCGGTGGCGGGCTCCGGGTCGACGCGCGGCCGGATGAACAGATAACGGTGCCTGTGGGTCTGGGGTGAGGCCTGACCGTCCACCTGGCCGTAGTGCATGCCGCTGCCCACGGTGACGTGGCTGGTCTGGACCAGCCATCCCGGTTCTGCGGATCCCACGGCCCAGTACTTCGCGCGGAGCGCGGTGCCGACGAGGTAGAACCGTCCGTAGTAGTCCACGCCGGGTGTGACAGCATTGCCAAGCGCCGACTGCGCGATGACACTGCCGGCCGCGGCCCAGTTGGCCACGTACCGGATGCTCAGCCGGCGGTTCGTGGCGTCCCCCGGCGTCACCATGTACCCTGCGCCGGCGTCGCTCCATCGAGCGCCCACGCCAACCTGATGGCGGTTGTTGTTCGTGCCCGCGGAATCGCTTCGGAACCCCCAGAAGATCTCGACGTTGCCGTGTGCGACGCTCTTGCTGACCTTGCGATAGCAGCTCACGCTGGTCGACTGGAAGAGGAACCCGTCGGCCGACGGCGTGTAGGCCCCGTTGCAGGTGTCGCGTCGCACCCAGTCCGCCAGCGTCGCGCCGTCCTCGTAGTCGGCGAATACGTGGTCGCCGTCGGCGGGCGGCGGCGGCGCCGAGAGGTCGCCGTAGTGGAGGTAGTAGTTGGCGTCCGAGCCCGCGGCCGGGAGCGCGGTTTGCAGCCTGAACCAGATGCGCGTCGTGGTGGTGTTCCACGCCGTCGGGACATCCTTCACGCGGTCCAGTTCCAGCCACCTTGCGCCGGTCCAGTGGAGCACGCGGACGTCGTCGCCGCTCCCCAGGCTCTTGCCCGCGGAGACGAGGGCCGCGTGATCGAAGGACACGGACACCGCATAGCCCGCGGGCACGGCCGCCGTTCCCGCTGTCACCGTGATCCGGCGGCGATAGACGAAGTCCGCGGCGACCCGATACCGCAGCTCTCCGGTGGTACTGTCCAGCTGGTATTCGATCGTGGGCGTGGCACCGGTGCCGTCTCCCCGCGACACCACTGCGCGCAGCAGCGTGGGGCTGATGACTTGGAACGACCGCGCGGCGCGTAGATCGCGCACGAGTCTGTCTACCGCCCGGCGCGCCTGGTGCAGCGACTCGGCGTGCCGGTCCACGCGAGCCCGTGACTGCCCGCCGATCCATAACAGGGGCACCAGTCCGGACAGCGCCACCGCGAGGATCGCGGCGGCCGCGAGGAGTTCGGTGAGCGACGCGCCGCGCTGCCCGTCCCGGTCTCCGCGGACCGGGACTGTGCTGCGACGCCGTCCGTCCGGGTCAGGGCCGAGAGGTAACCTTCGTCGCATACCGCACCTGGTCTTCCGCTGGATCGCACGCGCCGCTCGCGTCGGCGTCCCGGCACGCGACGACCTCGACGGCCACGAGCGACCCCACACCCGGAGCACTGCTGGAGGCGTCCGTGGCAATCGTCCACTCCAGCCGGCATCCGGACAGATCGCTGCAGGCCTCGGCGCCAGACGTCACACTTGCGATGTTCGCCCGCAGCCGGTGGGTCAACTCCTCGCTCTTGCGAACACCGGCGGCGGAGAGCCGCACCTCAGTGTCGGAGACCTGGATCGGCGCCAGCGTGGCCGGCACGATCTGCAGGAGGGGGATCAGGGCCACGCCGATGATCGCGACCGCCACCAGCAACTCCACCAGGGTCGCCCCGGATTGATCCGGGTTCATGGCGCGGTGACCACCACGCGCCCCGTGGCAGCCGTCACCTGCAGCGTGGCGACGACGCCGTCCGACGATAGTGTGACGGTCCCGTCGCCATCCGCGCTGCCGTCAGGACGGAACGTAAACTGCGGCGGGCCGGTGACCGTCACCCCGGCGGCGAACGTCTTCGGGAAGTCCGGTTCGGCCCCGGCACCCTCCCGACGTACGACGTACGCGGCGTACGGGGGCGCAGCCGGCGAGAACTCCAGTGTGTAGGTGGCCCGCCGCGCGATCGCCAGCCGCTGCGCGAGCCTCAGGTCGGCGGCAAGGTGCCGCGCGGGCACACCGACCTGTACGGACTCGGGCGTGGTCAGGCGCGGCACCGCCACGAGCACGAGGATGCCCAACAGCGCCACCGCCACCAGCGCCTCGACCAGGCTGAACCCGCGCCTTGCGCCCCCCACCGGCTACGGGATCACCACCCGGCACCGGCTGGCGTTATAGTTGGTCGTGAAGAACGTCTGCCCACCCGCCACGGGATCGGTCGGCGCGCCGTCAGGGAAGTACGTCGTGTTGTTCAGAAACGCGGTGAACGTCGTGGCGTCGGCCGGACAGGCCCCGCCATTCCGGTACTGGTAGAGCGCCAGGGCCGTGTTGATTGACCGGACGTTCGCCGTGCGCACCGCGGTCCGGGCGTCGGCCTCGGCGCCGAAGTAGTTGGGAAGGGCGATCGCGACGAGGACCCCAAGGACCAGGATCACCGCCAGGACCTCCACGAACGTGAAGCCGCCTTCTCCGCGATGTCTCGTGTTCACTCTCGTGCACCTCCTTGGGTGTGGTCGTACGCATGGATCATCGCATCATTACCTTTGGGAGCCCGAAGATCGGCAAGTACAGCGCCAGCAGCACCAGGGCCACCACGCCGCCCAGCACGAGGGTCAGAAGTGGCTCGGCCAGCGCCATCAGGCGTTTCATCGCGAAGTCGGTCTCGCGTTCCAGCAGTTCCGAGGCCCGCTGCAGCAAGGCATCGAGCTGGCCGGTTTCCTCGCCGACCGCCACCATGCGGTGGACCATGGGCGGGAACAACGTCGTGGCGCGCATGGTCTCGCTCAGACGGCGACCGCGGCTGACGCCATCTCCCAGCGCGGTGACCGCCTCGCGCATCCGAGGATCGACCGTGACCTCCGCCGCAACCTCCAGGCTGCTCAGGACCGGAATGCCGCTAGCCTGCAGCGCCGCAAAGGTGCGAATGAATCGGGTGACCTGCACGGTGCGCGCCATCGTCGCCAGCTTCGGAAGCCCAAACACGAGGCGGTCACCCTGCCGCCGGATCCACGCGCGAACCGGGGCACGCCCGACGGCCCACCCGCACGCGGCCACTCCGGCGAGCAGGAGCGGCCAGGCGTGCCTGACGAGGCGGCTGACGGCCACGAGCACGCGTGTTGGCAGGGGAAGCGCAGCGCCGGACGCCGCGTACACGCGCTCGAAGACCGGGACCACGAGGGCGAGGAAGAGTCCCACGACCACGCCGGCCAAGGTGATCACGAAGGCCGGGTAGACCAGCATCATCCTGACCTTCTGCTGCGTGGCGACCTCGCGGTCGAGATAGTCGGTGAGGCGCCTGAGGGCCTGATCGAGCGCGCCGGCGACCTCGCCCGTCCGGATGATCCCGATGTAGAGGGGCGAGAAGAGCTCGGGATGCTGACTGAGCGCGGCCGAGAGGCTCTGGCCGGTCTGGATGCTGCTCTCTATGTCGGCGATCGCGGCGCGCAGCGCCCGGTTCTCGGTCTGCTCGCGCAGCACGGCGAGCCCGCGCAGCATTGAGATGCCTGAACCGACCAGGCCGGCCAGGTGGAATGTGAATCCGGCGATCTCATCGGGACCGGGACGGGAGTGGAACCACTGACCGAATCGCCAGCGAGTCTGCGGCTGGAGCGAGGTAATGAACAGCCCGTCCTCGCGCAGCCGCACGCGCGCACGCGCAGCGTCCTCGGCCTCGAGGACACCGCGCACGAGGTGTCCGCCGGCGTCCCTGCCGGTGTACGCGAACGCCGGCATACTAGTCGGTTTCCGAGAAGACCACGCGACGCAGTTCGTCCATGCTCGTGATCCCGTCAAGGACCTTCGCGACGCCGGCCTCTCGCATCGACCGCATCCCGGCCTGGGCCGCCGCCTCACGAATCGCGGTCACAGGCCGGCGCAGCAGGATGAGGTCGCGCGTGGCGTCGGTGACGCGCAGGATCTCAAACACCCCGGTCCGGCCGCGATACCCGAGACCCGCGCAGTCCGAGCAGCCCACCGGCGTCCACACGTGCACACCGGCGTCTCCGGTGTACTGCAGTTCGGCCAGTTCCTCGGGCGTCGCGCGGTGCGCGCGCTTGCACACCGGGCACAGCGTCCGGATCAGGCGCTGTCCGACGACGGCCAGCAGCGTCGAGGTGATCAGATACGGTTCCACGCCCATGTCGATGAGGCGGACAATCGCGCCCGCGGCGTCGTTCGTGTGCAGCGTGCTGAGAACCAGGTGCCCCGTGAGCGCGGCCTGCACGGCGATCTGCGCGGTCTCCATGTCGCGGATCTCGCCCACCATGATCACGTCGGGATCCTGGCGCATGATCGCGCGCAATCCGGTGGCAAACGATACCGCCATCTTTGACCGGACCGCGATCTGCGTGATGCCAGGCAGATGGTACTCCACCGGGTCCTCGACGGTCATGATGTTGCGCGACCGCTCGTTCAGCCGGTGGACGCAGCCGTAGAGCGTCGTGGTCTTGCCCGATCCGGTCGGGCCGGTGACCAGGATCATGCCGTAGGGCTTGGCCAGCAGGCGGTCGACGGCGGCATGCTGGTCCGCCAGCAAGCCGAGACGGTCCAGGCCGAGCATCACCCGAGTCTTGTCGAGGACCCGGACCGTGACTCGCTCCCCGAACGTCGCCCCCACCGTCGCGATGCGCAGATCATGCTCGCGGCCGTCGAGCGCGTAGAGGAGCCGGCCGTCCTGCGGCCGCACACGCTCGGCAATGTCGATGCCGGCAAGCGCCTTCACGCGCGACGTAACAGCCGCCGCCACACCCCGCGACAGACGAGTCTTGTCGTAGAGGATGCCGTCAATGCGATAGCGGATCGCGGTCCCGTCCACGTGCGGCTCGATGTGGATGTCGGTGGCGCCGTCTCGCACGGCGCCTTGAATGATCGTGTCGACCAGCCGCACGACCGGCGGGTCATCGGGGGACTCGCTCGCCGAGACCGCGGCGAAGTCCGGTTCCGCGTCGTCCACGGTCTCGACGGCCTCGACGTCTCCAGTGACCGCCCCGGCGACATCCAAGCGGGTCGAGAGCAGCCACTCGAAGTCCCGCTCCGTCGTCAGAAAGGGCCGGACCCTCGCGCGCAGCAACGCCGCGATGTGGTCGATCGCCACCACGTCGGTCGGGTCGATCATCGCGACGTGGACTTCGCGGCCGACGCGGGCAAAGGGCACGGCCTTGTGCTCGATGATCGTGGCGAGCGGTACCGCGTGGAGCACGCTGTCATCGAGCTCGGCGGTCATGAGATTGGCGTAGGGCGCGCCGCGCTGCGCGCTGAGCGTCTCGCCCAACGCCTGTTTGGTGATGAAGCCCCGCTTGACCAGAATCTGGCCCAACCGCTCGCCGGTCTTGGCCTGCTCGGCCAGAGCCTCCTCGAGTTGCTCCGGCGTGATTAGTTCGGCATTGACCAGCCTCTGGCCGAGGCGCTGCCCGGCAGGACCCGGCGCATAGAACGGCTCGGCGCCTCCGTCGGCCCGCTGGACGACGAGCCCTTTCGACAGGAGATCGTTCAACGCCGCGTCCACCTCTTGCCGCGGCAGTCCCAGGCCGTCCACGATCATGCTCACGGTGGGCCGCCGCCGCGCGTGCACCTGCACATAGGCCTGGAGCTGGCGGCGGATCTGACCGTCGCGGGCCTCGGAGACGTCGGGGCTATCGACGGCCACGTCCGTGCCTCCGAGGCGTCGCCACACGAGGAGAGCGCTCGCCGTTGTGACCGGAGTTGACCTCACGGTCGTCCCACCACAGGTCGATCTGGTCCTTTCTGAAGCGCCAGCTCCGTCCGACACGGACGGCGGGCAACTCGCCGCGTTGAATCAGCCTGTAGACCGTCATCGCGTGTACCCGAAGGTAGCGGGCCACTTCCTCGACCGTCATGATCGTCGGGCGTCGCTCCATCGCGTCGGTACCTCCACGCGGCTCTCACCACTCGTCTTCCCAGACACCGACTCTCTTTAGACTTGCGCAACTGCTGTTGACAGGGATCAACAGGAGCACACAGGCGGTGCGGAGAGGCGCTGGCGAAGCGGAGTCTCGGTGTGGCGCCCGCGCCGCTGTCTGGCGCGGGTGCTACGCAACAGGTGCGAGGACGGTCAACTTCCCGGGGTGGACGCGGTACAGGGCTGGGAGTGTCCCGACCGACTCGCCGTCGGCCTGCACGGCGAGCCGCGTCGCGCTGGCGACCTGGATCTCGCGCGCCTGGACCTGGCGGACCTTGGGATGCTCGAGGTGCCGCCCCGAGAACACCTTGGGGAGCACGCGCAACGTCTCGAACCGCGTGAGCGGGCCGGCAATGACCGCGTGCAGGACGCCGTCGTCCGGTCGTGCCGCGGGCACGAGCCACATGCCCCCGGCATTCCAGGCGGTGTTGGCCACCGCGATGAGAAAGAGCCGCTCACGAGCCGCAGTCCCGTCGAGCGTGATGGTCACTTCGACCGGTCGGTACGTGACGAGCGTTTTGAGGATCCCACACGCATACATGACCACGCCGCCGAAGATTTTGGGCCAGGCGTTGACCTGGCGGGCCACCTCGCCGTCGAACCCTGCGCCGGAGATGGTCAGGAAGTACCGCCCGTTGACCTCGCCCACGTCGAATGCGCGCGGTTTCGCGCGGACCAGCGCGGCCGCAGCGGCAAAAGGATCCCGCGGCAGGCCGATCGCGCGCGCGAAGTCGTTGCCCGTCCCAACGGGCAACACCGCCAGGGCGGCGCCGCGGCGTCCTTCGAGGATGCCATTCGCGACCTCGTGCGTGGTCCCGTCACCGCCGACGGCCAGCACCACCTGCGCCGAGGCGGCCGCCGCGACTTCCCGCGCGTGGCCGCGCCGTTGCGACACGGTCTCTTCGATCCGCCACCCGGCTTCGGCCAGGATCGGACGGACTTGCTGCCAGAGCCGGCTGCTGCGGCGCCCGCCCGACGCGGGGTTCACGATCGCATGGACGCGCATGGCCAAGCAGTTCGCAGACCCGGAGGGCCCTCCCTGCACAGCAGGAGTTCGCGGCTGACGGCGCGGAGTCATCCGCGTGGCCGTTCTTCGCGGCGCGATACAGCCGCTGGTCATCGAAGTGCTCGCGCCGAGCCTGATCGGCGTCGGATTCCCGCGAACGGTTGGCGACTCGACCGGTCGGCGCGCTCCCGGGCGCGGCGACGTCGGGAGCGAAGACGCGTACCGGCTACTGCGCCTCCTGGATCGCCTTCGCGATGAGTTCGGCAACGACATCGTCGTCCACCTCATCGAGCCCCTCTCGTTCGGCTGGATCGTTCGGGTGCTGCGCCATCGGCCGCGGCGCTACCCCGTGTTTCTCGTGGGCGGCCGCGCCTCGGCAACAGGACTCGACGAGGCCACGCTCCGCGCGGCAATCCTCACCGCGCTGCGGCGCAGGCGCTGACGCGAGCGCGCATTGCGGCGTCAGCAGCCTGTGCCGGAAGACCCGGGCAGGAAGGACTTGCGACGAGACGAAGGAGATAACCGTTGGCGGACACGTCTGTGCGGAGGTCTTGAGGGAGGGAGAGGCGGATGCGTCGTCTCGCGTGGCTTGTTCTCGCCGCCATGACCGTGGCGTTGCTGGCGTTGCCCGCGGCCAGATCGCAGGCGCAGGCCACAATCGAAGACCGTTTGGTCATCATCACCCCGGTGGCGCGCACCGTCGCCGACCCGGCGACGGCCGCATTTCGAGAGTTCGCGCGCCGGCAGTACAACGTGAACGTGAACGTCACCGTGGTCTCGGCTGGCACGCCGGTGGCCTACGGCCGGATTCGCGAGTGGGCCGGCCGGCCTGAGGCTGACGTCTTCTGGGGCGGTGAGCCCGCGCTGTTCGATGACCTCGCGGAGCGCCGGCTGCTGGCGCCGCTCGACCTGCCGGAGGCGGTGATGCGGGAGATTCCGGCGAGTATCGGGCAGCCGAAGCCGATCCTCCTGAAGGATCCCAAGAACTTTTGGGTCGGGTGCTGCTTGACGCCGTACGGGGTCGTCTGGCACCCCAGGCTCTTGCGCCGGCTGGGCATGGAGGCGATCAGGGACTGGGACGATCTGCTCGACTGCAAACTCAAGGGGCAGGTCGCGCAGGCGACGCCCGACCGGTCGAGCTCGAACCACGCGACGGTTGAAGTCATCCTGCAGAAAGAGGGCGAGCAGAAGGGCTGGGTCTGGCTGCAGCGTCTGGGCGCCAACACCGGCATCTTTGTCGCCCGCAGCCGAGACGTGCCGACGGTCGTGGCCAAGGGCGAGTTCGCGGTTGGCTTCGCCGTGCCGGCGTACATGGCGTTCGAAGACCTGCTCGACGGCAACGACCTGCGCTATGTGACGCCCACCGCGGGGTTCGTCACGCCCGAGCCGCTGGCGGTGACCGCGGGTTCGCGCAACCCGCGCGCCGCGCGCGCATTTATCCAGTTCATCTTGAGCGAGGAGGGCCAAAAGACGGTGATGTCGCGCGGCGAGTACGCGATCACCCCGAAGTACAAGATGGAGGGGCCCAAGGGCTCGCCGATGGAGCGGATGGCCGAGTTCGCGGGCGCCCGCTCGTTCTTCGACAAGCCGGTCCGGAACATCTACGACGACAACGTGGCGCAGGCCCGGTACGGGCTCGTCAACGACACGTTCCGGAAGCTGATCCTGGAGCGCCACAACGACCTGAAGCGGTTGCACTGCCCGTAGGCGACGTCGCCGGCACGACGGCGGACAGACAACGGCACATGTGGTGAGGAGCGGAGGCGGGCGCCCAGCGGTGCCCGCTTTCGCCTGGGAGTGGACGGTCATGCAGGTGCGACTCGAAGGCGTCGTCAAGCGGTTCAAGACGGTCGAAGCCATGGCCGGGGTGTCACTGACGATCCGGGAAGGCGAGTTCTTCACGCTGCTGGGCCCGTCGGGGTGTGGGAAGACGACGACGCTGCGGGTGATCGCCGGATTTTACGACCCCGATGCGGGCGCCGTCTACTTCGGCGAGACGCCGATGAACGGCGTGCCGCCGGCTGACCGGGGCATCGGGATCGTCTTCCAGAACTACGCGCTCTGGCCGCACATGACCGTGCGCGAGAACGTAGCCTACGGTCTGCGCATCAAGAGGGTGCCGTCCTCCGAGATCGAGCCTCGGGTCCACGCCGCGCTGCGACAGGTCGGTCTGGAGGGTCTGGAGGACCGGACGCCAGGGCAGCTCTCGGGCGGCCAACAGCAACGGGTGGCGGTGGCCCGTGCGCTTGTCCTGAACCCGCGCGTGTTGCTACTCGACGAGCCGCTGTCAAACCTCGACGCCAAGGTGCGCGCGCGGCTGCGCAGTGAGATCCGGCGTCTACAACAGGACCTGCGAATCACGACAATCTACGTGACGCACGATCAGGAAGAGGCGTTGGTGCTGTCCGACCGCATCGCCGTCATGGACGCCGGCCGCGTGCTGCAGATCGGCACGCCGGTGGACCTCTACGAGCACCCCGCAACGCTGTTCGTGGCGGACTTCATCGGGACGAACAACCTGGTACCGGGAACCGTTGCCGATGTCGCCGACGGGATGGCCGCGCTGCGGACGCCGGCCGGCCTGTGGCGGGGAGTGGTGGTGGGTTCGTTAGCGCCCGGGGCGGAAGCCGTCGCGGCGATACGGCCCGAGAATCTCGTCCTCGACGAGGGCGCAGGCCCCGCGGACGTGTCGTTCCGGGCGCGCGTGGTGCTCACGCAATACCTGGGTAACCTGGTGCGGTACGAACTCGAGGCCGGGCCGGGCGTGACGCTGCGCGTGGACGTGAGTGATCCCAAAAGTCACCGCTACGTGCCACCCGGTCAGGACGTGGCGGTCGGGTTTCGCGCCTCGTCGGCGCAGATCTTCCCGGCCGACACCGCGTCACACCTTGATCCCCTGGAAGGCGCGCGGCGGTGACCCCTCCGGCTGTGGCTGCCGCGTCGGCGCCCGCTGTCACACGCCGGGTTCGCGTGCCCGCCCTCGTGTGGGCGTCGCCGATCTACCTCTTCCTCGCGCTCTTCATCCTGTTCCCACTGTACCGGCTGTTCGTGGATGCGGTCACGACCGAGGGCGGCCAGTTCACGCTTGCCTACGTCGCGGACTTCCTGCGCGACCCGTTCTACCGGCAAGCCCTGGTGAACTCGTTGATCCTGTCCTTCGGCACGGTGGTCGGCTGCATCGCCGTGGGATTGCTGGCGGCCTTCCTGCTGGTGCGGTACGACTTCTGGGGGCGCTCGACGTTCGGGTACCTCACGATGCTGCCCATCATCATGCCTCCGCTGGTCGGCATCATGGGCCTGGTGTTCGTCCTGGGCCGGGCCGGTACCGTGAACGTGCTCCTCATGGACTACCTGGGTCTGCGCCGACCGATCAACTTCATCTATGGCTGGCACGGCGTGTTGCTCGCCATGGTGATGCACTACTTTCCGCTCATCACGCTCAACCTCGTCGACGGCCTCAGTAAGCTCGACGCCTCGCTGGAGGAAGCGGCCGAGGCGATGGGCTCGAGGGGTCTGCGCAAGATGCGCGACATCGTGCTGCCCCTGGTGACGCCGGGGTTCGTCTCAGGAGCCACGCTGGTCTTCATCCTGGCGTTCGCCGACTTCGCGACCCCGCTGGTCGTCGGCCTGCAGAATCTCATCGCGTCGCAGGCCTACCTGAACATCGTGCAGTTCGTGGACCGTCGGCTCTTCAAGATGGGCATCGTCATCGGCGCGCTGATGGCGATCATGGCTATCATCTTCCTCGTCGTAGCGCAGCGCATCGTGACGCAGCGCGAGTACGCGGTCCTCTCGTACCGACCGGTGGAGCGCCAGCCGTTGCGCGGCGCCGCGCGGTTCCTGGCGCCCCTGTTCTTCATCGTGGTGCTGACCATCGCGTTCATGCCGTACCTGGGGGTCATGCTGGCCGCGTTCGGCCGCGCGTGGTCGCTGACGCCGTTCCCGACCAGCTTCACGCTCCGGCACCTGGACGCGGTGCTCCACCTGACCCCGATCTACGTCATCAACACCATACGGTGGAGCGCGGCGGCCGTGGCGATCATTCTGGCGGTCGGCGTTCCGCTGGGCTGGATCCTGGCCCGCAGCAACCTGCCGGGTCGGGGTGCGATGGATTCGATCGTCACGCTGGTGCTGGCCCTGCCGGGTACCGCGATCGGCATCGCGTACATCCGGGGGTTTCACTTTCCGCTGCTGGGCATCATCCTGAGCCGCGTGTGGATCATCATGCCGCTGGTGCTCGCCGTCCGCCGGATGCCGTACACGGTCCGGGCCACCTTCGCGTCGCTGCTCGGTATGCACCGCTCCATGGAAGAGTCGGCCGCAAGCGTCGGCGCCTCCGGGCTGCGCATCTTCAAGGACATCACCATGCCGCAGATCTGGCGTGGGGTGCTGGCCGGCGCGCTGTTCTCTCTCATGTTCGTCATGCAGGAGGCGGCCGCGACAATCCTGGTGTTCCTGCCCGGGTGGGAGACCATGACCATCGGCATCTTCACGTACTACACGTCGGGGACCTTCGGTCAGGCCGCGGCACTCGGGTTCGTGTTGATTCTGTTGTGCGCGGGCACGCTGTACGCGGCGTACCACCTGACCGGCGCGCGGATGGGGGGCCTCTTTGGCTCAGGCGGCGGATGAGGCCCGCGCGGTCGTGCGGCGGCCGCAACGGCTGTTTGCCGGGTACGCCTTCGACCTCGACGGCACAACCTACCTGGGCGAGGCGCTGCTACCGGGTGCCGGCAGGGCGATCACGGCGCTGCGGGCGGCCGGCCGGCCGGTCGTGTTCGTGTCGAACAACCCCTTGCACAGCCGCGACGACTACGCGGCGAAGCTGACTCGGCTCGGCCTGCCCACGCAGCCGGACGAGGTCGTGAACTCCTCGTATGTGCTCGTGCGCCATCTCCTCGCCACGGCGCCGACGGCGCGCCTGTTTGTCATCGGCGAGGACTCGGTCAAGCGCGAACTCCGCGACGCCGGCCTGCACCTGACCGAGCACGCCGCCGACGTCGACATCGTCGTAGCCTGTTTTGACCGCACGTTCGACTACCGCAAGCTGCAGCTTGCGTTCGACGCGATCCGCGCGGGAGCCCGCTTCATCGCCACGAACCGCGATGCCTACTGCCCGACGCCGGAGGGCGGCCTCCCGGACTGCGCGGCCATCATCGCCGCGGTGGAGGCGTGCACGGGACACCCAGTGGAAGAAGTGGTGGGCAAACCGTCTTCCATTATGGGCCGCGTGCTGGTCGAGCACCTCGGGACCCTGCCGGCCGACACGCTGATGGTCGGCGACCGGCTCGAGACCGATCTCGCAATGGGCCGGGCGGCCGGTATGGCGACCGCGGTGGTGCTGACCGGCGTCACGACGGCCATCGCGGCGGCCGCCGCGGACCCGCCGCCGGACTTCGTGCTCGAACGGCTCGACCAGCTCCTGCCGGATGGATGGAGCGCGACGTGAAGACGCGGCCGCAGGTCATCGCGCATCGAGGCGTGTCGGGTGAAGCGCCGGAGAACACTCTGGCGGCATATCGCAAGGCCCTGGCGATCGGTGTGGACGGTGTCGAGCTCGACGTGCATCTCTCGGCCGACGGCATCCCGGTGGTGATCCACGACCCGCGGCTGGAGCGCACGACGACGGGCCGGGGTCTGGTGAAGGATCACACGGTCGCCGCGCTCAAACGGCTGGACGCCGGCCGCTGGTTCGGCGAAGCGTTCGCGGGCGAGCGCATCCCCACGCTGGCCGAGGCACTTGACCTGTTGCGGCCGGTCCGGGTGATCGTCGAGCTCAAGAACGGGCCGATCTACTATCCGGGCATTGCCGCGGCCGTCGCGGCCGTCGTGCGCGAGGTCGGGCACACGCGCATCACGGTCTCCTCGTTCGACCATCCCGTACTCCTCGATCTGCGCGCCGCCGCGCCGGAGATCCCCACGGCCGTGCTGCTCGCCGCCCGGCCGATCGATCCGGTTCGTCCCGCCCGCGATGCGGACGCCCGCTACCTCCACCTGCAGTGGGCGTTCGTCACGCGGGAGGTCGTCGAGGTGGCGCACGCCGCCGGCCTGGCGGTCGAAGCCTGGACCGTGGACGAGCCGGAGCAGATGCGAGGACTCCTGGCGACCGGCGCCGACGGCATCATGAGCAACCACCCGGCGCGCCTGCAGGTGTTGGTGGCGGGTTGGCCTGACGCCGGTGACTCGTGGTGAGACTAACGGGTCACAGGAGCGGCCGACCAGCCTCGCTCGCGGTCGAGTTCGGCCTCAAAGGCCTGCCGCTGACGGGCGGTTTCCGCTGCGTCCCAGCCTAACTCTCGGGCCATGAGCTCGGCCACGCTCGGCGCGGCCGCGGCCGCCGCCGCGTCATCGACTTCACCGAGGCGCGTCCGCAGGAACATCACGTCCGACAGCGATACCGCGAGCTCAGCCCGGCACCCATACACCACTTCGGCGCGGATCATCGGGGCCGCGGGATGCAGCCGGTCTGCCAGCGCGGGCTCGGTCCGGATGAGCTCAAGGAGGTCGCGCGCCGCGGAGCCATACGCCTCGTAAAGCCGCGCCTGCACCGCCGGTGCCAGACCCGAGGCCGAAAGCGCCTGACGCGTCGCGTCGAGCGTATCGGAGCCGGTGAGCATCATCTCGTGCGTGCGACAGGCACGCCGGGAACCCTCGCGCTTCGCCACTGCGTCCACGGCGTCTTCCGCCATCTTGCGGTAGCTCGTGAGCTTGCCGCCCACGATGCTGATCACCCCGCCGGGCGAAGTCGCCACCACGTGGTCGCGCGCGAGGGCCGACGTAGACCCGTCAGTGGCGGCCGCGACCAGTGGTCGGATGCCGGCCCAGGCCGCGGTGACGTCCTCGACGCGCAGGGGCCGGCGGAGGTACCGGTTGGCATGCTCCAGCAGGTACGCCACGTCGGCCGGCGTGGCGCGCGGGGCGGACAGGTCGCCCTCGTAGTGGTCATCGGTCGTGCCGAGCAGTGGGCGTCCGGCCCAGGGGACGATGAACGCCAGGCGGCCGTCATCGGTCTCGGGGATCACGATGGCAATGTCGGTCTTGACCGCACCTTCGCGGAGCGTCAGGTGCGTGCCCTTGCTGTGGCGGATCCGGAAGGAGGGCGTGTGGTCGAGTTGCGCGACATGCTCGCCCCAGATACCCGCAGCGTTGACCACGAACTTCGCCGCCACATCGACCGTGTGGCCGGTCAGGCGGTCCTCGACCCGTGCGCCCGTCACGGTCGCGCCAGTGCGCAGCAGCGATGTGACCGCGGCGTGATTCACCGTGGCCGCACCGTGCTGTCGCGCGGTGGCCAGTACCGTGTGCGTCAGCCGTACGTCGTCGGTCCTCGCGTCGTAGTACACGAGCGCGGCGCGCAGCCCGTCCGTACGCAGGTCCGGCACCTGGGCCTCGACCTGCGCGCGCGACAGCGCGCGGTGCCGCAGATCACGCCGGCCGGCGAAGAGGTCGTACGCGAACAATCCGGCCCGGATTCCCAGCGGCGCGAACGGCCGGAACGGCGCGGGCACCGTCACGCCGAGCGGCCGACGGGCGCCCGCGTACAGGGGGATCACGAACGGCTGTGGGTGGACTACGTGCGGGGCGAGGCGCAGCAGGCGCGTGCGTTCACGGACCCCCTCCCGGACCAGCGCGATATGGCCCTGGGGCAGGTACCGGATGCCGCCGTGCACCAGCTTGGTGGATCGGCTGCTGGTGCCGCTGGCGAAGTCGGCCATGTCCACCAGGCCCACGCGGTAGCCTCGGCTCGCGGCGTCGAGCGCCACGCCGGCGCCGGTGATGCCGCCGCCGATGACGAGCACCTCGACACCCTGCCGCAGTGCCTGGAGCTGCTGATCTCGAGTCACGGGGGTCATCATCGAAGTTGCACCGGAAGCGTGGTAGTCGTGGTGAGCACCTCCCGCAGATGGCGCCCGCTCTGCGCCACCGCGGCCTCGGGCGTCGGCACCTGCAGCGCCTCGACCGTGATCCACCGCGCGTAGTCCAGATGCGTCAGTGTGGTGAGGACTTCCTTGATCGGCACATGGCCCCAGCCGGGAGCGAGGCGATTGCCGTCGCTGACGTGGATGTGGCGAAGCACCTCGCGCGCCGCGATGAACCCGCCGACCACCGACGGATCTTCCAGATGGACGTGGTACACATCGATCATGAGCCGAAAGGCCGGGTGCCCGATGCGGCGGACCCACGCGAGGCCCTCGGCGGTGGAGTTGATGAAATTGATCTCGTGTTTGTCACGGCGTCGAACGTGGCCTCCTTGATGGCGACCACCTCGTCGATCTCGACGAGCCGCGACAACGTCTCGGGCGGGTACTCGGTGCCGCCAAGGGCCGGCTGGAGCTGAAAGATCACCATCGGCAGGCCGACGCGCGCCACGGCCTCATGATAGCCGATGATCACCGGGTCCGCGCCGCTCGCGCCGCGGAATGCGGTCTGAGGGAAGACCAGGAGCCCAGACGCGCCCGCGTCGCGGGCTTCCTGAGCTGCCTCGACGGCGAGCCGGGTGTTGGGCGCGCCAAGCCCGGCGATGATCGGGACGCGGTCGCCGAGCACGTCCCGTGCGATCTCCAGATTCCGCCGCTTCTCCGCGGCGGTCAGGTGCGGACCTTCACCCGCATCGGTGTTGATCGCGATGGCCGACGGTCCCTGAGTCGCGATCCACGCAAGGTACCGCCGCAGCCACGGCTCGTCCACGGAGAAGTCCGCGGTCATCGGGGTCACGACCGCGGGAATCAGACCCTCCAGCGCGCTCCGGTTCATCCGGCATCACCTCTGGGAAGTATCCCGTACGTGGCCCTCGACGTGTATCGGGCGCGCGACCGACTCCTGCGGTGGCGCCGGCCGGGTTGGTTGCGGGGGGTAGGGCCCTCTGCTATCCTCGGGGTCGTGGAGGTCATCCTGGCAAAGCATCAAGGTTTCTGCGGCGGCGTGCGCCGGGCGGTCGAGATGTCTGAGGCCGCGGCGCGCGACCACAGGGGCGGGGTCCAGACCTGGGGCCCGCTCATTCACAACCCCCAGGTGGTGAGCAGGCTCGAAGATGCCGGCGTCTCGGTGACCGAGGATGTGGACGGGCTCGGCGGCGAGGCATTCGTCGTGTCGGCCTACGGGGTCGAGAGCGCGGTGCTCGAGGCAGCCAAGGCCCGCAGGATGAAGATCGTGGACGCCACCTGCCCGGTTGTCACGCGGGCGCACTCCCTGGCCTCCAAGCTCGTCGAGGAAGGCTACTTCGTGGTCGTCGTCGGCGATCACGGTCACCCCGAGATGGTTACCTTGAAGGAGTCACTGGGCGACAAGGTCACGGTGGTCCACACGCGCGAGGAAGCCGCCGCCGTGAAGCTGCGCGGCAAGATCGGCGTGATCTCACAAACCACGCAGTCCATGGAGAATTTCAGGCAGATCGTCGGCGACATCGCCCTGCGTACCAAGGAGATGAAGGTCGTCAACACGCTGTGTCCGGCGATCACCGTCCGCCAGGAAGAGGCCGAAGTGCTGGTCGAGCATGTGGACGCCCTGGTGGTGGTGGGCGGCCATCACAGCAGCAATACGACCCGCCTGGCCGAGATCGGCCGCGCGCACGCCGTCCCCACGTACCACATCGAGGTGCCGGGCGAACTCGATCCGGCCTGGTTCGACGGGATCGGGCGCGTCGGCGTGATGTCCGGCGCCTCGACCCCGGATTGGATCATCGCCGAAGTCGTCCGCCGCCTCGAAGAGATTGGCGCTGCGTTGGAGGAACCCGCCGCCTCCGCGGCGTCGTGAACCCCAGGCCGTCGCGACCGGTTGTCGCGATCGTCGGCCGGCCCAACGTCGGAAAGTCCGCGCTCTTCAACCGCCTGATCCGGCGGCGACTCGCCATCGTCGAGGACACGCCGGGCGTCACCCGCGACCGACTCTACGCCGAGACCGAGTGGGCTGGCCGCCGCTTCACCTTGGTTGACACCGGCGGACTGCTGTCGGGCCCCGCGGACACCCTGCAGGCGCAGGTGCGCGCGCAGGCCAAGGCGGCGCTGGCCGATGCCGATCTGGTGCTCGTGGTCGTCGACGTACGCGACGGCGTGGTGCCCGAAGACCGTGAGATCGCACAACTGGTGCGTGAGACTCGCGTGCCGGCGCTACTGGTGGCCAACAAGGTTGACAGTCCAGCGCAGGAGACGGCGGCGCAGGAGTTCTACAGCCTCGGGCTGGGCGATCCGCTCGCGGTCTCCGCGCACCACGGCCGCGGCACCGGCGACCTCCTGGACGCGGTCGTCGCGCTCCTGCCCGATGTGGAGCGCGCGCCGGCCCCTGCGTCCGAAGAGCCGATCGCCGTCGCGGTC
>JAVKJV010000005.1:0-108684 GCA_031458775.1 Candidatus Fervidifonticultor quartus | reverse complement strand
GAGCCGTCGGGCAGGACCGCGATCGCACGCCGCAGCGCCGCCTCGGACCGGCGCATGATCTCCGAGGACAGCGCCTCCAGGTCGGCGAGCCCGTAGTCGTCGAGGAACTCCTGCAGCCGCTCGGCCGCGACGCGCTGGGTGCCCACGATGGCGTTGAGGTCGCCCAGGACCAAGTCGGGGACACGGCAGTTGGCGGTGATGAACTCGTGCACCACCTCGACCGGCCGCCCTTCGCGGTAGAAGAACGTGGGCGGCAACCGTGTGCCCTCCTGAAATACATCCACCGCCTCGAGGTCGCCCTGGTGCCCGCCCACGTCGGACACGTGGGCGACCGTGCCGAGGAACGCGACGACCCGGCCCCCGTAGAAGACGGGTGAGATGAGGTTGTAGTCCGGCAGGTGCGTGCTCCCGATCCATGGATCGTTGGTGATCAGCACATCACCGGGGCACAGGTGTTCCCTGGAGAACTTGCGCAGCATGTGACCGGTCGTGATGGGCATCATCGTGCAGAACTGTGGCGGGCTCCACTGCGCCTGTGCCAGACCCGCGCCGGTCTGATCCATGAGCACGCAGCCGAAGTCGTGACTCTCGCCGACAATCGTCGAGAACGAGGTGCGGATCGTCGCCGTGTCCATCTCGTCCACGATGGCGATCAGCCGCTGCCACTGGATCTCAAGGGTCACGGGATCGATCTCAGGCACTCGCCCGGGCCTCCTGCCGGACCCAGTCCACGTAGTCGCGCAGGCCGTCCTCGAGACTCTGCGCCGGGCGGAACCCGGTGTCGCCGGTCAGCCGCGCGATGCTCATCGGGCCGCGGCGGGGCCTTGTCAGCGCCGCCGGCACGTTGGCCTCGGCCTCCGCGACCTGCCGGTACCGCAGCGGTAGCACGTGCGCCAGCGTCTCGAGGAGGGCGCGATGCGATATCCCGTTCCCGCCCGAGAGGTTATAGGACTGCGCCGCCAGCGCCGGCGCGGTGAGCACGGCCAGCACCGCCCGTCCAACATCGCCGGCATGGATCCAGTCGCGTACGGGGTCGAGGTGCACGAGACGGATCTCCTCGCCGGCCAGCGCGAGCCGGACGCAGGTGTGTACCAGCGACATCGTCACACGCGATCCCGCCATCGGCCGCTCCATGGGGCCGTACACCCAGCCCACGCGCAGGGCCGCCCACTCGAGCCCGTGGAGACCGGCCAAGTAGACGCCGGTACGCTCGCTGGCATCCTTGGCAATCGCGTACAGCCCGGCCGGCCGGACTGGAAAGGTCTCGCCGATGCATGAAGCCTCGTCGGTCTCACCGTAGACTGCGCCTGAACTGATGTAGACCAGCCGCTGTACCCCGGTCCGCCGCGCCGCCTCGAGCACGTGCACCGTGCCCATGAAGTTGGCCCACAGGATCTCCGGCGCCGACGACCGTTCCATTTCGGCGGTTGGGGTAATCGCCGCCGCGTGCACGACATGCGACGGCCGGTGAGTCCGCATGACCGTGACCAGGGCGTCGAGATCGGCGACGTCGCCTGGTACGAACGTGACGCCGTGCCGCACCGCCGCCAGAAACCGTGCCACAGCCGCGTCCGCGTCATGGGCGCGCCGCGACAGGCACAACACGCGGTGTCCGGACCGCGCCAGCGCACGCACGATGTTGATACCGACGGCGCCGGTGCCGCCGGTGACCAGCACGTTCACGCACGTCTCCACAGCGGGCGCCGCCGTGTCATCGCAGCCTCGGATCCAGAACATCACGGAGCCAGTCGCCGAGAAAGATGATCCCGAGCACCGTCACCGTGATGGCCAGGCCCGGCGCCACCGCCAGCCACCAGGCCGTGGCGACGTACTGCCGGCCGTCGGCCAGCATGCTGCCCCAGGTGACCGTCGGGTGCTGCACGCCAAGACCGAGAAAGGACAGCGCCGACTCCGCGATGATGGTGGACGCCACGTCGAGCGTCGCCAAAACGATCACGGATGGCGCGACGTTCGGCAGCACGTGGCGCCGGAGGATCTGCGCGTTCGTCTGTCCGAGCGCCCGCGCCGCGAGGACGAACTCGCGCGCCGCGATCGCGATCGTCTCCCCGCGCACAACCCGGTTGAAGCTCACCCACCCCACGACCCCGAGCACCACGATGAGGTTGACCAGACTCGGGCCCAGGACGCCGACGATCGCCAGCGCCAGGACGATGAAGGGGATGGACAGGAACGTGTCCACCAGGCGTCCGGTGACGACATCGAGCGCCCCACCGTGAAAGCCGGCGAGCATCCCCGAGGTCACGCCAATGACGCAGGCAATCGACACCGCGGACACGCCGACGACAACAGAGACGCGCGAGCCATACAGCACTCGTGAGAAGATGTCGCGGCCGAGGTTGTCCGTGCCGAGAAGATAGTCGCGGCTGGCGCCCGGCAGGAACGCCGGCGGCAGCAACCGGCGATCAAACTGAGGCCGCACCGGCTCGTGTGGGGCGATGACGGGCGCCAGCAGCGCGGCCAGCAGCACGGCCGTGACGATGACGACTCCGATGACGCCAACCGGGCTTCGCCGAAGACGCCGGGCCAGGAACGCGATCCGGCTGGATGGGACCACCGGGAGGTGGATCGGCTGGACCGCCTCCGCCGCCATCGAACTAATCGAACCTGATCTGCGGATCGAGGAACGTGTACAGCAGATCGACGCTCAGATTCATCGCCATGACGATGAGCGCAAACACGAAGACCCCGGCCTGCACGATCGCCATGTCGCGGGTCAGGACGGCTTTCACCATGAGCTGACCCATCCCCGGCCAGGCGAACACCTGTTCTACGATCACGACGCCCCCAAGCAGCCATGCCGCCTGGAGCCCGAACACGGTCAGGACCGGAATCAGTCCGTTGCGCAGCGCGTGTTTGATCATGACCACGCGCTGCGTCAGGCCCTTCGCGCGGGCCGTCACGATGTAGTCCTGCCGGATGACCTCCAGCATGCTGCTGCGGATCAGCCGGGTCAGCGTGGTCGCCAGGCCGACGCCGAGCGTAACGGCCGGGAGCACGAGGTGCGCCGGGGTGTCGGATCCGGACACCGGGAGCCAGCCCAGGCTCACCGCAAAGAGGAGAATCAGAATGATACCGAGCCAGAAGTTGGGGAGCGCACGCCCAAGGACCGACGCGGTCGTCGCGACCAGATCGACCAACGAGTTGCGGCGGACGGCCGCGATGATCCCCAGCGGCAGCGCCATGAGCCAGGCAATCAACGCCGCGGCCAAGGCGAGCACGACCGTCTTGGGCAGCCGCTCGATCACCAGGGGCAGCGCGGGTTGCCGGTAGCGGAACGACGTGCCGAAATCGCCCTGCGCGAGGTGCACCATGAAGTCCACGTACTGGACGTAGATCGGCCGGTCGAATCCATAGGCGTGACGGAGGGCGGCGATCTCCTGCGGCGTGAGGAGGTCGACCGGAGCGAGCTGCGCGACCGGATCACCTTTGACCCGAATGACGAAGAAGATGACCAGCGTAACCAGCACGAGGACGGGAATCATCTGGAGTATCCGGCGAGCGAAGTACCGCTGCATGCGCGGCTGCCCGGCAAGACCGATGTGTCGCTGTCCCCTGGGGGGCGCACGCCCCCCAGGGGACAGCTTCCTACTTGACCCGCGCCTTGCCCAGCCAGACGAACCCGTCGGGCGCGGGCTTCCACTCGAGCCGCTTGCTCATGCCGACGGTATCCATCATCTGGTACAGGAAGACGTAGGGGCGATCCTCGACGACGATCTCCTGAATCTTGTAGTAGAGCTGCTTGCGCTTCTCGACGACCATCTCCTGAGCCGCCTGCACGATCAACTGATCAAGATCGGGCCGGCAGTAGTCGGTCCGCTGGTTGCGCGCGCACGTGAACCCGAGCACCGCGATCCAGGGGTCGAAGAACGAGTTGCCGAGCGCGTCCATATAGATCTCCCGGTTGCCCCGTCCCGCGTACGCGCCGTAGTAGATCTGTTCGCGGAAGGTCGAGATGTCGAGGACCTGCAGGTTGACTTTCAGGCCCACCGCCTCGAGCATCGAAGCCACGGCTTCGGAGACTTCCTTCTGCATCGGCCAGACGTTCGTGGAGTGGAAGGTCAGGGGCTGACCGGTATAGCCGGCCTCGCGCACGAGCTGCCGCGCACGATCGGGATTGTAGATGTCCTTGTTGTAGAGGTTCGGATGCCAGCCGAGCGTCGGGGGGGTCACCCGCGTGCGCGTCGGGATCGCACCGCCGCCCGCAATCTTCACGAGCGTCTTGCGATCGATCGCGTAGTCGATCGCCGCCCGAATGCGTGGATCGGCCGTGACCATGCCCGGCGTGTGCCGCAGGACGAGCAGGACGGTCTGCGTCGTCAGGAACTTGTCGAGCTTGAGATTCTGGTTGCTCTCGACGCGCTGCCAGTCCTGCGACGGGATGGAGACCACGAGATCGACCCCGCCCCGGAGCAACTCGGCGACGCGGGTGCTCGGCTCCGGAACCGCCCGGATCACCAGCTCATCGACGTCAGGCTTGCCCTGGAAGTAGTCCGGGTTCGCCTCCAGGACCACACGGTCGTCCTTGCGGAACTCCACGAACTTGAACGGACCGGTCCCGACCGGCTTCTGCGCGAACCCCTGGGGTCCGACCTGGCGCACGTAGCCTGGCGGCACCACCTGGCAGCCGGTGCCGGCGATCTTGCTCAACATGGCGGGCTCCGGCGCGGCGGTCGTAATCTCCACGGTGTAGTCGTCGACAACCTTGATCTCTTTGACGAAGAGCCACTGGTTGTACACGATCATCTTGTTGTCGGCCTGGATCCGGTCGATCGTGAACTTCACGGCCTGGGCGTTGAACGGCTCACCGTTGTGGAACTTGATCCCCTTCCGGAGCGTGAACCGCCAGCTCGTCGTGCTCAGGCGCTGCCATCCCTCGGCCAGCCAAGGCACAAACTTCCCGGTCTGGCGATCGCGCCAGACGAGACAGTCGCCGATGTTTGAGTGAACCCATGTCGCCACGATGGCCCAGTCGGTGGGTGGATCGAAAGAGGTGACGAGTTCCTGGAACGCGACGGTCAGCCGCTTCTTGGGCGTCGGACCGGCGAACGCCGGGGCGAACAGCGCCGTCGCCGCCAGCACGGCAGCGATGGTCAAGACCACGACACGAACAGGCGACCTCGTGCGCATCCGAACTCCCCCCTCCACTCAGATACGGACACGACACACGGGGTACGGAGCGATGCCCCCTGCCCTTAGGCCCGCAAGATTCCCTGCTCACATGGCGATATCCTGCAGGGATTCCTGCTGGCCCGGCGAACCCGAAAAAGTACGTCCCGACAGTCGCCCGCCCACCACCGGCGAAGACATCCGCGGCCATTGGGCTGCAGTGCGAGGTGAAGGGTATGATGCAACGCCTGCGGGGAGTATTGTCACGACCGTTCGACGTGCTGGCCGCACTCGGACTGGCAGTTGGCTTGGCCGCCGGGTTGGCCGGCGCGGCGCCGTCCGGACCTACGCCAGGCGGATCGATCTCGTATGCGACGAACCGCGAGCCCGACATGCTCGACGTGAACGTCGGCTCGTCGCGTTATGACCGCTGGGTCACCGCGCAGATCTATGACCAGCTCCTCGCGATGGACCGCTCGGGCAAGATCTCGGGCTGGCTCGCCGAGAGCTGGGAGGTCTCGCCCGACCGGCGCGTCTACACATTCAAGCTGCGCCGCGGCGTCGAGTTCCACGACGGCACCCCCTTCAACGCCGCCGCGGTGAAGGCCAACTTCGACCGCATCGTCGCGCCCGAAACCAAGAGCACCAGCGCCATCGGCTTGATGGGCGTGTACGATCGGACCGAGGTCGTCGATCCGTACACTGTCCGCGTGCGGTTCAAGGCGCCGCACCCGGGCTTTCTGGCCAACCTGACCGACGTGACGCTGGGCATCCAATCGCCGACCGCGATGCAGAAGTTCGGGGCGGACTATGTCCGCAACCCGGTCGGCACCGGCCCCTTCATGTTCAAGGAGTGGCAGCGCCGCAACCGTATCGTGCTGGTCAAGAACCCCAAGTACAACTGGGGACCGGCCTGGGCGAAGCACAAGGGCGCGGCCTACCTCGACGAGGTCGTCTTCCGCATCATCCCCGAAGACGGCTCGCGCGTCGCGGCCCTGGAGAGCGGGCAGATCGACGCCATCGGCCGCGTGCCGCCACAGAACGCCGCGGTCATGCGCGTCGATCGCCGGTGGAACGTGGTCAACTCCGTGCTGCCCGGTACCGGCGTGATCTTGGTGGTCAACGGCCGGCGGCCGCCGACGAACGATCCGGCCATGCGGCGGGCCCTCGAGCACGTGATGAACGTCGATGAGGCGTCGCGCATCGCGTACTTCTCGCAATGGTTCCCGCACCGCGGCTCGGTGCTGTCGTCACCCAACCCGTACTTCGTGAACCTCAGCAAGACGTTCCCGCCGAGCGTGCAGCGGGCCGAGCAGATCCTGGAAGAAGCCGGCTGGCGCAGGGGGCCCGACGGCATCCGGGTGAAGGGCGGCGTGCGGGCCGAATTGGTCTACATCGGGTTCCCGAGCCCCGAGACCACCCGCACCATGGAGTGGATGGGCGCCAACCTCCGGCAGATCGGCGTCGACCTGCGCATTCGCGAACTCGAGACCGGGGCCATCCACCGTGCGCGGCAGCAGGGTGAGCACAACCTCGCGCACCTGACGTTCATCTTCCTCGACCCCGGGTTCCTGCGCACGCTCTTCCACTCCGAGAACTCCGGCGGCGGCTGGAACTTCTACCACGAGAAAGACGCGCAGATCGACCAGTGGCTCGAGCAGGGCGAGACCGAACCCGACCCCGCCAAGCGGGCGCAGATCTACGCCAACGCGCAGAAGCGACTGCTGGAGCAGGGCTATGTGATCCCGGTCGTGTACCAGCATCAGATCTCGGCACACAAGGCCGCAATCACCGACCTAATCATGTACCCGGTGCTCGGTGAATACCCGTACTTCTACGACGCGTACGTGAGGCGGTAGGCTCCACACACAGATCGCGCCGGGACGGGCCCGCGACGGAGCCCGCCCCGGCGGATGCGGAGACATCGATCCTCGCCTTCACGGTGCGCCGCTTGGTCTTGCTCGTCCCGATTCTGATCGGGATCTCGTTCCTCGTCTTTGGCGCGCTGTACCTCGTACCCGGCGACGCCATCGATTCGCTGTTGGCTGAGACCGGCGGCAGCGCGGCCGACATCGCAAGGCTGCGGCGCGAGTTCGGACTGGACCGGCCGTTCCTCGAACAGTACGCCACGTTCGTGTCCCGCGCGGTCCGAGGCGACTTCGGCCGCTCGCTCCGGCTGCGCATCCCGGTCACCGACGCCCTCCGGGAGCAGATGCCCGCGACGCTGGAACTCACGCTGGCGGCGCTGGTGGTGTCCATCGCCCTCGGCCTCAGCCTGGGGATCGTCGCCGCGATCAAGAGCGGGTCGTGGATCGACACCCTGACCATGATGGTCTCATTGGTTGGCGTCTCCATGCCGATCTTCTGGTCGGGGCTGCTCCTCATCTTCCTGTTCAGCCTGCGGCTCGGATGGCTGCCCGCGGCCGGCACCGGCGGTCTGGCGCCGCTGGTGCTGCCCGCCTTCACGCTCGGCCTCTCGGGCGCGGCCATCATCGCCCGGGTCACCCGCAGCAGCCTCCTGGAGGTGCTGGGCCGCGACTACGTCCGCACGGCGCGCGCCAAGGGTCTGGCCGAACGCGTGGTGGTCATGCAGCACGCCCTGCGCAACGCCATGATCTCGGTCATCACGATCGTGGGGCTGCAGTTCGGCGCCCTGCTGGGCGGGGCGGTGGTGGTCGAGGTCGTCTTCGGCCGCCAGGGTATCGGGTTTCTCGCCGCGGAGTCGATCCGCATGCAGGACTTCCCCATGGTGCAAGGCACAGTGCTCGTCGCGAGCCTGGCGTTCGTGATCGTCAACCTGCTGGTGGATCTCTCCTACGGGTTCTTCGATCCGCGGATTCGTTATCAGTGAAGGCACGATGGCGCGCAACGCGGCGGTAGCGGAGGCAGCGGTCTCGACGCCAGCGGCGCCGGCCCGTCGTTCGCTGGTGCGGCGCATGCTGCGGCACAGGGGGCTCGTGGTCGGCGGCGTCCTCATGATCATCATCGTGCTGCTGACGATCGCCGCACCCGTGATCGCGCCCTACGACCCCCTTGAGGTGGACGTGCAGGGCATCATGGCGCCGCCCAGCGCCAAGCACCTGCTCGGCTCGGACACCCTGGGCCGCGACCTGTTCAGCCGGGTGCTGCACGGCGGCCGGATCTCGCTGGTACTCGGCATCATCGCGGTCGGTATCTCCATGATCTTCGGCGTGCTCCTCGGTATCATCGCCGGCTACTTCGGCGGACGGGCCGACGAGATCATCATGCGGTTCATCGACGTCCTCCTGGCCTTTCCGGGCCTGCTGCTGGCGATGCTCACGGTGTTCGCCCTGGGCGTGAGCCTGACGAACGCGATGATCGCAGTGGGCGTCTCGGGCATCCCGCTGTTCGCCCGCGTCACGCGCGGCGAGGTGCTCACCGCGAAGGAGAACCTCTACGTCGAGGCCGCGCGCGCGCTCGGCGCGCCGGAGCGCGTCATCCTCTGGGGACATCTGCTCCCGAACATCATCACGCCGAACATCGTCATCGCGACGCTGCGGATCGGCACGTCGATCATCTTCGGGGCGAGCCTCTCGTTCCTGGGCCTCGGCGCGCAGGCGCCGACGCCGGAATGGGGACTCATGCTGAGCCAGGGCCGCGGGTTTCTGAATGTGGCGTGGTGGATGAGCTTCGCGCCCGGCTTGGCGATCTTCCTCACCGTCATGGCGAGCAACCTGCTGGGCGACGGCGTGCGCGACGTGTTCGATCCCCGCATCACGACGTGAGGAGACGGTGATGTTTGACCTGGTAAAACGTCTGTGCGACCTGCCCGGTCCGACAGGCATGGAAGACCCGGTACAGGCGGCGGTGCGCGACCTGTGGGCGCCGCACGCCGAACACCTCTGGACGACACCCATCGGCAACCTGCACGCCCGGATTGGCGGCCGCGGCCCCAGGCTCCTGCTGGGTGCCCATGCCGATGAGATCTGCCTGTTGGTGCGGGCGGTCACCGACGACGGGTTCCTGTGGCTCTCGACGGGCCAGGGCGAGCAGACGAACACCATGCCGAACCCGCTCGCGATCGGGCAGCCGGTCATCGTGCTCGGACGCGGCGGGGCGGTGCCCGGGGTCCTGGCGCGGGCCAGCGGCCACATCCGGACCGAGGAAGAGCGCCAGCGCGACCGCCTGGGGTGGGACGAGATTTTCGTTGATCTGGGCCTGCCGTCTCGCGCCGCGGTGACGGCAGCCGGCATCGCCGTCGGCGCGCCGGTCATCTTCGACGTCGCCACGCGCCGGCTCGGCGAACTCGTGGTCGGCAAGGCCATGGACGACCGCGCCGCCCTGGCAATCATGACCGAGGTCGCGCGGCGCGTGGATCGCTCGTCGCTGCACTACGAACTGCACCTGGTGTCCACGGTACAGGAAGAGGTCGGGTTGCTCGGCGCGGCTTCCGCCGCGGCCGGGGCCGGATTCGCGGGCGCCATCGCGCTGGACGTCGGCCTGGTGGCCGACATCCCCTCGGTGCCGTACGAGCGCTTCCCGGCACGGCTGGGCGGCGGGCCGATGCTCGGGTACAAAGACGTGAGTTATCACTACGACCGCAAGATCCTGGACCGGCTGCAGCGCATCGCCGACCAGCGGGGCATCCCGACGCAGCCACTGGTCTTCAGCCGCTACTCGAGCGACGGCGTGGAGTTCGCACGCAGCGGCGTGCCGACCGCCCTGCTGGCCTACGCGACGCGCTACACGCACAGTCCGTTCGAGATGGTCCATCTGCGCGACCTCGAGCAGACCGTGGACCTGTTGCTCGCCTATCTCACCACCGGGGAGGTCGCATGAAGATCTGGATTGGCACCGACATGGAAGGGGTCGCCGGCGTCATCGACCGTGAACACACGGCGCGTGACGGCCGCGAGCACGAGCGCGCGCGCGTCTGGATGACCGACGAGGTCAACGCCGCGATCGCCGGCTGCTTCGATGCCGGCGCGACCGCGGTCACCGTGACCGATGGCCACGGGACCTGCCGCAACCTCGTCCCCGAGCGTCTCGACCCGCGCGCGCGGTTGGTGAACGGCCAGCTCTCGAGCCTGCCGCCGAGCATGGTCGCGGGTCTCGACCCGACGTTCAACGCCGCGATGCTGATCGGCTACCATGCGCGGGCCGGTCTACACCCGGGCGTGCTCGACCACACGTCGTGGTCGCAGACGGTCGCGGAGGTCCGACTCAACGGCCGGCCGGTCGGCGAGGCCGAGCTGAACGCGGCCGTGGCCGGCGAGATGGGGATCCCGACGGTGCTGGTGAGCGGCGACGACGTGCTCGCCACGGACCTGGCGCAGTCCATGCCGCAGACGCACACCTACGTCACGAAGCGCGCGCTCGGCCGCTTCCAGGCCGACAGTCCCCATCCCTCGGTGGTCTGCGCGGGCCTGCGCGAGGCGGCGGCGCGGGCGGCCCAGGCCGCGGCCGCGATCAAACCCTATGTGCCGTCGCAGCCGGTCACGATCGAGCTGCAGTTCCACCACCCGATGTACACGGACCTCGCCGCGATGGTGCCGGGCTGCCGCAAGACCGGCGCCTGGTCGGCGGCGTTCACCGGCGACACCTTCATGACCGCGTTCGGCGCCTTCACCGCGATGTGCGGCGTGACCGGCATCGCCCACTATCAGCACAGGTAGGCGCCGTGCGCACACGCCTCAAGGGACGCTACGTCATCGGGTTCGATCACGGCCACCACATCCTCCCCGACGCCGAGGTGGTGTACGAGAACGACCGCATCGTCTTTGTCGGCCGCGCGTACGACGGGCCCGTGGACCGCACGATTGACGCCTCGGACTGTCTCGTGTCACCGGGGTTTATCAACCTGCACGCGGTCACCAATGTCGATCTCCAGGTGTTCCGCATCGACGTGGACACCGCGGGCTTCCCCAAGCCAAGAGCCTGGGTCGAGGGCGGCGGCCCAGAGGCGCTCGACGAGCCCCAGACCGAAGCCAGCGTGCGGTTCTCGGTGGCGGCGCTGTTGAAGGGCGGCGCCACGACATTCGGGGCGATCACCACCATGGCCTCGAAGCGGTGGGAGGACCCGCGGTACGAGCCCGAAATGATCGCGGACATCGCGGGCCAGATGGGCGCGCGCGCCTACGTGGCGCACCAGGTGCGAGCCGTGGTGTCGTACTGGGACGGGGCCGAACGGCATCAGTCGAAGGATGAAGCGCGGGGGCTGCGAGCACTCGAGTACGCGGCCGCGTTTGCGAAGCGCATTCACGGCACGTACGACGACCGCATCCGCGGCTACATGTTTCCGTACACGCTCGACGCATCGACGCCCGCCCTGCTGCAGGGCGCCAAACAGGCCGCCGACGCCATCGGCACGCATATGCGGACCCACTTCGCGCAGAGCCTTACCGAGGTCCACGATATCGTCGCGCGCTACGGCAAGACTCCGGTCGACTACCTGGAGAGCCTCGGTGTGCTCGATCGCAACCTGATCCTCACGCACGCGTTGTACATCGCCGGCAATGGTCCGTACGACGACCCCGAGGACCGCGACCTACGGCGGCTCGCGCGCTACGGCGTAACGGTCTGCCACTGCCCGGGCGTATATCTGCGGCGGGGCATCACGCTGAACAGTTTCTCGCGCTACCGGCGGGCCGGCGTGAACATGGCGCTCGGCACCGACACGTTTCCTCAAGACGTCATCACCGAGATGAAGTGGGCCAGCCTGGCCGCCAAGTTCGTCGAGCAGACGTCGCTCGCCGGCACCGCTGCCGAAGTCTACCACGCGGCGACGCTCGGCGGCGCGCGGGCGCTTAGCCGCGACGACCTCGGCCGCCTGAGCCCGGGCGCCAAGGCGGACATCGTGACCGTGGATCTCAACCAGCTCCACATCGGACCGGTCGTCGATCCCATCAAGACCCTCGTGCGCCACGCGACCAGCCGGGACATCCGGCACGTCATCATTGACGGGCGCACCGTGGTCGACGGCGGGACGCTGACCGGCGTAGACGAGGACGCGATCCTCGCCGCGGCCCAGGCGCCGTACGACCGGCTGCGCGAGCAATTCGCACGGTGGGATCGCGGCCACCGGCCGGCCCGGGTGCTGTTTCCGGCGGCGTTGCCGACGATTTGGTGAGGAGGCGGCATGCGCACACACATTCGCGGCGGCCAGGTCGTCGCGTGGGCCAACGGGCACTATGTGATCCGCGGCGGCGACCTGGTGCTGGACGGCGACCGCGTGGCCTTCGTGGGACGCGGCTACGACGGACCCGCGGACCGGGTGCTCGACGTCCCGGGCCGCCTGGTGTCGCCCGGTTTCGTGAACCTGCACTGCCAGGTGGACATCTCGCACGGCCTGCTCTGGTACGATGCGGACCGCACCAATCTCTACGCGATCCGGCCTGACGCGTGGCTGCGCGATCCTCACGATACGCCGGTCTTCACGCCCGACGAGATGCGGGCCGGCGCGCGTCTCGGCCTGGGCGCCGCGCTGCGCAGCGGCGCGACCACGGTGGTCGGCATCAACACGATGGTCTTCAAGCGTTGGGACGACGCCCCGGGGGACCCCGACCTCTTCGCGCAGGTCGCCGACGAGCTCGGGGTCCGCGCCTACTTCAGCCATCACTTCCGCGACGGCGTCGTGGCCGGTCCGACGCCGCACATCGCCTGGAACACCGCGGCCGGCCGCCGCGGTCTCGACCGGGCCATTGCCTTTGCCGAGCGGCTGCGCAGGCGGCCGAACGACCGCGTGCGGACGCTGCTGTTCCCCTACACCCTCGACACGAACTCGGAGGCGATGCTGCGGCTCGTGCGCGAGGTCGCCACGGCGCACGGCCTGCGCATCCGCATGCACTTCGCCCAGTCGCGGTTCGAGGTCGAACAGGTGCGCAAGACCACAGGGACCGATCCGGTGGAGTTCCTGGAGCGCATCGGCTTCCTCGGCCCCGACGTGATCCTCACCCACGCAATGTACATCGCGGAGGAGTCCGACCACGACCTCGACGTGCTGGCGGCCCACGGCGTCAGCGTCGCGCACTGCCCGGTGGTGATGCGCGGCAGCGGCCGAGTCCTGCGGTCGTTCAGCCGCTATCGCCGTGCGGGCGTCAACGTGGGCCTGGGCACCGACACGTTCCCCCAGGACATGGTCGAAGAGATCCGCTGGGCGTCCATCGGCGCCAAGCTCGCCGACCGCCACGCGGCGTCGGGCCTGGCCGCCGAGGCCTACGAGGCCGCGACGGTCGGGGGCGCGCGGGCGCTGGGCCGAGACGATCTCGGCCGCCTGACACCGGGCGCGAAGGCCGACGTGACGATCGTCGACCTGCGTCACATCATGATCGGCCCGGCCGATGATCCGATCCGGTCGTTGGTGCACTACGCAACGCAGCGGGACGTGGAGCACGTGTTCGTGGACGGCGCGCAGGTCGTGGCGCACGGCAACGTCACGGGTCTGGACGTGCCTGCGGTCCTGGTGGCGATGGAGCGCGTCACGGCCAAGATGGCGGCGCAGTTCGTGCAGTGGTCCGGCGAAGCGCCGGCGGCGCTCTTCCGGCCCAGTTTCCCCACGGCGTAGACACGCCGGGGGTGAACAGCCGTGTCCACCCCCGGAGCGCGCGTCCTGCCTAAAGGGCTACCGCGTCACCCGCCACGGATTCCGGGGCGGGTGCGCGCCGCTCGCGCCCAGGTAGATCTGCGAGGGGCTTGCGGCCACCCCATCGATGAGCAGCGTGAAGTTCAGCCGCTCCCCGCTTGTCCGGAAGTCGATCCCGTCCATCCCGCCGCGGGTGCGGGTCTCCCACCCGATGAGCCGCTCAGCACGCGCCACGGCGTCCTCGCCTTCCAGTTCGACCTTGCGGAAGCCGGAGAACCGGCCGTCGGTGGACACCAGTCCTGACAGCTCGCGCGCGCCGCGGCTGGCCCACCGAACGCGCCAGACATCGTCGTCCACCCAGACGAAGTACGCCGCGTTGAACGTGGGCGGTGTGCGCGGCTGCCCGCGGTACACGGCCGGCCAGCGGTCCCGGGAGAACCCGCCGCGAACCCGGAGAACGAACGGGTTTCCCGCGGGCCTCATCCCTCGGGTGCCAATGAAGATCTGCGCCGGCGGGATCAGACGACCATCAACGTAGAGCGTGAACTGAACCCAGTCGGCTGACTGCGACGTGGTGAAGGCGAATCCGTCGGTCGCGCCGCTGGTCTGCGCTTCCCAGGAGATGGCGTTGTTCGTCCTGCGGATGAGGTCGTCTAACTCCCAGTCCTCGCGCTTGAGCGACGTGATCGTGCCGTCCGTCGTCACCTCGCCGCGAAACGACCATGTGCCGCCGCGGCCGCCCCAGTGCACGTGGAACCCTTCGCCATCGGACCAGACGTAATAGGCGGGCCCGGCGCCCGCGTCGAAGACCGGCCGCCCCTGGACGCTCTCTTGCGAGACCTCGACGCCTTGCTGCGCGCTGACGGGCAGTGCCATGAGCGCGGCGAGCGCCGCCAGCACCACGATCGTCCGGAGTGCATGAGGTCGCATGATGTCGCCTCCCATCACTGCGTTGACCAACGCACCCTGTCATACGGCAGGGCGTCGTGCCGGGTTCCCCCGGGTCCAGAGACGGTCAACGGGTCAAGAACCCGACGCCCGAGTAGACGAAGTACGCGCTCATCGCCATCACGAAGACCCCGCAGGCCGCGAGGATGAGCTGGTAGGCGCGCGCCGGCAGACGGCCGCGGCCGGCCCCCACGGCGAGCGCGAGGAACGTGTTCCATCCCAGGTCCAGGGCCAAGTGACCGATCAGGAAGAACGTGACGAGCGCGACGACGCCGAACCGGCTGAACGCGAGATAGTAGGCCGCGCCGACCGTGGCCCACCACAACAACCAGTAGGGATTGCTCACCGTGATCAGCAGACCGGTGCGCACCACGCGGCCTGGCGGCGATCCCGCGAGGGATGTCGCGACCGGGCCCGAGCTCGCAGACGGCGTTGCGGCGGACGGTGCCGCGGTGCGCGCCGCGAGATGGTCCGGCGCGACACGCGCCGTTCGGACGATTCCCCACCCCATCCAGAGCAGCACGGCGCCGCCAACCACCCCGATACCACCAACCACCGCGGGCAGGCGCAGGATCTGGCTCAGCCCGGTCCCGAGCGCCACGACGAGGACGAGTTCCGCGACGGCGTGTCCGGCCGTGATGAGCGGGCCGGCGGCGGCGCCCCGGCGCGCGCCTTCGGTGATGGCCAGGGCGGAGACCGGCCCGGGCATGAGCACGCCCGAGAGGCTCACGATCCACCAGGTTGCGGTGATGGCGAGCAGGTCTCCCAGCATCGGCCTTTGAAGATTCCGTGGCCGCCACGGAAGACCTGCGGACCGCGCCTACCTCAGGCTCTCAAAGTCGCCGGACATCGTGAGCCACCCCACACTTCACCGGATGGTCCTCGTCCGCTTCTTCAGCCACTCGCGGAGATCGTCCACTTCCATCTTGTTGGCCCGCATGACTTCCTTGAGCTGCTTCTCGGGCGGCGTGTCCGCCGGGAGCTTCAACCCGGCGTAGATCTCCGCCGGCGGGATGTTGAAGGCCCTGGACACGTCGTTCACCGTCATCCATCCCTTCACCGTGTCCACGTCGTTGACGTCGATCGTCACCGCCTCGCCCGACGCGGTGACGCGGTCGCTGGTGTGCCACAACCCCGCGGCCCTTGCGCCGTAGATCACGCCCAGGAAGATCACCAGGGCCAGAATGCCGTACGCGTACGGATTCACACGCATGGTCCCACTCCTTGGCTCAACTGGCGTCCACGTTACTTGCCTGGCAACGTCACCACGAGCTGCGGCACCTGCGGCACTCGCGGTCTCGACCACGGCCATCGCAACACCAAGTCGAGCGCGCCGCCCCGCGGGCAGGTGTCGATGCACTTGAGGCAGTTGTTGCAGTCCACGGCCGTGATCCGGTCGGCTGTGGCCACCGGCAGATTCATCGGGCACTTGGTCTCGCAGATGTTGCAGCCCTTGCAGAGGCTCGCGGTGCGCTCGATCTTGACCGGCGCGAGCTTGCCGACCAGGCCGATGACCGGCGACAGCGGACACGCGTACCGGCACCAGGGCCGCTCGACGAAGAACGACAGCACCACCACCGCGCCGAGGATGATCAGCCCCGGGCCGAGCGTGGCCTCGGCGATGTCGAGGGCGGTGACGTAGGGATCGTAGGGCCGGAAGACCATGCGTCCGACCAGGATGGTACCGTAGAGGAAGTACGCGAGTACGACGTACTTGCCCCACCGGAGGATGCGGTCTAGGGGCTCCAGGATCTTCGCGCGGGCCTTCAGCGCCCTGGCAAACCGCGCAACCGGCTTGAACCGACGCTCGAAGAACCGGGTCACGCCCATCAACAGTTCCTGCAGCGTCCCGAATGGACAGATCCATCCGCAGAACGACGACTTCAGGAACAGGGCGCTCAGCAGCACGCCGATCAGCACGACGAAGTTGGAGGAATGGGCATGGTGAATGTACTTGCCGGTCGTGATCCAGGTGTAGAGGGCCTCGATCCCGCCGAACGGACAGTACGCCTCCGGCGACACCGGCGCGTTCGCGGCGCCCTCCGGCACGATCGCATGCCGGACGGCCATCATGACGATGGTCGCGAGGAATCCCGCCTGCACCAGGTGCCGCGCGTTCTGGATGCTCCACAACGCCGCAAGACCCTTGGGCTTGCGTTTGATCGCTCCGAGCTGCACTCCCATCTCCGTGCTCCCTTCCAAAAGAGGTGGCCGCCTCACCAGGGGTGCTGGACGCTACTCACAGTGCTCCCGCACCCCGTTCAGCCGGCGCCTGGCGGCGTCACGCATCTCGGTGAACGCCGCGACGATGTCGGATTCCTTGATCGTCTTAAGGAACTGCTCGTAGAGTGCGACGCGCTCGCCCTCGATCTGGTTGGCCATGCGGCACGCGTCCTTGAAGCTGGCCGGCGCCTGCACCTTCGCGGCGTCGGGGGCTGCGGGCATGGCCACGCCGTACTTGGTGAACAGGGGCTTGAGTTGTTCGTCAATGCGCTCGGGACCGGTCTTGATCCAACTGGCAAAGGGCCGGTGGTCGCCGAACTTCTTCACGACGGCCTGGTAGAGGGCGAGCGCCTTGAGTTCGGACGTGGCGGCGTCGATTAGCGCCAGCTTCGCCTGGGGGCTGACCGGCGCTGGGGCCGCGAGGGCGGCCAGCGTTGCGCTGGCGAGCAGCGCGATCACGAGTGCCATTCCGGTGGCTTTCGCGATCGTGGCAAAACCGCGAGCATGCATGATGCCATCCTCCTCTTGATCAATTCGCGCAGCGTGAGAACGCTGGCAGATGCGCGTTCGCGGACGCGTCGCGCAGGTGGGTGAACACGGTGATGATGTCGGGTTCCTTCACAAACGCCAGGAACCGCTCATACAGCGCGATGTTGTCCTGCTCGGCCTTGACGCCGATCGCGCAGGCCTCACGCAGCGTCCCGGGCGCTTGCGCCTTGGCCGCGAACGTGTCGGCCGGCACCGTGATGCCGTACTTCTCGAACAAGGGCCGGAGGAGCGAGACGTGCTGTTCCTCGGACCGCACGATATTGGCGAACGGCCGGACCCATCCGAACTTCGCGATGACGGCCTGATAGAACGCGCGCGCCTGATACTCGTCGTGCATCGCGTCGATCAGGGCCTGCCGGGTCTGCGCGTCGACTGTCACGGCCAGAGCGGGTGCCGCGACGCCGACCAGCAGAACCAGCACCGTGACCAGACTTCCCGCGAGACCTGCGCGCCTGACGATGTCCATCAGATGTCCTCCTCTACGTTCGACCGTTGGTGACGAGGACCCGACGGGGCAGAGGCGGCCTGCCCCGCCGGGTGGTGCAGCTCGGGGCTAGCGCCCCGGGCCGTAGCGGTGCATGCCGTACCGCATGTGGCCTCGCCGCGGGCCTGCACCCTGGCGTGCGCCTGCTCCGGGGCCCATCCCCTGACGCGGTCCCATCATCGGCCGGGCGCCGGGCCCATCCGTAACGTTCCATCGCGGACCGGCCTGCAACAGGGCATCGGCCTGCGCCTTCGTGATCTTGCCCGCGGCAAGCGCCTGGTTGACGGCGTACTTGCGGGCGTTGAGCATCGCGGTGCGAACCGTGGCCAGCGGCACATTCCGGGCCGCCGCGATGGCCGCCATGGTCTTGCCGGCTGCGATCTCCTTGTCCAGGGCCTCGGGCGTGATCTTGAGGGTGCGCGCCGCGGCGGCGTGCACCGCGGTCTGGATGGCCTTATGCACATCGGCGGGAATGGTCGCGGCAACGCCAACCGGGCGGACGGGCTGCGCGCGGGCCGGAGCCTGCGCGGCCGGGCCGCGCGGGACGCCCGAGGGGGCCTGAACGGCAGGACCGGGCCCGGCGCCCCATCGGGGGCCGGCCGCGAACGCGGGAACACCAGACGTGGCCAGCAGGGCCAAGGTGATTCCGCCGGCAACCAGCATCGCTTTCATCGTGTCTCCCTCCTCGATGCCCGCTCCGAACGCCGTGGCATCTGCGTCCGGGCGGGTTCTTCGAGTAGGAGCGTAGGGCCGGGCTATGAGGCTGGGGTGTGGTGTTGATGAAGCCGGGATGAAGATTGCAGCCGGCGGGATCGCCGGGGTCCGGCACCACTCACGCCGTGGGAAGCGTGAAGGAGAACGTGCTGCCCTGCCCGGGCCCGGCGCTGGAGGCCCAGATCCGGCCGCCGTGCGCCTCGACCAGATACCGGGCAATGGTGAGGCCGAGACCGCTCCCGCCGCCGGCGCGCGCCCGGGACCGATCCACGCGGTAGAACCGCTCGAAGACGTGTGGCAGATGCTCGGCGGCGATTCCGATCCCTGTGTCGGTCACGTCAAGCTGGACCCAGGAGCCGACCGCTCGCGCCGAAACGCTCACACGGCCCGGCGCCGGCGTGTACTGGATGGCGTTGCCGATGAGATTGAGCATGACCTGTAGGATCCGATCGTGATCCACGTCAACATCGGGCAGCCCGTCGGGCAAGTCAGCGGTCAGGATCAGGCCTTTGTCCTCGGCCTGCGGGCGCAGCCGGTCAATCGCCGCGTCCACCAGCGCGGCCGGCCGGACCCTCTGGCGCTTCAGCGTCAGGACACCGGCGTCGAGCCGGGAGAGTTCCTCGAGATCGGTCACGAGACGCTGCAACCGGTCGACGTCGGCGGCGATGCGCGAAAAGACCTCGGGTTCGGGTGGCACGACACCGTCGGTCAGGCCTTCCATGTAGCCTTTGATGCCCGAGAGGGGCGTGCGCAGCTCGTGGACCACATCGGCAAGCAAGACACGCCGCCGCGCCTCGATCTGCTCGAGCGCCGAGGCCATGGTATTGAAACTTTCAGCCAGCTCTGCCAGTTCGTCCGTGCCTTGCACCGGCACCCGCTCGCGATAGTGCCCCTCCGCGATGCGGTGACTCGCGACCGCCATCGCCTGCACCGGGCGCATGATGCGCCGGGTCACAAAGACACTCAGCGCGCCGGCGACGAGGATGGCCACGACGCCCGACACCCACAACGCGTTGATCAGCCCGTACCGGTACAGCCGCTCGAGGTTGCTCGCCGGCGGGCCGGCGCCGCGCCGACCCATCCCCGGCCCCGGTCCGCCGGGGCCGAGACCTGGCGTGAAGTCGTCCATGGACTGCATGCGCCTGGCGAACTGCCTGGGCGCCACGATGTTGGCCGATCCGATCAACACGACCGTGCCCACGGCAATGACGATGAGATACGAGGCAAACACCTTCGCGCCGAGCGAACGCCGGAGCATCTCAACGTCCCTCGAACCGGTAGCCGACGCCCCGCACGGTGGTGATGAACGCGGGACGGCCGGGGTCGTCCTCGAGTTTCTTGCGGAGCTCCTTGATGTGCACGTCGACGACACGCTCGTCGCCATAGAAGTCCGCGCCCCACACCCGCTGGATGAGCTGTTCGCGGGTGAAGACGAGACGCGGGTGCGCGGCCAGCGCCAGCAGCAGGTCGAACTCGAGCGACGTCAGGTCTACCGGCGTCCCATCCTTCCAGACGCGGCGCTCGCCCGGCGCGATGCGCAGGCGGCCGAACTCGAGCGGCGCCTCGGGCTCGGGGACTCCGCGGCCGCGGCGGAGAATGGCTTTGGCCCGGGCGACCAGCTCGCGGGGACTGAAGGGCTTCGTCAAGTAGTCGTCAGCACCGACGCTCAACCCGACCACCTTATCGGTCTCGTCGGTGCGCGCGGTCAGCAGCAGGACGTAGACCTGCGACCACTCGCGCAAGCGGCGCAACACTTCGATACCGTCCATCCCCGGCAGCATCACGTCGAGAATGATCAGATCGGGCCGGATCTGCCTCGCCATGGCCAGGGCGGCTTCGCCGTTCTCCGCGGTGTGCACCACAAAGCCCTCCGGCGTGAGGTACCGCGACACGAGATCGCGAACCGATGCTTCGTCGTCGACCACCAACACGGTCCGACCAGCAGTCACCGACACACCTCGCGGTTGCACGCCGCCCGGCACATCTTCGCGTCAGGCCTTTTTCGGGGCGGCGTGTTCCTCCTGCCGGGGCTCGAGGGTGCGTAGCCTCAGGCCGAGGACGGTGGCGCCGGCCGCGGTGAGCGCGCCGCTGATGGTGATCGCGGCCGGCGCGCCGAGGGGCACAGCCACCACCCCGATCAGCACCCCTCCCAGATGGCTGAACCCCGTGGTGGACGAGAAGAACCCCAGGACGCGCCCCCGCATCGCGTCCGACGCGGTGCGCACCAGCACCGCGTACATCGTCACGTCGTACAAGGTCCCGGACGCCTGCGCGAGGACGACGACGCCGACCGCGAACGTGAACCAGCGCGAGAAGCCAAAGAGTGCGATGCACGTCCCGAATGCCAGCGCGGCAGCGAGCATCAAGCGAATGGCGCGGGGGGCCCGAGGCCGCAGTGCCATGGCGGTGGTCGCAACCAGCGTCCCGGCCCCGGCAGCCGCGGTCAGCAGGCCGAGTCCGAACCCGCCCACGTCGAGCACGTCACGGGCCATGACCGGAAACATGGCGATGTAGGCGAACCCGAAACCCTCGACAATCAGGCTCAGCAGCAGCAAGAGACGGATCGGCCGCGTCCTCACCGTGTACCGCAGACCGGCGGCCACGGTGTCGACGAACGACTCGACCGCGTGCATCGCCTGGCTCGGGCGCCGGAGGCCGGCGGCGCAGAACACGGCCCCGGCATAGCCGGCCGCCGCGAGCAGGAGGTTGTTCGTCGCGCTCCACCTGGCCAGCACGAATCCGCCGACCAGACCGCTGAGCGCCTGCACGATGCTGAATCCCATGAGCCGGACGGCGCTGGCGTTGAGGAGCCGTTCGGGCCCGACGAGGTCGTACATGAGCCCGGCCGACGTCGGACGCTCGACCGCGGCCAGCACGCCCATGAGCCCCATCAGCGCAAGCAGGTGCCAGGGGCGGAGACCGCCGCCCGCGATGAGCGCCGCGGTGGCGAGCATCAGGGTCAGGCCGAACCCTGTGGCCGCAACGAGCAGACGACGCCGATCAACGCGGTCGGCGATGGCGCCGCCGGCGACGCTGAAGACCGTGAGGCTGAGACCGCGCACCCCGACGGCCAGGCCGACCCAGGCCGGCGAGTCCGTGATCTGCAGCATCAACCAGCCCTGCGTCAGCGACACCAGGAACCAGCTCCACCAGGTGAACAAGGTGGTGAGCCATAGTCGCGCGAACCCTGGCGCGGCAAACGCCGGAGGCAGGTGCTGGGGCACGGCAGCAGTGCGGTATTCTCTACAACAACGCGCCGGCCTTCCGGCGCGTGGGCACCTCAGTGGCCTTCAGGCCACAGGCCCCTGGCCCTGGAGATCTCCCGCCACATCATGCGCGTCGTCGGCGCCGCGCGGCCGGGCGTGGACGTGTCGACGGAAGAACGCGGACCGCGCGAGAGCGCGCCGGACGCGGACAGGTCGTCCGGGCTGTCGTCAGCCGGCAACATGCACACCCGGAGGTGGCGAAGCCTCTTCGGGACGTACCGTTCCTGGCCGCCGCGTGTTCCCACGGTTCCTCCCCCTGGACCTGCGTCCAGCGTAGGCCGGTCCGAGGCGCTTCAGGTATCGGGGGATTCCTGAGATCGGGCCGAGAAACTACCGAGGCCGCAGAGACGATCAGTCGGGCTGAACAAGCCCCATGCGGACGGCGAAACGCACGAGCCCGGCGACGTCGTGCACACCGAGCCGTTCCATGAGCTGCGCCCGGTGGGTCTCCACCGTCCGGGGACTCAGACCGAGGGTCTGTGCGATCGCCTTGGTCGAGCGCCCCTCGGCGATCAACTGCAGAATCTCACGCTGCCTCGGGGTCAGACGGTCGAGCGGATCGCCTTCCTCGCTGGTCCGGCGGATGTAGTCATCTACAAGGCGCTTCGAGATCGGCGGGCTGAGGTACGTCTCGCCGCGCATGACCGCGTTGATGGCCAGCTCCAGCTCGGCGACGCCCGCGCTCTTGAGCACGTAACCCATCGCGCCGGCCCGCAGCGCGCGCATGACGTACTCCTCGCTGGCGTGCATCGACAGGATGACCACGCGCACCTCCGGGTACGCCTTGCCGATGCGAGCCGTGGCTTCCAGGCCGTTGAGCCCGGGCATCGCGATGTCCATCAACACGAGGTCCGGACGGAGCGACTCGACCAGATCGAGCGCCTCGCGGCCGTTGTCCGTCTCGGCCGCGACCTCGATGCCGGAGAGACTCGCCAGCAAGGCCTTGAACCCGGCACGCACCAGGCCGTGATCCTCAGCGAGCAACACGCGAATCGGCATCATGCCCGTCGCCGGCCTGGGCCGCGCCTCGCGAGCACCAGCGGGAACACGGCGCGCACCGCGGTGCCGTGTGCCGGCACCGACTCCACCTCGAGCTCGCCGCCGGCGAGCTGCACGCGCTCGCGCATGCTCAGCAGCCCGAAGCTCTCGCCCTGACCAGCGGCGTGCTCGGCGCGGTCAACGTCGAAGCCGACACCATCGTCCGTGACGGTGAGCGACAGATGCCCGTCTTGCTGAATCAGCTCGACGCCCACGCGCCTGGCCCTTGCGTGTCGCACGACGTTGGTCAACGCCTCTTGCGCCACGCGGAAGCATAGCGTCTCGATGTCGCCGCGCAGGCGCATCTCTGATGGCAGGGCGACGAACTGGGCCGTCAAGCCGGCCCGCTGCGCGACGCGGTCGAGATGCCACCGGAGCGCGGCCACCAGACCCAGGTCGTCGAGCAGCGACGGCCGCAGGTCGAGGGCGAGCTCGCGCACCTGGCGGATCATGCCGTCCACGATATCGATGCCGTCGCGCAGCCGTTCGGCCGCGGCCGGCGGCGGGTTCGCGCGCCGCGCGGCTTCGAGATTGGCGCTGACCGCCGTCAGGGCTTGGCCAATCTCGTCATGGAGCTCGCGGGCGATGCGCCGGCGTTCGCCCTCCTGGGCCTCGAGGAGCCGGCGCGAGAGGTCCTGCAGCCTGGCGGCGTACCGCTCACGATCCCGCCCTGCGCGGATGAGATCGCTGACATCGCGCGCGATGCCGATCACACCGGCGATGCGTCCGTGCGCGTCGCGGTACGGCGCTTTGGTCACAGAGAACGTCCGCTCGCCGCCGGCGAAGATACCGGTTGTCTCCACTGTCCGAGTCTCGCCGGTCTCGATGACCGCGCGGTCGGCCTCGCGCACCCGCGCCGCCTGCTCCGGGGTCAGGACGTTCAGATCGTTCCTGCCCATGATCTCGGCCGGCGTCAGTCCAACGTATCGCGCGCCGGCCGAGTTGATCATCCGGTAGCGACCTTCGAGGTCTTTGATGTAGACGGCGTCGGTGGTGCCCTCGACAATCGCGTTGAGCAAGGCGTGGCTGGTCCGCAGCTCGGACTGCGCCTGGTCGGACTGGGCCTGCCGCGACTCCAGCGCATCGGCCATCTGGTCGAAGGCCCCGGCCAGTTCGACGAGTTCGGGGGCGCCCTGGGAGACGCCGGTGCGGACGCTGAGATCGCCGGTCGCCATGCGCCGCACGGCGTGGAGCAGTGCCCGGTTCGGCCGCACGATCAGGCGCTGAGCGCCGAACGACGACGCCGTCAGTGCAAGCAGCGCCACAAGCCCGAGCACGCTGAGGTTACGGATCATCGCGCGGTTGGCGGTCGCATACGCCGCGCCCACCGGGAGACCGACGCTCACGTGGATATCGCCGGCCGCGCGCATCTCGGTCAGCGACGCAAAGGCGAAGAGTCGCTGCACGCCGTCGATGCCCCGCAGCTCCGCGTGCCCGGTACCGGGCGAAGCGAGCATCGCCTGTACGATAGGGGCGTCGGGAAAGGCGCGGCCCACCCAACGCTCGGGATCGGGGTAGCGGGCCAGCACGGTACCGACGCCGTCAACCACCGTGAGGGTGGCATCAGGCGGCAGCGCCGCGCGCTCGGCCACGCGGTTGAACCGTTCCAGGTCGAGGGCGACCGCCAGGACGTCTCGCACGCCTCCATCGTCGTCGAGGACCGGAACGGCGGCGACGAGCGTCGGCTTGCCCGTGATACGGCCGATCTGGTAACCGCCGATCGTGAAGGCTTTGGTCCGGATCACACGCTGAAACCAGTCGCGATCCGCCGCGTTGACCGCGGCGCGCGTCGGCAGGGCGCTGCAATAGACGTGGCCGTCGGGTGTCAGTGCCGTGATGTTGACGTAGTCGGGGTAGAGCGGGAGCAGGCGCGCAAACCGCGCGGAGCAGGTGCCGGGCCGCGCCTGGCGTTCTTCAGGGTGCTCGGCCAGGTAGATGAGGAGTTGCCGGGTGCTCCGGAACAGGACTTCCTGTTCTTCGGCGGCAAGCCGCGCCAGCCGCAGCGCGCCCTCAATCGCCAGCGCCGCGTCGGCACGCCGCTGTTCCAACCCGCTGTACACGGTCACACCGAGGGCCGGGATCACCGCGATGATCGTGACCACCATCAGGCGACCGCGAAGGCTCAGCGACAGGCGACAGCGCGCCATCAATTAACAATACCAAGCCCGACAGGACGTGTGAACTCCTGCGGGGAATCAGGCGCCGGAGGTGCAATAGGTGATCACGGGCATCGACCACGTCGTCATCCTGGCCGCGGACCTCGAACCGATGATCAGTGCGTATCGATCGCTGGGGTTCGTCGTGGCACGCGGCGGCGAGCACCCGCGGTGGCAGACCGAGAACGCGCTCGTGGCGCTTGCCGGCGGTGCCTACCTCGAACTGCTGGCGGCACGCAACCCCGCTGCCGCCGCGGGCCACCGGCTGTGGCAGCGGGCCGATGGCCGGCCGCGTCGGCCCGGCGAGTACGGCGGGTTCATGCTGGGGTCCAACGATCTTCGGGCCGATGTCACGCGCTGGCGCGCCAAGGGGTTGGGGATGCCGGACCCGATCCCCGGCGCGCGTCTGCGACCTGACGGCCAGGAAGTACGCTGGCAGCTCGTGTATCCGGACCGGCGCGATCTTCCCTTGCTGATCCAGGATGAGACCCCGCGCGAGGTGCGCGTGCCGGCGGCCGCGGCAGGGCTCAATGCGGTCACGCGTCTTGCCGGCGTGACAGTCGTCGTGACCGACGTCGCCGAGGCCGCCGATGCGTACGGCCGCCTCCTTGGCGGGAGCATCGGCGATCCGGTCGCCGGAAGTCGGGCCCGAGGGTCCCCCGGCAGCACGGCGCGCACACGCTCCGAGCGGTTCGCCACACCGGCAGGCCACATCACGCTCGTAGCGCCGGCACCCGGTGAGCCAGCGTTCAACTACTTGCAGACCTGCGGGCCTGGGGTCTTCTCGATCACCCTGGCTGTGGCGGGCCGATGGCCCGAGACACTACCGAGTCCTGATGAGGGGTCCGGTCAGGAACCGATGCGCCTTGTTGATCCGAGGCTCACCGGCGGCGTCAGAGTCTTCGTCGAGATGGCGTCCGGAGGCTCCTGAGGCCCGCGACGGCTGATGGCCTTCGGCCGGACACCTCGTTCGACTTCCGCGCGCAGATGCGCAAGCAGGGCTCGGCCGGCCTGCCGCACATGGTGGCGCATGGCTGTCTCTGCCGCAGTGCCGTCCCCGAGCTTCACCGCCCGCACAATTGCCTCGTGCTCTTGCAAGGACAGCGGCAGGCGCCCCGGCAACTGTGCCGAGGTACTGATGAGCAGCCGGATCTGCCCGTTGAATGACTCGGCAACGCGCACGAGGCGTGCGTTGCCCGACGCTTCGCGGAGCACCCGGTGAAACGCCACGTCGAGGTCGCCGTAGTGCTGCACGTCGCCGGTTCGGACGCACAGGCGCTGGCGCTCCAGCAGACGGTCGAGCTGCGCGGCCAGGCGCTCATCGCCGCGGGTGGCGGCCCGCGCGGCGGCGAGTCCTTCCACCACTTCGCGCAGGGCATACAGTTCCTCGACATCGTGCGGCGTGATCTGCGGCACATGGTAGCCCCGATGGGGTACCGCCACCACCAGGCCCTCCCGCTCGAGCGCGGCGAGCGCCTCTTTGATAGGCGTCGGTGACAGGCCCAGGTCTTCCGCGAGCACGCGCACCACGAGCTTGCGGCCCGCGGGTAGCCGGCGGTCGAGAATCGCGGACCGCAGGGCTCGGTACGCTTCGTGGGCGAGCGTGGTCCGTCCGATGCGGAGGCTCCTGGCCACGCCCCCAGTATAGGCCCGGGGTCTTGACCGGTCAAGATTTTGGATTTAAAATTTGTTATGTAGCTGCATGTTGTCCCCAGGAGGTTCCCCGTGACATACAAGGCCATCGCGCACAAGAAGGGCGACGTCGTGGCCGTCGCGGTGTCCGACCTCACACCCGGCGAGACCGTTCAGGTGCGCGTGCTCGACGGCTCAGCGCCGGCCGTCGTGGCGGTGCGCGACCCCGTTCCCCTCGGTCACAAGATCGCCCTGCTGCCGCTGGCGGCCGGGCAGGACGTGATCGAGTACGGCGAACGCATCGGACGCGCCACGCAGGCGATCGCGCCCGGCGCGCACGTACACGTGCACAACATCAAGAGCGTGAGGTGGTCGGTGTGAGGCTCACCGGATATCGCCGCAGGAATGGCGCGGTCGGCGTCCGCAATCACGTCGCGATCATTCCCCTCGACGACCTGTCCAATGCCGCGGCGGAGGGCGTGGCCCGCCTGATCGCCGGCACGCTGCCGCTGCCGCACGCGTACGGCCGCCTGCAGTTCGGCGAAGACCTCGAGTTGTTCTTCCGTACGATGATCGGCAACGGCGCCAACGCCAACATCGCAGCGGCGGTCGTCATCGGCATCGAGCCCAAGTGGACGCAGCGGCTGGCCGACGGCATCGCGAAGACCGGCAAGCCGGTCGAGGCGTTCTCGATCGAGAGTGCGGGCGATCTCCGCACCATCGAGCGCGCCGCGCGCGCGGCGAAGGTGCTCATGCAGGACGCCGCGGAAGCGCAGCGAGAGCCGATCGAGTGCCGCGACTTGGTGCTTTCCATCAAGTGCGGCGAGTCCGACACCACGCTCGGGGTCGCGGGCAACCCCGCGCTCGGCCGCGCCGTGGATCATTTGATCGACGCCGGCGCCACGGTCATCTTCGGCGAGACGTCCGAGCTGACCGGCGGCGAGCACCTGATCGCCGCGCGGTGCGCGACCCCGGCTGTCCGCGACGCGTTCCTGCGTACATACAACGCCTACGTGGAGTTCATCCAGGCCACCGGCGCCGACCTGCTGGGGTCGCAGCCGACCGAGGGCAACATCAAAGGCGGGCTCTCGACGATCGAGGAGAAGGCGCTGGGCAACATCGAGAAGACGGGCACGAAGCCCGTGCAGTCGGTGCTGGCGCCGGCAGAGGCTCCCGCGGGACGCGGGCTGCACTTCATGGATACGTCGAGCGCGGCGGCGGAGATGATCACGCTGGCCGCGGCCGGCGGCTCGGTCCTCCACTTCTTCACCACCGGCCAGGGGAACGTCATCGGGAACCCCGTCGTTCCGGTCATCAAGATCTCGCCCAACCCCAAAACCTGCGGCACCATGAGCGAGCACATCGACGTGGATCTGACCGCCCTGCTCGCCAGCGAGATCACCCTGGAGGAGGCCGCCGGCCGCATCCTCGAAGCGTTTGAGCGAACGGTCCGGGGCCGGCTCACGGCGGCCGAGGTGCTCGGCCATCGGGAGTTTGTCCTGACGAAGCTGTACCGGAGCGCCTGAGGCCACACGGCGCCCGGTCTGGAGGGATCGCCTGTGAAGATGTACATCGGCGGCCGGTGGGCGGATGGGCCACGCAGCGTACCGGTCACGAATCCCTATGACGGCTCGACGGTCGATACGGTGCCGCTCGCCGGCCCGGACGACGTCGAAACCGCGCTCGCCAGCGCGGTGCGCGGCGCCGCGGCGATGCGCCGGCTCACGGGCTACGAGCGATGGCGGCTGCTCTCGAAGGCCGCGGGACTGATCGAGCAACGGGCCGAGGAGTTCGCCCGGACCATCACCCTTGAGGAAGGCAAGATCATCAAGGAGGCCCGCGTCGAGACCACGCGGGCCATCGAGGTGTTGCGATTGTCGGCCGAGGAAGCCAAACGGCTGACCGGCGAGATGATCCCGCTCGACGGCGCGCCCGGGGTGACGACGCAGTTCGGATTCACCCTGCGCGTGCCGTGCGGCGTGGTCGTCGCCATCAGCCCGTTCAACTTCCCGCTCAACCTGGTCATGCACAAGGTCGGCCCGGCGCTGGCCAGCGGGAACAGCGTGATCCTCAAACCGGCCACCGACACCCCGCTGTCCGCGCTCAAACTCACCGAAGTCCTGCTCGAGGCCGGTCTGCCCGCCGAGGCGATCCAGTGCATCACGGGTAGCGGCCGCGACGTGGGCGAGCCCCTGTGCCGCGACCCGCGGGTGCGTAAGATCACGTTCACCGGCAGCCGGGACGTCGGCGAGCGCATCTGCCAGGTCGCCGGCATCAAGAAGGTCACCATGGAACTCGGCAGCAACTCACCGCTCATCGTGCTGCCCGACGCCGACCTCGACGCGGCCGCCGCGGCGGTCGCGGCCACGGGGTACAGCAACGCCGGTCAGGTGTGCATCAGCGCTCAGCGCATCATCGGGTTGGCGCCGATCTACGGGGACCTGATCGATGCGATCCGGCCCAAGGTCGCCGCGATCACGACGGGCAACCCGCTCGACGAGCGGACGACGATGGGCCCCATGGTGAAGGAGTCCGAGGCACAGCGGGTCGAGCACTGGGTCCGGGAAGCGGTGTCGGGCGGCGCCCGGCTGGTCGTGGGCGGCGAGCGTCAGGGCGCGGTGTTTGCGCCGACGGTGGTCGCCGACGTCAGCCCGCGGATGCGCATCTCGTGCGAAGAGTTGTTCGGCCCGGCGGTCGCGGTCACCCGGGTGGAGACCATCGAGGAGGCCATCGCCCTGGCCAACGATTCGAACTACGGCCTGGCGGCCGGCGTCTTCACCCAGAACCTCGACCGGGCCATGCGGTTTGCGCGCGAAGTCGAGAGCGGCAACATCCACATCAACTGGGGGCCGCAGTGGCGCGCCGATCTGATGCCCTATGGTGGCCTGAAGGAGAGCGGATTCGGCAAGGAAGGCCCCAAGTACGCGGTAGAGGAGATGACCGAACTCAAGATGGTCGTGATGCATCTCACGTAGCGCATGTCCGGCCGGCGCACGCCGGTCGACTTGAGGGGAGGAGATCGCGATGAAGGCACGGATCCTGGCAACCGCGGCGCTGCTCGCGATGGCCGTCACGGTGATGCCGGCCTTCGCGCAGGCGCCGGTGACGATCACCTGGAGCACGCTCGCCACGGGCGGCCCGCAGGTGTCGGACGTCTACCGCGCACTCGCGCAGCAGTATGAACGGCAGAACCCCGGGGTACGTGTGAACCTGCAGATCCAACCGGGCACCTCAGGCGAGCAGTACAATCGGTACGTCACGCTGTTCGCGGCCAAGGATACCTCCGTGGACGTCATCTCGATCGACGTGATCTGGCCGGCCCCGATGGTGGCCGCGGGCTGGCTCGCGCCGCTCGACCAGTGGTTCACGCGCGAGAAGCGCGACGCCTACCTGCCCGGCGCGATTCGCGCCAACACGATCGGCGGCAAAATCTACGGCGTGCCGTGGTACACCGACGCCGGCATGCTCTACTACCGCAGGGACCTCCTTGAGAAGCACACCGCCAGGGTGCCCACGACGTGGGACGAGTTGATCCAGACCGCACAGCGCATCGTGCAGGCCGAGAACAATCCGCAGCTCGGTGGGTTCCTGTTCCAGGGCGCGCGCATCGAGGCGCTGGCCAACTTCTTCTTCGAGGTCCTCTGGAGCAACGGCGGCGATATCCTCGATGGCGGCGGCAAGGTCATCCTGGACAACGGCAAGGGCCTCGAGGCCCTGAACTTCATGCTCGACTTGGTGCGCCGGCACCGCGTGACGCCGCCCGGCGTGACCACCCTGCCCACCGACGACACGCGCGCCGCGTTTCAGGACGGGCGGTTCGTCTTCCTGCGCAACTGGACGTACGCGATGGGGCTGTTCCAGAGCGAGGGCTCGCGCGTGCAGGGCCGCGTGGGCATCGCGCCGCTGCCGCGGGGCAGCGCCGGCAGCGCCTCGACGCTGGGCGGCTGGCAACTCGCCGTGAGCAACTTCTCCCGCAACAAAGAGGCGGCCTGGCGCTTCGTCGAATTCATGACCGGGCCGGTAGCGCAGAAGTCGATGGCGACGCAGTTGAGCACGGTGCCGACCTGGAAGGCGACCTTCGAGGACCCGGTCGTCAAGCAGAAGGCGCCATACTATCCCGACATGCTGAAGGTCGCCCTGAACGCCCGGCCGCGGCCGCAGATCTCGGACTACCCACGGCTGTCGAGCATCGTGCAGACCAACCTGCACGCCGCCCTGACCAACCAGATCAGCGCGGAGGAAGCGATCAACCGGATGACGCGTGAGATCCGGAGCCTGCTGAACCAGTAGCCGGGGGACGCGTGTGGCGGCGCCCACGATCGCGCGACCGAGCGCGGGCACGCAGACCGTCCGGCGGTGGGTGAGCGGCCAGCTCACGGAGAGTGAGCTGGCCGCCCTGCTCATCCTGCCGTGTTTCGCCTTCCTGGCGATCTTCGCCATCTATCCAATTGTCAATGCGTTCTGGACGGCGCTGCACACCCTGCGGCTCGACCAGCCGCACCTGGGCATGCCGTTCGTCGGGCTGCGCAACTTCGCCAAGGCGCTCGGCGACGCGGACGCGTGGCACGCGATCCGCGTGACGCTGAGCTACACGGCCGTGACCGTGGCCGCGCAGTTCGTGCTGGGCTTGGCGATCGCGCTCATCATCAACCGCATGGAGCGCGGGAAGAACTTCGTGCGCGCCGCGGCGCTCCTGCCCTGGACGATGGCGCCGGTGCTGGCCGGCCAGATGTGGCGGTGGCTGTTCAACGACCAGGCCGGCGTCGTGAACGACCTGCTCAACCGCCTGGGCCTGGCCGACGGCCAGATCATCTGGCTCGGCGTGCCGGGCCTGGCGTTCTTCGCCATCACCGTGGCGGCCACGTGGGGCGCGGCGTCGTACATGGCGCTCATCCTGCTGGCCGGGCTGACGGGCATTCCCGACGAGCTGTACGAGGCCGCCAGCCTCGACGGCGCCTCGCCGGTGCGCACATTCCTGGCGGTGACCCTGCCGCTGCTGCGCAACGCCATCATGGTCTCGCTGGTGCTGCGCACCCTGGGCGCCCTGCAGGCGCTCGATCTGCCGTTCGCCATGACGGGCGGCGGCCCGGGCAACGCGACCGAGACGTTCGCGCTCTACATCTACAAGAACACGTTCCAGTTCCTGGACTTCGGCTACGGCGCGGCACTGTCGGTGATCCTGGTGGTCATCGCCCTGACGTTCGCCGGCACCTACTACCGCGTGCTCACCCCGAGGGACTGAGCCATGGCGGGACGCGGACGCGTCTTGAGAGCCGGACACTGGGTCCTGATCGGGCTCGTCGTCGTGTGGTCGCTGGCGCCGTACGTGTGGACCCTGTTCACCTCGTTCAAGACCGAGCGTGAGTTGTACCAGTTCCCGGTGACCTACTGGCCGCACCACCCCACGGTCGTCAACTACGTCCAGGTCTTCACGCAGAATCCCTTCGGCCGGTTCCTGCTGAACAGCGCGATCGTCACGATCGCCTCGACGGTGCTGTGCCTGTTCATCGCCTCGCTCGCGGCCTATGCCTTCGCGCGCCTCCGGTTCCGGGGCCGGGAGATCCTGCTGGTCGGCCTGCTGATCGTGGCGATGATCCCGCTGATCACGGTGATCGTGCCGCTGTACATCCTGGTCCGCAACCTGGGGCTACTGAACTCGTACCTCGGCCTGATCGCGCCGTACATCACGTACTCGTTGCCTGTCGCCATCTTCATCCTCACGGCCTTCTTCCGGGAGATCCCGCACGAACTGGAGGAAGCCGCCCTGATCGACGGCTGCACGCGCGTCAATACCCTCTGGCGCATCATCGCGCCGCTGGCTGCGCCGGGTCTGATCACCGCGGGGATCATCGTGTTCGTCTACACCTGGAACGAGTTCCTGGTGGCCCTCACGCTGACCAGCACCACCGACGTGCGCACGATCACGGTCGGCATCGCGCTCTACCGCGGCGAGTTCACGTTCCCCTGGGGCGTGATCTCCGCGGCGGTGACCCTGGCCACGATCCCGATCATGGCCCTGATCCTGCTCGGCCAGCGCCTGGTCATCCGGGGTTTGACCGCGGGCGCCGTGAAAGGCTAGCGCGATCTCAGGTCGGGAGCGGAGGTATCCGCGCGCGTGACGTTGCAGGTCGGGCTCGTGCCGATCGTCCGGCCGCTGTTCCGCGGCGCGCGTATGGGTCTGCAGGAGTCCAGCCGGCAGGCCCTGGCCGCGCTCGGCGCGGACCTCGGCTTCGCGCTGGCGTACGCGCCCGACCCGGTGGGCGACGCCGCCGCCGCGCAGGCTGCCGCGCGCGAGGTCGCGGCGCGCCATGCGACCGGTGCGCTCGACTTTGTGCTGGTCGAGCACATTACGTTCGCTACCGGCGACCTGATCGCGCCGTTCCTCGCGCTGCCGGTGCCGATGGGCATCTGGGCCTTGCCCGAGATCGCCACGACGGGCCCGCTGCCGCAGAACGCCCTGTGCGGTCTTAACCTGAGCCTCAGCCTGCCGGCGCCGCGTGACGTGCCGGTGAAGTGGTTCTACGGCGACGCGGCGGACGCGGGGTTTCGCCGGCGGCTCGAGGTGACCGTGCGGGCCCTGCGCGGCGCCCGCGCGGTACGGCGCGCGCGGGTGCTATGGATCGGCGGCACCGCGCCGGGATTTACACGGCTAGAGTCACTGCCGGACCTGCCCGTCCATGTGGAGCGCAGGCCGCTCGGCGTCGTGTTTGACGCGATGCGCGCCGTTGACGACGCGGCAGTCGAGGCCCGCCTGGCCGACCTGACCGAGCCGTCGGCAATCCGCCGCGACGACCTGCGCGGCGCCGTGCGCGTGGAGCTGGCGCTCGAGGCGCTCGCAGGCGGCTACGACGCGGTGGCCTTGCGGTGCTGGCCCGAGATTCCCGACCGTACCGGCGTGCAGACCTGCTCGGCCTACGCGCGGCTGGCCGACCGCGGGTGCCCGTTTGCGTGCGAGGGCGACGCCGCCGGCGTGATCTCGATGCTCGGCGTCGCCGCGGTGACCGGAGAGCCGGCTGTGCTCCTCGACCTCTCGCATGTTGACCGTCAGGGCCTGCTCTTCTGGCACTGCGGCAACGCGGCACGGGTGTGGGCCGCCGGCGGTCACACGCGGCTCGCCCCGCACTTCAACCGCGGCATCCCGGCGGTGCGCGATATGCGCCTCGCGCCGGGGCCGGTGAGCGGTCTGCGGTTCCTCGAACATCGCAGGGCCGCGGTGTACGCCGGCACCGTGCTCGAACGGCATGACGGGTACGATGGGGTCTCGGGCTGGATCGGTAACCTGCGGTGGGCGGGCCGGCCGCTCACTCCGGACGGATTCCTGGCGAGCGCGCTGAACCACCGGCTCCCCCACCATCTGGTCTGGGGCCGCGGCGAGGACGAAGCCGCGCTGCTGGAGCTGTGCGCGTGGCTGGGTCACGAGCCGCTGGTACCCGACCCCGAAGTCGCCACGCTCAGGTGGACTCCCGATGCGCGCTGACCCGAGAATCGTCGATCTGCAGGCCCTGCGCCGGCTCAATCGGCTCACGCTTCAGACGTCGAGCGCGGGCGGCGCACGGCTCGCGACCGAAGCCGGTGCGCTGCAGGTCGAGGCCTACGCGGCCGGAATCATCAGGATGCGGCTGACCGCCGGCCCTGACGAGGCCAGCGACGACTACGGCGTGCTGGTGGCCGCGCCCGAGCGTCCACCCCACGCGCGGTTCACAGCCGACGGCGGCGTCTTCAGGCTCGAAACCGCATCGCCCGACGGCACGGCCCTGGCGCTCGCCCTGCGGCCCGACCCATTTCGCCTGCGTCTCACGCGCAACGGCCGCCCGCTGCTCGAGTCAACCACCGACGGCCACATCCGAGGCGGCCTGCGCATCCCGTCGCTGGCGCTCGAAGACCGCGGCGCGGCCCCGCCGGTGTGGTGGCTCGCCCTGGCCCTGCGCAGCGGCGAACCAATCTATGGTCTCGGCGAGAAGTTCGGCCCGCTCAACCACCGCGGGCAACTCATCACCTCGTGGGCCGAGGACGCGCTGGGCGTCAACAGCGAGCTGTCATACAAGAACGCACCGTTCGCGTGGAGTCCGGAAGGCTGGGGCCTCTTCGTGCACACGACCGCGCGCGTGCACCACGGTGCGGGCTATCCGCAGTGGTCGCAGCGCAGCTACGTCGTGCGCGTCGAAGACCCGGTGCTCGACCTATTCCTCCTTGCCGGCGACTCGCCCGCGGCGATCCTCGAGCGCTACACGCACCTCACCGGCCGTACGCCCCTGCCGCCGCGCTGGGGCTACGGCGTGTGGATGTCGCGCGCGTGGTACCGCACGGCCGACGAAGCGATGGAGGCCGCGCGGGGGTTACGCGAGCGGCACATCCCGTGCGACGTGTTCACCCTCGACGGCCGTGCCTGGCTCAAGGTCGAGACGCGATTCGGCTTCGAGTGGGACCGCGACCGCTACCCCGACCCCGAGGCGTTCGCGCGCGAGCTCAAGGCGCTCAATTTCAAACTGTGCGTCTGGGAGTACCCGTACGTCTCGGTCCACAACCCGCTGTTCAAGGAACTCGCCGCCAAGGGCTACCTGCTCCGGACGCCAAGCGGCGAGCCGTACGTGTACGAGTGGGACCCGCGGCCGTTCGGCACGCTGCTCTCGCAGTTACCGCCGAGCGGCATGGTGGACTTCACGAATCCCGACGCCTACGCGTGGTACCGCGACGCCCACGAGCGGCTGTTCGCGCAGGGCGTGGACGTGCTGAAGAGCGACTTCGGTGAACAGATCCCCGAGGACGTCGTCGCGTTCAACGGCGATAGCGGCGCGCGCGTGCACAATGCCCACCCGCTGCTCTACAACCGATGCGTGTTTGAGGCCACCGAGCGCCACGCGCCCGGCGAGGGCATGGTCTGGGCCCGGTCGGGGTGGGCCGGCAGCCAACGCTATCCGATCCAGTGGGGCGGCGACCCCCAGGTCGATTGGGAAGGTCTGGCGGCGAGCATCCGCGGCGGGCTCTCCTGGGGCCTGACCGGTGTGCCGTTCCATAGCCACGACATCGGCGGGTTCTACCACGTCACGCCGGCGGCGATGCCCGATCCCGAGCTCTACGTGCGATGGACCCAGGCCGGCGTCATGGCCTCGCACACGCGCTTCCACGGCACGAGCCCGCGCGAGCCCTGGCACTACGGCGACGAGGCCGAGCGCATCGTCCGCGCCTGGCTCGAGTGGCGCTATCGTCTCATCCCCTATCTGGAGGCCTGCGCGTACGAGGCGTCGCGCACCGGTCTGCCTGTCATGCGCGCGATGCCGCTCGCGTTCCCCGACGACCGCGCCGCCTGGGCCTTCGAGGAACAGTACCTGCTCGGCCCTTCCCTGCTCGTGGCGCCCGTCATCGCGCCCGGCGGCCGCGTGCGATTCTATCTGCCGGCCGACGGCTGGTTCGACCTTGACACCGGCGAGCGCCTCGCCGGCCCCCGCGTCATCGAGCGCACGATGCCGTTGGATCAGATGCCGATGTACGGCCGCGACGGCTACCTCTTGCCGCTCGGCCCGGTCGTGCAGCACACCGGCGAACTAGCACCCGGGGTACAGATCAACGAGGTCTGGGTCTTTGGAGAACCCCGTCACGGGCTGGAGTGGCCGGGCTTCTCCATCGACAAGACGCTCCAGGGCGTGCCGGATGGTGTGCACGTCCGGCGGTGGCGTGACTGAGGGATACACTCCCTCCCCTCCGTCACAAGGCAGACGCAAGGAACATCCCGTGCCACGCGTGCCCGCCGGCGCCGACCGCATGACGCGGCGGCTGCACGCCCGGCCCTGTCGGAACGACCCCTGCGAACGCCTCGGGAGCGGGCGCTACGCCGTCCGCTGAAGATCGTGCGGCAAGCGCGTGAGGAGACGGCAGCCGTCCTCTGTCACCAGGACGGTCTCTTCGACGCGCGCCCCGCCCCGGCCTGACAGATAGATCCCGGGCTCGATCGTGATGACCATGCCCGGCCGGAGCACGTCCGCGACGCCGGGCATGATCTTCGGATCCTCGGTCGTCCCGTACGCGCCGATCCCGTGCCCGAGCAGGTGGAGGAATTGGTCGCCGTAGCCGGCGCGCGCAATGTGGTCGCGGGCTATGGCGTCGAGCGCGTCGGCGCGCACGCCGGGCCGGCACGCGGCGATCGCCCGGGCCTGCGCCTCCAGCGCAATCGCGTGAATCTCGCGCTGCCAGGGCTGCGGCTCGCCCACGACAAACATGCGCGTGATGTCGGCGTGGTAGCCGTTCACGATCGGACCGATGTCCACCAGTACCAGGTCGCCGGGTTCGAGCGCGCGCCCCGTGGGCGTGCAGTGCGGTAGGGCGCTGCGCGGCCCTGAGCCGATCAAGTTGAATGCCATGCCCGAGGCGCCGGCCTCGCGGCAGTGCCGCTCCAGCGCCCACGCGAAGGCCTGCTCGGTCGCGCCCGGCCGCAGCATGGGCAGGCACGCGGCAATCGCGGCCTCGGCGACGCGCGCAGCGGCCTCGATGCGCGCGATCTCATCGGGTTCCTTGATCTGCCGCAGCGCCTCAACGTGCCCGGCGGCCGGAAACACCGTGGCGCCGGCCGCAGCGGCAGCGCGCGCCACACCCTCGTGCAGCGTCACCGTGATCTTGTCCACCTCGACACCAAGCCGCCCGACCTTCAGCCGCCGCAGCGGCTCGGTGACCGCGCCACCGTCGAGCAGCGCACCGAACTCGCAACGCACGACGTCCCAGCCGGTTGCCTCCGCCGCGGCCTGCTCGGTGTAGCGGTCGTCAACCAGCAACATCTGACGATCCGGCGTCACGATCGCCCAGCCCAGCGAGCCGACGAAACCCGTCAGATACGCGCGGTTCGGGCGATCGGTCACCAGCAGCGCCGGCACCGCGGCTTCGCGCATGCGCGCCCGGAGCCGTTCGAGTCGCGACACGAACGCCCTCCCGGTCACTAGATCCTCAGCCTGGGATCGAGCGCGTCGCGCAGCCCGTCGCCGAGGAAGTTGAAACCCATGACCGAGACGAAGATCGCCAGGCCCGGATAGGTCGCAATGTGCGGCGCGGTGCGCAGGTACTCGCGGCCGCGCGACAGCATGGCGCCCCACTCGGGCGACGGCGGCTGCGCGCCGAGCCCCAGGTAGCTCAGCCCGGCCGCGGTGAGAATGGCCGAGGCCATGTGCAGCGACGCCATTACCAGGAGCGGCGCCGCGATGTTGGGCAGGATGTGCCGGAACAGCACGCGGCCGGCCGAGCCGCCCAGGGCGTGCACGGCCTCGACATACTCGGTCTCGCGCACCACCAGCACCGACCCGCGCGCGAGTCGCGCAAACACCGGAATGGACGAGATGCCCACCGCCACCATCACGTTGCCGATGCCCGGACCGAGCACGGCCACGATGGCGATGGCCAGCAGCACGCCGGGCACCGCGAGGAGCACGTCCATGACGCCCATCACCGCGCTGTCCAGCCGTCCGCCCAGGTACCCGGCGACCAGGCCGGCGACCGTCCCAAGCGTCAGGCCGATGCCGACCGACACCACACCGACCAACAGCGACACGCGCGCGCCGTAGATGATGCGCGACAGGATGTCGCGGCCGAACTCGTCCGTGCCGAGCCAGTGCTCGGCCGACGACGGCCGGTACGTCGCGCCGAGGTCCTGCTTGACGGGGTCGTACGGCGCCAGCACCGGCGCGAAGACTGCCACCAGCACCAATCCCAGCACGATCACGGCGCCCACCGCGGCCAACCGGTGCCGCAGCAGCCGGCGCCAGACCGACGAGGCCATCGACCGTGGCACGCGCGGGCCGGCCGCTTCAGGCGAAGCGGATACGTGGGTTGAGATAGCCATAGAGGACATCGACGAGCAGGTTGAGGATGACGAACACGGCCGCGACCAGCAGCACGCAGCCCTGCACGACCGGGTAGTCGCGGGCCAGGATGCTGTCTACCGCCAGCCGGCCGACGCCCGGCCACGCGAAGACCGCCTCGGCGATCACCGCGCCGCCCAGCAGGAACCCGAACTGCAGGCCCACCACGGTCACGACCGGCACGAGCGCGTTGCGCAGCGCGTGCCGGTTGATGACCGCGCCTTCGGGCAACCCCTTCGAGCGCGCGGTCCGCACGTAGTCCTGGCGCAGCACCTCGAGCATGCTGGAGCGGGTGAGCCGGGCGACCACCGCGGCACGCGAGAGCCCAAGCGCAACCGCGGGCAGCACGAGGTGCCGCAGGCTGCGGCCCAGCAGGGACGCGTCGCCCTGGAACAGCGCGGCGACCGCCTCAGTGAACGGCGCCCCGCGCCCCGAGACCGGCAGGATGGGGAATGTCACGGCAAACAGTAACATCAGCATCAGACCCAGCCAGAAGACCGGGAGCGATGCGCCAACCAGGGCACCGACCATGCTCGCGTAGTCGAGCACCGAATACTGGCGCACGGCGGAAGTGACGCCGGCGCCGACACCGATCGCGGTCGAGAGCACCAGCGCCGCCACGGCCAGTTCAGCCGTGGCCGGAAACCGCGAGAGGACCTCGTCGATCACCGGTGCGTCGGACCGGATCGATCGCCCGAGGTCCCCCCGGAGGGCGTGCGTCAGGAACCGCAGGTACTGCTCGTGCAGCGGCCGATCGAGCCCCAGCTCGCGCCGCAGGTTCTCGACCATCTGCGGATCGGCGTAGCCGCCCTGCCCGCCGATCATGATCGCCACCGGGTCTCCCGGGGTCAGGTGCAGCATGAGAAACACGAGCAGCGTGACTCCGAAGAGCACGCCGGCCGTGGCGACCAGGCGGCGGACGATGTACGCGGTCAACGATCTAGCGGCCCAGCGACGCCCGCGTCACGTTGATGAAGGTCGGGCCGGCCGGCGGAATCACGACGTCCTTCAGATCCGCCCGCATGGCGTACGCCGCCGACGGATGGTATAGGAAGATCCAGGGCGCGTCCTTCGCAATGATCTCGAGGGCCTGGGCGTACGCGCGCCTGCGCACCTCGGGGTTACCGTTCGCGCGGCCGGTCGCGATCAGCCGATCGACCTCCTGGTTGCGATAGCGCGCCCAGTTGCCGGGCGGACCGATGCTGTCGGAGTGGAACAGCGCGTACATGCTGTAGTCGCCGTCGAGCGTGACCGTGCCCCACTGCATCGTCGAGAGCGCGAAGTTGCCCGCGTACTGCTGCTGAAGCGCGGCGCCGAACTCCAGCACGCGCAGGCTCGCCTCGATGCCCGCCTCGCGGAGCTGCGCCTGCACCGGCTCGGCCATCCGCACGATCGCCGGCAGATTCCAGACCAGGATCTCGGTGCGCAGCGGCGTGGTCACGCCGGCCTCAGAGAGCAACTGCCGGGCCTTGGTGAGATCTCTGGGATATGCCTGGACCTTGTCGGTGTACCCGAAGACGATCGGTGACAAGGGCCCGGCGGCCACGACGCCCAGGCCCGCCTCGGCGGCCTCGAGCACGCCTTTGCGGTCGACGGCGTAGCTCAACGCCTGACGCACGCGGACATCGGAGAACGGCGGCCGCTCGGTGTTGACGACGAGCGCGGTGATGCGGTGCGACGGGATGACCGCCACGGTCAGGTTGCGGTTGCGCCGCAGCCGGGCGACATCCTGGGCGGGGATCGTCAGCAGAGCCTGTACGCCGCCGGACTCGAGTTCGGCGACCGCGGTCGATGCCTCGGGGATAAGGCGCACGACCAGGCGCTCGATGTTCGGCGGGCCGGCAAAGTAGTCGGGGTTGCGGACCAACTCGACGCGGTCGCCGCGCACGAAGCTGCCGAAGCGGAACGGCCCGGTGCCGACCGGCCGCCGGGCGAACTCGTCGGCGCTGGCGCGCACGAGCGCGGCGGGCACGATGGACGTCGGCCGTGCCACGAGATGGTTCAGGATGGGCGCGAACGGGTTCTTAAGCACCAGCCGCACCTGATGCGTGCCCTCGACGTCCACCCGATCGAGCACGTTGAGCAAGAACGCCGCCGGTGACCGTGTGGCCGGGTTGATGAGTCGCTCGAGGCTGAACTTTACGTCGTCGGCGGTGAGTTCTCTGCCGTCGTGGAACTTCACGCCCTTGCGCAGGTAGAACCGCCACGACCGATCGCCGATGCGCTGCCAGCGCTCGGCGAGCATCGGCACGATCTCGCCCTTGGCGTTATGGTCGACCAGCGTGTTGTAGATCTGGTTCCAGATCGTGATCGAGGGCCCGTCGTTCGAGCGATGCGGGTCCATGGTCACGGGGTCGGCGAAGATGGCGATCGTGACGGTGCCGCCCGCCGGTGCCGCCGGAGACGGAACCGCCACGACACCGGCCGCCAAGCCTGCCGCGAGCACGGCGGCGAGGGCCAGGCGCGCTCGTGATGCCATGATGCTCATCTAGTTCTCCTCCTCGCGTGCGTCGCGCACGCTGTCAACGTCATCTAGCTCTATTCTTGTGTAGGAACGCGGCCCCTGCGGGCAGAAGTTCCCGTATCCTGGGCCATGAATTCGCCGGCAGCGCCCCGTCCTCGCAGGAGTCATCGCATAGCGCCCAGGATCACCGTCGTCGGCAGCCTGAATGCCGACCTGGTGATCAGTGCGCCGCGCCTGCCGGCCGAAGGCGAGACGATCCTGGGTGGCGTCCTCGCCACGTTCTCGGGCGGCAAGGGCGCCAATCAGGCCGTGGCCGCCGCCCGACTCGGCGCCGAAGTGGTGATGGTCGGACGCGTCGGCAACGACGCGTTCGGCGGGCGGGTGCGGACCGGGCTTCGCGCCGAGGGGATCGATGTCAGCCTGATACGCGCTGACGAGGAGGCACCGTCAGGCGTCGCGCTGATCACCGTGGACCCGGCCGGCCGCAACACGATCGTGGTCGCGTCCGGCGCGAACGGCCGCGTCTCGGCTGCAGACGTGGCGGACGCACGCAACGCGATGACGTCGAGCCAGATCGTGTTGCTGCAACTGGAGATACCGCTCGACGCGGTCATCGCCGCCGCCCGGGAGGCCCGGCGCTCCGCCTGCCGCGTGATCCTCGACCCGGCCCCGGCGCAGCCGCTGCCGGACGACCTGTATCACGGTGTGTCGGTCATCACTCCCAACGAGACTGAAGCCCAGGCATTGACCGGCATCTCGGTGCAGGACGAACGCGGTGCTGCCGCGGCGGCGGCGCGGTTCCTCGACCTGGGATGTGAGACTGCCGTGATCAAACTCGGCGCTCGCGGCGCGCTCGTCGCCACGGGCGCCGGCTTGACATTGATCTCGCCTGTGCCGGTCGAACCGGTTGACACCACGGCAGCCGGAGATGCGTTCGCCGCCGCACTGGCGGTCGCGCTGGCCGAGGGCCGCAACCTGCCGGCGGCGGCGCGCTTCGCGAACGTGGCGGGAGCCTTCGCGGTCACGCGGCGCGGCGCGCAACCTTCCATGCCGACGCGCTCGGAGGTCGAGGCGCTCGCACGAGCCTCAGGCATCAGTCTGTAGGGACGCGTCCTCCTCGGAGTGAAGACGGCTCCGGTCAGGTCGGCGTCCAGGCCAACCCGACGGCCTGCACGATCACGCCGGTCCGCTTGGGCTTCACCACAACCCGCTCGAGGGGATCGGCCAGGGGATCCAAGACCCCGGCGGCGGCCGCGATCTCAGCCTGAACCTGAGCCTCCAGGTCGGCCAGTTGCTGTTGCAGGCTCGCGACCGTCTCCTTCGCCCGCTGGACGTCCTGCGCTTCTTTGTAGGAGCGGCTCGCGCCGCGGGCCGCGGTGGTGGCGCGGCCCAGCGTGCCGGTGCTGACCGGCTTTCGGCCGAGGAACGCGCCGAGAATCGTGGCGCCGACGGACACCGCGGTCTGAATCTGCTGCTGCTGCGCCTGCAGGTGCTCGCGCTCGACTGCCTCCTGCGCGCGCCGCAGCCGCTCCTGCAGGCTCGCGATCCGTGCGCCGTACTTCTGGCGCAGCTTCTCGACGGCCCGATCGCGTCGCTCCCGCACCGCGGCTTGCAGCCGGATACGGAAGTCGCGCTCCGACTCACCGGGATTCGACACGAGTCCGGTTCCGGGGTGGCGGAACAGCTCGAGCGCATGTGCCTGCGCGAGCCAGCGGGCGAAGTCGCGAGTCCAGACCTGGTAGCTCTGGGGCTTCGCCGCGTCGGGCGGCAGCGGCCCGAAGACCGAGGGCTGCACCGGCACGGACTGCAGGTCTTGGGGCGTGAGGCCAGCGTCCTGGGCCGCGTCCCAGTCCACCGCAACCACGCCGGTGCCCATAGGTACCAGCACCGCAACGTCTCGCGTGACGTCGACGCCGAGCTTCGCGTCTCGGAACTGAACGCGCGCGGCACCGAAGAGCCTGGGCACGTACGCAATCTGCCCGGTTGCCGGCGCCGCAAGCGGCGGCACGAAGAACTGTGGGATCTGTGGTGGCAACACGGGTCGGGCCTCCGCGATGGACACGGGCGGTGCGGCGGCCAGCGGTGTCGCGCCATGAGGCGGTGTCGCCGCGGGTTCGGCCGCGGGTCCGCGCTGAGGCGCCGTACCACGCAGGGGGTCCATGAGCCGTTTGATCTGCTCGCGGGTCAGGGGCCCGCGCAGATACGACATCGCCCAGCGCGTCTCAAAGACCTGCGGCGCGTCCCCGTGAACGTTGTGCAGCACGAAGATGCGCTTGCCGAGCCCGGACAGCGCCGCGTCAATGCTCGCGCGATCGAACGACCCGCCCGCTGTGGCCGCAACGCCCTCAAGGCCGTCCAGCACACGGGCCTTGTCGCGCTCGGTCTGCAGCCGGCCGAGGAACCACGTACCGGTATTGGAGAGGCCCTTGTAGTCGAGGTCCACGGGATTCTGCGTCGCGAGCACGACACCCAGACCGAATGCCCGCGCCTGCTTTAGGAGCGTCAGCAGCGGCGGCTTCGACGGTGGGTTGGCGACCGGCGGGAAGAACCCGAAAATCTCATCCATATACAGGATTGCGCGCAGGCTCGTGGTACCGGACTGCGCCCGCATCCATCCGAGCACCTGGTTGAGCAGCAGCGCCACGAAGAACATACGCTCGGCGTCGGACAGGTGCGCAATGGACAAGATCGAGACCCTTGGTTTGCCGGTCGCCGTGTAAAGGAACCGGCCGACGTCAAGAGGTTCGCCGTCCATCCAGGCCGAGAAACCGGGAGCGGCGAGCAGGTTGTTCACGCGCAGCGCGAGTTGGAAACGCTCCCCGGACGGATAGAATGTCTCGAGGTCGAGCACACCCACTTTCGGCACCGGCGGGCTCTGGATGTCATGGATGAGGCGGGTCAGGTCCAGGTTCCGCCCGGTCTGCCACGCGGCGTCGAGGATCGTCGCGACGAGAATGTGCTCACGGCTCCGCACGGGGTCGGCATCGATACCGACGAGACCGAGCAGTCCGGTCGCCGTCGTGTTGACCCGCTCGGCGAGCGCCTCCGGATCATCGCGCACCGCGGCCGGAGGGGCTGCGAACGAACTCAACACCGACACGGGGATGCCGGCGCTGCTCCCCGGAGTGTAGATGGCCAGATCGACCGCGTCGCGCAGCCGCTGGATGCGGGCGCCGTCCTGCCCCCACTCGACCAGTCCCCGGGTCCACAGCTCGGCCTGCTGTCGCGCGTACTCTTCCACTGTCAGGCCGCGCTGTGTGGCGTCGTCGACGTGCACCCAGGGCTGAAAGTCCTCCGGGCGCAACTGCGGGAACGTCAGCATCAGGTTCGTGAGATCGCCCTTCGGGTCGATCGCGATGGCCGGCACACCGTCCAGCGCGGCTTCTTCCAGCAGTGAGATGCACAGCCCGGTCTTGCCGCTCCCGGTCATCCCCAGACAGACGGCGTGCGTGACAAGATCTTTGGCATCGTAGAGGAGCAGGCCGTCGAGCGGCCTCCTGCGCTCGAGGCTGTAGGGGCGGCCAAGGTAGAAGACGCCGAGCCGCTCGAACACCTCGGCGCCTTGCCGCGACGATGCGGCGGCAGGCCCACCGGTCGCGCCGCGTGACAGGGTAGCCTGTGACTGTCGATGGGTTGGCATCGCCGTGACTCCCTGGTTAGAGCTGCGAGGTACAGTGCGGGCAGCGCTTTGCCTGGATCGGGATGCTCATGCCGCACTGCGGGCACTCCTTGGTTACCGCCACGGCTGCCGGCGCCGCCTTCTTGAACCGGTTGGCGATTCGCACGATCTGGAAGACGACGAACGCGATGATGAGGAAATTGATGATCGTACTCAGGAAAGCGCCGTATCCGATGACCGGCGCGCCGGCCTCCTTGGCCGCCTTCAGGCTCGGGTACGCCTGGTCCGACAGGTTGAGGAAGAGGCTGCTGAAGTCCACCCGGCCCAGCAGGGCGCCGATCGGTGGCATGATGATGTCGTTGACCAGCGAGGTCACGATCGGGCCGAAGGCCGCGCCCATGATCACCGCGACGGCCAGGTCGAGCACATTGCCACGCATCACGAAGTCCCTGAACTCTTTCAACATCGCCATCACCCCCGGCGAGTGTGCGGCCCCCTCGCAACTTCCCTCTCCCAGGCGACTCTCCTTTGCCGAAACCGTACGCACTCACCCTCGATAGCCCGCAGGCGCGAAGAGGTTCCAGACTACGGGCTCGCGTAGTAAACTCAAAATGCCTTGTGTGTTTTCGCAGTCTGCACGCGCGTGCGCTATCTGAAAGTTCAACATGCTGCGGGGAGGCCATCCGGTGGATTCGATCGCAATGATCACGGTTGGACAGGCTCCACGGGACGATCTCGTCCCCTACATGCAGGCGGTCTTCAGCCGCAAGGTCTCAATCTGGCAGGCTGGCGTCCTCGACGGGCTGTCGAGGGAAGCGATGGCCGAACTGGGTCCGGGAGCCGGTGAGGTCGGTATCGTGGCCCGGCTGCTCGACGGCTCGAACACGCTCCTCTCGCACAAGAAGATCCTGCCGCGGGTGCAGGGTCTGGTGGATCAGGCGGTGTCCCAGAAGGTCGGGCTTATCGTCATCCTGTGTGGGGCCGACTGGTCGGCACTCCGCTCACCGACTCTGATCGTCAACCCGGGCAAAGTGTTCCCGGGGATCGTCTCGGCGCTCGCCTCGGGCTGGCGGCTCGGCGTGATCAAGCCCTCGGCCGGCCAGATCGAGCAGGCCCGGAAGCAGTTCGCCGACCGCGGCATCGACACGGTGGTGACCGCCGCGTCGCCGTACACCGGCGCGCAGCGGTTGCGCGACGTGCGCGCCGCGGCCGAACAATTGCGTGACGCCGGCGTCGACCTGGTCTGGATGACCTGTGTCGGCATGGACGAGGCGATGCGTTCGATCGTCCGCGAGGTCACGGGCAAACCGGTCATCCTGGCGCGCACGATCCTCGCGCGCATCATCGACGAGTTCCTGGCGACCGAGCGCGTGCCCGCCTCGTCCCCCAGCTAGAGAACAGGAGGGAGTCATGACCGTGGCCCGTCTTGCTCCGTCGTTCGAGGAGAGGCTGCGCGGCGCCGTCTCCGCGCGGCGCCTCCAGACGCACCTGAGGAAGTTCTCGACCCTGCATCGCGAGACCGGCGCCGCCGATGAGCGCGCCGCCGTGGACTATGTCGCCGACACCCTGCGCACCCACGGCATTGACGTTCTGGTCCATGAGTTCCGCGGGTTTGTCAGCTTGCCGCGCGAGGCCTCGCTCGAGGTCGTGGGCGCGGAGCCGACGCGCATCCCGTGCCGGCCCCGGTCGTTCGGTGCCAACACGCCGCCCGAGGGCCTGGAGGGCGAACTGGTCTTCGTGGGCTCACTGGAAGAGGACCGCAGCAAGATGATCTTCGCCCGTACCGGTGAGGAGGGCGACTACGAAGGCAAGGATGTCCGCGGCAAAGTCGTGCTCGGCACGGCCGGCGGGCCGGACGGGGTGAAGCGCGCGTTCGACCACGGCGCGATCGCGTACATCCACATGTGGCCGTCGGGCGAAGACGCCATTCACGAGATGATTGTCACCAGCATCTGGGGGACGCCGACCCCGGAGTCCATCGGCCGACTGCCCAGGATCCCGGCGCTGTCGATCAAGAAGGCTGACGGTGAGCGCTTGCGGCGGTTGATGGAACTCGGCACGGTACGAGTCCGCATCCATGCGCGCGCCGAGACCGGCTGGCGCACCCTGCCGCTCGCCGTCGCCGACGTCCCCGGACAGGAGCCGGAGTTCCTGCTGGTCGGGGCACACATCGACTCGTGGTACGAGGGTGTAACCGACAACGCCACCGGCGACGCGTGTCTGATGGAGATGGCGCGTGTGCTCAAGAAGCACCAGAAGAAGCTGCGCCGCGGCGTTCGGTTCGCGTGGTGGCCGGGTCATTCGCACGGCCGTTACGCCGGCTCGACGTGGTACGCCGACACGGCGTTCGACGAGCTGCGGCGGCGGGCGCTGGGGTACCTCAACATTGACTCGCCCGGCGTGCGCGAGACCGAGATCTTCGACTGCCGCTACAACATGGGCGAGGTCGAGGAGTTGATGAAGCGGACGGTCCCCGAGGTCACCGGGCAGTCAGCCAATATCCGGCGGCCGTTCAAGGCCGGCGACCAGTCGTTCTGGGGCGTCGGGCTGCCGTCGTTCGGGGCGTTCCGCATGCTGCCGCTCGACCACAAGGACCGGGCCACCGTCGGCGGTTCGGGCGCGGGCTGGTGGTGGCACACGCCCGCCGACAGCCTCGACAAGGCCGACGCGGAAATCCTGGCCAGGGATACGCAGTTGTACCTGACGATCGCGGCCCGCGTCGTCATGCCCGCCGTGCTGCCGTTCAACTTCGTGCCGGCGGCGAGAGACTTCACGACGCTGCTGGGCGAACTGCAGGAGGCCGGTCGCGGAGCCTTCCCGCTCGATGACCTGATCACCAAGGCGACGGAGTTCGGCGAACTAGCCGCTCGACTCGAAGGACTCCGTCGGGAGCTCGACGCCGCGACCACCGGCCGCCGGCCGACCCGCAAGACCACGGCGCGCGTCGCACGGCTCAACCGTGGTCTGATGGCGCTGTCTCGCCTCATCAACCCGGTGCTCTACACCGTCGAGGGCCCGTACGACCACGATCCGGCGCTACAGGCCCCTATGCTGCCGGGCCTGCAGGCGGTGAAAAGGCTGGCCGGGCTCGATCCGCAGTCCGACGACTACGGGTTCCTGCGCACGCGCCTGGTCCGGGAGCGCAACCGCGTGTCCGACGCGCTGCAAAACGCCTCGGAGCACATCGCGCTGATGCTGGCGCAACTGAGTACGGCGCGGTAGGGTTGCGCGGATGAGTCGAGCGATCGCCTGGACGCGCGCCACGCTGATCGAGCGGCCCACGTCGAACCGGCTGACCACATCGTATGGCGACGCGCCGGCTGTTCGGCCGCACGTCATCGTGGAGATCGGCACCGCCGATGGCCTGCGCGGCCTCGGGGAAGCGTCGCCGTTGCCGGAGTTCACCGGTGAGACCGCGGAGAGCGTGCTCTTCGTGCTCAACCAGACGTACCTCGCGCCGCTTGAGGGCCGCGATCCCGCGCAGGTGGCCACGATCATGGCCGACCTCGACCGCGCGCTCCCGGGCAATACGTCGGCCAAGGCCGCAATTGACATGGCCCTGCACGACCTGGCCGGACGACTGCTGGGCGTGCCGGTCTCGACGCTGCTCGGCGGCGCCCGACGCGCGTCAATCCGCCTGGCGCGCGCGGTCAGCATCGGATCGACCGCAGACACCGTGGCCTCGGCCGAACGGCACGTCGCCGCGGGCATCCGCACGATCAAAATGAAGGTCGGACAGGATCCCCGCATGGATGTGGAGCGGGTCCGGGCCGTCCGCGCCGCGGTCGGCCCGGACGTGCGGATTCGCATCGACGCGAATCAAGGGTTCGATCCGCCCACCGCGATCGCGGTCCTGCGGCAGCTCGAAGATTGTGATCTCGAGTACGTCGAGCAGCCGGTGCCGCGCTGGAACCATGCCGGGATGGCGCACGTGCGGCGCGCGACCGGCGTGCGCGTGCTGGCCGACGAGGCCGTGCACTCGCCGCAGGACGCCCTGAACCTGATCCGAGCCGAGGCGGCCGATCTCTTCGCGATCAAGTTCGTGAAGACCGGCGGACTTGCCCGGGCGCGCCAGATCGCGGCCATCGGAGAAGCCGCGGGCATGGACTGCGTGGTGATCAGCCCGTTCGAGACCCAGGTGGGCGCGGCGGCCGGGTTGCACATGGCGCTGGCGCTGCCGTACGGCCGCCACGCCCACGAGCTGACGGTGTTCGCGACGCAACCGGAGATGGCGCGCACGGGCATCCGGCTCCAAGGTGACACGCTCGTGCCGTCGGAAGGGCCTGGGCTGGGCGTCGAGAGCATCGTCGAAATCGAACCCGTGGCGGGCCGCATGCCGTGAGCCGGTACCTGCTGGTGCGCGTGATGCAGGGCGTCGCGCTGCTCTTCATCGTCAGCGCGGTGATCTTCCTGATCGTGCACAGCGCGCCCGGCGGCCCGGCGATTCTGAACAACCCCGACGTCGATCCGGAAACCGCCAAGGCGATCGCACGCGACCTGGGCCTGACCGACCCGATCGCCGTGCAGTACGCGCGGTGGGTGAGCCGGGCGGTCGTGGGCAACTTCGGCCGCTCCTACCAGCATCAAACGCCGGTCCTGCACCTCATCCGCAACCGGATCCCGAATACCCTGCTCCTCGCGGGCACGGCGCTGGCGATCGCGCTCGTGCTCGCCGTGCCGCTGGGGATTGTCTCGGCCGTGCGCCGCTACTCGACGGTGGACTACCTGGCCACCGTGGGTGCGTTCTTCGGCGTGTCGGTCCCGCATTTCTGGCTCGGGATCATGATGATTGTGCTGTTCTCAGTGACACTGGGCTGGCTGCCGTCGGCCGGCATGCGAACCGCGGGCGTCCAAGCCGGACCGGGCGATCTACTGATGCACCTGATCATGCCCGCGGTCGTGCTCTCAACGTTTCCGCTGGCGCAGCTCATGCGGTACGCGCGCTCGAGCATGGTGGAAGTCCTCAGTCAGGACTACGTGCGCACCGCGCAGGCCAAGGGCCTGGCGCCCCGCCGGGTACTCGGCACACACGCGTTGCGCAACGCGCTGATCCCAGTCATCACGGTACTGGGCGTCATCATCCCGCGGCTGCTGTCAGGCGCGGTGATTACCGAGACGATCTTCGCCTGGCCGGGATTGGGCCGTCTGGCCGTGGACGCGGCCATCACGCGCGACTATCCGGTGATCATGGGTCTGACGATGACAACGGCGGTACTGGTGATCGTGAGCAACCTGATCACGGACGTCGCGTACGTCGTGGTCGATCCCCGGATCTCACTCGCGTAGACGATGGCGCAGGACGCTCTCATCACGCCGCCGGTCGCCGGCACCACGCCCAGGGCGCGAAGCCCCCTGACGGTGTTCTGGAGCCGCTTCCGCCGCAACCGCCTCGCGGTCGCGGCACTGGTCTTTCTGCTGGCGATCCACGCCGTGGCGGCTGTCGCGGACTGGCTGGCGCCCTATGATCCGGCGGCGCTCGACCTGCTCAATCAGTTCGCCGACCCCTCGCGCGAGCATCTGCTCGGCACCGACGAGAGCGGCCGCGACGTGTTGTCCCGGCTCATCGTAGGGTCGCGGGTGTCGCTGGCCGTGGGGACGCTGGCGATGCTCGTTTCGATCACCGTTGGCAGCCTGATCGGCGCGCTCGCGGGCTTCTACGGCCGCGCGACCGACGGCGTGCTGATGCGGTTCACCGACGGGATGCTCACGATCCCCACGTTCTTCCTGGCGCTGCTGGTCCTGGCGGTCTTCGGGTCGGGGCTGATGAACGTCATCCTGGTCATCGGGTTCACCGGGTGGATGGTCGTGTCGCGGGTGATCCGCGCGGAGGTCCTGCGGACGCTGCCCCAGGAGTTCGTCCTGGCCGCGAAGGCAATCGGCGCGTCGGACATGCGGGTGCTCGTGCGCCACGTCGTACCGCAGGCCTTCGCGTCGGTCATCGTGGCCGCGACGCTCGGCGTGGCGTACGCGATCCTGACCGAGTCGGCGCTGTCCTACCTCGGGCTCGGCGTACAGCCGCCCACGCCGACCTGGGGGAATATGCTGTCGGGCGCGCAGCAGTATGTCTGGACCAAACCACACCTCGCGGTCTATCCGGGCGTTCTCATCATGCTGTGCGTGTTGGGCTACAACATCGTCGGCGACGCCCTGCGGGACGCGCTGGACCCGCGCGCGAGCCGGGCGCGGTTGGCGTGAGTTCCGCGGGCGGCGCGGTACGGCGCTTGTCAGGAGCGGCATACGGTTGTAAGGTCTACCGCTGAGGGGGGATGTATGTGACGATTCGACGAGTCGCCTTGATTCTGGTCGCGGCCCTGATCGCGGCCGCGGTGCCGGCTGGGCTTGGGGCCGGGCCGGCGGCCGGCAACGTCCTGCGGCTGTCGATCAACGGGGACGTGGCCATCAACCCGATCACGTTCCCGCAGCAGTTGCCGACGACCCAGGTGATCAAAGTCCTGTTCAACACGCTCACCAAGTACAATCCGGGCGATCTGAAGGTCGTGCCCGATCTGGCCACCCTGTGGACCCCGGCCGAGAACGGTCGCATCTGGGTGTTCAAACTCCGGCGCGGGGTCAAGTGGCACGACGGCCGGCCCTTCACCGCGGCCGACGTCAAGTTCACCTTCGACGCCATCGTCGATCCCAGGAGCCGGGCGCTGTACCGGACCACGTTCGCGGGGTTGCAGACGGTCCAGGTGGTTGACGACTACACGGTCCGATTCGAGTTCGACCGTCCGTACCCGTCGCTGCCGATCGTCGTTGGCTTCAACATCCCGATCGTCCCCAAGCACCTGCTCGAGAACGAGAACATCGCCGAGATGCCGCGGTTTATCCGCAACCCCGTGGGCACCGGGCCGTTCAAGTGGAAGGAGTACATCGAAGGTTCGCACCTGACGCTGGAGGCGAACCCCGAGTACTACGCGGGTAAGCCCTCGCTCGACGCCGTGGTCATCAAGATCATCCCCGACATCAACACGGTCGTCGCACAGCTCCGGACCGGCGAGCTCGATTTGGGCGTCGTGGAGCCGGTGCACCTGGACAGCCTGCGGGCCCAGAGCCACCTGCGCTTCCAGACCACCGAGCTGCCGAGCGCCTTCTACATCGCGCTCAACGCGACCAAGTGGCCGTTCGGCGACAAGAAGGTCCGGCAGGCGCTCATGTACGGCCTCAACCGGCCACAGATCGTCGAGCGAATCCTGAAGGGCACCGCCAACCTGGCCACCGGGCCGTACGCCACGGCGTTCGGCAGGTACTACAACAAGAACCTGAAGCCCTATCCGTACGACGTCAACAAGGCCAAGGCGCTGCTGGCTGAAGCCGGTTTCCGGCCGGGCGCCGGCGGCATCCTCGAACAGAACGGCCGGCCGCTGTCGTTCGAACTCATGGTGGACAAGGGCAACCCCACACGCGAGCAGATCGCGCTCGTGGCGCAGCAGAACTGGAAGGCGCTCGGCGCCGACGTGAAGCTGAATGTCGTCGAGTGGTCGGTGTACATTCGGCGGGGCAACCAGCGGCCGGGCGACTACGAGGCCCGCACGAGCTGGCGGATCACCTCGCCGGATCCGGACAAGTCGACCGAGTACACCACGCCCGGCACGGTGAACCACTACATGTACTCGAACCCCGAGGTGGACCGGCTGATGGCCGAGGCGCGGTCGACGTTCGACCCGACCAAGCGGCCGCAGCTCTACCACCGGATTCAGGAGTTGATCTACGACGACGTGCCGGTGCTGTGGATCTTCTACAACTCGGAGATCCTGGCCATCAACAAACGGGTGCAGAACTTCCCGAAGCTCGGCATTCGGGACGCGCTGACCTGGCTCAACGTGGTATCGATCGCAAAGTAGTCTCACCCGCAGCCGTCTCGTGACTGTCCGAGCGCCGGAGGGGGACCCCTCCGGCGCTCTCATTGGCCAAGCATCGGCGCGGGCCAGAAGGCGGAACCCCGAAAACCGGCTGCAGAGGGGTCAGCCCGCAGCCTTTCGCGTCGGACGTCTCATGCATCTGGGGCTTGAGAGCGCCGCCGCCGCCAGGCTTCCCACGGCGATGAGCAGCAGCGCAATCCTGTACGAACCGAACTGTGTCACGATGTAGCCGCTGAGCCAGCCGGACATTAGACCGGCCCAGGCCTTGGCCGTGTAGGTGATCCCGTAGTTCACGGTCGCGTACTTGGTGCCGTAGTAGTCTCCAATGGTGGCGGGGTACAGGGCGAACGGGGCGCCGCCCAGCAGGGCGGCGACAAACACGAGCGTCACGAAGAACACCGCGCTGTGTCCAAACTGCAGCAGGCTGAGGACCGATACCCCCAGAAGCGAGTAGAACAGCACCATGGTCCTCTCTCTCCCCAGCCGGTCGGACACGGCACCGGCCAGGAGGCGGCTGAGTCCGTTCCCCAGCGGGAACAGCACGAGCAGGACGCTGAAGTGGGTCGCGGAGATCCCGTACTCCGCTGACAGCATCTTCAACTGCGCGCCGAAGAGCAGCACGATGGAGACCGTAAAGGCGAAGCAGAAGTAGATGAGAAACCACTGATACGTCCGAAGCATCTCCGGTGGGGTGAAGTCGACCGCCGGCGCCTTGCTTCTGCCGGAGGTCCTCAGCATGTCCTCCCAGTGTGCCGGTGGATATCTGTACACCAGAACGGCGGGGACCAGGAGCAGGAGCATCGCCACCCCGATGTACTGAAGCGTCGGGCGAAACCCGTAGGTATCCAGGGAGCGCTGCATGACCCAGTTGAAAAGGGCCGTGCCGGCCCCGAACCCGAACACGACCAAGCCGGTCGCGGCGCCCCTCCTGTCGGGAAACCACTTGATCGCGCTGGCAGCCGACACGCCGTAGAGCACGCCGACCCCGATCCCCCCCAGACCGTAGCACAGGTACAACGCCCCCGGCGTGCTGACGCGGGACGAGAGCAGAAATCCCAGCCCCACCAGCAGCGATGCGACGAGGGACACCGCCCTCGGCCCCAGGGTGTCGGCCACGTGACCGGAAAGCGGCTGAATGAACGTCGCCGTATACGTGAAGATCGTAAAGGTCAGGCCCACGGTCGCGAGGTCCCACCGGAGTTCCCTGACAATGGCCGAGGCGAACAGCGACCACGAGTACTGGTAGATACCGATCACCATCATGACGAAGACCGCGGCGAGGACGAGCAGTCGCCGAAATCGTTCGTGGCGGGCCAAGTCGTCAGTCACGTGCCGCCTCCGGTCCAGTGTTGAGCACGACAACGCTCAGCCAGCAATAGGCACGGCGGAGTCTGTCGCCGTGACCGAGCCCCAGGTTACCTGAGCAATTCTGTGAGTTCGGCGGGTTTGGTTGCGGGAAGCCGGCACGCGAAATTCTCGCACACATATGCGGTTGCGCGCCCGCCCTGCTGATCCCTGCCTGCCAGCAACGGGATCGGCGAGCGCGCGGCCGGGGGTCCGACCGCCACGACCTGATTCGGCCGGTACGTCTTGGTCACCACATCGAGGAGCGCACGGGTCTCCGGCGCGTCCGGATCGCCGACGATGGCAATCTCTCTGGGCGCGGCCAGCGCGAAATCCAGCGCCGAGAGCCAGTGCGCGAACGCGGTGGAATAGGCGCCGGCCATGGACTGGACCTGCCGCAGCGCTTCTTCCGCCGCTTCGCGATACCGGGCCTCGCCAGTCAGCGCGGCCAACCGCAGCAGCACGAGCGCGGCCATCGCGCTGCCGGACGGCGTCGCGTTGTCCTGCACGTCCTTGGGACGGACGATCAGCGTCTCGTGGTCGTCGCTGGTGTCAAAGAACCCGCCGGCAGGATCCCGGTAGCGCTCGAGCAACGCGTCGGCAAGACGCCGCGCCTCGACAAACCACTGCGTCTCAAAGGTGGCCTCGTACAGCGCGAGCAGGCCGTCGGCCAGGTTGGCGTGATCTTCGAGGTAGGCATGCAGTTTCGCGCGGCCGGCTCGCCACGCGCGGAGGAGGCGCCCGTCGGCGGTCTGCATCTCCCTGAGGATGAACCCCGCATTGGCACGCGCGACCTGCCGATAGTCGTCACGATCGAAGACCCGCGCGGCGTCGGCGAACGCCCCGATGGCGAGACCGTTCCACGCCACGAGCACCTTGTCGTCGAGCCCCGGCCGGACCCTCTGCGCCCGCCGTGCGAACAGTGCCTGCCGGGACGCGGCGAGCCGACGCTCGACCTCATCGGCCGAGAGCCCCCGCTCCGCGGCGAGCGCCGCGGGATCGCGCGCGACGTGCAGGACGTTTTTGCCCTCGAAGTTGCCTCGGGGGGTGACGCCAGACGCTTCGGTGAACAGGTCGGTCTGGTCGCCCAGCACGTCGCGGATCTCGTCGAGCGTCCAGACGAAAAACTTGCCTTCGATGCCCTCGGAGTCGGCGTCCTGGCTACTGTAGAACCCGCCAGACGGGTCGGTCATCTCGCGCACGATGTAGTCGAGGGTCTCTTCGGCCACGCGGCGGAACAGCGGGTTCTGCGTGACCTGCCAGGCGTGTACGTAGGTCCGCGCGAGTTGCGCATTGTCGTAGAGCATCTTCTCGAAGTGCGGCACGAGCCACACCGCATCGGTCGCGTAGCGGTGGAACCCGCCGCCGAGCTGATCGTAGATGCCGCCGTGGGCCATACGGGTGAGCGTCGAGGTCGCCATGATGAGGGCGGGGCGATCGCCGGTGCGCACGTAGGTGCGCAGCAGGAACTCGATCGCCATCGGCTGCGGGAACTTCGGTGCGCCGCCCCAGCCGCCGTGTGCCGGATCGTATCCGCGCTCCAGCGTGCGGTAGGCGGCTTCGAGCGTGCCGGGACTGAGCGCCGCAGGCGCCCCTCGCGCGCGTTCCTGCCGAACGTACTCGAGGAGCCCGGTGCCGCTCCGCTCGATCTCCTCGCGCCGCGTGCGCCAGGCGTCCGCGATCGTCCGCAGCAGGTCGGGAAACGCCGGCATGCCGTGGCGCGGCACGGGCGGGAAGTACGTGCCGCCGTAGAACGGTACGCCTTGCGGCGTCAGGAAGACGCTCATGGGCCATCCGCCGTGGCCGGTCATAGCGACCACGGCGTTCATGTAGATCTGGTCGAGATCGGGCCGCTCTTCTCGGTCGACCTTCACGTTGATGAAGTGCTCGTTCATGATGGCCGCCACGTCAGGATCCTCGAACGACTCGTGCTCCATGACGTGGCACCAGTGACAGGCCGCGTAGCCGATGCTCAGGAAGATCGGCTTGTCTTCCTGACGGGCCCGGCGCAATGCCTCGTCGCCCCAGGGATACCAGTCAACAGGGTTGTTAGCGTGCTGCAGCAGATAGGGGCTGGATTCACCGGCGAGGCGGTTCGGCATCGTGCCACGATTGTACCAGGAACCACCCCGCCGGTTCGATTTAGAACTTCGACCAGAGATACTGGTTCGTGACCTCGTGGTGGAACTGGATCTCCGCGGTCTTGACCTGCGTCCCCAGCGCCCTCGGGCATCGGTCGGCCTGCGCGGTCTTCAACTCCGCGTACTTGGCATGGTTCTCCTCACCGAGGATTTCGGCGGCCCACCGGCTGCCCTTGAACAACCGGAGAGCGTCATAGATATTGTCCGAGAGGAAGCGCGTCCGGGTGCGCTTGTTCTCGTCCTCTTCGGACATCGGGCCTTCCAGCCCGGTGCGGAGAATCGTGTAGATCGCCATGTATGGGTTGGCGTCGGGCGCAATCGACCGGAACTCGATGCGCGCCGACCGCTCGTTCCCGATGGGAATGCGGACCATTGAGCCACGGTCCACCGGCGAGGCTTTGATCTGGTTGGGCGCCTCGAAGTGCGGATCAAGACGCCGGTAGGCGTTGACGCTCGAGTTGAAAATGAGACACGTCTCGGCCGCGTTGGCGAGGATCCTGTGGATGAAGTCCCATCCCATCTGCGAGAGCCCGTCCCGGCCCTTCTTGTCGTAGAACAGGTTGATGCCCTTGCGGCTCAGCGACATGTTCGTATGCATGCCACTGCCGTTGACGCCGGTCACCGGTTTGGGCAGGAAGCATGCCGTCATGTCCATGCGCGCCGCGACCTGCCGGCACACCAACTTGTACAGCTGCACCTGATCGGCGGCGATCGGCGCCTCGGCGTAGCCGTAGTTCATCTCGAACTGTGACGGCGCGACCTCGGGGTGATCCTTCTCGTTCGCGAAGCCCATCGCACGCTGCGCCTCCGCCGCGGAGTCGATGAACAGGCGGAGCGCGTCGCCGGGCAACGAGTGGTAGTACCCGCCGGTCGAGATGAACTCGAAGGTACCCGTCTCGTGGTGCCGGCGCTCGGCGTCCCGGCCCCTGAACAGGAACCCTTCGATCTCGTTGGACGCGTGACACACGGTGCCGTCCTTGTCGAACAGCGACTGGCAGTACGCCTTCAGCCGCGCGCGCATGTCGGCATGGTACATCGAGCCGTCCTTCTCGAGCACATCGCCGAAGACGAGCACCTTGCCGGGGCCGAAGATGTCGGCCGGCAGCCAGTAGAACGCCGACCAGTCGATCCCCAACCGCAGGTCGGACTCGGCCTGCACCGTGAAGCCGCGGATCGACGAACCATCGAAGGTCAAGTTGTCGGCCGCCTTGAGCAGGAACTTCTTATCGTAATCGAGCATGTGGAAGCGGCCTTCCAGGTCCGTGAAGCACACGGTCACCGCTTTGAGGCGCTTCTCGTCGGTCAGGTAGCGCATGCGCTCTTCCTGGATCTTGTGGAGGGGTACACGATCGATGCGCTGCTGCTTGGCCGCCAGGTTCATCTCTTCCAGCTTGTCGTACGGGATCTCCAGGAAATCACGCAGGCCGCTTGTGGTCATGAGACGCCTCCCTTTGGATGTGAGAAATTAGACTAATCGTGAAGGAAATTAGCCCAAATTCCTCTCCGATAATGGCTAATCCTAGCACTGGAGAGAATGGTGTCAAGAGGGGACAAGTCCTGGGTTGCGCATCGCCGGCACCGGCGCGATGACGCTGAAGGCGGTATCATCGAGCCAGCGGGCGTGCGCACCCGGTTTCTCTGTCGACGCTCGCGCCCTGAGGAGGTTCTGATGTTCATCGGTCACTACGCCGTGGCATTCGCCGCCAAGCGCGTGGCGCCCCGCATCTCCCTCGGCACGTTGTTCCTCTCGACGCAGATCGTCGATCTCGTCTGGCCCATCCTCGTGCTGCTCGGCGTCGAGAGCGTGCGGATCGTCCGGGAGAACCCACCGTTCCTCCGCCTCGACTTCACGAACTACCCCTTTACGCACAGCCTAGTCGGCGCGCTCGGCTGGTCGGCCCTTGTAACTGTGGCGTACTGGCTTGGCCGCCGATACCCGCGCGGCGCGTTGGTTGTGGGCGTCGTAGCCTTCAGTCACTGGCTCCTCGATCTGGTCTCCCATCGGCCCGACCTGCCCCTCGTCCCCGGCGGGGCGGCACGCGTGGGGCTGGGCCTTTGGACCTCGGTGCCGGGCACGCTGATCGTCGAGGCCGGTATCTTTGTCATCGGCGTCGCGCTCTATCTGCGCGCGACGACGGCGCGCGATCGTGTGGGCTCGTACGCGCTGTGGACGCTTGTGGCGGTGCTCGCTCTCATCTACCTGGCGAATCTCGCAAGCCCGCCGCCGCCCGACCAGACGGCCGTGGGGATTGCTGGACTGGGGCTGTGGTTGCTCGTGCCATGGGCGTACTGGATCGACCGACACCGGCGGGCGGCGACGGCGTAGCCCGCCCACCACAGCAGCGTCGGCCGGTCGCGGTCAGCAACCGCGCAACCAGGTAGGGTCAAGAGCAACGATCCGGGAACCAATCCGTGGGGGTCGTGCTCGCACACTCACGGACCGTGACCCGGTACGTCCGGGTGAACGGCGAACCGGGTATCTATCGACTGTACGCAGGACGCTGGACGTTGGGAGGAGGCAATCCCAGTGAACGCCTTCCGCTCGATGCTCGCCGCGGCCCTGGTGCTGACGCTGCTTGGCACCGGGAGCCTGATCACGAACGCGCAGCCGGGTCCGATCCGCGTGCTCGTCAACGGCGAAGAGGTGCGGTTCGATGTGTCGCCCGTCGAACTCGGAGGCCGTCTGCTGGTGCCCTTGCGCGGCGTGTTCGAACGGCTCGGCGCCGAGGTCCGGTGGGACCCGGGCTCGCAGCGCATCACGGCGACGACGCGGACGAGGACGATCGAGCTGGTCGTCGGGCAGCGCGACGCCGCGGTGGACGGGAAGCCCGTGCTCCTCGACGTGCCGCCGATGGTGGTCCAGGGTCGCACGATGGTCCCGCTGCGCTTCGTCAGTGAGGCCCTGGGTGCATTCGTCCAATGGCAGGCCGCGCTGCGCACAGTCTCCATCACTCTTCCCGTGGCCGAGCCGGCGCCGCCCGGGTACCGTCAGACACCGGCGCCCGTGGCGACGCCGGCGCCCACGCTCGCCCCGCCGACACCGCCGCCGATCACCCCAGCGCCCACGCCCGCCCCGCCGACGCCGCCGGGCGTGCGGGTCACGGAGGGCGTGCTGGTCGCCGTGAACGCCACGGCGACGCCGCCGCGTATCCAGGTCGGTGTGGGCCCGGTGATCTATGTCTTTCAGATCATGCGGGAGACGGCCATCCTGCGGTTTGACGTGGGCACCGGAGGCGGTGGGTCGGTCGCGTTGTCCGCACTCCGGCCGGGCGATCAGGTGCGTGTGGAAACCACGGGCACGTCCACGGACGCGAACACGGTCCGGGCGTCGTTCAGGCTGGTACGCGGGCGCGTCGATGTGATGACCTCGGCCAACATCGCGCTGCAGGACGGTCAAGTGATCCGGATCAACGGCGACGCGATCGCCACGATCAACGGCACGGCCGTGCCGCTCGCCGAGGCCCCGTCGCGCATCCGGCGGGGCGATGACGTCGTGTTGCGCCTGAATCCCGTGACGCACGAAGTCTGGGAACTGGCGGCGACCTCGACGACGGCGGCAACGATCACGCCGACGCCCACGCCGGCCCGGACGCCCGCGACCGGCACCGTGACGTTCGTCGCGGTCGCCGATGCACCGTTGGTCGAGGCCGCGCCCGCGGCGACGCACCCCGGACAGGTCCTGCTGGTGGGGCGCGACGCGACCGGTCGCTTCCGATCGCTCGTCGGCTTCAACGTGACGGCGCCGCCGAACACCACCGTCCGGCGGGCGACCCTGCGGCTCTTCATGTACGCGATCCGCAGCGGTGGCACCGATCTCTACTCGGTGTACCCGGTGACCCGCGCGTGGGCCGAAACGACCGCGACGTGGAACCAGATGGCAAACCGGTACGAGAGCGGCCGAGGGGCCGGGCCAGCCATGATCGCGGCCGGCGCACAGCGCACCTACGTCGAATGGACCGTCACCGAGGTCGTGCGGGACTGGATCACGGGCGCGTCTCCGAACTACGGGTTCTTGATTCGCAACCTGGAGCTGGGGTTGAACCTGCTGTACTTCGGCGGCCGGGAAGACGTCGCGGCCAACCGACCGCAACTGATCGTGGAGTTCGGCCCGCCGTAGAGCTGTTTGGCGTCTCAGTTCGCGACCCTAGGACGAATCCGCGGACCAATGGGGTCGGGGGTGGATTGAACCACTGCAGCCGTCGCAACCGACCTGTTGACGCTGCGAGAGGTCCTCGAGGGACTGGCTGCGCGCCCGCGGCGGATCGCATGACCGGCGACGAAATCGTCGAGATCAGGCGTCACCTGGACGGTGTGGAGCAGCTCGTCGCAACAACCCCTGGCGGCGCCTACCGGAGCACGACGAGGACTTCCACGCGAGGATCCACCTGGGTGCTCGCGCGCCCGAGCTCGAGCGCATTGCGGAGCAGTCACGGCGTCAGGCGTTGATTATCGGCAGGGGTGACTGGACGACATTCGTCACACGGCCGATCTCAGGCGTGATCCCGGCCATGGCGGTGCTCTCCCTGGCCGCGCCGTACCTGATTGCGCCGGCGCGACGAAACCCCAAGGTCGCGCTGGCACGCGACGTGTAGACCGTCGTCCCCGCGCTTCGCGCCATCGGCCCGCGGTCCGGAGGGAAGCCGGATCGCGGGCCGAAGCCTTATCGCCGGATGCAACAGCGTCATCCGGTGCGGGTGCTGGAGGTCACGTGGTCATGAGCGTCCCAGGTCGTCCGCCCGCTGCGCGGCGCTTGCGTGAACGCCTGTGTGCACCCGGCCTGCTCGTCGCCCCGGGCGTCTATGACGGGCTCTCGGCACGCATCGTCGCCGCCGCAGGATTCGAGGCCGTCTACGCCAGCGGCGGCGCGATCGCGCGCAGCACCGGCGTGCCGGACCTCGGTCTGCTGGGCCTCACCGAGGTACTCGCCCGGCTGCGCGAGATCGTCGATGCCACCGACCTGCCGGTCATCGCCGATGCGGACACCGGTTACGGCAACGCGCTCAACGTCTTCCGGACGGTGCAGGAGTTCGAGCGCCTGGGCGTGGCGGCGCTGCATCTGGAGGATCAGGTCAGTCCGAAGAAGTGCGGGCACTACGCCGACAAGGCACTGATCACGGCCGGCGAGATGGCCGGCAAATTGCGGGCCGCGCAGGACGCGCGGCGCGACCCGGACCTGCTGCTCGTCGCCCGCACCGACGCGCGCGCGGTCGAGGGTCTGGATGGTGCGATCAGGCGCGCGAACCTGTACGCCGAGGCCGGCGCCGACGTGATCTTCGTGGAAGCGCCGGAGTCCGAAGACGAGCTGCGCGAGATCGCCCGAGCCGTGCGCGCGCCACTGCTCGTCAACATGTTCCAGGGCGGCCGAACACCCTTGGTCGCGCCGGAGGCCCTGGAGGCCATGGGGTACCGCATCATGATCGTGCCGTCCGACCTGCAGCGCGCCGCGATCCGCGCGATGCAGGAGGCCGCGGCGGCCCTGCGCGCCACCGGCACCGCCGCCGGGCTGGGTGAGCGGCTGGCCGGCTTCGATGAACGTGACGCGCTGGTTGACCTGCCGGCCTGGCAGGCGCGGGAGCGGCGATACGCATGACGCTCGCGCAACGGTTCGCCCGCTACGCGCACGACCTGCAGTTCAGCGATCTCCCGATGGAAGTGGTCCATGAAGCGAAGCGCCGCGTGATCGACGCGATCGCGTGCGCGTTCGGCGCAGCCCGTGAAGCGCCGCTCGACGCCGCGCGGCGTGCCATGGCGCGGCTCGTGCCCGCGGGACCGGCCACCATCATCGCGACCGGCGAGCGCACCGCGCCGGATCTGGCGGCGTTCGTCAACGGTTACCTGGTCCGCTACCTCGACTACAACGACACCTACCTGTCCAAGGAAGCCTGCCACCCTTCGGACAACTTGCCCGGTCTGCTGGCCGCCGCCGAACACGAGGGCCGGTCAGGGCAGGACCTGCTGACCGCGCTGACCGCGGCGTACGAACTCCTGTGCCGCCTGGCCGATGCCAGCAGCATCCGCGATCGCGGCTGGGACCACGTGACCTACGGCACCATCGCGGTGGCCGCGGGCACCGCACGGCTGCTGGGGTGCCCGCCCGAGGCGATCGCGCAGGCGATCAACATCGCCGCGGCAACCGGCATCAACCTCCGCCAAACGCGCGTCGGCGAGTTGTCCATGTGGAAGGGCGCCGCGTACGGCGGTGCGAGCCGCAACGGCGTGTTCGCCGCGTACCTGGCGCGCGAAGGCTTCACCGGACCCGCGCCGGTGTTCGAGGGCTACCGAGGGTTCATGAACCAGGTCTCCGGACCGCTGCGCATCCCGCGAATGGCGGCCGAGACGCCGCCAGAGCCCGGCGACGTCAACGCGGGCCGCTGGGAGGGCGAAGGCGGGAGGCCGTTCGAGGAAGATCCGGCTCGCTTCAAGTTGCTGGACACCGACATCAAGTACTGGCCGGCAGAGTATCACTCGCAGGCCGCAATTGCGGTGGCGCTCGACCTTCGAGGGCAGGGCGTGAAGCCGGCGGAGATCGAGGCCGTGACCATCAAGACTTTCAAAGTGGCGGTCGAGATCATCGGCGGTGAACCCGAGAAGTGGGCACCGGCAACCCGCGAGACGGCCGACCACAGCATGCCCTACCTGGTGGCCGCGGCGCTGCTGGACGGCGAGATCACCGAGCAGCAGTTCACGCCGGAGCGAATCGCGCGTGACGACATCCGCGGCCTGATGTCCCGGACGCGGGTCGTTGAGGACCCGGCACTGACCGCGCTCTACCCCACGGGCATCCCGACCGTCGTCGAGGTCAGAGAGATCACCGGCCGGGTGCGGTCGGCCCGGTTGGACTTCCCGCCCGGTCACAGTCGGAACCCGCTCACGGACGCACAGATCGACGAGAAGTTCAGGCGACTGGCGGCACCGATCCTGGGCAGGGAGACTCAAGCCGCGCTGTCGGCCCTTTGGGAGCTCGACGCCTGCCCGGATGTCCGGCAGATCGTGCCGTGGCTCGTCGGCAGGGTTCGTTGACCGGCGCGGGTCCCCGCACTCGGGCCGGCGCAAGCGCACGGACGAGGAGAACGCGACCGCGGGCAGAACCGAAGGGTACGCCACATGGGAGGTGATGCCAGATGCGGTACCTGGTAGCGGGGCTGACAGCGCTCCTGCTGATCGCCGGGCTCGCGCCCGGACACGCGGGCCCTGCCTATCCGTCGAAGAATCTCGACCTGATCGCGCCGGCCGGAGCCGGCGGCGGCTGGGACCTGACCGCGCGGATGACGGCCAAGGCCCTCAGTGACGAGCGGCTGGTGACCGTCCCGATCGTGGTCACGAACATGGCCGGCGGCAGCGGTGCGGTGGCCATCGCGCACATGGTGACCCGGCGCAAAGGCGACACGCACGTCATGGCGGTCATGGGCTCGGCGCTGGTCGGCACCCTGGCGCGCAGGGTCGTCCCCTACACCTTCAAAGACGTGACGCCGATCGCGGCCATCACGGGCGACTTCAACATCATCGCGGTCCGCAAGGACTCGACCTTCAACAACCTCCGTACCTTGATCGACGTGTTCAAGCGGGATCCCGGGCTCATCACGGTTGCGGGCGGCTCGGCGCCAGGCAGCCTGGATCACCTCGCCTTTGCGGCCCTGGGCAAGCAGCAGGGCGTGGATGCCACGAAGGTGCGCTACGTGCCGTTCGGCGACGGCGCCTCGGCGGTCGCCTCAGTGCTGGGGGGCCAGACGACCGTGTTGACCAGCAGCCTGGCGGAGTCGCTGCCGGCCGTCGAGTCAGGGCAGATTCGCGTCCTCGCCATCCTGGCGCCTGAGCGCCTGCCGGGACTCAAGAACGTCCCGACCGCCCGGGAGCAGGGCGTCGACTTCATCTTCCTGAACTGGCGAGGCTTCTACATGCCACCCGACATGCCGGCCGACGTCGTCAAGTTCTGGGAAGAGACGATCGCCAAGATGCTCAAGAGCCGGACCTGGGCCAAGATCCTTGAGGACACGAAGTGGACGCCGTTCGTGCTGACCGGCGACCGGCTCCGCAAGTTCCTGGACGACGACCTCAGCAGCACGCAGAGGACGCTGACCGAGCTCGGCTTCCTGCGTTGAGACCAGGCGCCCGGTGACCGCCGACCGCCTGGCGGCTGTCGTCATCCTGATCGCCGCGGTGCAGTACGTCGTCACGGCGAGGACGTATCATGGGTTGACCGTTGCGGATGTCGTCGGGCCGTCAGCGTACCCGTACATCATCGGAGGGCTGATGGCCCTGATGGCGGTCCTTCTGTTTGTCCAGTCGAAGCCCCGCCCCCTTGGGGGCACATTCTGGTCGAGACACGGCAAACCGATCCTGCTGGCCGCCTCGCTCTACGTGTACATCCGGCTGCTGGAGCCGCTCGGGTTCCTGTTCTCGACCTTCCTCTACGTCTCGTTTGGCCATCTGTGGTTGGGGGAGTCGTCGCGGAGTCGCGCGCTTGGATTGAGCGCGGGGGTCACCCTTGCCCTCTGGCTGCTGTTCAACTGCGTCTTCGACCTCAGCCTGCCCGCCGGCTTCCTGGGGTGGCCACGATGAGCGAGGTGCTGCAGAATCTCGGGTACGGGTTCTCGATCGCGCTGCAGCCGGTGAACCTGCTGTATGCGGTGGTGGGCGCGTTCGTGGGATCGCTGATCGGCGTCCTGCCCGGCATTGGTCCGGTCACCGGCGTCGCGCTGCTCATCCCGTTGGTCGTCGGCATCAACCCCGCATCCGCCCTGATCATGCTCACGGCCGTGTTCTACGGCGCCATGTACGGCGGTTCCACCACGTCGATCCTGGTCAACGTGCCGGGCGAGGCCTCATCGGTCGCCACGACCTTCGACGGCTACCAGATGGCGCTCCGGGGACGCGCCGGGCCCGCGTTGTCCATCGCGGCGATCGGCTCGTTCATCGCGGGGACCTTCGGCGTGATCTCCATGATGCTGTTCTCCCTCCCACTGGCGAACTTCGCGCTGCGGTTCGGGCCGGCGGAGTACTGCGCGTTGATGCTCCTGGGGCTGTCCACCGTCTCCACGCTGGCAGGCGACAATCTGGTCAAAGCAGTGCTGTCGGTGCTCTTCGGCCTGATGCTGGCCACGGTCGGCACCGACCTGGTGACCGGCATCGACCGGTACACGTTCGGCATCCCGGAGCTGCTGGACGGCATAGATCTGGTCACGGTCGCCGTGGGACTGTTCGCCATCTCCGAGGTCCTGCTGGTGGTGGATCAGGTCACCAGCGGCGAGCGGAAGTTTGCGAAGATCGAGCGGCTGTGGCTGACGATGAAGGACTTCGCCGCGAGCTGGTGGGCGATCGTGCGCGGTACACTCGTCGGGTTCTACATCGGGATTCTTCCGGGCGCCGGCGCCACGATCGCGTCGTTCCTGTCGTACGGCCTGGAGAAGCGTCTGGCGAAAGACTCGTCAACCTTCGGCAAGGGCGACATCCGGGGGGTGGCCGCTCCCGAGTCGGCCAACAACGCCTCGGCCGTCGGCGCGATGATCCCGATGCTCACGTTGGGCATCCCCGGCTCGTCGACGACCGCGGTGATGATGGGCGCGCTGATGATCATGAACGTGCTGCCGGGCCCGCAGTTGTTCAGCAAGCATCCGGACGTCGTGTGGGGCCTCATGGCGAGCATGTACGTGAGCAACGCGATCCTGCTGCTCTTGAACCTGCCGCTGGTGGGCCTGTTCGTTCAGATCCTCAGGATCCGCGAGCGGTACCTCTACCCCTCGATCATCGTGATCTGCGTGATCGGTGTGTTCGCCGTGGGGCGCAGTCTGGTCGATCTGACGCTGATGCTGCTGCTCGGCCTGGTCGGGTACTACATGCGGCGCCACGACTACCCGGTCGGGCCGGCGATCCTGGGCCTGGTGCTGGGCGATCGCATGGAGCAGACGATGCGGCAGGCGCTGATCATCAGCAATGGCGACTGGTCCACGTTCGTGACGCGGCCGATCTCCGCGATCATCCTGGCCCTGGCCGCCCTCTCACTCGCCGCGCCCTACATCATCGCCGCGGTGAAGCGCAAACCCAAGGTAGTGCTGGCCCAAGACGTGTAGGGGCTGTGGCGTCTGGGGCCGGTCAAACAGTCTCCGTCTGCCCAACCATCGGCACAGACGCCGGGATCCCGTGCGCCGACAGAGCGCCGGCCAGCGCCTGGGCCGGGGCGAGGTCGCCGTGCACGCAGAATGCCCGCCCGATCTTCGGCACGCTGAGCGCCCACGCTAGCAACTCACGGCGGTCCGCGTGCGCGCTGAAAGCGTCGGCGCGCTCGACCTGGAGCCCGACCTTGTGCGTCTCGCCGAAGATGCGCACCTCCTCGGCGCCGTCGAGGATGCGCCGGCCAAGCGTGTGCTCGGCCTGATAGCCGACGAACAGCAACGTCGCGCGCGGGTCGCCGATGAAGCGCTGGAGGTGCAGGAGGATGCGCCCGCCCTCGGCCATCCCCGACGTCGCGATCACGACACAGGGGTCGTCACGCGCGACCAGGGCCTTCGAATCCTCGAGCGCCCGCACGTAGCGCAGGTTCTTGAACCCGAACGGGTCGCGCCGCCGCAGCCGGGCCCGGGTCTCGTCGTCGAAGCACTCGGGATGCCGGCGGAAGATCGCCGTCGCGTCCACGGCCATCGGGCTGTCCACGAACACCGGCCCGTCCGGGATGCGTTGGCCCTCGAGCTCGCCCATGAGCGCATGGACGATCTCCTGAGTGCGGCCGATCGCAAACGCCGGAATCAGGACGCGGCCGCCCCGCGCCGTGGTACGGGTCACGATCGACGCCAGGTTCGCGATGGCCTCGGCATGGGTGTCGTGGTCCCGGCTGCCGTAGGTCGATTCGGTGATGAGGAGATCGACGGCCGGCAACACCTGGGGATCGCGGATGATCTCCGTGCCCTGACGGCCCAGGTCTCCGGTGAAGCCGAGCCGCCGGCCGCCGGCCTCAACGAGCACCATCGCCGACCCAAGGATGTGCCCGGCGTCGTAGAACGTGGCCCTCACGCGGCCGGCCTGGAACGCCTCGCCGTAGCGAACCGTTCGCATCAGCCTGATGGCGTGTTCGGCCTCCGGCCCGCGGTAGAGCGGCCGGACCCTGGGCAGCCCCTGCCGCCGGCGAATCCGATTGACGATGTCGATATCCTGGCGCTGGACCTTGACGGCGTCGCGCAGCACGAGCCCCGCGAGGTCGCGCGTCGCCGGCGTGCAAAAGATGGGACCGCGGAAACCCTGCGCCACCAGAGTCGGCAGGTTGCCGCAGTGGTCGAGGTGCGCGTGCGACAGAACGACCGCGTCTACGTCGGCCGGTGGCACCGGGAAGCGCTGATTCCACTCGAAGGCGTCGGCCCTGCGGCCCTGAAACAGCCCGCAATCGAGGAAGATGCGGGAACCATTCGCCTCGACGACGTGCAGGGAGCCGGTCACCGTCCGCACTGCGCCGTGGAAGGTGAGTTGAATCGTCGTCCTCCTGAGGGAGATGCGCCCACCCGATTGTCGCAGCCGCGGAGGATCGCTGTCTAGGACCCGCGAGTCTTGGGCAAACCTCCACTAGACTTCCCCGATTGTGGAAGGGAGATGACAACGAGATGAAGTTCTGGCGTGCACTGGCCGCGCTGGCCGTCGCACTGTCCACCGCGATTGGGCTCGCCGGCACCGCCGCGGGCCAGGCCGTCAAGAACCCCGACACCCTGGTGGTGTTGCGCATCGGCGACCCAGAGTCGCTGGACCCGGCCTTCGCCTACGACACCACGAGCTACGAGCCCTATCTCTGGCACATCTACGAGACGCTGATCTTCTTCGACGGCACGTCTACCGGCACGTTCGTCCCGATGCTGGCGACCGAGGTCCCCAGCGTCGCCAACGGCGGCATCACGAAGGACGGCCGCACCTACGTCTTCAAGATTCGCGAGGGCGCGCGCTTCCACGACGGGTCGCCGCTGACGGCCGACGACGTGCGCTACTCGCTGCTCCGATTCATGTTCATGGACCGTGACGGCGGACCGTCCGGTCTGCTGCTGGGACCGATTCTCGGCGTAGACTCGACGCGCGATGCCGAGGGCAACTTCACCCCCGGGTTGTTCACGCGGGCCGAGCGGGCGATCCAGGTGAAGGGCAACGCCGTCAGCATCACGCTGCACCGGCCGTTTGCGCCATTCCTGTCGATCCTGGCCACCTGGTCGATGGTCACCAGCAAGCGCTGGGCGATGGCGCAGGGCGACTGGGATGGCACGGCGGCGGGCGTCCGCAAGCTGAACAACCCCGAGCGGGCCGAGAGCACGCCGCTGTTCTCGAGGGCCAACGGGACCGGTCCGTTCCGGCTGGCGCAGTGGGACCGCCAGAACCGTCAGGTCATTCTGGAACGCAACGACGACTACTGGCGCGCGCCCGCCCGGCTGCGGCGCGTGATCATCCGGGTCGTCCCCGACTTCGGCACCCGCCGGCTGATGCTGCAGCAGGGCGACGCGGACATCATCGCGGCCAGCCGCGCCAACCAGACGCAGGTCGAGGGCCTCGCCGGCGCGCGCATCGTCGACGGGCTCACGGTGCTCGGGAACGTCGCCATCTTCATGAACATGAAAATCGACGCCTCTGGCGGCAACCCCGACGTGGGCAGCGGCCGGCTTGACGGCCACGGCATCCCGCCGGACTTCTTTGCCGACGTCAACGTGCGGCGGGGCTTCGCGCAGGCGTTCGATGATGCCGCCGCGGTGCGCGACTGCTACCGAGGCAACGCCGCGATCGGCCGCGGGCCGATTCCGAAGGGCCTCTTTGGCTACAGCTCCAGCCAGCGCTGGTATGGGTTCGACCGCGAGCGGGCAGCCTCGGCGTTCCGCGAGGCGCGCGGCGGCCAGGTCTGGACCACGGGCTTCAAGCTCACCGTGCTGTTCAACAGCGGCAACGCCAACCGCGAATGCCTGGCGCAGGTGCTGAAGGCCGGCGTCGAGGCGCTGAATCCCAAGTTCAAGGTTGACGTGCGGAGCATCACCTGGGCGCAGTACCTGGCGGCGTACCGCCAGAGCCGGCTGCCGGTATGGATCACCGGGTGGACGGCCGACTTCCCGGACCCCGACAACTTCGTCACGCCCTATCTGCACAGCGCGGGCGCGTACGCGTCGGCTCAAGGATACAAGAACCCTGACGCCGACCGGCTGATCGAGGAGGGACGCCGCGAGACGGATCCTGCGAAGCGCCGCGCCGTGTACGCGAAGCTGCAGGAGATCGCGCATCGCGACGTGCCGGCGATCTGGGTCGATCCGACCGACTTCCGCGTGATGCGCACGTGGGTGCGCGGCTGGTATCGAAACCCGGCCTTCCCCGGCCAGTTCGCGTACTTCTACACGCTGTCGAAACAGTGACGCCGGTCGGACGCCGGCAGCCGGCGTCCCACTAAGGGGTCATCAGATACTGCACGCTGAACGGCCGGTACAGGTCCGGCACGAGCGCGGCCGGGCCTCCCAGCCAGGCGCGGACCTGCCGGCTCGTGGCGCCGAGCAGCGACCGTAGGAGCCCCTCGGTGCCGTACTCGACGATGAGTGGGTCGTCCAGGCGGGCGCGCTTCTTCGCCACCTCAATCGCCTGCGGCAGGTGGCCGAGGCTGTCCACCAGGCCGAGCCGTTGCGCCTGCTGGCCGGTGTAGATGCGGCCGTCGGCCAGCTGGCGCACGCGGGCCCTGTCCATCTTGCGACCGGTGGCGACGACATCGACGAACCGCGCGTAGGCTTCGTTGACGAGCCCCTGGAAGAGCGCGGCCTCCTGCCGGCTGACTGGCCGGTCCGGGCTCCCCATATCTTTGAACTCGCCGCTCTTGAACACGATCGTGCGCAGGCCGATCTTGCGGCTCAACTCCTGGATGTTCGCCAGTGCCACAATGACGCCGATGCTGCCGGTGATGGTCGTCGGATCGGCGACGATGTGATCGGTGCCGGCCGCAATGTAGTACCCGCCCGAGGCGGCTACTTCGGTCATCAGTGTCACGACGGTCTTTCCCGTGCGGCGCACGGCCAGCAGCTTCTGGTGGATCTCGCTGCTGGCGGTCACCCCGCCGCCCGGCGTGTTCATGTCCAGAATGACGCCCCGCACCTGCGCGTCGTTCTGCGCGCGATCGAGCAACGCGACAACCTGTCGGCTGGACGCGCCGACGCCGAAGAACCCGCCGACCTCCTGAGAGATGGGACCGATCACCTTGATGATGGCGATCTTCTCTGGACCTGTACCGCCGAGTTGCCGCTCGAGCCCCGCGACGCCGCGGCCCGCGAACCCACCCAGACCGGCGCCGCTTGCGGCCCCGACCGCCAGTCCCAGCATAAGCCCGGTGATCAGCGCGACGCCCAGCGCGACCATCGCCAGGACGACGGCGGTTCCGAGCGCGATGACCTGCTTCATGGGCGTTCCCTCCACCGTTGGTGGGACGACGTTACTTCCTCCGCGACCGGCGCCGCTTCCTGCGTAGCGGATCCGCGACCAAGGGATGCGGGCGGCGCGGCTGTGAGAGGAGAGCGCCACCGACTAGGGAATGCCGAGTAGACCGGCCAGGAGAATCACCGCCACCATGATTGGCAGGACAATCCGAATGCTAAACGACCAGATGCGGGCAGCGCGAAACCCGCGGCTTCCCTCGTGCAGTTCCCCGACCGCCGCTCCGGCGCCCCAGGCCCACCCTACGAAGAGGGCGGTGAGCAGCCCGACGAGCGGGAGCAGGAGATTCGATGCCGCATGGTCGGCGGCACCCAGGAAGTCGCGGCCGAACAGGTCAATTGGATAAGCTCCCTGAGACAGCGCCGAGGGGATACCGAGAGCGTACGTCAGGCACGCGGCCACGGTCGTGGCGCCGCGACGGGTGAGTCGCGTCCGCTGCGTGACGAAGGCGACGACGACTTCGAGTAGCGCCACCGCCGATGTAAGCGCGGCCACGACGACCATCGCGAAGAACACCGTGGTAAGCACCGGGCCCAGCGGCATCTGCCCGAGCACCGCCGGCAGCGTGACGAAGATCAGCCCTGCACCCCCCTCGACCGGGAGGCCGAACGCGAAGAGCGCCGACACCACGATCGTTCCAGACAGCAGCGCGATACCGGTGTCGGCTGCGGCCACGTAGAGGGCGCTTCGCGGGATGTCCTCGGCCCTATCGAGGTAGCTCCCGTAAGTAATCATGACACCCATGCCCAAGCTCAGACTGAAGAACACCTGCCCGGTCGCGCGCAGCACGGCCTGCCAGGTGACCTGATGCCAGTGGGGCTGCATGAACCAGGCCGCACCCGCCAGAGCGCCGTCCAGCATCAGCACGCGCGACAGGAGCGCCAGGAGCAGCCCCACGAGGCCGGGCATCAGCAGCCTCGCCCAGCGCTCGATACCGCGCTTCACACCACCGAGAACCACACCCACGGTGAGCAACATGAACGCGGCATGCCAGGCGAGCGGCCGCCAGGGATGACCGGCGAAGTCGGCAAACGCGCTGGCCAGCATGGGTGCGCTGAGGCCGGCGAACTGCCCGCGCGCCGCCTTGGCGCAATAGGCCAGCACCCATCCGGCGATCACCGAGTAGTACGACAGGATGAGGAAAGCGGCTAGCACGCCGAGCGCGCCGACGAACCCCCACCCGCTGCCGCGCCGGATCTCGAGAAACGCGTCTACCGCGTTTCGGCCGGTCCGGCGGCCGAGTGCCAGTTCGGCCATCAGCGCCGGCACACCGACAAGGACCATGACGACGAGGAAAAGGAGGACGAACGCGCCGCCGCCGTTCTCGGCGGCGGTGGACGGAAACCGCCAGATGTTTCCCAGACCTACGGCCGACCCGGTGCTGGCCAGTACGAACCCCAGCCGCGAACTCCACCGGTCCACGGTCGGGTCGTTACGAGCGTTTCTGCTGCCGCACAGTCAGCACCGGCACGGGGCTGTGCCGGACGACATGCTCTGCGACGCTGCCGAACAAGAGGCGGGCTAGGCCGGTCCGTCCGTGGGTACCCATCACGATCAGGTCGGCGCGTTCCCTCTTCGCCGTATCCAGGATCACCGCGCGGGGATTTCCCTCGCGAATCACGGTGCGGGCGCGCGGGTACCGCCTTGCCGCCCGGGCCATGTTGGCTTCGGCGTCGGCCCGGACACGCTTGAACACCCCGTCGATGACCCGGGCCGACGTCAGATCGTGGTGGCCGATGGCCATGGTGATCTGGGTGAGGTCGATCACGTGGAGGACAGACACCTTCGCCTTGAGCGATGTCGCCAGAGCCGCGGCCCAGCGCAGGGCGAGTGACGCATCCCTCGAGAAGTCCATCGGCACCAGAATCCTGGTCACGCTAACGGGTCGAACCGGCGCCGACTTCGATTGCGGCACGGCGCACCTCCTCAGTAGCGCAGACGGGCCCCGATGCCGCCGACCTCGCGCAGGCGCTCGGCGGCTTCGCCACGTACCGGCGTCACCCGGATACCCTGATCCAGCGCCAGTGATATCGCCCGCTCGACGAGATGACGTTCGGGGACCCAATCGTGCGCCGGCTCTGCGGGCGAGGCGATGACGAGCGTTCCATCTGGCCGGCGATACCCCTGGAGTCGTAACTCGGTGTCGAGATACAGGTGACTCACCCGACCTTGCTCCAGCAGGTCAAGGCACTCCTGCGGGCTTGCGCTCGCCCGGCCACCCGAGGCCACCAAGCCCAAGAGTTCTTCGATCTCCTGGAGGTCGCGGTTCTCAGCCCAGGTCTCCACGGCGGCTGTCGCGGCGTCGGCGAGTGGGGCCGGGCCCGCTCGCGCGACGTTGATGGGCGGCGCCGGCACAACGCGCTGGCGCCACGGCTCGGGTAACGCCGCGACGAGCGTCCCGGTCAGATCAGACGGGCCGAGCACAACGACACGCTCCCACCCCGCCCGCTCGCCGTGGCCCGCGATCTCATCGGTAACCTCCTGCAGGAACCGCCCCTCGTGGACGGCGACGCGATCCACGTACCGCTCGACGTATGTGGCTGTCTGCTGCCTTGTCCCCGGGTGCGCCGGCGCAGGCCCGGCATAGCGGCGCCAGTGTCGATCTGCCAGCTCGAACCTGCGGACGACCTCCTCTTCGATGAGCCCCTGGTTCCAGGTCAACACGCGGACCACTGATCGTGCGACGGCGATCACGCCCACACGCGGCGCGTGATCGAGCAGACCCATAAGAGGGCGGAGGTAAGGAGTATCCATCCAGACGAATCGGTCGTCCACCGGCCACTGGAGGCTGCGCCACCACGACCACTCCGGAACCGCGGAGAGGATGATCGCTAGGTGCCGCTGCCGGTCTTCCCGGGGCATCTTCCGGTACAGGCGCCGAACCTCGTCGGCCAGCGCGGCCAGCTGGCGATCATCGGGGTACGCGCGCTGGAGCTCGCGGAGCCCTGCGTTGAGCGCGGTCGAGCCCGTGTGATGCGGGGCTTTCGCGCGATCTCCTTTGCGCAGGTACACGCTGAGCACCCCGCCGTCAGCCGGACGGCTGCGGAGATCCAGCAGGTCCTCGCGGGTGATCACGATGTTCCGCGCCACCGGCGGTATCTCCCCGATCCAGGCTACACTCATGTCGGTAGGGGCAACAGACGTCGCGCTGTCCCGACCTGTTCGTGTGACGCCTGGCAGCGGATGCACAGAATCGCGTGCGGCATAGCCTTCAGGCGTGCGCCGCCGATGCGCCGGCCGCACTGGTGGCAGATCCCGTACAGTCCGGCCTCGAGTCTGGCCAGAGCCAGCTCGACCTGTGTCAGCGACTGGCGCAGTCGCGCGCCAAGGGTCAGGCCTTCTCCCCGCTCGACCGCCATCATCGCCGCCTCGACGAGATCCTCACCATCGCCCGCGAACCCCCGGCGCGGCTGCTCGTACTCCGCCGCCAAAGCCCCAAGGGCATCGAGTCGCTTGAGCAGCCGGCTCCGTTCCCGCTCGAGAAGCTGACGAACCCGGTACTCCTGCGATTCGGACTCACGGCGCTGTTGCCTCACACGAAGCCGCGTAGCCGGCACATCCATCACTCCCCTCCAGCGCGTGGCCGGGCAGCCCGACCTGGGGCCGTGAGCTCCCTGCGCAACGAAAAAGGGACAGACTACGGCGGTCAGTCCCTCTGCCAATCCCTTGACGGACTATTCGGCTCCATACCATCGTACGTGTCGGCGCGTCATGGGGTCAAGAGACGCTGCGAGGTCAAGACACGCCGCGATGGACACCGATCGTGTTGATCCGTATGCTGATCTCGGATGCAGTCCCGGAGGTGCGCATGTGGAAGCCCGAGACGTGATGGTCAAAGATGTCGTGACGCTCGAACCCGACCTTCCGATCGCCGAGGCAGCCGACGTCTTGCTGCGCTACCGCATCCACGGGGCGCCGGTCGTGGACTCCAGCGGAGCACTGCTGGGGATGGTAAGTGTCGTCGATCTAGTCGGCAGAGTCGGCGAGACGGTGGCCGACGTCATGAGCGCGGATCCCGTGGTGGCCGCGGAAGATACGCCGGTCGAAGAGGTCGCCCGCCTGATGCTCGATCAGATGGTGCGGCGGGTGCCCATCGTACGCGCAGGGCGCGTCGTCGGGATCATCAGCGCGAGCGACATCATCCAGCTCTTCCTCAATCTCCACGAGCAGCCAGCCGGGCGCTCCCGCGCGTAACACCGTCGCGGGAGGACGCGAGGCAAGTCCAGACGCTTGACCGGACCCGCGCCGTGTGCGAACATTGAGAGTAGTCAACGGAACATAGAGTGCAGTAGGGATTGGCAGAGGGGCTGACCGCCGCGGTCGGCCCCTTTTGTGTTGTCGCGCGACTCGATCCTGGGGACCGGATGGGTCGGGCAGTCGCAAACGATCGCAACACGAGAACCAAGGAGGGGTGTGCGATGACGAACAAGTGGATTCCCGTCGTTCTCGGTGCCTGGATCGTCGTGTCACCCTTTATTTTGAACATTACCGGGACCGGTCGCTGGAGCAATGTCATCGTCGGTCTCGCCATCGTGGCACTCGGGTACAGCGCCACGAAGACAGTCAGCGCCTGAGCGCGGCTGTCCCGCCCCCGGTCCCCACGCGCATCGACGGCTGACGCCGCCGGGCTGGCGCGATGATGCAGACGCATCTCCGCGGCTACTTCCTCAAGGGCCTGCTCGTCGTCTTGCCGGCCGCCGTGACCTTCGCGGTCCTGCGATGGCTCCTGGCCGCGCTTGACGCGGTGCTGCAACCGTTCTCCCGCGCCCTGCTCGGTAGCCGCTTTCCGCCGGTCGTTGTGGCGATTATCGGCGTCGGGCTAATCGTAGCCGCCGGAGCGTTGGCCAGCAACGTCATCGGTCGCAGATTGCTTGCGGCGTTCGACGCGGTCATGCTGCGCGTACCGCTGACCCGCATGATCTACAGCACGACACGGCAACTCGCGGAGATGTTCCTGACCGGCGAGCGGACGACGTTCCAACGCGTGGTGTTGCTCGAGTGGCCGCGACGCGGCCTCTATGCGCTGGGATTCGCCACGCGCGAGCGCGTGGATGCTTCCGGCCACCGGGTACTGCATGCGTTTGTCGGCAGTACGCCCAACCCGACGACAGGCTTCTTGGTCACCGTGCCGGCATCGGACACACGCGCGCTCGAACTGACCGTAGAAGATGGGTTCACCATCGTGCTCTCAGGCGGCATCGCAGGGGCCCTGGACAAGGTCGCCCAAGGCATCGCGGCGTTTCGCGAAGACGGCGGCGCGGGCGCGTCGCGCAACGATGCCGCGGTTCCATCCACCAGCACCAGTGAGACCCAGGACGGACGGCGAGACCATGGGCCATAGTCCCGGAATCACGGGTCGCCCACTTCGCAATGCTCGGGGGGGGACGGTGTCTCCCCTGCTTTCCGACCGTGCGGTGCGCGCGGGGTCGGACCGGTGTGGCCCGACCCCGCGTTCCCGAGGCCCAAGGGCGCCGCGACTTGCGCGCCTGGACTACTCCCTCGGCATCAGCACCGCGTCGAGCACGTGGATCTTGCCGTTCGACGCCTGGATGCTCCGCACGACCTTTGCCGATCCGATCGTGGCCGCATCGCCCTCGACCTTGATCGCCAAGTCGGCGCCGGCCGCGGTCTTGACCGCCTGGAGCGTCTTGATCTGCTCGGCCATGATCTGCTGGCCCTCGACGATGTGGTTCTTCACTACCATGGTGAGCCGGTTCGCGTCGGCCGCGACCGCGTCGAGCGTCTCCTTCGGGAGCTTGCCGAACGCCTCATCGGTCGGCGCGAGAACCGTCACGGGCCCCGGGCCGCTGAGCGTGGCGGTCAGTCCGGCGTCCTCGGCCTTCCTCAGAAACGTCGTGAAGTTCCCGGCGGCCTTGAGCGTATCGAGCACGTTCTGCGCGGGCGCCTGGGCGAACGCCGAGAGGACAGGTGTCCCCAGAGTCAGAGACACCACGGCCACCCACAGCGCGACGATCCGGACCAGCTTGACCGCGGACATGTCTGATACCCCCTTTGGGTGTATTGTTGCCATCGATGATCTTGGTCGCCCGCGCGGCACCGGGACATGACGTGTGCTCGCGCCGCCAGCGCGGCAGCCGGGCTTCGCGCGGGCGACCGTGACCGTAACTCGTCGGCGCTTCGAAGCGTACCCTGCGACGATGACAGGCTCATGACCAAAGATGACACGCCGATGACGGCGAGACGAGGGCCATGGCGAAGATCTTCGTGATCGAGGATGACCGAACGATCGCCGAGTTGCTCCAGGTCGCGCTGGCGCACGAGGGCCACGAGGTCCATCTGGAACCTTCGGGGACGCTCAGCGCCCTCGACGCGACGTACGATCTGGTGCTGCTCGATCTCTCCCTGCCCGATGCCGAGGGGCTCGATCTGGCCCGGCGCATCCGGCGCGAGCACCGCCTTCCCATCATCATGGTGACGGCGCGCGGCCAGACTCAAGACAAAGTCGCCGGATTCGACGCGGGCGCGGATGACTACGTCACGAAACCGTTCAGCTTCGAGGAACTGGCCGCGCGGATCCGGGCTGTCCTCGCCCGCGCCGGGCGGGAGCGCGCGCGGCTTGAGACCGGGCCGCTGGTGGTTGACATGGATCAGCGCACCGCCTGGTGGGTCGGAGCGCCGCTTGCCCTCACTCGTCGCGAGTTCGACCTGCTAGCGACGCTGGCCCGCAGACCGGGCCGTGTCTACAGCCGCGACGAGCTGGTGGAGAGCGTCTGGGGCTTCGATTTCAACGGTGAGAGCAACGTGGTCGAGGCGACCATCCGACGCCTCCGCGACAGACTCGGCGACCGGACCCGCCGCATCGTCGTCACCGTGCGCGGCGCCGGGTACACATTGAAGCTCCCGTGAGGCTGCGCCGGCGCATCGCGATGACCATCGCCGTCACCTTGGGGATCGTGGAAGCGGTCCTGGGCGTGGCGTTCTTCGTCGAACTGGAGCGGTTCTTGCTCGACCACACCGTGCGCGGGCTCCGGGCCCAGAGCCTGCCGGTGATCACAGCCTACACGCGGCGGGCCGGCACCCGCCCGATCGCTGTTGCCGAGATCGCCGCGCCGTTGGCCCGCGCCCTCACATCGCCCGATGTCACCGCGATTGTGATGAACACCGCCGGCGAGCCCCTGGCGTCGGGACAGATCCTGCCAGAGAGCCTGTCTCCGGAACCGCCCGGCCTGGAGTTGGTGCGTGGGGTCGTCTCGGGAGAGTCGAGCGACTCGGGCGTTCGGGCGTCCGTCAGTGGACGTGAGATCGTGGTCGTGCTGCCCCTGCGGGCCGACGATGGCGCAGCGGTGGGCGCGGTGGCGCTGGTAAGCCCGCTGAACGACGTGGACGGTTTCCTCGCGCGCATCCGCTGGTGGCTTGCGGCGACCGCGGCGACCGTAATGGTGGTCGGCTGCATTCTCGCCCTGCTGTTCGCGAGTCACCTCGCCGCGCCGCTGGAGACACTAACAGCCACCAGCAGGGCTATCGCGGACGGCGCCTGGGGCCGTCGCTCAGAACTGCAGTACGGCACCGACGAGGTCGGCCGGCTCGCGGAGTCGTTCGACGCCATGATCCACCGTCTGGAGAAGGCGCTGGAAGCCCAGCACCGATTTGTCGCCAACGCGGCCCACCAGCTCAAGACACCCTTGACGGTGCTCGGCGGGCACCTCGAGTTGCTGGCGCGCGGGATGATCGTCGAATCCGACCGCGTGTCCGCGTCGTATCGGGTGATGCGCGGCCAGGTCGAGCGCCTCGCGGACATGGTGCAGAAGCTGTTGACGCTCTCGAGCCTGGACGCGGGCGTCCCGCTCCAGCGCCGGCCCACCGACCTGGTGGAGATCCCGCGGGAACTGCTCGAGGCGATCCGCCCGCTGATCGGCGGCCGGCGCCTCGAGATCGCGACGACGGGCGACACCCGCGCGTACGTGGACCCCGATCAGGTCCGCGAGGCGGTCTCGAACCTCCTCGACAACGCGATTCGCCACACCGCCCCGGACGGGTTCATTGTCGTAGAGGTCGGCGACGGCCGCATCACGGTACGGGACAACGGCGTCGGGATTCCGGCCGACCGCCTGGATAGGATCTTCGACCGCTTCTACCGGCATCCGCCGACCGGCGACGGCCATGGGCTGGGGCTGGCCATCGTGCGGAGCATTGCCGAAGCCCACGGCGGGATGGCCACGGCCCAGAGCGAGCCCGGTGTGGGGACGGCGATGACGCTGGTCCTGCACCAGAGCGCCGCAACGAGCGGCTGGCGTCAGGTCGACCCGCGACGCTGATCCTGCGGGGCACTAGAGAGTCTGTTTGCCGCCCGATCGTACCGGCCGCGAAGCTCGTCGACCTTCGTCCCGGGCCACAACGGCACCCCCGTGATGTAAGCGGCGCGGGCGATCATGTGCGCGGCGACCGGGGCTGTGAGCACGATGAAGGCCACGGTCGCGACCACGCGGCTCACGACGCCGAGGGCCTGGAAGTGCAGCGCCACGCCCAGCAGCATGAGCGCCGCACCCAGCGTCCCGGCCTTGGACGACGCTGACATGCGCAGGTAGAGATCAGGCATGCGGACGATGCCTGCGGCCGCGATGAGGATCCACACCGCGCCGAAGACTAGGCAGACCGCGGTGGCGAACTCCCGCGGGCTCATCCACCGCGCTCCACGTACCGCGCGAACGCCACTGTACCCAGGAACGAGATCAAGGCCAGTGTGATCGCGACGTCGATGTACACCGGCTGGTTCATGGCAACCTCGTAGGCGGCGATCATCCCGATCACCACGATTGTCAACAGGTCGAGGGCGACTACCCGGTCTGGCGCGCTGGGTCCGCCGGCGATGCGGACCAGGGTCAGGAGCAACGCCACCCCCAGTATCGGCAGCACCGCCCAGGTTGCGAGACTCTCGAGCATCAGTCGAACACCTCGCGCACGCGGCGCTCGAAGCCAGCTTTGATGTCTCGCCGGAAGCTCTCCGCGTCCTCAATCCTGAGGGCATGGACGTAGAGCACCCGTCGATCCGTGGACACGTCCAGGCTGAGGGTCCCCGGGGTCAGCGTGATCAGGTTGGCCAGTGCGGTGATCTCCGCGTCGGTGCGGAGGTCGAGTGGGATGGCCACGATACCTGGGCGCATTCGCTCGAGCGGCGCAAGTATGTGGTAGGCCACCCGGAGGTTGGCGAGCAGCAGTTCCCAGAGGAAGAACGCGACAAACCCGACGACCTGCCAGACCTGGGCGAAGTAGCCGGTGCCGGCCCCCGCCCGGGTCGCCACATAGAGGAGCGCGTAGCCGAGCCCGAAACCCAACGCGAGGTTCAGCAGAGAAAAGTGGCCTGTGAGCGCGGCCCAAGCCAGCGCCAGCAAGACGTTGGTCAGCAGCACGCTACCTGGCACCTCCTGCGCCAAGCACCGCGCGGATGTACGGAGCCGGATCCAGCAACTGCGCCGCAGCCTGGCCGGCGAGCGACAACGCGGGCTCAGCGAAGACGCCCAGCATGACGACCAGGGCGGCCAGCACGACGATCGGCACGAGGAGCAGCAGCATTAACCGGCCGGACGTGCCGGTCGGCACGCCGGGCCGCGGGGCGGGCTTCCAGAAGGCCTCATTCCAGATCTTCATCATCGAGAACAACGTGAGCAACCCCACGCCAAACGACACACCGACGATCGCGAAGTGACCCACCTCGAAGCCGGCCCTCGCCAGCGCCAGCTTGGCGGCAAACCCGGACAGAGGTGGGGCGCCCGCGAGCGAGAACGCCGGGAGCAGGAAGAGCACAGCCAGGCCGGGCGACCGGCGGGCCAGGCCGCCTAGCTGCGCGAGGTCGTACGTGCCGCACAGGCGGCCCACCACACCGCTTACCAGAAACAGCGCGGCCTTGGCAATGATCACATGGGCCATAAAGAAGATCGTGCCGGCAAGCGCGGCGGCGGTAAATAGCCCGAGGCCCATCAACAGGTAGCCGATCTGACTCACGATGTGAAACGAGAGCAGCCGGCGTATCTCCGATTGGGCGACGGCCCCGAGGACGCCAGTGACCATCGTCAGCCCTGCCACGATCAGGATCAGGGTGTGGGTCGTTGCGACATCCTGCGTGAACACAAGCGTGAACAGTCGGACCATCGCGTAGACGCCGACCTTCGTCAGCAGGCCGGAAAACATGGCCGTCACCGCCACCGGCGGCGTGTGATACGACGCTGGAAGCCAGAAGAACAGCGGGAACGCCGCGGCCTTGATGCCGAACGCGATGAGAAACAGCATGGCAAGGGGCAACTGAAGGTCGGCGGCCGCGCCGGCGCGGAACCGCACGGCGAGGTCGGCCATGTTGAGGGCGCCTGTTGTGCCGTAGGTCAGACCGACGGCCGCCAGCAGGATCGCCGAGGCGATCAGGTTGAGTGTTACGTACTTGATCGCGCCCTCGAGCTGCGGCCGCTCGCCGCCGTGCGCGAGCAGCACGAACGAGGCCATGAGCATGACCTCGAACCAGACGTAGAGGTTGAACAGGTCGCCCGTAAGGAACGCACCGCAGACGCCCATCAGCAAGATCTGCAACAGCGGGTAGTAGCCGAACGCCTCTCGCCGCGCGTCGATCGTCGCCAGCGAGTAGAGCGCCACCAGCACACCCATCAGGCCTGCGAGGGTGACCATTACGGCACTGAACAGATCGGCGACCAGGGTGATACCGAACGGCGCGGGCCACCCGCCGAGTTGCGTCGCCTGCACGCCATGGCGTGAGACGACTGTGAGGAGCGCGGCGGCCGAGGCCAGCAGGGCGCTCGTGCCTGCGAGGCCGATCCAGCGCTGGATCGCAACGGCACGCACAGCGGCCATCGACGCCGCGGCTGCGGCCAGGGGGATCAGCACGGGCAGAACGGGGAGTACGTTCACGTGTCGGTCGCGCGGAGGTCGTCGAGGTCGTCGGTGCCGACGGTCTGGTACGTGCGCTTGAGCAGCACGATCGCAAACGCGGTCACCCCGAACGAGATCACGATCGCCGTGAGAATCAGTGCCTGCGGTAAGGGATCGGCGTAGGGCGGTGCCAGGACGGTCGCATCCGGCGGGATGATGGGTGCTTTCGCGCGGACGAGACCGGCTGCGGCAAAGATCAATACGTTGGCGGCGTACCCGATCAGGGCAAGGCCGATCGCGAGCTTGGTGATGCTGCGGCGCAGCATCAGGTAGAGCCCTGCCGCGTACAGGCCACCGACCACGACCGCCAGGACCGTCTCCACACTACGCCTCCATCAGCGAAAAGAGGATCGTGAGCACCGTGCCCGCGACAACCAAATACACACCGGCGTCGAACACCAGCGGCGTGCCGACCTTGAGAGCCTCAGGCCACGGGATCGTCACCCACACGCCGGTCAGGAACGGCCGGTCGGCGACCAGCGCCGCCAGTCCGCTCATCAACGCGACGAGCAGCCCCACACCCACGAGCGCCCGTGGATCGCGACGAAGGGTGTGCCTGGCGCGTTCCGGTCCCTCCGCGATCGCGTGCAGGGCAAACGCCGCCGCCGCCATGAGCCCGCCCACGAAGCCGCCGCCAGACTCGTTGTGTCCGCGCAGCAGCACGAACACCGAGAACAACAGGAGCAGCGGCAACAGGTAGCGGGACGCGGTCGAAAGGATCAGCGAGGGCATGGTCTACGTCCCTTCCGGCCGGAGCCGAAGCAGCGCGTACACGCCTGCCGCGGCGACGGCGAGCACGGTGATTTCGCCGAGCGTATCGAGCGCTCGGAAGTCCACCAGGATCACGTTGACGACGTTGCGGCCGTGCGCCTGGGAGACGCTGGCCTCGGCGAAGAACTCGCTCGCGACCCGTTGCGCGGGTGACTGCGTCACGGCGAGGACGAGGAGGGCCATCAGCGTGCCGGCGGCGACGGCGAAGACGGCATCGCGGACGCGCGCAGCGGTACCGGAGTACCGGGCGAATCGCGGAAGCCGATACAGGACGAGCACAAATAGGATCACGGTCAGGGTCTCGATCGCGAACTGCGTCATCGCGAGATCCGGAGCCCCGTAGATGATGAAGACGAGCGCCACCCCGTAGCCCACTGCCCCCAACGCGGCCACCGCCGCCAATCTCGACGAGGCACGGGTCGCGGCTACCGCGGCGAGCAGGATGACCGCGGCCACCACCCACTCGTACGATCGGACGTGCGGAAGGCCGGCCGGGCGGATCTCCACACGCCCCCACATGGCGAATCCCGCAAGCCCCACCGTCACGGTGATGATGGTCAGCAGATAGACTCGCAGGTAGCCACTCTGCAGGACCCGCGTCTGAAGCCGGGCCGTCGCGTTGAGTACCGTCAGCGCCGCCCCGTACCAAGCTGCCGGGCTCCATCGTGCGACTGTATCCAGCCGGCGGAGGACTAGGCGCACGGGGTGCCGCCAGACGAAGAGTGCGGCGCCGCACAACACCGTGAGGGCGCTCAGCCCTAAGGCGGGCGTGAACCCGTGCCACAACGCGAGCGGCACGCCGACAGCATCGCCGGCTATCGCCGAGGCGGCCGGTCCCACGACCACCCGACCGATCCATCCGGACGCCGGACCGAGCATTGCGCCCAGAGCGCCGAGCAGCAGCGGTCCAAGCCGCAAGTCCAGTGGCACTTCGTGGGCGTGCCGCGGCGTCGAAGCCCGAGCCCCCACAAACGGCCCAATTCCTACGATGGCCGCGACGGCCACCAGCATCGTGCTGGCCGCGAAGGCCACGCCAACGAGCCAGCCGCCGCCAGGCAGGCGCAGCGAGGTCTCGTACAGCATCTCCTTGGCGAGGAATCCCAGGGTGGGCGGCAGTCCGGCCATGGCGAGGGCGGCCAGTCCGGCCGCCACGGCGGTTTGCGGCATCGCGGACCGCAGGCCGGCGAGCGCCGTGACGTCGCGGGCGCCGGTTTCGTGATCAACGGCGCCGACGACCAAGAACAGGGCGCCCTTGTAGAGCGAGTGGGCGAGGAGAAACCCCATCGCGGCGCTCGCGCCCTCGGGCGACGCACCGCCCAGCAGCGCGGTGAGCGTACCGAGCGCACTCACCGTCGAATACGCCAAGATGCGCTTGAGGTCGGTCTCGCGGACGGCCAGCACGGCGCCCACAACCATCGTCGCCGCGCCGACCGGTGTGAGCGTCGCGGCCCACGCGCCGGTGCCGCCGAGAATCGGTGACAGTCGCGCGAGCAAGTAGACGCCGGCTTTCACCATGGTGGCCGAATGCAGGTACGCGCTGACCGGCGCCGGCGCTTCCATGGCGTTCGGCAGCCAGAAGTGAAACGGGACCTGCGCCGACTTGGTGAACGCACCGATGAGCACGAAGCCTGCGACCCACGGGTACAGCGCATGGGCCCGCACCGTCTCACCACGTTGCAGCAGTGCCGTCAGTTCGAAGCTCCCGCCGGCCTGCCCGAGCAGAATGAGACCGGCGAGCAGCACGAGCCCGCCGGCGCCGGTCACCAGGAGCGCCTGCAACGCCGCAGCTCGCGCCTCGCTCCGGTCGTGGTCGAAGCCGATTAGGAGATACGAGCTGACGCTGGTCAGCTCCCAGAACACGAACAGCGTGACGACGTTGTCGGCGAGCACCAGCCCCTGCATCGAGGCCATGAACATCAGAAGATAGGCGTAGAACCGGCCGAGCAGGTCGTGACCTCTTAAGTAGCCGCCCGCGTAGATGATCACGAGCGCGCCAATGCCGCTGATCAGCAAGGCGAAGATCAGGCTGAGTCCATCGAGCCGAAACGACAACGTCATACCAAGACTCGGAATCCACTCACGCGATGCGAGCGCGACACCGCCAGATGCGATCGCGGGTCCCCGCACCGCCCAGTACGCCGCCAGCGCGGCCGGCAACGCGGCAAGGTACCTGCCGGCGCGGTCGCCGAGGAGGCGCACGGCCCACGGCGCCGCCAGCGCGAGGGCGAATCCGGACAGGACGGCAAGAGTCATCGAAAGAACCGGTCGTTCCAAGAAAGGATAACACTACACGGCGCGCCAGGCAGCCCCTGGAGCCGCGTGTGTGCCTCGCCCCGCGTCGATCTTCATGGTTCTGGCCGCCGTGGAGATTAGCGCGTATAATCGGCGTGGCGATGTTTCGCAGCGGCTACCGACTTCCGTTTCGGCTGCTTGGGATCCCGCTCCACCTGGATCCGACGTTTCTGTTTGTGCTGCCGCTGTTCGCCTGGCTGATCGGCAGCCGGATCGACCTCTACATCCGGCTCCTCAGGCTGCCCGTTGATCCGCAGGCGCTGCAACAAGGGTCGACCCCGTTCGTCCTGGGCCTGCTCGCGGCTCTGGGCCTCTTCGCCAGCGTAGTACTCCATGAGCTGGGCCACGCCGTCGTCGGGCTGCGTTACGGTGCCCGTGTCAAGCGCATCACGCTGTGGCTGCTCGGCGGGGTAGCGCAGTTCGAGGAGATCCCCAGGCAGCGGGGCGCCGAAGCGGTGATCGCGATCGCCGGGCCGGTCACCAGCATCGCCCTGGCCGGTGTCTGCCTGGCGCTGCGAGGTTTGCTCCCGCTCGACCTGCACGCCGCCCAATTCGTCGTCGGCTACCTCGCGGTCACGAACGTCGCGCTGGCGGTGTTCAACATGCTTCCGGCACTGCCACTCGACGGCGGACGTGTCCTGCGGGCACTGCTGGCGCTACGGATGCCGTATCTCCGAGCGACCCAGATTGCGGCGCGCGCCAGCGCGTTTCTGGCGCTGCTGCTCGCCCTGTACGGGTTCCTCTCGCTGAACTTCTTCTTGATGCTCATCGCGCTCTTCGTCTACATGGCCGGCACCGCCGAAACGCAGCAGACCCTGGTGGCGGAGATGCTCGAAGGGATCGGCGTGCGCGACCTGATGACGCGCAACGTCGTGACGGTCTCACCCGACATGCGGCTCGGCGACCTCATCGCCAAGATGCTGCAGGAGCGCCATTTGGGGTATCCTGTGGTGGACGCGGGCGGTCGCCTGGTGGGTATGGTGGACCTTGCCGACATCCAGGGGCTCGGGGCTGAGGTTCCGGTCAACCAAGTAATGACACTGGAGGTCACGACGATTCCCGAACGAGCCAGCGCACTAGAAGCGTTTCAAATGATGAGCCGGAACAACTTCCGCCGCCTCGTGGTGGTCGGCGCGGGGCGCGACATGGTCGGCATCATCAGCAAGACCGATCTGGTCAGGGCCGTACAGGTCCGGGTTGTCGGTCAGACCCTCACGGCGTAGTGTCAACGCTCCTCGGCATCCTCCCCATCAGCGCGATCATCGTAGGCGCGTGCGTCCCGTGGGTTGCGAGGCGTTCCCGGCTGCATCCCGGCTGGATCGCCGCCGGCATGTCAGCAGCGCTACTTGCGGGCATCATCTGGCTCGCCGCTGGTGGTCAGCCCGCGCGGGTGTCCCTCGCCTGGTTCCCGAGGCTCGGCGTGCGCTACGCGCTTCTGATGGACGGTTTGAGCCTGCTTTTCGCCGGACTCATCACCGCGGTTGGTGTCCTGATCTTCGTATACTCAGTCGCCTACATGCGGCGCGAGCGCGGCCTCGGCCGGTTCTACGCCTTTCTGCTGCTCTTCCTCGGCGCGATGCTTGGGACCGTGCTGGCGGACGACTTGATCGTACTGTACATCTTCTGGGAACTCACGAGCCTAGCGTCGTTCTTCCTGATCGGCTATCGTGACGAGCAGCCGGCGGCACGCGCCGGTGCAACGCAGGCGTTGATCGTTACCGCTGCCGGCGGTGTAACCATGCTGGTCGGGCTCGTGCTGCTGGGGCAGATCGGCGGCGCGTGGCAGATCAGCGCCCTGCTCACCCGCACAGGGCAGATCACGGGTGATTCCCGCTATGCCATTGCGATGGCGCTCATCCTGGCGGGCGCTCTGACGAAGTCGGCGCAGATTCCATTCCAGTTCTGGCTGCCGTCGGCGATGGTCGCGCCGACGCCGGTCTCGACCTACCTGCACTCAGCGACGATGGTCTGGGCCGGCGTCTACTTAATGGCCCGACTGCTGCCGCTGCTGGGCGGCACGTCGTTGTGGAGCGGGGTCCTGGTTCCGGTGGGGCTTGCCACCATGGTGGTCGGTACGGGGCTCGCCGCCTTGCAGAACGATCTCAAGGCCCTGCTGGCGTATTCGACAATCGGCGCGCTGGGGCTGGCAACCGCCCTGATGGGCTGGGGAAGCCCGGCGGCCGTGGCGGCGGCCATGGCCTACATCATCAATCATGCTGCTTTTAAGGCCGCGCTCTTCATGGTGGCCGGGGCCGTCGAGCACGAGACAGGTACGCGGCTGATTGACCGACTGGGCGCACTCAGGACCGTCATGCCCATCACGGCCGGGGTCGCGGTAGTAGCCGCGTTCTCGATGGCCGGCCTGCCGCCGTTCGGTGGCTTCCTTAGCAAAGAAGCCGCGGTCGAAGCGTTCTTGCACGGATCCTCGCTGGCGGCCGGTGCCGTGGTCCTGGCTGGCGCGCTCTCGCTCGCGTACGGGATACAATTGCTGCGGGTGTTCTTCGCGCGATCGGCACCAGGCGCGCGCGCGTGGCGCCGCAGCGGTGAACTGGGCCACGGCGTACCGGGCGAGGCGCATGAGCCCGGCATGTTGCTGTGGGGACCGGCGGCGGTTCTGTCTGGCGCCGCGCTGGCTTTCGGCCTGTTCCCGTCGCCGGTAGAACACCTCGCCGCGGCGGCCACGGCCGCGGTCGCGACACCCGCGCCTGCGAGCGATCTTTGGCACGGTGTGACATTCACAACGCTCATCGTGGTCGGCGCGACGCTTGCCGGGGGGATCGGCCTCTTCGCGGTCGCGCCCCTTGGCCAAAACCTGACGCGGCCGCTGATGTGGCTGAGCAGCGGCCGTGCGTACGAGTGGCTGTACGGCGGCGCGATGCGCGGCGCCGTACAGCTCACACGCGCGTACATGACGGGCCGAGCGCGCGATTACTACGTGTACGTGATCGTTGTTGCCGTCACCCTTCTGACAGCCGGCCTCGCCGCGACCGGGCTGCCCGTGGTAGTGATCGGAGAACTGGAACCGGGTCCGCTTGTCGCCATCTTGGTCGCGATCATCGCCGCCGTGGCGGCTGCACGCCTGCGACTCCTCGTGGCCGCGGTCCTGGCGCTCGGCGTCACTGGATACGCGATCAGCATCGTGTACGTGCTGCTGAGCGCGCCCGACATCGCGGTCACGCAGGCCGCGGTGGAGACCGTCTCCCTGGTGCTCTTCCTCGTGGCCATCACGGCGCTGGCCCGCAGCGATGCGGCGCAGCCTGACGGCCCGAGGTTCAGCGACGCCGCGATCGCGCTGGCCGGCGGCGCGGCGGCAACCGTGCTGGCCGTGATGGCCGAGACCCCCTCCGACATCCCGCGGATCGCCACGAAATTCTTCGTGCACGCGGCCGAGGCCGGGGGGAAGAACATCGTCAACCTGGTCGTCGTGGACTATCGCGGATGGGATACGATGGGCGAGATCAGCGTGCTCGCGATCGCCGCACTCGGCATCATGGCCCTGGCTCAGCGGCAACGCGGTCGGAGCCGCCCGTTCCGAGGCGCTGCCGGGCGACCGTCGGTGCCCCGCGGCGCCCCGGTAACCGCAGATGACACACGCATGACGTCGATCATCCTCCAGACCATCGCGCGGGTGGCCGCGCCGATCATCGTGGCATACGCGCTGCTGCTGTGGGCCACGGGACACTACGGTCCAGGCGGCGGGTTCGTCGGCGGTCTCATGATGGCGTCGGCGTTTGTGCTGTGGATCCAGGCCTTCGGCGTCGGCCTCGCGCACCGGTGGGATGCGCTCATGACCATTGGACTCCTGCTCGCCGCAGGTTCTGCGGTCGTACCGCTGCTAACGGGCGCGCCGCTGCTGGATCATGTATTGATCCACGTCGCCGGACGCAAGTTCGCTTCATCGTTGATCTTTGATCTGGGCGTCCTGTGCCTGGTGACCGGCGCGGTCATGTCCGCGGTGCGCGCGCTGGTGGAGGGCGCCTGATGCGCATCGAGATCGCCGCGCTCGTGGGCGTTCTGGTGGCGGCCGGTCTGTATCTACTACTCGGTCGTTCGCTGCTCCGCCAGATCATCGGCCTCTCACTGTTGTCGCATGCGGCCAATGTCTTCATCCTGCTGTCGGCCGGCTTGCGTGGGAACGTACCCGTCATCGGTGCGGCGCCCGAACCCCTAACCGATCCTCTACCGCAGGCGTTGATCCTCACGGCGATCGTCATTTCGTTCGGCGTGACCGCGTTCCTGTTGGCGTTGGGCTATCGCATGCACCTGTTCGAGCGGGACGATGATCGCTAACCTGTGGGCCGCGCTACCGGCTCTCCCGATCCTGAGCCCTCTGGTCGCGGCGATCGCGCTTATCGTGCCCGCATCGCGTCGGGTCCAGCGCGGTATTGTCCTGACCGGAACACTAGCCTCGCTGGCCACCGCGGTCGCCCTGGTTGTCGCGACGAGCACGGGACGGATCCTGCTGGTAGAGGCCGGCGGATGGGCCGCGCCGTTCGGCATCACGCTCGTCGCCGACGCGTTTGGCGCGCTGATGGCCCTGATCGCTTCGGTGATCGGTTTGGTGGCTTTAATCTTCACGATCGTTACCGGCCGCGACGACCGATACGTGCGCGCGGGCTGGCAATTCCTGCTGGCGGGCATCAACTGGGCCTTCCTCACGGGCGACATCTTCAATCTTTACGTCGCCTACGAGGTCATGCTCATGGCCTCGTACTTCCTGCTGACGCACGGGACGACGCGCGAGCAGGCCCGCGAAGCGTTTGGCTACGTCGCGATCAATCTGATCGCCTCCACGTTCTTCCTCTTTGCTGTCGCGCTCCTCTACAGCGGCACGGGCACGCTGAACATGGCGCATCTGGCCGAGCGTGTGCCCCTGGCGCCGCAGGGCCACGTGAGGGCGGCCTCGACCCTACTGCTGGTTGCCTTTGGGATCAAGGCAGCGATTTTCCCTCTGTTCTTCTGGTTACCGCACACGTACGCGATCCCGCGCGCCGGGATCGCCGCGTTCTTCGGCGGGATGCTGACCAAGGTCGGTGTCTACTCGCTGTTCCGTGTGTTCACCGTTGTGTTCCCGCACACCGGCCCGAACCCGCTCATCCTGTGGATCGCCACGGGCACGATGCTGTTGGGCGTCCTGGGCGCGCTGGCGCAGGACGACATCAGGAGAATCCTCTCCTTTCACATCATCAGCCAGGTCGGCTACATGGTCATGGGGCTGGGGCTCGCGAGCCAGCTCGGGGTCGCGGGCGGCATCTTCTACATTCTCCACCACATCGTCGTGAAGTCCGGATTGATCCTGGTCGGCGGCGCCATCGAGGAGACCCAGCACACGGGCCGACTCGATCGTCTCGGCGGTCTCGCCAGGACCAACGGCACGATGGCGCTGGTGTTCCTGCTGTGCGCGCTGTCGCTGGCCGGGGTACCGCCGCTCTCGGGCTTCTTCGCGAAGCTGCTGCTGATCAAAGCCGGCCTGGAAACCGGACAGATGTGGATCGTGGGGGTCAGCGCCGTGGTCAGTCTGTTGACCCTCATGTCGATGACTAAGATCTACGCGTCGGCCTTCTGGGGCGCCGGGGAGTCTGAACGCGTCCCGGCCCGCCTGCTGGCGCCAGCGGCCGTGCTTGGAACGATCACGCTCATCGTCGGGCTGAGCGCGCAGGGCCTGTTCGCGCTGTCCTCGACGGCGGCCGGGCACCTCACGTCGCCGGCGACCTACATCAACGCGGTGCTGAAGCCGCGATGATCCGCCGCGTCGGGGCGCTGTTCACGGGGCTGGCGACGTTCGTCGGCCAGAACGTCCTCGCCAATCTTACCGTGGCCAGCCTGGTATTACGACCGCGGCGGCCGATCCGTTCGGGACTCGTGAAGATCCCGCTCGCCGTAAAGACGAACGCGGGCATCACGATGCTCGCGCACTCGATCACGCTCATCCCGGGCACCATGACGGTCGACGTCGCACCGAACCGGTCGCACCTCGTCGTTCACGTTCTGGATCTCGACGATCCCGAAGCGACGGTGGCGCAGATCAAGCGTACGCTCGAGACCCCGATCGGAAGGATGCTCGAGTGATGCCCACGACCGCGGCCCTGGCCATGCTTGTTGTCGCCGCCGGTCTGGCGCTCGCGCGGCTGATTCGCGGGCCGCACCTGGGCGATCGGATCGTCGCCGGGGACACGATCGCGCTGCTGCTGATCAATATCGTGGCCGTGCTGGGGATCCGGGCGAATACCCGCCTGTACGCCGACGTTGCCGCGGTCGTGGCCATCCTCGGCTTTATCGGCACCGTCGCCTCGGCACGCTACTTGAGAGGGCGGCCCCCCCTTGCGTGATCTTGCGATCGCCGTGATGGTACTCGCCGGCTCAGCCCTCTCGCTGATCGCCGCCCTGGGCCTCCACCGCTTCGGCGACGCCTACGCGCGGCTCCACGCGGCCACCAAGGCTGCGACACTTGGGCTGATGCTCGTGCTGGCCGCGGCTGTGCTCGCGCATGGCACTGACGGTCGCGAGGTGGCTACGATCCTCTTTGTGTTCATGACGTCGCCGGTGGGGGCGCACATGGTTGCCAAAGCCATGTACGAAACCGGGTACAGACCATGGGAAGCGATCGGGCGGCCATCGGACCGGCCGAGGCGCAAGTCCCGCCGCTGACCGACGGTCCCATCTACTCCGCTGGCCCGACGGCGCGCGTCGACCCTGACTTGAACTGACGCCAGAGGATCGCCCCGCCCGCGACCACCGGCGCGAGCGGCCACCACCTGGCGATGAACCGGAGCAACCCGCCGTCCGCAAGCGCCTCAAGTAGCCCGAGTACGAGTAACGCCGTTCCGGGAATCAGCGATGCGAAGGGGGCGTTAGGCCGTTTGGTCATCGTCATGCTGAGCACGTACATCCCGAGCAGACCGACTCCCAGCCCCAACAGCACGGACGTCCCTTCCTCCCAGCCGACCGGCTGAAGCGCGATCCCCAGCCCCAGGCCGGTAATCAGACTGCCGGGTGCGAGCAGATCGTCGTCGCGGGACCACACGTAAGCCAGAAGGAACGCAACACCAACCGCGACCAGCACGTACTGTCCCCCGCTCCCAGTGATCCTAATCGCCAGAAAGACTAGGCCCAGCACGAAGAGGATTGTGCCCGCAACCAACTCCCGGTGCTGCCCGCTCGGCTCCATGGCGCCCTCCGACGGTGTGGCGTTAGCACCGCTGGTATCCTCCGGAGGCTTGTGACAATCCTGCCGCGGTAGGGGGGAGCCCATGGCCTTCGGCCCTTTCCTCCCGAGGGCGTTCGCCGCGTGCTGCGTGACCGTGCTAAACTGTGTATTTGGAGGAGTTCGGGAGCCCGGTACCCGGACGGTCTCGAAAACCGTTGGGCGCGATCGCGCCTCGTGGGTTCAAATCCCACCTCCTCCGCCATTGTAGCGACTGCAGCGGCAACCATTTCACGAGGCTCATGCTGACCAACTCCCCCGAGCTCTTCTTCTTCAGTCTCGGCCTGCTGCTGACGCTGGCGGTCCTCGCCGGCAGCTTGTCCAGCCGGTTTGGCTTGCCCGCCCTCATCGGCTTCCTGGCGCTGGGCATGTTGGCCGGATCCGACGGGCCGGGCGGTATCGCGTTCGAAGACTATGTCCTCGCGCAGAACGTCGGTGTTGCCTGTCTTGTCGGCATCCTGTTCTCGGGCGGGCTGGATACGGACTGGCGATCGGTCAAGGGCGTTGCGGCCCCGGCCCTCGTGCTTGCGACCGCGGGGGTGTTCCTGAGTGCGATCGTGGTCGCCGCGGCATCGGTGCCGCTCCTGGGCTTCACGCCGCTCGAGGGGCTGTTGCTCGGTTCGGTGATCGGGTCCACGGATGCCGCCGCCGTTTTCGCGATCATGCGGTCGCATGGCTTGCCGCTGAAAGGCGACGTGCCGAGCCTCATCGAGTTGGAATCAGGCTCTAACGACCCCATGGCAATCCTTCTCCTCGGCGCGACGCTCCTTCTGATCACGGCCCCCGGCACGCCGGTAGTCTCGCTGTTTCCCCGCCTTGGCACACAAATGGCGGTGGGAACGCTCGTCGGCGCGGCCGTCGGGATCGGTCTGCCGGCTCTCTTGCGTCGCGCCCGACTGCGCGTCAGCGGCCTCGCGCTGGTTGTCTCCCTTGCCGCCGCCCTGTGGAGCTACGGGCTCGCCGGGATGCTTGGCGGGAACGGCTTCCTCGCTGCGTATGTCGCAGGAGTGATGGCCGGCAGTCGCGACTTCCCAACGAAGAGGACCATCCTGCTGTTCCAGGACGGGGTAGCCTGGTTGGCGCAGGTTGTCATGTTCCTGACGCTCGGTCTGCTGGTCTTCCCCTCCCAACTACCGGCGGTCGCCGGGTCGGGACTCGCCGTCACGGCGGTGCTGATGTTCGTGGCTCGACCGCTCACCGTGTTCGTGTGCCTGGCACCCTTTCGCCGCTTCAGCTGGCGGGCGAAGCTGTTCATCTCGTGGGCGGGTTTGAGGGGCGCCGTGCCGATCGTGCTTGCGACGTTTCCGATTGTCGCGGGCGTGCCCAACGCGAAAGCGATCTTCAACATCGTCTTCTTTGTCGTGCTCGTCTCCAGTCTCGCTCAGGGACTGACGCTCGGGTGGGTCGCAAAGAACCTGAGGTTACTCGAGGAGAAACCGGTGCCTCGCAACGGACTCGCGCAAGCTCAGGCGTGAAGCCGATGCACCTGCAGTGCTCAGGGTCATCGCGTCGAGATGCCGACAAAGAGCACACACCCCGGCTTCGGACAAGCGACGAGGCCGGCTACGGCCCCTCCGACACGGTTGAGGCATCCTTGATGACGGCCTCGGGCTCGTGCTCGACGTGCCCCGCACGAGCCCGACGAGGAGGTCCGCGACACCAATCACCCTTCCTGAACAGGCCAGATAGCCGCGCCGGCGATCGGCGTCACGAGGTCAACGGTTCAGTGAGGCGGCTACGGCCTGCGCCCCTCTACGGCGTCTGCGGCACACCCGGCGCCCGCACGAGCAGCATCGGCCGCTGGCAGCGCGCGGCAATGCGCGTGGCGACGCTCCCGGCCCAGAGCGCCGTCATCCCGGATCGGCCGTGTGTGGCCAGTACGAGAAGATCGGCCTCCAGCCGGCCGGCCATCTCGGTGACGATCACCGCGGGGTCTCCGCGCCCCACGAAAGCGCGCGCGGTCGTGCCGTCGGCACGCAAGCGGGCGGCCAGGTCGTCCAGGTAGCCGGTCACAGCTTCCTCGTCCATCTCGAGCGACAGCGCCGTGGCACCAGGCAGCATCAGCGCGGCCGGCGCGCGATCGGTCGGCACGGTCGCCACCGTCGGCACGACCGACAGGAGGTACACCTCTGCCCCGAAGGCCCGCGCCACGGTCGCGGCCGGGCCGAGCGCGGCCTCGGACGGCCGGCTTCCGTCGAGCGGCACCAGGACGCGGCTGCAGGCGAAGACCTTGGAGGCTGGCGTGGGACCGGTCGGCGGCTTGACCAGGAGCACCGGTGCCGACCCCACGGCCAGCACCTGCTGCGCCACGCTGCCCACCAGCAGGTCCCGAGCACCGCCACGGCCGTGGCTACACAACATCACCAGGCCGCTGCCAAACTCCTCAGCGTGCCGGGCAATGAGCGGCGCCACGTCACCTTCACCCGGCCCGTGCACGTGCACCGTCGCGCGGCCCGACGCGAAGTGCCGGGCCGCGACGTCCCGCAGGTACGCCTCGGCCTCGGCCAGGCTGGCGAGATGCCGTTCGCCATGCACATCGGCCGGCGGGCGGCGCTCCACCACATGGAGCAACGTCACATCTGCATCGAAGCGGCCGGCGAATGCCTGCACCACCGGCAGCACGGTCTCCGCAAGCTGTGACCCGTCGAGGGGCACAAGCAAACGCCGGAACACGTCAGCCTCCGCCCAGCACTTGCACGAGCAGGAAGGCGTTGAGCGCCACGATGAGCATGGTCACCACGGTGGCGGCCAGCGTGGTCAGCGGGTGATTCGTCAACGCGCCCATGAGGTCGCGGCGCCTGGTGAACAGCACGAGCGGCACCAGCGCGAACGGCAGGCCGAAACTCAGCACCACCTGGCTGATCACGAGCGTCCGCGTGGGATCGAGACCGAGGCCGATCACCACCAGCGCCGGCAGCATCGTGATCAGACGCCGGATCCACACCGGGATGCGGCGGTGCAGGAATCCCTGCATGATGACCTGCCCGGACATCGTCCCGACCGTGGACGATGACAGGCCGGACGCCAGCAGCGATATCGCGAACACGGTGCTGCTCAGCGCGCCCAGCAGCGGCGTCAGCGTCCGATGAGCCTCCTCGAGGGTCGCCACGTGGGTCAGGCCCTCGGCGAAGAATGTACTCGCGGCCGTGATCAGCATAGCACCGTTGACGAGACCGGCGATGCCCATGGCGATCAGGACGTCAACGAGCTCAAACCGAAACAGCCGGACCATCTGCCCGGGTGTGTGGGGCACGATGCGATGCTGGGTCAACGACGAGTGCAGGAAGACGACGTGCGGCATGACCGTGGCGCCCAGGATGCCGGTGGCGAGCAGCACGCTCTCCGAGCCCGCGAAGTGCGGTTTCGCAAGACTGTTCAGCACCGACGCCGCGGCCGGCGGCCGCAACGACACCTCGATGAGATAACAGATCGCGATGATCCCGACGAACGCGGTGATGACCACCTCGAGCGGACGGAACCCGCGGCGCTCGACGGCCAGGATCAGGAACGTGATCGCCCCGGTCAGCAGACCGGCGGGCCACAGCGGGATTCCGAACAGCAGGTTGAACCCAACGGCCGCACCCACGAACTCCGCCAGATCGGTGGCCATCGCGACGACTTCCATCAGGACCCACATGACCCAGACAACCGGTCGGGCGAACTCTTGCCGGCATAGTTCCGCCAGGTTCTGGCCGGTGGCGATCCCCAGCTTTGCCGACAGCGCCTGGACGAGCATGGCCATCAGGTTACTGGCCGCGATGACCCACAGCAGCAGAAACCCAAACCTTGATCCCGCCTGAATGTTGGTGGCGAAGTTGCCGGGGTCGATGTAGGCGACCGACGCGATGAACGCCGGACCCAGGAATGGAAGCAGCCGCGCGAGGCCGCGGCGGCGGGCACGGCCCGACAGCACCTCATCGGCCGCGGCGATGGTTGCCTCGTCACCACGACGGACGACATCCGACGAAACAGAACGGGAAGGCACGGCCGGTTCCGTAACTTTTAGCCTCTTCTAAATACTACCACCGGCGCAGGCTGCGCGATACGGTCCAAGGCGGATTTGCGCCCGCCGCGCAGAAGTTCCATGACGAACGCCGGATGAGTATTGGCGGGGCAACCCGGGAGGAGCCGGCGCATGGAACGTCACCTGCTGTGGGGCGTCCTCGCCCTGGGATCCGTGGGATGGCTTGCCGGGCGCCTGCTGAACTGGGAGGGCGCCCGTGAGCGGGTGCGACGCGGCACGGTGGCCTTCACACTGCTTGCCATCGTCCTGCTCGTGGCGGTCGCCGCGATTGCCGTGCCGGCGCGGCCGGTGTGGCCAGCCGGACAGCCGTGGGGGCGCGGCGTGGTCGTCGGTGGCGTCGCGGCGCTGCTGGCGGCGTGGGTCCTGTTAGGCGCGGGACGCGAAAGCACCGCCAGCCCTCGCGCGCTTCGCCGCGCGGGCCGCGACGCGGCACCGCTCTTCGCGGGGCTGGTGCCCGTGGCGGCAGCGTTTCTCTGGTCCGGCGCGGCTGCGGTCGACGCGTCGGTCGGTGTCGCAACAGGGTGGTTCGTAGTCTCGCTGCTCGTGGCCGCGGGCGTCGCCGCGGGATTGGGCGCGCGCGCAACCGACAAGGCCGGTCAGACGAATCAGGCACCACTCGACGACGATCTGCCTGTCGCGCTCTTGATGAACGCGGGGTTCGTCGTGACGCTGTGCGCGACGGCGGCGTTGGGGCACTACCGCGACGCGGCGGGGACGCAGCCCCTGCGCTGGGTGCTGTCGGCTCTGCTGCTGGCAACGGGCGTGGCCGTCCTGACGCTACTCGCCGGCATCGCGAGCCCTGGGAGGACGCGGGATCGCACGCGGGCTGCGGCACCCGGCATCGCGATCCTGCAGGTGGCGCTCCCGGCGCTGCTGCTCCTCGGCCTCGCGCACGTCGTCGCGGCCAGCCTCGTCGGCCAGACGCGCCTGACTCTGGCGGCAGCGAGCGGACTCATGATGATCCTGCTGGCCTGGTGGGTGGCCTCGGAACCCGATGCCGGTGCCGCGGGTACACGGCGCGCAACCGTGACCCCGGTGTATCCCGGCGCTGGCCCGACCGCGGAGCACGTGATGGCGCTTCTGCTCGGCCTTGCCGGCGTCGTCGTGGCGTTCTACCTGCTCACCGGATACGGCATCGGTGCGATGCTCATCGCGGCCTGGCTGCCGGCGGGCACAATTGTCGCGCACCGCGATGACGCCGGCCGCGCGCGACTCGCACAGATCCTCGTCTTCGGCGTGATCCTGCTGCTCTACCGCCTGTTCACCCAACGTTTCCAGGACGATCTCTCCGGTGCGACGCTTGTCGATCACTTCGCGCTCTTCAGCATCGTGGCCGGGATTGCGTTGCCGTTGCTGCTGAGCGGTGTGCTCGGACGCTCGGGGCCCGGCATATCAGACCCCGGCGGCACAGTCCGCGTGGCACCAAGCGTCGCCGGCGGCATCAGCCGGCTCGCGATCGTGATCCTGCTCGCGGTGGCGGTGTCCACGGCGATGCTCGTGCTCTGGGGCCCTCAGGCGGCCATCGGCCTGTTGACCGGCCTGGCGCTCGCATCGGTCCTGTATCCCGGCGTGCTCAGCCATGGGTGGATGGCGTTGCTCACGGCATTGCCCGTGGTGCAGTGGACACATGACGCGCTCCGACTCGCCCTGCTCACACGCGATGACCGACTGCGCCTGCTGCTGATCCTGGCGGCCGTGGTCGCGGTTCTAATCCTCGCCGCAGACCTGGTCCCACGGATCGCCGTTCGGCTGCGGCGGCGAGGCCGCGCGCCAGTCGCCCCGGGCACGCGCGAAGGAGTCCAGCCATGAAGACGACAGGGCTCATCGTCGCCACACTGGCGGTCGCGATCGGCCTGGCGTACGGTGTCTCACAGCAGGTGCCGGTCGGCCGGCTTGAAGGTGACGTGACGCAGCGCGGAACCAGCCGTCCGGTGAGCGGCGCGCGGGTCGTCATCACGCCGTCGGATGATGGGGTAACGACCGCACGGAAGCCGCTGTACGCCCTGGCGCGCCCGGACGGCCGGTTCACGCTCGCGCACGTCCCGGCCGGGCAATACCAGGTGTCGGCGTACCTCGACGCCTACACGGTGGAGTACGCCGAGGTCAGGATTGACGAGGGCCGGGTCGCGCATGTGCGGCTGGCACTCGATACTGCGCGGCCGGAGCTGCAGCTGGTCGGGCCGCGCCGGCTCTTCACGACGAGGGAAACCGTCACGCTGCCGCTGCGCGGGCACGTTGATGCCTCACACCCGGCCGCCGCGCGCAAGATCACCATTCGCGTGTTCCGGACGCGTCTGTCCGAGATCCTGAAAGACCGGCAGGCCGCACGCGCCCTCGATCAGGTCGGCGTGGACTGGCGTCCGGCCGGCGCGCTCCCCGATGCGTTGCTACGTCCCCGTACTGGCGCGGCGCCCTCGTTGGTGCTGGTGCGCGAGGTCCCGATTACGGGCGTCGGGGTCGAGGGCTTCTACACGATGTCGATCGACCTCGGCGCACCGGGCGTGGGATTGTACCTGATCGAGGCGCGCTACGGCACGAAGACCGTCTCGTCGGTGGCCCTGGTCACCGACACCGCGCTCGTGCTGAAGCGCACGCCGGTCGAGATCCTGACGTTCGTCGCCGACGTGGCCACCGGCGTGCCGGCCGCAGGAAGCACCGTGACCGTCTACCGCGACGGCGAGGTGTTGGGTCGCGCGATAGCGGCCACCAACGGGCTCGCGCGGTTCCGGCTGCCCGCACCCATGGGCGAGTTCCACCTCACCGTCGTGGCGCAGCGGGGCCGCGATGAAGCGGTCGTCGCGGGCACGGACTACCGGTTCGAGGAGAGCGGTGACCTCACGCTGTTCGCGTACACTGACCGCCCGATCTATCGCCCCGGACAGCGGATCTTCTACAAGGCACTGGTCCGGCGCAAGACCGGCGCCGGACTGCGCTATGCGATCCCCTCCGGGCAGCGGGTCACCGTGGAGGTGCGCGATCCGTCAGGCGAACCGATCTTCCGCGAGCGGCGCACGGCCAACGCGCTCGGCGCCTTTCACGGCCGATTCGACCTGAGTGAAGAGGCGCCGACCGGCACCTACGCGCTGGTGCTGACCGGCGGCGGCACAACATTCACCCACGACATCGCCGTCGCGTCGTACCGCAAGCCGGAGTTCTCGGTCACGGTGCGCCCGGACAAACCGCGCTACGTGGCCGGCGACCTGGTGACGGTCGCGGTCTCGGCCCAATTCTACTTCGGCGCGCCGGTCGCCGGCGGATCGGTGCGGTACTCGGTCTACCGGTCGCCGGACTGGCTGGCCGCGTACCTGGCACGCGGCGACCTCGATCCTGAAGAAGCGGAAGAGTACGCCGGCTACCGGGGGGACGGTCGCGTCGTTGCCCAGGGCGAGGCGAGGCTCGACGCCGCCGGCCAGACGACGGTGTCTTTCCCGGCGGTGGTGCCGGATGAGCCCACTGCCCCTGCCGACCAGATCTTCGCCGTGCAGGCGACGGTGACGGACAGCGCCGGCCGCGAGGTGTATGCCGAAGGCACCGCGGCCGTCGTCGCGGGCGCGTTTCGTCTGTTCGTGGACACCGAAGGGTATCTCGTGCAACCGCGGTCGCCGACGACCGTGCGGATTCTGGCGCGCGACCACGACGGAAACCCGGTCGCGCGCGTGTCGGTGACGCTCGAGGCCGAGTATGAGATCTGGGACTCCACCAGGTCGGAGTACGTACTGCGGCCGTTTCGCACGAAGACCGCGACGACCGGATCCGACGGGACGGCCTCCGTCGAGGTCACGATCCCTCGTGGGGGGTACGTCAGGCTGACCGCGCGGGCGACCGACACGGGCGGCCGGACCATCCGCGACACGACGTTCGTGTGGGCGGCGGACGCCTCCACGTCGTCGTTGCCCGTGAAGTACGCGCAACTGTCGTTGCTCACGGACAAGCGACGGTACACTGCGGGCGAGACCGCGCGCGTACTGATCAACACCGACCGTGTGGGCCAGACCGTCCTGCTGACGGTCGAGGGTGCGAAGGTCTACCGCGTGGCGACGGTGCCGATCACGACCCGGAGCACAGTCGTGACCGTCCCGATTCTGCCCGAGTATGGCCGCAATGCGTTCCTGGGCGCCACGTATGTCCGGGACAAGCGCCTGGCCACTGATGAAGTGCCGCTGAGCGTGGCGCTGCCGCAGGCCGAGGTCAGGGTGTCGGTCCGGTCGGACCGGCCGCGCTATGCGCCCGGCGACCGCGCCATGTTCATCGTGCGGACGACCGACACATTGGGCAGGCCGGTCCCCGCCGAGATCTCACTGGGGGTCGTGGACGAATCGATCTACGCGCTGCGCGAGGACGATCCGTACGCGCTGCGCAACGCGTTCTATCCCCGGCGCTGGAACATGGTGCGGACCAGTTACTCCTACGAACTCCGCTACCTGGGAGACGCCGACAAGGCCGAAGCGCAGATTGCGATCCGCCGCCGATTCCGCGACATCGCGCACTGGGCACCGGAGGTACGCACCGACGCGTCCGGACAGGCCACCGTCAGCGTGGACCTGCCCGACAACCTGACGACATGGCGCGCGACGGTCATGGCGCATACCGCCGACACGCGGGTGGGCCGCGGCGTGCACAAGATCCTAGTGTCCAAAGAGTTCTTTGTCCGGATCGAGACCCCGCGTCTCTTCAGCCAACACGACCGCTCTCGCGTCCTGGCGCTGATCCACAACGAGACCGACACCCCGCAGCAGGCGAGTGTCCACGCGCGCATCGACGGCCTGATCGTCGAAGGCGCCGAGAGGCAGACGATCACCATCGGCCCGCGATCGAGCGGGGCCGTCACCTGGCCGGTCTACGCGCGGCAGCCTGGCGCCGCGAAGATTGTGGTGACGGCGTTCACCACCGGAAGCACACGCCGCACCGACGGCATTGAACTCACCGTGCCGATCCGGCCCCACGGGCGCGACGAGGTCGTGGCAAGGTCGGGAGAGGTCGCACCGGGCGTGACGAGCACCGAGACGCTGCGGCTGGACGCGGCCGCGATTCCGGGCTCGACGCGACTGGCGCTGCGAGTCACGCCGTCGGTCACGAACGCCGTGGTGGGCGCGCTCGATTACCTGGTCGGGTATCCCTATGGCTGCGTCGAGCAGACGATGAGCCGGTTCCTGCCGACGGTCCTCGCGCAGCGAGCCTTGAGAACCGCAAGCCTGCCGGCGTTGTCGCTGCCGGCCGACATCCCGCACATGGTCCGTGATGGGATGACACGGTTGTATCGGCTCCAGCACGGCACCGGCGGGTGGGGGTGGTGGGAGTTCGACGACGACGACCCCTGGATGACGGCCTACGCGCTCTACGGGCTGGCTGTCGCGAAGGCCGAGGGCTACCCGGTGAGGACCTACGTGCTCGAGCAGGCGCAGAAGGCGGCCCTCGAGTTGGTCCGCGGCGCCTCGCCGGACACGCAGATGTTCCTGCTCTATGCGGTGGCGCTATCAGGCGGCGACGTCAAGGCCGTGCGGAGCCACCGCGCCGCGTGGAACGCTCGGCTTCGCGACCTGGGATCACAAGGCGTCGCGTACGCCGCGCTGCTCGATCGCCTGCTCGGCGCGGATCACCGGCCGGCGATCGCTGAATTGGGCCGGCGCGCCGTCACCAAGGATGGCACGGTGCACTGGCCGGCGCGTGCGGCGACGCAGTGGAACCGGGATTGGGACTGGAACGACCGGATGGCCACGGCCGTCGCGCTGCGCGCGATCCTGACCGTCAACCCGCGGGACCCGCGCGTCGGCGGCATCCTGCGGTGGATGATGCGGCACCGTACGGACGCCTACTGGGGGAGCACGCGGGACACCGCGTGGATACTGGCCGCGCTGACCGACGACCTGCGGCGCCACGGCGGTGCCGGAGAGTTGACTGGCGAGATCCGGGTGCGCCTCAACGGCCAGGTCGTCGAGACCGTGCGGGTGACCCCGGAGATGGCCGCCGGGCCGGACCATGTGCTCACGCTACCCGCGGCGGCGCTGCGCCCGGGCGACAACACGCTGGCGCTCGAGCGGACCGGGGGCGGCGGGCGCGTGTTCTACACCGTGCAACTCCGGCAAGTGGTCGGCATGGAGGAGATCCCGGAAGCCAGCAGCAAAGGCATACGCGTCGCGCGCGAGTATCTGCGGATCGTTCCGAAGACGGTCGGCGCCGACGAGTGGTCACTCCAGACCGAGCCGAGCGGCAACCAGCTCCGGCAGGGCGATCGGGTGCTGGTTCGGCTGACAATTGCCACGACGGAGCCCCTGGCCTACCTTCTCATCGAAGACCCGTTCCCCGCGGGCTTCGAAGTCACCGAACGAGGCAGCGCGGAGATGGACGAGTGGCACTACTGGTGGGCCAGCACCGATGTCCGGGACGACCGGATCGTGTTCTTCATCCGGTCGCTGAAGCCCGGCACGCACACCATCGAGTACAATCTGCGCGCGCAGACACCCGGGCGGTACCAGGCGCTGCCGGCCGTGCTGCAGGGGATGTACAACCCTGAGCGCCGGGCGGAGTCGGCGGGCGCGCGGGTGGTGATCAAGTGACGGTGCGGACCCGGAATCCCGTTGCGCTCCTCGCGGCCGGCGTCCTCGTCGCAACCGTCGGGTTGACGCTGGTGCTGGTCGCCGGCCTCGCGTGGACATCGCCCGCTGAGGTTGAGCTCGCCGGGTATGCCACGTCGCTGCGAGAACGGTCCACGAGCCAGCGCCACAACGCCCGGCTGGCGGCCCGGGCGCTGAATGGAACGATCGTCGCGCCGGGCGCGACCTTCTCGTTCAACCGGACCGTCCGCTCCTGGACCGTGGATCGCGGATACGTCAAAGCGCCGGTGAGCTACGACGGCGAGTTGGTTCGCGCGTTCGGCGGCGGCGTCTGTCAGACCTCGACCACGCTCTACAACGCCGCGCTGCTGGCCGGCCTGTCGATCATCGAACGACACCCCCACGTGTTCGCGCCCGCATACGTGTCGCCCGGCCGGGACGCGGCCGTTGCGCAGTACGACATCGACCTGCGTTTCGGCAATCCCTACCCCTGGCCCGTGCGCCTTCAGGCCCGCGTGCACGGCGAGCGGCTGGAGGTCCACGTGTACGGCCGCGAACGGCCGGCGGCCACGTTCGAGGTCGCGACCGAACTCCTCGGGGCAGCGGCCCCGGCCCGTCTGACGGTCACGGCTGGCGAGACCGCCCGGCTGAACGGCCGGGTGGTGCTGCGCAGCCCCGGCGCGACCGGCTATCGGGTCGCGACCTACCGCTTGGTCTCTGAGCGGGGAACCGTGGTGCGCCGCGAACTGCTGTCGGAAGACGCCTATCAGGCCGCCAACCGCATCGTGATGCTTCGGCAGGCGCAGGCACCGTGAAGCTCCTGCGAAGCGGCCGCAGTCTTCCCTGACCCAATTTCAACCTGTTCTGTACCCCTCTTGTATGGCTCTGCCCCGGCCTCGCGCGCAGACTGGTCGCGAGAGCCGATTCCAGCGAATCGGGGGAGGGAAGATGATGAAGGGCAAGTGGTTCCATCGCATCGCGCTGGCGCTGATCCCCGTGGGATTGCTCACCAGCGTGTCTCTGGCATTCTCCGTCATGAACCGCCCGCCCGTGCACACCGCCGCCGCGCCCGTTGATGAGGAGGCGATCACGGCTCCCACGACCGAGGCCGCGACCGAGGAACCGGTCGTGACCAAGACGGTCGAGGCCCAGCAGACTCAGACGCCGCCACCCGCTCCGGCGCCGGCCGATTCGGCGCAGACCGGCCAGCCTGCGCCTCTGCCCGAACTGGCTGAGGAGCCGCTGCCTGAGCTCGTCGTCGACAAGACCCCACTGACCCAGGCGATGGTTGAGCTCGATCGCGCGCTGGAGCAGGCCAAGCTGGCGGTGACCGCGCTCGATCCGAGCGCCCAGGGCCGCTACGTCCAGGAGACCGTCAACGTGCTGGCGGGGTTCGCCGATCCGGCGTTCCGGGCGGTAACCGCGACCGCGAGCACCGACGCGTACAAGGGCGTGCGCCCGCTGCTCGTCGAGGCACGCGTGAAGCGCGAGGCTGCAGAGGTCCAGTGGATTGCCGCAGTCCAGCAGCAGATGGAGGCGCGCGCGAAGAAGCTCGCCGAGATCGCGCAGGCCGGCGGCAACGTCCAGATCCCCACGGCGACCGCAGACCTGTCGCAGACCGTCGGCCCGTCCGGCGTGCTCGGCACGCGCGGCGTGCGGGTCGAGGAGCAGGCGATGGAGATCGTCAGCCGCGCGATTCGTCAGGCGACCGAGGCGCTCGGCATGATCCCGGGCCGCCGCAGCGGCGGATCGTCCGAGACCGAAGAGCCGTCCGTCGCGTCTGAGCAGGCGACGTCGCAGATGGAGTACGTGGTCCGGCAGCTGGAGTCGGCCAAGAAGATCCTGCAGATCGCGATCGATCGTTAAGGGCTGCCGCGCGGCTCTCCGGCTCCGATCACATCAGTGATCGGCCGCGTGGCTCGCAGGGAGGCGCGTTCCGACAGCGCGCCTCCCGTTCTTTTTCGCGGGCGTCGGCCTATCGCGGATCCTCCGCGCGGTGATCTGGGACACCATACTATACTGAGAGCGTGGTCCGGTTCAGCCTGAGGCGGAAGTTCCTGCTGGCCTTCGTGGGGCTGGCGGTGCTGTTCGCCGCGATCTTCGGCGGCCTGGCCGCATACCGGCTCGAGCAGGCCCTGCTCGAGCAGGTCCGCATCCTGGCCAAGGTCATCGCCGAGGAACTCGCCCGCGACGCCGCGCGATTCCTTCCGACGCCCGAAGGACAAACGGCAAGCCCGACGAGCAGCCGCATCACCAGCCGGCTGATCGCGGGCTCCGTCCTCTACGCGCAGATCTACAAGGACGGTGACCTGCGGTTCACGGACGGGCGCTCGTGGCTCGTCGAGCCGGCGCCGCCGCTCGACCGACCGTTCCTCATCGTCGAGCGCGTCACGCCGTCGGGGACCCCGTACCTCGACATCTTTCGCGCGGTGCCCGACTACACTCTCGACCGGCAGACCTATGTGCGGATCGGGTATCCGCTCAATGACGTCTACGCGCGCATCCGGCGAGAAACGCTGCGCATCGCCCTGGCGAGTCTCGGCCTGGTGGCCGCCGGCGTGCTCGCGGCCGTGCTGCTGCAACGCGCGATCGTCGGACCGGTGGAGCGCATGATCCGAACCATCCGCGAGGTCCGCCGGGGCAATTACGCGGCGCGGGTGCCGGCCCGGACCAACGACGAGCTGCGTGTGCTGGCGGAGGAGTTCAACGCGATGGCCCAAGCCATCCAGGCGCGTGACGTGGAGCTCGCGCGGGTGAACGACGCGCTGCAGAAAGCCAACCGGATCAAGGATGAGTTCTCGGCCGCGATGAGCCACGAACTGAAGACGCCGCTGCACGCGATCCGGGCCTACGCGCAGTTGTTGCTCGAGGGCATCGACGGACCGCTCCGTGAGGAGCAGCGGGAGGACGTCGAGTCGATCCTGGCCGCGGGCGATCATCTCCTGCACCTGATCGAGGGCATCCTGCGCTACTCGGCGCTGGAGGCGGGCGCCGTGGTGCCGCAGATCTCACCGGTCAGGGCCGCGGCCGTTGTCGATCAGGCTCGGATGACCGTCGCCCATCTGGCGCGGGCTAAACGCCTGCCGATCACCACCCAGGTCGACGGCGACCTCACCGTGCGGGCCGACGAGACGATGCTCCGCCAGATCCTCATCAATCTGCTGCACAACGCCATCAAGTACACGGCGGAAGGTCAGATCACGCTCACGACAGCCGCCCGGAACGGACACGTCCTCTTCGCCGTGAGCGATACGGGTTCGGGGATCGCGCCGGGACACGAACACGAGGTGTTCGAGCCGTTCCGGCGGGCCGGCCACCCAGGGCGACGGGAGATTGACGGCATCGGCCTCGGCCTCGCGGTGGCCAAACGCTACGTCGAACAACAGGGCGGCCGGATCTGGTTCGAAACCGCTGCCGGCGGCGGGACAACTTTCTATGTCACTCTGCCAGCGGGGGACGCGCATGAAGATCCTCGTGGTTGAAGACGACGCTCGATCGCGCGACCTGCTGATCAAGTACCTGGGTGCCAAAGGGCACGAGGTCAACGGCGCGGACGACGGCCTGCGGGCCGTGGATGCGGTGCGGACCGCCGCCCCGGATCTGGTCTTGCTGGACGTGAACCTCCCGGGACTCGACGGCTGGGGCGTCCTCAAGCGCCTGCGCACCTTCAGCCGCGTGCCGGTCATCATGGTCACCGTGCGCGACGCGCCCCAGGACAAGGTCGCCGGGCTCGACCTGGGCGCCGATGACTACATCACCAAGCCGTTCGACCTGCGCGAGCTCGACGCACGGATCGCCGCGGTCATGCGCCGGTACCAGGGCGGACCCGCCGTGGCCGGCCCGTCGCGCGAGGTGATGATCGACGACGACCGCAAACAGGCCATGGTCCGCGGCCGGCCCGTCGCGCTGTCGCCCAAAGAGTTCGACCTGCTGCGGTTGCTGGCGTCCAGGCCCGGCAAGGTCTTCTCCACCGAGGAGATCCTCAGCGCGGTGTGGCCCGACCGTCATGCTGCCGCGGCCGAGGACGTCAAGAAGTACATTCACATGTTGCGCAACAAGATCGAGCAGGACCCCTCGGAACCACGCATCATCGTGACCGCGCGCGGCTTTGGCTATCGGTTCGCGGCGGGTGTGGAGGCGGACCGCTAGACTTGGGTATACTAGGATCGTGTGAGGAGGGGTGCGAGAGCGGCTGAATCGGCACGCCTGGAGAGCGTGTAGGCGGGCGAAAACCTGCCTCGTGGGTTCAAATCCCACCCCCTCCGCCATGCGCGAGATCCCACATGTCGAGAGTACGCGAGACCCTCAACCGGATCCCTGTGGACTGGCGGCGCCTCTGGCGCAGCGCCTTCGACTTCACGAAGACGCTCCTGATCGCATTCATCCTGGCGCAACTGGTGATGGTGTCGGTCGCGCAGGCCTTTCAGGTCGAGCAGTACTCGATGGAACCCACGCTCCTGCCGCGCGACCGCGTGTTGGTCAACAAACTCCTCTATCGGTGGCGCGGGCCGCAGCGCGGCGACATCATCGTGCTGCGCTATCCCCGCGATCCCGGGCGCAACTACATCAAGCGGATCGTGGCGATGCCCGGCGACCGCGTGCAGATCCGCGAAGGGCGGGTCTTCATCAACGACGTACCGCTGACCGAAACGTACCTGAACGGTCCGCCGAGCGGCGACTACGGCCCTGAGGTCGTCCCCGAGGGCTCGGTGTTCGTGCTGGGCGACAACCGCAACAACAGCGAGGACAGCCGCGCGTTCGGATTCGTCAAGCAGGACCTGATCGTCGGTCAGGCGATGTTGATCTACTGGCCGCCGCAACGCGTGCGCCTGCTGCGGCGGTAGCCTCCCCCGCGGGTCCGGCTCTTACTCGTCCTCTGCGCTCTCGCCTCTCTGCTCCTCGCGCTCCCGAATCTGCCAGCGAATCGCCTTGCCGATGAACGTCTTGGGGATCTCGCTCACGATCTCGATGCGCCGGGGCACTTTGTACGGCGAGAGCCGCTGCGCGCAGAAGTCACGGAGCGCGCGCTTGAGCTCTCGCGGGTCACCGCCATCCTTGGGCACGACATGGGCCACCAGGATCTCGCCGCGCACGCGGTGGTGCACGCCCGCGACCGCGGCCTCTTTGACGCCGGGGTGCTCGTAGAGTACCTCCTCGACCTCGCGGGGGAAAACCTTGAACCCGCCGACGTTGACCATGTCCTTCTTGCGGTCTTCGATGTAGAAGAATCCGTCCTCGTCCATGCGCGCGATGTCGCCGGTGTAGAGCCACCCGTCGCGGATCGTACGGTCGGTCTCGATCTGGTTGTTCCAGTAGCCTTTCATCACCTGGGGACCGCGTACCACCAATTCTCCGACCTGGCCGACCTTGAGATCCTTCGTGCCCGTCTCGAGATCGACGATCCTGGCGTCGGTGGACGGCACCGGCACACCGATCGAGCCGGTCTTCCGGACGCCGTTAATGGGATTGGCGTGCGTGAGAGGCGACGCCTCGGACATGCCGTAGCCCTCGACCAGTCGGCCGCCCGTAAGTTCTTCGAAGCGGCGCTGGACCTCCGCGGGCAGCGGCGCCGACCCCGACACGCAGGCCTTGATCGACTTCAGGTCGTACTTTTCAACATCCCGGAGTTGGTTGATGGCCATGTACATCGCGGGGGCGCCCGGAAAGATCGTTGGCCGGTACCTGGGGACCGCGGCGGCGACCGTCTTGGCCTCGAAGAGCCGCATCAACAACATGATGTTCGCAGCCCCGACGGCCGTCGCCAGCACCATGCAGACCGTCATGCCATAGATATGAAAGAAGGGCACAACCGAGAGAATCCGCTCCTCGCCTTCTTTCAGATCGGTCAGCCAGGTGCGCGCCTGGATGGCGTTGCAGACGACGTTGCGGTGCGTCAGGGTCGCGGCCTTCGGCACGCCGGTGGTCCCGCCGGTGTACTGGAGCACGGCGGGATCGTCGAGACTCACGGGCGACCGCTCCTCCAGCCGGGGGGCCTTGAGCATCGCTGTGAACGGGACGACGCCGGGACCGGGCGGCATGACGTCGCCTTCCTTCCTGGCGCGCGCGAGCGTGTACAGCCACCGCCACTTCCTCGGGAAGAAGTCGTGGATGTTGGTGACGATAACGGCCTGCAGGTCGGTGTGCGGCCGCACCTCGTCGAGGTGCTTGAACAGCCGCGAGATCGCGACCGCGAACCGCGCGCCGGAGTCCTTGAGATTGAACGCCAGGTCGCGGCCCTTGTAGAGCGGGTTGGTCTGGACGAGCACGCCGCCGGCCTTCCAGATGCCAAACGCGGCGATCACGAACTGCGGGCAGTTGGGCAGGATGACCGCGACACGGTCGCCGACCTGCAGCCCACGCCGCAACAGCGACGTCGCGAACCGGTCGCTCAGGTCGTCGAGCTGCGCGTAGGTCAGGCGGCGGTCGAAGTTGGGCCCGACCTGGATCAGCGCCGGGTTGTCGGGATATCGCTTGGCGCTCCTGTCGAGGAACCCGTAAATGGGATGCGATGGGAACTCGAGTGCCCGGGGCACACCGGGTTCGTAGAACTTGAACCAGGGTCGCTCCGGGTGCGGCTCACGAATC
>JAVKJV010000049.1:0-22820 GCA_031458775.1 Candidatus Fervidifonticultor quartus | reverse complement strand
CGCCCGCGGTCGAGACGGCGGGTTCCTGCGCAGCCGGCGCGGCCCGATTCACACGTCGGCGCAACCCCAGACGCAGCCGACCACATCGCGCGCGGAGTGATCCATGGCGGTCGGGATTCAGCCGGCGCAGGCATGACTGTCGGGCCGGACCCGCGGCCGTTCGTGACCGCGGTCATCCTGGCCGCGGGCTCCAGTACGCGCATGGGTCGGCCGAAGCTCGCGCTGCCGGTGCAGGGCGAACCGATGATCCGCCGGGTGGCGCGCGCCGCGCTGCAGTCCCGCTGCCGTGAGGTCATCGTCGTGCTGGGCGCCCACGCCGAGACGTACCGGCCGCTGCTGAACGGTCTCGACGTGCGGGTGATTGAGAACCCACATCATGCCGAAGGGATGGGCACGTCGATCCGCGCCGGGACCGCCGCGGTCTCCCGCGCGTCTTCGGGCGCAATCATCCTGCTCGCGGATCAACCGTTCGTTGACGCGTCGGTGATCGACCGTCTGATCGAGTCCGCCGCGACCGGGGGCTACATGGTCGTGGCGTCCGCCTATCAGGGGACGGTCGGCCCGCCGGCGTACTTCGACCGGAGTCTGTTTGACGAACTGCAGCAGCTTACTGGTGATCGCGGCGCGCGCGCGGTGATCGAGCGCCACCCGGAGCGCTGTCTGCGGATTCCGCTCGGCGCAGACGCGTCCCGCGACATCGATGCGCCGGCCGATGTCAGCCTGTTGTAGTGTGACGTCGTGTGCGGCCATGCGTGACGTGACCGTCGAGATAGCTTGTCAGCAGGAGGCTCGTTGATGGGGACCGGTACGGTGGTACTCGTGAGCCAGGCGGGGCTCGGCGTTGTTGGGCCGGCGGATCAGGCATTCGGAATGGAGATGTTGGAGAAGTTCCTCCATGTCGAGCTGCTCATGTCGAGCGATCGTGTGATCACCGTGTGACGGGTGTCGGGCGGGAGCCTCGCCTGTTCGCAGTTCTGATGAGGATGGGCATGCCCGGCCGGCGGCGCGCCGCCGGCTGGCTGTCACCACGTCTCGCTAGTCGTCGTCTCTCAAGCCCCAGCCCTTCCACGACGCGCCGAACAACCGCGCCAGCACCCGGTCCGACAGGACCTTGCCTTGCGTCTGACACGTCGCGCAGTAGTTCATCTCGTTCTCCGCCCACACGATCCGCTGCACCGGCGATCCGCAGACCGGGCACGGCTGCCGGAAGCGGCCGTGTACGCGCATCCCGCGACGGAAGGCGGTGACCTTCTCCGGGAACCCGTCACCCACGTCGTCTCGCGTCCGGTTGATCCACTCGCGCAGCGTCGCCTGGGCGGCGGCGTGCAGCCGCCGGATCTCGCCGTCGGTGAGGCGGTCGGTCCGGGCAACCGGGGAGAGACGCGCGGCGTGCAAGATCTCATCCGAGTACGCGTTGCCGATCCCGTCGAAGAGGTGCGGGTCGGTCAGCGCGCGCTTCACCGTGTGACGCTCCCGCCGCAAGACCGCGGCAAACGCTTCGACACCGGTAGCGAGCACGTCGAGACCGCCCGGGTCCAGTGCCCGCAACGCCGGGGTCCCGCGCACGACGTAGATCGCCGCGCGCTGCCTCTTGCTCGCCTCGGTGAGCCAGAGTGCGTTCTCGCCAAACCGGAATACCGCGAGCGTCTGACGCCGGTTGGGTCGCGCCGACGCCGGCCGCATCCTGAGCCTGCCGGCAATCATCAGGTGGATCACGACGAACAACTCACCGGGGAACTCCATGACGATGCGCTTCCCCAGGCGGCGTACACCGGCCAGCGGTTGTCCATGAGCGGCGGACAGCGGCGGCTCCACGGTGCGCAGGACGAACGGTGACAGGATCGTCGTGCCGTCGAGCGTGCGCCCACCGAGCAACGCGGCCATGCGCTCGACGTAGATGACGACATCCGGGAGCTCGGGCATGCCGCGGCCGTCGCTAGCCGTCCGGCGGCGCGGGCGTCGGTGCCGGCACGGGCATCGGCATCGGCGCGGGCATCTCCGGACCCGGTGGTGCGGGCGGAGCCGGCACCACCGGCGACGGGGGTTGACCGGGCAGCACCAGCAAGACGTCGCCCACCGGCCGCTCACCGGTCTCATCCGACGGCAGGTTGATGACGACGCCGCGTACGACCAGCGTCGTCGAGCCCCCGCCGTCGAGGTTGAGCGCGTCGGTGGCGCCCAACTGCCGCATCAGCGCGGCGAGTTCGACGAGCGTCATGCCGAGGCTGTGATACGGTTGGCGGCCGCCGACGACGAGCAGCAGGAGCCGCCCGTCGGCCAGCCGGCCGATCGCCGTTCGCGGATGCCGGCGGTCGGCAAACGACGGTCGGAATCCCTCACCGCCGACGAACTGCCCGCCGGCGAGCAGGCGCGGTCCACCGCCAATGACCTGCTGCACGGTCTCCCATCGGGGATCTCCGTTGGCCGAGACCAGACGCAGGCGGAGCGACACGCGGTCGCCGGGCTTGAACGTGGCGAGCAGGGCGGCGCGGCCGCGACCGTGTCCGGACACCACGTAGCCGTTCTGCGGAATCGCGCTGTTCCCGCGCCCGTCGATGACCGCCTGCGCCACGTCGCCCGCGACGACGACCTCGGCGCCGAACTGGTTGGTGCGCGTCGACGGGCCGTGGAACGGCCGGTAGACGATGGTCTCGTCGGTCCCGCGGCCGCGATTGACGCCGCTGATGGCGACGCTGCCGGCTTCGCTCGACACCACGGCGTCGAGCCGCGGGGTGTCGAACAACACCTGCCCGTCGTCGGCGAAGCCCGCGCAGGTGCGACCCGGGATCGGCTCGCTCACGACCTCGCCGTCGATGACCAGACAACCGAGGGGATCGCCGTTGCCCGAGAAGAACCCGCCGTTGATCGCGGCGATCGCGCCGGCGCGGCGCGCGACGTCACTGGTGCGGCCTCGGCCGATCGCACCCTCGCGAGCGAGCGCCGGTCGCAGGCGCACGCCCGCGGCCGGCTCCACGAGCAGCGCGCCCGTCCAGAACGGGCCGTTCAGACTCTCGTAGTCTCGGACCGTGATGATGGTCCAGGTCACCAGCCCTTCGCCAGCCAGCCGAGTCTGCAGCGCGATGGCGTCGTCGCGCCTGACGAAGGTCCCGACGCGCACTTTGAACAGGTCGTCCTGCTGGTCGATCACGGCCTCGAGTCCGCGCGCGCGCATGGTGTCGGCCAGGCGCCGCGCGCGCTCCTCGTCCGCAAACGCACCGACCTGCACGCGCCACACCGGCAGCGCGCGCAGCGCGCCGCGCTTCTCGAGCAGCAGCGTGACCCCGCTCCCGAGTGACACCGCAAAGCCGAGCGCAATCCCGCTCTCGATGCTCTGGAGATAGCCCCACACCAAGCTTGCCGCCTCGGCCCGTGTCATCGCGTCCTGCGGCCGCACGCGGTCCGACGGCGGCTCGCGCAGGATCGGCGGGTTGGACAGCGCGACGACCGCGATCGCACCGCGCACGACCGGCGGCAGCCCGTCCGCGTCACGGAACGGCAGGGCCGCGTTGGTCATGTACGCGGCCTCGAAGGTGTAGCCGAGCGTGCGAACCGTGAAGACAAACGCGTCGCCTCGCGCGAGCGGCGCGCCGGGCCGGAACGCACCGCCGGGCTGCACGATGCCGTGGGCGACCGCGGTCTCGAGCACCGGCGCGGCCTCGTGGACACCCGGCACGTCGGCGAACGGTGCCTGCTCGAGGCGCACGATCGGCAGCCCGCGCGCGGTCACGAGCCAGGCCAGGTACTGTGCGCGCGTGACGGGGTCGTTCGGACGGAACCGGCCGTCGAGGCCCAACTCGATGACGCCGCGCGCGACCAGCGCTGCGATACGGTCCTCGGCCCAATGGCCGCCCGTGTCGCCGGGCCGAGGCTGGGCCACGGCCGCAATCCCGGCGCCGAGCACGAGGACCGCCAGGAGGCCTGCCGCCAGCGGGGATCGGAGCCGCGTCAAACCCGACACGGTGTCGGGGATTCTGGCGGTGCTGAATGTCTCCTTCCCACAGGCAGCGCCGAGTCCGGACGAAATCTAGAAATTGTGTCACGCCCAGAAGGAGAATCTATATATGGTATCGAACGGGTATGCGACGGCAAGCTCCTGCCGTCCATCTTCCAGGAGAAGGAGGCGAGGACGGTGGCGAAGAAGGCGAAGAAGGCCGCGAAGAAGAAGGGCAAGTAGCCGCCCTGCGCTTGCCCCAAAGAAACGGCGGGAACCTCCGCCGTTTCTTTGCTTTCTGACCGATGCTGCGTCATGCGGCCTCTGTGTGTTTGCGGCGCACGTGCTGCGCCGCGGACGTGCGCGAACGCGCTGCACGCCCTGTGCGTAGACACAGGCAGACAGCACCCGACTGCCCGTTCGGCCTTGCCGATCGGGGAAGGAGTTGCGAATCGTGAGCGCACTCAGACTCGTGATCTTGCTCACCCTCAGCCTGCTGGTCGCCGCGTGCGGAGAGCTGCTCAACCCCATCACCCCGATCGACTCGGGCGTCACGGTGCATGCGGACTCGACCGGCGACGCCGAACCGCCACCAACCTACGATGTGATCGAACTGCGCGTCGCGCGCGGCTCTTCGGATCTTCAGGCACGGATGTGGACGGAACCGGCTGCCGTCCTGCCGGCGCCGGGATTCGCCGCGTCGGGCACTGAGCTCAGCGGCGGCGTGGGGTTCAACACCGACCTCAACGCCGCGACGGGCGGCGGCTTCGTCTCGCCCTGTGGAGGCGGTCAGGGACTGGAGCGCTTCGTCGACCTGACGGCGCGCAACGTCGACGGCACCTACAATGTCCTCAACGTCGCCACGCTGGCCATCACCGGCACGGCCGCGGTCAGCCAGGAGGGACCGCGGGTGACGTTCACCGTGCCGTTCTTCGCGCTCGGCACCGGGACGGGCCGGACCATGGCCAACGCGATCGTCGGCTTCAACGCGGGCGTCTTCATCGGGAGGGACTGCGTGCCGGACGCGGGGCAGATGCTGCCCACCCAGACGCGGGGCAGCCGCCACCCGCTGATCCGGTAACGGCCGCGCGCCGCGAACGGCCTCAGGCGCGGGTTCCGCAGTCCGGGGGCCTGCAGGTTCACGAAGACACGCCGTCCCACAATGGGAGCGACGGCGGGGCCATGGCCCAGTGATCACGGGCCGCCCAATCGGCGCGGATCGCGCTCCCGAGCGCCGCATCTTGCGCCGCCTGCACGTCACGGCACAACGCGGCCTCGTCCACGGTCAGCACGCGTCCGCCTCTGACAACCGTGCGGCCGTCGACGAGCACCGTGTCGACGCACTGGCTCGCCCCGTAGTAGACCAGGCTCTTGATCGGGTCCCGCAGGGGCAGCATGGGCATGCGATCACACCGCACGAGTACGAGGTCCGCCTTGCCGCCCGGCGAGAGATGCCCGAGGTCCGCGCGGCCCAGGGCGCGCGCTCCTCCCACCGTTGCCGCATGCAGCACTTCGCTGGCTGTGGGTGCCGAGGTGTCTCGCTCGTTCGACTTCGACAGGATCGCGGCCCACCGCATTTCCTCCAGCACGTTGTGCGGGCACGAGTCCGTGCCCAGGCCGACGGTCACTCCCGATCGCACGTACCGGGCGAACGACTCCATCGTGATGCCTCGCCGCGCATAGGGCCAGGGGCAGTGCGCGACGGCGGTGTCCGACCGCCGCAGCAGCGACAACTCGTCCGGACCGTCCTTCCAGCGGATGTCGCTGTGATGCGTCAAGAAGATCGCGTGTGCCACGATCACGTCAGGCGAGAGGACGCCAATGTGGTCCAACCACTGGATGGGCGTCAGGCCGTGCCGCCGCACCATCTCACGGATCTCCACGTGACTCTGTGCGCCGTGTGTGGTGATACGGACACCGAGGTCCCGGGCCGCGCGCTGAGTGTCCCTCAAGAGGCCTTCGCTGCACGTGTCGATCTGAGCCGGGGCCAGGAACGCCTGCAGCCTGCCGTCGGCTCGACCCGAGTGCCGCTCGATGAAGCGGACGGCACGGCGGAGCCCCTCCTTCCCCGCCTCTTCGTCCCACCGGTACAGGACCTCATGGCCGTTGGGCGTGTACCAGGCCCCCGATCGGTACATCGGGCACACGTACGCCCGGATGCCGAGGTGCTCCAGTGTCTGCAGGTACTCGTCGTCGACCGGCGCCTGGTCGTGCGTGCTGAGATTTGACGACACCAGGTCGACGACCGTCGTGCACCCGCTCATCAAGAGTTCCGCGACCGCGAACCTCAGTGAGGCCAGACGTCCCTCGCGCCCGGGGTCCGCGAGGGCGGGGAGGTGTTCGTACAGGCCGGACATCCCGAGCTTTCGGTTGCCCGTGTCTTCGAGGAACCCCTTGACGAGCGGTTGAGACGCCAGGTGGGCGTGCACGCTGACAAGACCCGGCAGGATCAGACACCCCGAGGCGTCGAGTTTCGCGTCCGCGTGCCCCTGATACGCGGTGCCGACGTAGGCCACGCGGTCATCCTCGATCACCACGACGCCGTTCGGGATCAGCCGGTGTTGCACGCCGTCCCACGCCACCACCCACGTGGCTCCGTTGATGGTCGTCCGCATGCCTCGCCCCCCTGGTCTGCGGTCAGACCGCATGACGCCCTGTGGTTCGTGGCTATTCGAACGCGTTCAATCCCGTGAGGTCCCGCCCGACGATCAGCGTGTGGATGTCGTACGTCCCTTCGTACGTGTCCACCGATTCAAGGTTTGCCGCGTGACGCATCGAGTGGTACTCCAGCGTGATGCCGTAGGCGCCCAGGATCGTGCGCGCGGCGCGCGCGACCTCGAGCGCCATGCGCACGTTGTTGCGCTTGGCGAGCGAGACATGCGTGTATCGCATCGTGCCCTGGTCCTTGAGCTGGCCGAGCCGGTAGGCCAGCAACTGGGCCTTCGTGATCTCGGTGAGCATGTCGACGAGCCGCGCCTGGATGATCTGTGTTGCCGCGATCGGACGGCCGAACGCGATGCGCTCCCGCGCGTATGCGAGCGCCTCTTCGAAGCACGCGATGGCGGCGCCGACCGCGCCCCAGGCGATGCCATAGCGCGCCTGCGTGAGACAGCCGAGCGGCGCCCGCAGGCCGTTGCCGTTGGGCAGACGCGCGTCCTCGCCGACACGCACACCCTCGAGCACGAGTTCCGACGTGTCGGACGCACGCATGCTGGCCTTGGTATGGAGTTCGTGCGCCGAGAACCCGGGGATGCCGCGTTCAACCAGGAACCCGCGGATCTCGCCGTCGTCGTCCTTGGCCCAGATCACGGCCACGTCGGCCATCGCGCCGCTCGTGATCCACATCTTCGTGCCGCTGATCTCCCACCCGTCGCCGCGGCGGTGACAGCGCGTGGTCATCGCACCGGGATCCGAACCGGCGTTCGGCTCGGTGAGACCGAAGCACCCGACGGCCTCGCCGCTCGCGAGCCTGGGGAGCCAGCGCCGGCGCTGCTCCTCGCTGCCATATGTGTAGATGGGGTACATGACCAGCGAGCCCTGCACCGAGGCGAACGAGCGCAGGCCCGAGTCGCCGCGCTCGAGTTCTTGCAGAATCAGGCCGTAGGCGATGTTGTCGACCCCGGCCGCGCCGTATTCCGCCGGCAGGTTCGCGCCCAGCACGCCGAGGTTACCCAGGGCCGCGACCAGATGGCGCGGAAACTCACCGCGCAGCCACCATCCACCGATGTGGGGGATGATCTCGCGGTCGACGAACCGCCGGACGGTGTCCCGCATGAGGCGCTGGTCGTCGGTGAGGAGTTCGTCGAGCAGGTAGTAGTCGGTGGGGCGAACCGTAAGTTCCTTCATCAAGGCGCCTCCGCGGACGCCCAACGTGATGGCGCGTCTGGTTCGATTCTACTCGGTCGCCTCACACGGTGGGGAGGGGTTCGCGTCGTGATAGCGGAAGTCGCCCGACGGGCGGCCACGCGACGTGAAACCGGGCGTGGCATGCGCGCTCAGGGAGGTGGCTGCGTGGCGACGGCACGACGAACGATCACCATTACCGCGGGCACCATGGAGGCCACAGCGGTCCTCAACGACTCCAAGACGGCGGACGCGATCTGGCGCGCGCTGCCCATTGAGGGCCGCGCCAACCGCTGGGGTGATGAGATCTACTTCAGTATTGGCGTGAGCCTGCCGGGTGAGAACGGCCGCGAGGTCGTGGACGTCGGCGACCTCGGCTACTGGCCGCCAGGCAAGGCGTTCTGCATCTTCTTCGGTCCGACGCCGGCGAGCCAGGGCGACGAACCGCGCGCGGCGAGCCCGGTCAACGTCTTTGGCCGCGTCGAAGGGGATACGACCCGCTTCCGGGCCGTCCGCGACGGCGCGATGGTGACGGTGCGCCGCGCCGGGGCCTAGACGGGTCCGACTCTCGCGCAGGCAGGAGCCCGGATTTCCGTGGTGAATGCTGTAATGTAATCGTTTACAGACCACGCGCGTTGGTGGCCTGAACACGGGGGCAGGCATGGCCGTCACCATTCACGACGTGGCGCAGGCGGCGGGGGTGTCGGTCGCCACGGTGTCGCGTGTGGTCAGCGGGAGCGTGCACCACGTCCGGCCCGAGACGCGCGCGCGGGTCCAGGCCGCGGTGACGCAGTTGCGCTATCGCCCGAATCTCGTCGCACGCGGGCTCAAGCAGCGCGTCACGCACACCGTCGGGCTCATCGTGCCCGACATCAGCAACCCGTTCTTCCCGGCCATCGCCCGCGGCGTGGAGGACGTGGCCAGCCGCGCCGGCAAGGGCGTGCTCCTCTGCAACACCGACGAGGACTTGACCAAAGAGCGCGCGTACCTCAACCTGCTCGACACCCGGATGGTGGACGGGCTCATCTTCGCCACGGTCGGCACGAACCCCGGACACTTGCGCATGCTGCGGCGCCGCGGCGTGCCCGTCGTCCTGATCGCCCGCGCGCCCAGGGGGGTGGGGATCGACGCGGTGCTCGTGGACAACCGGCGCGGCACCCGCGAGGCGACCGAGCACCTGCTGCGTCTCGGCCACCGCAAGATCGCGTTCATCGGCGGCCCGACCACGCTGCCCGACGCGGCCGAGCGCCGCACCGGCTACGAAGAGGCGCTGGCCGCCGCGGGCATCCCCGTGGCGCCGGCCCTGATCCGCGACGGCGGGTTCCGCGCCGAGGGTGGGGCGGCCGCGGTGGGCGCGTTGCTCGATCAGCGCGTGCCCTTCACCGCCATCGTCGCGGCCAACGACCTGATGGCCATCGGCGCGATGGAGAAGTTGCGACGGCGAGGTCGTCGGATTCCGGACGACGTCGCGATCGTGGGATTCGACGACATCACCTTCGCTCGCCTCGTCGAACCGCGGCTGACGACCGTCGCCCAGCCCAAGTACCGCATGGGATGCCTGGCGATGGAGCGGCTCCTGGAGGTGATCGGCGGCGACCGTCGCCCGCGCCGGGCCGTGCTCGAACCCAAACTCGTCGTGCGGGACTCGTGCGGCGCCCGCGCGCGCGGTCGCGTCCCTGCCGCACAGCGTTCGTGATGTGCGCGCGCGAGACCAAAAGGAGGGATCGTTTCATGAAGGGTGTCCTGCTGGAGGCCGAGTGGAAACCACGAGACGGGTACAAGGTCAGCGAGTTCGAGCGGACGACCGGCAAGGCCGTCACCGGCAGCAGCGTCTGGCGCAATCCTCGCCTGCGGGTCGCCGACGTGCCCGAGGCGCCGGTCGGGCCGAAGGATGTGCGCCTGCGGCCGCGCGCCTGCGGGGTCTGCGGGTCGGACGTGCACTTCTTCGAGACCGACAAGGACGGCTACATGCTGTACCCCGGTCTGACCAAGTTCCCTGCGATCATCGGGCACGAGTTCTCCGGTGAGGTCGTGGAGGTCGGCAAGGACGTCACCGACCTCAAAGTCGGCGACATGGTCACGGCCGAGGAGATGATCTGGTGCGGTGAGTGCGTGCCGTGCCGCAACGGCTACCCGAACCAGTGCCTGAACCTGGAAGAGATCGGATTCACGATCCACGGCGCGCAGGCCGAGTCCATCGTCATTGGCGCCAAGTACTGCTGGAAGATCGATGAGCTCGTCGAGACCTACGGCAGCAAGGACAAGGCGTTCGAGGCCGGCGCGCTCACCGAGCCGACGTGTGTCGCCTACAATGCGATGTTCACCAGGGCGGGAGGCTTCAAGCCCGGCGGGTACGTCACGGTCTTTGGCACCGGGCCGATCGGGTTCGCGGCGATCGCGCTCGCCAGGGCCGCGGGCGCCGGGCTGATCATGGCGTTCGAGGTCTCGCCGGTGCGGCAGGAGCTCGCGAAGAAGGTCGGCGCCGACGTCGTCTACAACCCGGTCGAACTCCAGAAGCAGGGTGTACGGCCGCGCGACGTCATCCGCGAGAAGACGAAGGGTGAGGGCATCGACCTGCATGTCGAGGCCGCGGGCGCGCCACCGCTGACGATTCCCGAGATGGAAGAGACCCTGGCGGTCGGCGGCAAGATCGTGATGATCGGTCGCGCGTCGGAGCGCGTGCCGATGTACCTCGAGCACTTCCAGACCCACGCCGGCCAGGTGTTCGGCGCACAGGGGCACTCCGGCTACGGCAACTTCCCCTACGTGATCCGGCTCATGGCCGCCAAGCGCATCGATATGACCCAAATCATCACGAGCCGGTTCCCGCTCGAGCAGGGACCCGAGGCCGTCGAGCGTGCCTCGAAGCGCATGGACGGCAAGGTGATGATTAGAGCGTAGGGCGCGCCGGGGGCGGGGTCGAAGCAGGTATACGTTACGGTGGTCCTAGCAGACACCGGGGGCCCCGTGCCTGTGCCGGGGGACCGCGGGGCCCGCCGCGAGGGGAGGTGAGAGACGGTTCGTGCCGAGCAGTACAGTCTGAAAGGAGGGTGGAGACGTGCGGATCGTGTTCGCGACGGCGTTGCTGGTCGCGTTGGCGCTCGCAGTGAGCAGCGTGCCGCTCGGCGCGCAGGCACTCCCTCCCAAGCCCGCCAAGCTGACGATGGCGGTGGTCGCCGGCGGCGAGACCAAGGGCCTGAAGGCCATCGTGCCGCTGTGGGAGAAGGAGAAGGGTGTCAAGATCGAGCTCGTCGAGTTCCCCTATCCCACGCTGTACGAGAAGCTCGTCACCACGTTCCAGGCGAAGGCGGCAACCTATGACCTGCTGATCGCCGACGATCCCTGGATGCCGAAGTTCGGCTCCGAAGGGTGGCTCGTCCCCCTCGACAAGGAATTCGGGTACACGCGAGACCCCGACATCTTCCCGGTCGTGTACGACCTGGGCTCCTGGCCACCACCGCGTGGTCCGGTGCCGCCGACCGAGCGCAACAAGCCGCGGCACCTGTACACGATCACGCTCGTCGGTAACGTCGAGTTCTTCATGTATCGCAAGGACCTCGTCTCCGAACCCAAGACGTGGGACGACGTCCTGGCCAACGCCAAGAAGGTCCACAACCCGAGCACGCCGATGTTCGGCATGGTGCTCCGCGGCGCGAAGGGCAACCCGGTGATCTCCGAGTTCACGCCCGTGTTGCTGTCCTTCGGCGGGAGGATCTTTGACAACAACTGGAAAGTGGTCCTCAATTCCAAGGAGGCGGTCGCCGCCCTCAAGTTCTTCGCCAAAGACCTCAAGCAGTACGCGCCGCCTGGCGTCGAGAACTACGATGCTGCGGAGCGCGCCCGCGAGGTGGCGACCGGCCGTGCGGCACAGGGGTTCATCTGGCCTGCGGAGATCACGGACATCGTTGAGAACCCTTCGGTCTCGAAGGTCATCGGCAAGATGGGCTACACGCTGGCGCCCAGGGGCCCAGGCAACGTGCATGGGCCGCTGATCGGCAACTGGATGCTGGGGATCCCGCAGGGATCCAAGAACAAACGGTGGGCCTACGAGTTCATCCTCTGGGCCACCGGCAAGAACGTTCAGCGGCCGTATGTGCTGGGGGGTGGCATCCCGTTCCGCAAGTCCATCATGCTTGACGCCGAGATGAACAAGAAGTTCGGGTTCCTCAAGGCGATGGCGGCCTCGCTGGAGGCACCCGCTCAGTGGCGGCCTCGGACGTCGGAGTGGTTTGCCGTCGAGGCCATTCTCGGCACGCATGTGAACGCGGCGCTTGCCGGTCTCGAGACACCTGAGGACGCGATTGCGAAAGCGGCCCAGGAGATCGAGAAGCACATGCGTGAGGCCGGGTACTACAAGTAGGCGGTCGCGGGGACCGGCATCCGCCGGTCCCCGCGCTCCTGCCGTGACGACGGCCGCGCGGCTGCGGCACGCGACCCCGTATCTGCTGGCGGGTATTCCCATCATCCTGCTGTTCGTGCTTGTCGCCTACCCGATGATCTACAACATCAACCTGAGCCTGCGCAGCTACCGCACGGGCGAGTTTGTCGGTCTGCACAACTTCGCGCGGGTCTTCGATGATCCGACATTCCTAGCGTCGCTCAAGGCGACCGCGATCTACGTCGTCGCCGCGGTCGGCGTCGAGATCCTGTTGGGGCTCGGCCTGGCGCTGTACATCCACCGGACGATCGCCAGCGGGGTTGTGCGGACGCTCGTCTACCTGCTGCTGATCATCCCCATGGTCACGCCGCCGGTCGTCGCAGGTGTCATTGCGCGGCTCATCTACACGCCGAACTACGGCATCCTAAACTACGCGCTGCGGGGGCTCGGCTTGATCGACAAGGACATCCTCTGGCTCTCGACCGGCGGGGGCGCGATGTTCTCCGTGCTCAGCGTCGACGTGTGGCAGTGGACGCCGTTCGTCTTTCTCGTGTGCTTTGCGGGTCTTCAGGCCGTGCCGCTCGACGTGGCCGAGGCCGCCCGCGTGGACGGCGCCGGTGGGTGGGATTTGTTCCGTCTCATTGAGCTGCCGTATCTGCGGTCGCTCTTGCTGCTGCTGCTGATCTTCCGCTTCACCGACACGTTCCGCGTGTTCGACCACGTGCTGGTCCTGACAGCGGGCGGGCCAGGCACGGCGACGGAGTTCGTGAGCGTCTACCTCTACCGGGTCGCGTTCAAGTTCTTCGATCTAGGCTACGCGGCGGCGATCGGATTCTACGTCGTGATCGTCGCCTCGGTCATGTTCTCCTTGCTCAACCGCTGGCTGGCGGCGGAGGGCGTGATGTGACGGGCCGGCGGCTCGCGGTGATCGTGGCCTACGCGGTGCTGGCGGTCATCGTCGTGCTCTACCTCTTCCCGTTCTTCTGGATGATTTCGACCGGACTCAAGCCGAAGGCCGAGCTGTACCAGTATCCGCCGTCGGTCATCCCGGAGACACCGACTCTCGACGCGTTCCGCTCGGTGCTCGGCCAGCGGGGCTACGGCCACCTGTTGCTCAACAGCCTGCTCGTCGCGCTGGCCGCTGTCGCCGGCGGCATCGCCCTCGGTCTGCTGATCTCCTATCCTGTGACGCGGCTCCCGGTCCACCCGGGGTTCCGCCGCTGGCTGTTCGGGTGGATCCTGAGCCTGCGCTTCCTGCCGCCGATCGTCGTGGTGATCCCGTTCTTCGACATCGTCCGGGGGTTCGGACTGTACGACACACGGCAGGCGCTCATCGGGCTCTACACGGTCTTCAGCCTGCCCTTCGTCGTGTGGATGTTGAAAGGGTTCCTCGCCGAGGTGCCGATGGAGATCGAGGAGGCCGCGCTCGTGGACGGCGCGACCCGGCTGCGGGCGTTCTTCCAGATCCTGCTGCCGCAGATGACGCCGGCGCTGCTGGCGGCCGGGGTGATCACGTTTGCCCTCACCTGGAGCGAGTTCATGTTCGCGTTCATCCTCACCGCGTCGCCGAATTCCCAGACCTTCTCGATCGGCGTCGCCAGCCTGGTGACGCAGTTCGAGATCATCTGGAACGAGATGGCGGCCGCGGGGACGATCTCGGCCCTGGTGCCTGTGACGCTGCTGTTGTTCGCCCGGCGCTACGTGATCTCCGCGTTAACCTTCGGCGTCGTGCGGGAGAAGGGCTAGCCGAACGCGTGCGCGCGGCGGCGCAGAGGGTTGCGGCTGGTCCGAGGCGAAAATCTCACGGCGAGCCTGTAAACGTTTACCTTGGCCCGCCGGAGGGGCAGGGATACAGATGCCGACGTTTGCGTTGAACGGCGCGACCACCGGCGAACACGTCGATCTGGTGACCGACATCCGTGCGGCCGGCGCGGCCGGCTACCACGCCGTGGAGCTGCGGGACACGAAGATCGAGCGCTATCTGGCCGGCGGCGGGACCCTGCCGGCGCTGCGCGCGGCGCTGCGGGGGGCGCGCCTCGAGGTGCTCAGTCTGAACGCGCTGGAGGACTCGACGCTGCCGATCGGTCCGGCGTTCGAGCGCGTGCTCGCCCGCACACGGACGTTCTGCGAATGGGCCCGGGCGCTTGAGTGTCCCTACGTGATCAGCGTGCCAAGTTTTCTCCCGCCGGGCGGCCTGCCCGAGGCCGAGGTGCATGCGCGCACGGTCGCGGCGCTCCGACAGATGGCCGCGGTGGCCGCACCCTTCGGCGTGAAGGTGGGATTCGAGTTCCTGGGCTTTCCGACGTGCTCCGTGAACACGTTGGCCGCCGCACGCCGTATCGTGGATGAGGTCGGCGATCCCGGGGTCGGCGTAGTCATCGACGTCTTTCACTTCTACGCGGGCGGGTCGAGGCTCGACGACCTGGACACGCTGCCCGGCGACCGGCTGTTCATCGTTCACCTCGACGATGCCGAGCCCGGCGACCCGGCGACGCTTGGCGACGCGCATCGGCTGTGGCCCGGTGACGGCGTGATCCCGCTGCAGCCGATCCTCGCGCGCATCGAGCGCCTGGGATACCGGCGGGCGTACTCGCTCGAGCTGTTCCGGCCCGAGTACTGGAAAATGGATCCGGTCGCCGTGGCGACGACAGGCCTGGCGAAGATGCGGCGGCTGTTCAAGGAGCGGACCTGATGAGCGTCAAGGCTGGCATTCTCGGTGCGGGATTCATCGGCCGCATCCACGCGCTCTGCCTGAAGCGGGACCCCCGCGTCGAACTGGTCGGGGTGGCCGACGTGGTCGCGCCGGCGGCGCAGCGGCTCGCCGCCGAGATGGGCACCACGGCCTTCGACGGTCTGCCGGCGCTGATCGACGCGGGCGCGCAGGCCGTGTGGGTGTGCACGCCCAACTCGATGCACGTCGAGCCGGTCACGCGGGCGCTGGACGCCGGGCTGCACGTGTTCTCCGAGAAGCCCATGGCGACGTCGCTCGAGGGCGCGCGGACGATCCGCGACGCGGCCGCGGCCTCGCGCGGCATCTACCAGATCGGGTTCAACCGCCGGTTCGCGAACGTCTACCGGTTCGCCAAGCAGCGTATCGATGACGGCCGGCTCGTCCCTCGTCTGGCACAGATGAAGCACAACCGGGGCGAGCTGAAGCAGCCGCCCTGGACGGGCAACCCCAAGATCACCGGCGGGTATCTCTATGAGACCCCGGTGCACCTCTTCGACATGGGGCGGTATCTGTTTGGTGACGTGGCCGTGGTCAGCGGCGCGGCCCGGCAGAGCGTGTACGACGAACTCGACGGGTTCGTGATGCTGTTCACGTTCAAGCGCGGCGTGGTCGCGTCGGTGACCAGCGTCGCGCACACCTCGTGGCTCTTTCCCTACGAACGTGTCGAGGTCTACGGCGACCACTGTACCGTCGTCACCGAGGAACTCGAGCGCGCCTGGTTCTCACCCGGCATGCGCGAGCAGGTTGAGGCCATTGACTGTTTCCACATGGCCTTCGAGGAAAAGTGGGGGTACGTGGAAGAGGACCGGCTGTTCATCGACGCGGTGCTCGGCGAGCGCACGCCGGCGGTCACCGCGGAAGACGGATATCGCGCCACCGAGCTGGTCGAGGCGACCTACCGGGCAGCGCGTACCGGGCAGCCGGTCCGACTGCCGCTGGAGTGACGGGACCGCGGCGGACGCGCAACGTGAAGTTTCTGCGAAATCGCGGCTCGCGAAGCGGGAGCGCTCCGAGACGACGGGGAACTTGAGCCATCAACCACGATGCGGTATCGTCTGCTCGTCGCCGACATTGACGGGACGCTCGTCAACGCGTCCCGACAGATCACCCCGCCGGTCCACGAGGCCGTGGCCGCGGCGCGGGCGCGCGGTGTGCGCGTGTGCCTGGCCACCGGCCGCATCTGGCCCTCGGCGCGTCAGTTCGTCCAGGCGCTGGGCGCCGATCCGCCGGCCATCCTCTATAACGGCGGTCTGGTGTACGACTTCGTTCGTGACGAGGTGTGGCTACGGGCGCCGCTGCCGGTACAGCACGCCGGCGACGTGCTGCGGATCCTCCGGCGTCACCCCGCCGTGCAGCCGCACCTCTACGTGGACGACCGCGTGTATATCCCGGCGATGAACGAGATCACGGCGACGTACCAGCGGAAGGACAACCTCGAGACCCAGCCGGTGGGCGACCTGGCTGACTGGCTGCGGGCCGACCCCGGCCGCGTGCCCATGAAGATCCTGATCATTGGGGATCGGCCGGCGCTGGAGGCCGTGGTCCGGGACATCGAGGGGCTGCCCTACGCCGTGAACCACGTGTTCTCGGAAACGATCTACCTGGAGATCCTGCCGCCCGGCGTCAGCAAGGGCACCGCGTTGGCCGCGATGGCGGCCCGGCTCGGTGTGCCGCGGCAGGCGATCATCGCCGTCGGCGACAATCTCAATGACCTGACGATGATCGAGTACGCCGGCCTGGGCGTGGCGATGGGCAACGCGCCGGAGGCCCTGCGCGCCCGCGCCGACGTGGTCGCGCCGAGCAACGATGACCACGGCCTGCAGGAGGTGATCGAGCGGTACGTCTTGTCGTCCGCATGAGGCCCGGCCGCTGTGCACGTTGACAGCGAGACATCATGTTGGGGGGATACGATGCGACGAATCAGCGTAATGCTGCTGTTGCTGACGCTCGTGCTGACCGGTTTCGGCGTCTCGCATGCCCAGACCGGCCGGATCGTGGTTTACTCCGCGCTGCCCGACCTCGAGACGTCGCTGGTCCACCGCGAGTTCACCAGGCGGACCGGCATCCAGGTCGAGGCGCTCAGCGTGGCCGCGGCGGGCACGCTGGCCGCCCGGATTCGCGCCGAGAAGGACCGGCCGCGCGCCGACATCTTTGTCGGCGGGTCGGCCGACTTCCATGCGCCGCTGGCCAAGGACGGGCTGCTGGCGGCCTACAAGTCACCGGCCGCTGTTGAGGCCAAAGTGAATCCGGCGTACATCGATCCCCAGGGGTACTGGCACGGCTGGTACCTGGGCGCGCTCGCCATCATCATCAACACCGACCGGTGGGACCGCGACATGGCGCCGCGCCGTGTCGCGAAGCCGGCCACCTGGGACGACCTGATCAAGCCCGAGTTCCGCGGGCAGTTCATCATGCCGAGCCCGATCACGACCGGCGGCGGCTACATCTTTGTGGCCGCGCAGATCTTCCGGTTGGGCGAGGACCGCGCGTGGGCCTACCTGCGGCAGTTGAACACCAACGCTTCGCAGTACACGCCGACCGCGCCGGGCACGATTACCCTGCTGGCGCGCGGTGAGGCGATCGTTGGCATGATGTGGGCGCACGAGAGCATCGGAGCCCGGCTCGCCTCACAACAGCCGCTCGAGACGATCGTACCGCCCGATACGGCGTTCGAGATCGGCGCGGTGTCCATCATCAAGGGCGGCCCGAACCCCGAGGGCGCGAAAGCGTACGTGGACTTCCTGATGACCCGTACCCCGCAGGTCATCAACGCCGGGTACGGGTTCCGCTATCCGGTGCGCGCCGATGTGCCGGTCCCCATGGGCGCCACCCCGTTCGAGCAGTTGAAGTTCGTAAAGTACGACCGGCAGTGGGCGATCGACAACATGACACGGCTTCGCGAGCGCTGGCAGCGTGAGATCGGCCGTTAGCCGCGCGGACCGTGCGTGACCGACAAGGGGATGGCCCGGCGCACGTCGGGCCATCCCGGTCGGGCGGTGGGATCCCAGCCGTGGCCGTGATCCGGTGGGGTGATGTGCGCCGGCACCTCGGCGATCCCGGGGTGGTGTTCGCGTTCGCCGGCGCCGGCGTGTTGCTCGGGCTGTTCGTCCTCTACCCCACTTACAGGGTCCTGGTCTATCCGAGCCTGGCCGATTATCTGGCCATTCCCGCAAGTCCGCGTTGGACCCGGGCCGCGATGCACAGCCTGGTCATGATGGTGATCTCGACGCTGACCGCGACCCTGGCCGGTCTCATCTTTGCGTTCGCGGTCACGCGCCGCGACATCCCGGGGCGCGGGTTCTTCCGCGCGATCGCGATGCTACCGCTCTTCGCCCCGCCCTTCATGGTGGCGTTCGCGTACATCCTGATGTTCGGCCGGCAGGGTCTGATTACGAAGACGCTCTTCGGGCTCGATGCCAACATCTTCGGCTGGCACGGGCTGTGGTTGGTGCAGACCGTCGCGTTCTTCCCGCTGGCGATGCTCATCATCGTGGGTGTGCTCGAGGCGATCAACCCGAGCCTCGAGCACGCGGCCCGCAACCTCGGTGCCGACGAGTGGACCGTGGCGCGCACGATCACGTTCGCGCTGGCGCGGCCCGGCGTCGCCGGCGCGGCGTTGGTCGTCGCGATCTCGGTGCTCGCCGATTTCGGGAACGCCGTGGTGATCGCCGGTAACTATCCCCTGCTCGCGACCGAGGCGTGGTACCTCATGGAAGGCATGGGCGACCTGAAGGGCGCGGCTCTGGTCGTCGCGATGCTCATCGTCCCCACCACGATCCTGTTCTTTCTCGAGCGCTACTGGGTAAGCCGACGCGTCTACACCACGGTCACGGGCCGCGGGTCCCGCATCGAGCACCCACCGACGCACCCGGTGCTCAAGTGGGGCACGGTCGCGTTCTGCGCCGCAATGAGCGTGATGGTGGCGGCGGTGTACTTCGGGGTGATCGCCGGCGCCATCACGACCGTCTGGGGCCGAGACTGGACCCCGACGCTCAACCACATCGGACTCGCCGCCGACCGGCTCGAGACCCTGTGGGCCAGCGTCAGGATCTCGGCCCTGGCCGGCGCGATCACCGGCGTCGTGAGCGTGCTGGTCGCCTTCCTGACCTCACGGACCCTGCCGGGCCGCCAGGCGCTCGACTTCCTCGCGGTGCTGCCGGGCGCGCTGCCCGGCGTGTTCGTCGGTGTGGGGTTCGTGCTGGCATTCAATCGGCCGCCGCTCGAGCTGGTCGGCACCGTCTGGGTCATCGCGCTGGCGCTTGCGTTCTGGCACCTGCCGATGGGTTATCAGGCCGCGGTGGCCACGCTCAAACAGATCGAGCGCTCGATCGAAGAGGCCGCCACCAATCTCGGCGCCAGCGGCCTGCGTGTGTTGTGGGATATCTATCTGCCGCTGCTGCAACGCGCGTTCGTCAGCGCCTTCACCGTGTCGTTCATCCGCGCCGTGACCAACGTCAGCATCGTCGTCTTCCTGGTCACCCCGGGCAACGTCGTGGCGACGTTCGCCATTCTGAACATGATCAACAACGGCATTTGGGGCGCGGCCGCGGCACTGACGACCATGCTGCTCATGCTGACGTTGGTCGCCGTTGGTCTCGCGCAGGCCGCGGCCGGCCGGGCCCTGCGCCCGATGCGGATGGGATAGAGGTGGACCGGCCGGAGATGACCGCGCACGTACGGTTGCGAGACGTCACCAAACGTCTGGGCACGCACCTGGCCGTGGACCACGTGTCGCTCGACGTCGCCGAGGGCGAGTTCACCACGCTCCTGGGACCGTCCGGGTGCGGCAAGACGACGACGCTGCGCATGATCGCCGGCTTCTACCACCCCGATGCCGGCGACATCTTCGTGCGCGACATGCGGGTCACCGACGTGCCACCGCATCGGCGCAACACCGCGATGGTGTTCCAGGAGTATGCCCTGTTCCCACACATGACCGTGGCCGAGAACATCGGGTACGGCCTGCGGATGCGCGGCGTCGACGCCGCAGAGGCGCGGCGCCGCGTGGCGGCGGTGGCGGAGATGGTCGGGCTGGCCGGACAGGAAGCGAAGTTTCCCAACCAGCTCTCGGGCGGACAGCAGCAGCGCGTCGCCGTCGCGCGCGCCCTGGTCGTCGAGCCCGAGGTACTGCTCCTGGATGAGCCGCTCTCCAACCTGGACGCCAAGCTGCGGGTACGCGTGCGCACCGAGCTGCGCGCGTTACAGCAGCGCCTCAACAAGACGACGATTTACGTGACGCACGACCAGGAAGAGGCGCTCTCGATTTCCGACCGCATCGCGGTCATGAACCAGGGTCGCATCGTCCAGGTCGGGTCGCCGCGGGAGATCTACTACCATCCGGTGGATCGCTTCGTCGCCGATTTCGTCGGCCTGGCCAACTTCGTGCCGGTACAGGTGACGGCCCCGGGCCGGGTGCGGCTCGCCGCCCTGGAGTTCGCCGTCGAGCAGGCCACCGGCGTCGGCCCGGCGACGCTGGTCGTGCGGCCCGAGACCGTGACCCTGTCGGAGACGCCACCCGGCGACGGTCAGCGGGTGGTGCTGCGAGGCCGCGTGAAGGCCAGCGCGTTTCTCGGCGGGATCGCGCGCTACTGGGTGGACGCGCTGGGCATGGAGTGGATCGTCGATCAGGCCGCGCCCGGCGAACGGATGTTCGCCGGCGACGTGTCGCTGATGCTGGCACCGGAACGGATGCACGTGCTCCGCGGACACGATGACCGCACCGAAGTGGCAGGACCGCGCACCGAAGGGGAGGGTCGATCATGAGCAAGTGGCAACTGCCGCCGAAAGGCGGACACATGGACAAACGCACCGGCATCTACCTGCAGACGATGACGATGCGCGACATCGAGGAGCGTCTGCAGAAGAACGACGTGCTGATCGTGCCGCTCGGTGCGACCGAGGCCCACGGCCCCAACGCGCCGATCGGCGAGGACGTGTTCCTCACCTGCCGCATGGCCGAGGCCGTGGCCGAGAAGACGGGCTGCACGGTGTCCGAGCCCCTGTGGTTCGGGTCGCACCCCTACCATCACCTGGGGATGCCCACGACCGTGGTCGTGCCCGAGGACATCTTCTGCGGGATGCTGCGCGCGATGATGGCCGGATTCTGGAACATGGGCTTCCGCAAGATGATCCTGCTCAACGGCCACGGCCAGGAGTATGTGATCCCCGTCGCCGTCCACCAGTTTGGCAAGCGCTACCGGGTGCCGGCATTGATTGTGAACGTCAACTGGTACCACGCGATCCAGGACCAGTTCAAGCTGAGTTCCGAGGGCGGACCCTACGAGACGCACTTCATCCACGCCGACGAGGTCGAGACCTCATGGTGCCTGGCGCTCTTCCCGGAACTGATGAAGCAGGAGTGGGCGGTGGACAACAAACCCTTCGGCTTCCTGCCCGAGGGGCACGTGGACCGCGCCGGCAACCTGCTCCACCGGCCGATCAACTGGTACGGGCATGTCGGCGCTGGCCCGATCGAGGTCAAAGCGTACATCGAGGGCGTGGTCGGCAAGCCGACGCTGGCCGCGGTCGAGAAGGCGCTGCCCGGGGTCGAGGCGCTGCTCGACTACCTCGAGAAGCTGGTCAACGACATCCTGAAGACCTTCCCGCCCGGGGTGTTGCCGCCGGTTGAGTACGTCACGGAGCGCGACAGGGACGAGTTGGAGGCCGTGCTCAAGGGCCCGGCCAGAGGCGGCAAGAGCATCTACTCGCTCGGGTACCCGCCGTAGGGTCGCACGCGTGAAGCTCAGCCTGGTCGTGTCGGTCGAGGAGACGGCGTTTGACGCGGTCGCGGTGCGCGGCGGCTGGGAAGCAGCCGCCGCGCACCTGGCGGCGCTGGGGTACGACGGCGTCGAACTGGCGATCCGCGATCCGGCCGCCGTGGACCTCGGCTGCGTCGAGGCGGTCGTGCGCGCGGCCGGTCTCGCCGTGCCGGCGCTGGGTACCGGGCAGGCGTACCTGCGTGACGGGCTCAGCCTGTCGAGCCCCGATCCCGACGTCCGGCGGAGCGCCGCCGGGCGCCTGATCGCCCATGTCACGGCGGCGCAGCGCCTCGGCTGCCTGGTTATCATTGGGCTGATCCGGGGTCGCACCGAGGGCGGGCTCCAGGCGACCGTGGACCGGTTCCTGGAAGGACTGCGCCCGGTGCTCGACGCAGCGGCGGATGCCGGCGTGCGGCTGGTCATCGAGCCGATCAACCGGTACGAGAGCGACTTCCTGGCGACGGTCGAGGAGACGCTCGAGGTCATTGACCGCGCGGGCGCGCCGCACCTGGGTGTCCTGGCCGATACGTTCCACATGAACATCGAGGAGGTCTCGCTCATGGCGGCGCTGGGGGCCGCGGCGCCGAGGCTGTGGCATGTGCACACCGCCGATAGCAACCGCTGGGCGCCGGGCTACGGGCATCTGGACTTCGGGGAGATCGTGGAGACGCTGCGGCGCGTCGGCTACGTAGGGTTCCTCTCGGCGGAGATCCTGCCGAAACCATCGCCGGACGAGGCCGCGCGCATGATGCTGCAGACTCTGCGCCCGCTCGCGACCCGGCCGGGAGCCCGGGCAGGGGGGGCAGACGCGAGCACGTATCTATAGAAACGCCAAGTGGGCCGGAGGCGGAACCCACGCCGCGTCTTGCTCGGTAGATAGGGTGTAAGATCACCGAGGAGGTGGGCGTAATGAAACGTGTGTTGCTGCTCGGCTTGGCGCTGGTCTTCGCGATGCTGGGCATGGCCCAGGCGGCGCCGGCCGGGCGCGTCGTGGTGTTGTGCAGTCCGAACGTGGAGTGGTGCGACCTGATCAAGGCGCAGTTCCCGCGAGCCACCGGCATTCAGCTTGACTTCGTGCGGCTGAGCTCCGGCGAAGCGCTCGCGCGGCTCCGGGCCGAGAAGGCCAACCCGGTCTTCGATGTGTGGTTCGGCGGCACCGGCGACCCGCACTTTGTGGCC
>JAVKJV010000048.1:0-23370 GCA_031458775.1 Candidatus Fervidifonticultor quartus | reverse complement strand
TTCGCCGACGGCTTCCCCGCCATCGTCAAGCGACCGGGTCTGGCGACCTTCGCCAGCGGGCTCAGCGCGCCGCCCGCCGCGATCAGCAACGTGCCCCTGCCCGATCCCGACGCCTCGATGCAGGTCAGGGGGATCGTCGTCGTTCAGGACTTGGCCAACGGCCGGACGGGCGTCCAATCGAGCAACGGGACGTCGTGGTCGAGCGTGACCGTGCCCGCACCAGGGCTCTGGACCTCAGACGGATTCATGCCGCTCCCGCTGTACCGCGGGCGCGTCCACTATCCGGGCAGCACGCTGGGGCAGATCTATGCGTATGACGGCAGCACGGCGACGCACGTGGCGACGCTGGCCAGCACGGTCACGCTCGGGGACGGGAATCTCTGGACCCTCGGCAGTATTGCCGCGCTGGCGGCCGATGAGGACTGGCTGTACGTCGCCGCCACCTATGCGCGACTCGGCCACAGCGCCACGGTCGTCTGGCGCCTCGACGAAAGCTACGGACGGGAGGCGCTAGGGGAACCCTTCGCCAGCCTCAGCTTCACGGGTGCGATTGTGGAAGCCTTGATGACGCTGACGGCATGGGCCGAAGAGGTCTGGGCGGCGACCACGACCTGGAGCGGCAATCGGCCGATTCGTATCCGGCGCATCGCCCCGACCGGCAGCACCTGGACGCTGGACGATGGTTTCGGCGGGACGGGGTTCGACCGAGACTACATGCCGAGGGCTCTCCGCGGGGGCGGGGACCGGCTCGTGGTCGCCGCGGATCCGGAGACGACGGGACTCGGCGGCACGAAGGCCATTCTCCGCATGCGATCGACGACAGCGGGGTGGAGCACGCTGGAGGAGAGTCCGACGACCGATGGCGACCGCTACGGACTGATCGCGGTGACCAGATCGGGTGCCACGGTGGCCCGGTACCGGGCCGACACAATGGAGACGGCCGTGCGTCGCACGAGCGACTATGCCACCTTCGTGGACATCGCGGGTCCGTCCGCGAGTTGGAATGGCCTGTGGGTCGGCGGCTACGACCTCGCCGGCACCCGCTACGCGCTGCTCAACAGCGGCGCGGGGTATCAGGTCGTCGCAGTGACCGCGAGTAGTGCCTCGGTCGTCTACACGTCGCTCGCGGGAGAAGTCTCGCGAGGCGTTGGAGGCTGGCAGTGAGCGACCTCCAGAACTTCACGATCGGCGACCGCGGCGTCAACCGAACGCAGCACCCGCTTGAGCAGGCCGAGGATGATCTGCTCGCGGCCCAGAATGCCATCGTCCGTCGGGCCGGCGGGCGCCATGCGCTCGTCAAGCGCCCCGGGCTCGAACGCTTCGCGCCGGGCCTCGGGTCGGCGGTCCTGGCCGTCATCACGGGCGGCACGACGCTGCCCGCCTCGCCGCCGGCGCCTGTGGACGCGGCGTCGGACGCGACGGAGTTCGGCAGCCTCTATGCGCTTCTCCTGGACCTGGTTCACATGCGCACCCACCTGTATCTGACGGCAGCGACGACGTCGATCCCGGACAACACGCCGACCACGATCTCCTGGACGGCCGAGCAGTACGACGTCGGCAACCTGCACGATCTCAGCGTCAACCCCGATCGTGTCACGGTGCCGGCCCGCGGCGATGGTCTGTGGCTTCTGATTGCGCAGGCCACGTTCGCCGCGAGCGCGCTCGCCCAGGCACGACGGGTGCAGATCCTCCAGAACGGGACCGTGGTGAGCCGAGAGGGCGCTGGGGCCGACGATGACGGGGATCCGCACTGGCGGCAGGCGGTCGCCCTGGTACCCGCCGTCGCCGGCGACTACTTCACGGTGCAGGTCGAACAGGACACCGGCAGCGCCCTGAATCTGCTTGGCGGGAGCCCCCAGGACACCTGTCTGATCGCGTTGCGCTGGGTCGAGACGGTCAACGTGCCGCTGCCACGGTGTCACATCTACCGGACCTCGAACCTGACGATGACGGCCGACACCCCGACCCTCGTGCCCTTCGATGCCGAAGCGCTCGACAATGCGGCGATGCACGACACGACCGTCAACAACACTCGCATCACGATTCCGTCTGGCCACGCCGGCCTGTACCAGGCGACGGCCCAGGTTGCAGTCACGGCCCTCTACGTCGGGCTCGTCACGGTCGAGATTCTCAAGAACGGCAGTCAGGTGCTCGCTCGCACCCGGGCGGCGGGCATTAATGCCGGCACCGATCCCGATGTGGTCGTGATCGCCGGCGGGGCTGGCTACGAGATGGCGGCGGGTGACTACCTGGAAGTGCGTGTGACCGAGCAGCCGAATCCCGGGACCAGCGCGCGTCCGCTCTATGGGGGTGGCGCGGGCACGGAGGCGTTGGGTCGCACCACGTTTATGGTGGCAAGGATCGGCTGATGGCGTTCTATCTGGTGCATGCCGGGACGAACCTGTATAAGGTGGACGTGTCCGGCGGCGTCACGCCCCTGGCCCTGCCGAGCGGCGTCACGCTGTCCAGCACCCGCCGCGCGCGGTTCGCCACGCTCAACCGGGCCGTGGTCATGGTGCACGCGCCGAGCCGCCCCATCCAGATCGACCCGACGCTCGTCGTGCGCCCGCTGACGCCCCGCCCTCCAACCACCGACCCGACGGTAACCGTCTCGGGATCAGGCAGCTTCACGGGGACGTACGGCTATCTCGTCACCTTCGCCATCCGGACCGGATCCCGTCTCATCAGCGAAAGTCCGAGCCGCGACGACCCCAGCCTGGTCACGGCCAGCGGGCACGCGCAGTTCAACCTGACGAACCTGCCGATATCTAGCGATCCGGCCGTGAATACCCGGCGCATCTGGCGGACGACCGCCGGAGCCGGATCCGTCTACTACCTGGCCGCGACCATCGCGGACAACACGACCACGAGCTATGTGGACAGCCTGCCGGACAGCGGTCTGGCGGTCAACGACACCCTGGCTGACGATCTGGGCGAACCGATGGGCAACGCCTCGGCGGCCGAGTACTTCGAGCAGATCATTGCCTGGAAGGATCGGCTGTGGGCCTTCGGCAACACGACGCCGGACCGCGTGTTCTACAGCGGCCATCTGCGTCCCTGGGCGTGGGACGCGGAGGCGTTCGTCACGGCCAAGCCGGAGGGCCAGGACCTCGAGGGCGCCAGTGGATTCGCGGCCCGACGGGATGAGCTCGTGATCGGCAAACGACGCTCGTTGTGGAAGGTCATCGGGGACGGCCCGGAGAACTTCCAGATGATCCAGATCGTCGAGGGCACTGGAATCTGGGCCGCGGAGTCGGTCGTCGTCATCCGCGATACGGCGTACTTCCTCGCCGAAGATGGGGTCTACAGCTACGGCGCCGGCGGCCTCACGAATCTGTCGAAAGAGCGGGTCCACGCCTGGTTTACGACCGATGCCTATTTCAACCGGGCGACCTTCCCCCGCGCGTTCGCCAAGTGGAACCAGCGCTACAACCTCTACGAACTGCATCTCGGGGCGGTGGGCTCCGAGGACATCAACCGCTGGGTGGCGCTCGATCTTGACACCGGGGCCTGGTTCGGGCCGCACAAGACGGATGCGTTCACGCCGACGTGCGCCGGCGTCATCGAGGACGACGACGGGATTGCGCGGCCCGTGCTCGGGGGCGCCGATGGGGTCCTCTATCGCCAGCAGGAGGATCTGCTGAGCGACGCGGGCGTCGCCATCGACCTCGATGTGACCACCAAGTGGCACAGCCAGGGCGCGCCGGCCCGGGACAAGTACTGGGGCGAGCTGACGGTCCATACACGGCCGGAGGCGAGCGGCACGCTCACCATCACGCCGCGCGTCGGCTCGCTCGACGCCGTCGCTGGCCCCGCGATCAGTCATGCCCTGACGGCGGGCACGCGCACGCATCGGCGACTCGGCGTTGGGCCGTTTCTCCAACTGCGCTTCCGTAACGCGGAGGTGAACCAGAACGTGGAGTTGCGCGGCTACGAAGTGGACCCGGTGGCCGATCTGGGCAACCGCCGCGCGCGAGGGTAGCGATGCAGCCCGTGAAGGTCAGTTCGCTCGATGGACGGCGGTGGACGCTCATCGAGCCGTACGTGTGGCGCGAGTTCACGGTGCCGGCGGGGTTTGTCACGGACTTCGCCTCGACGCCTCGCCTGATTTGGGCCTGGCTGCCGCCGACCGGGAAGTACATGGGGGCGGCCGTCGTCCACGACTACCTCTACGTCGTGGATCGCTGCACGCGCGCCGAGGCGGACGCCGTCTTCCTGGAGGCGATGGCGGACGCCGGGGTCAATGTGGTCCGCCGGCGGCTCATGTACCTGGCCGTCCGGGCCTTTGGGCAGGAGATCTGGGACCGCTACCGGGCGATGGATCGACTCAACCTCATCGCGGGACGTGGCTTGACGGCGCTCGACGAGGACGTGGTCGTGGCGGGCTGGACGGACCGCCGGGAGCGGCTGCCGTGACCACGCGGCGCCGCGCGCGGCTCAAGCCCGAGGATATCCTCTGGCCGATCTCGGAGCGGACCGTCGAGGCCATCAACCACAACTTCGACATCCTGTTCCGCGATCTCGGGCTCTTTGACGACGTCGTGCCCGTGCGGCTGGGTGGCACGGGCACGGACACCTTTGCCGCCGGCGATGTCGTCTACGCGCTGACCAGCACGCAGCTGGCCGGGCTGGCGGCCGTCGCCACCGGGATGGCGCTCATCAGTCAGGGCGTGGGCACGGGACCGGCCTGGGGCAAGATCGGGCTGACGACGCACGTCAGTGGGATCCTGCCCATCGCCTATGGAGGCACGGGGGCCGCCACCCAGACGGACGCCTTCGATGCCCTGTCGCCGCTGACCCAGAAGGGCGATCTCCTAGCCCACGATGGCACCGACAACGTGCGGGTGCCCGTGGGGAGTAATGGCCAGGTCCTCAAGGCGGATTCGACGGCCCCGGCCGGCGTGAAGTGGGACACCGGCGGGGGCGCCCACACGATCCTGGACGGGGCCAGCCATACCGACGCCGAGACGAACAGCGTCACCCGAGGCGCCCTGGTCGTGGGCCAGGGTCTGCCGCTGGGCGGCGGCGAGTTCTGGATCGACGGAGGCGTCCTCCCTGATCTGGACAGCGGCCTCGCGACCGGTGGCCAAGCCTACTGGTCGAGCGGGCTGCCCGATGGCCTGCTCGGCCTTGACGAGGCGGGCGTCGTCCGGTGGCGCCGGCTCGTGCCGACCCCCGGTCTGCTCACGTCAGATGGGCTGAACGTGTACTGGGGCGATGGGACGGTCGAGCAGCCGAAGGCGATCGTCTACCGCACCTCGGACCTGAGCATCGTCCATGGCCCGGGCGCCTATGGTGGCGGCACCGCCCTGGGCACGGCCGTGCCCTTCGAGGCCGCCGAGGAAGACCCCCTGGGCTTCTGGAACAGCGGCCAGCCGACCCGCCTGACGGTGCCCACCGGTCGGGATGGCGTGTACCTGATTGCCGGTCAGGCCTCCTGGGCACCCTCAACGACCGGCCGCAAGGCGGGCTGGCTGTTCGTCAACGGGGTCCGGGTTGGCATCACCGAAGTCAACGGGGATGATGGCGGCCTGGGCCTGAGCTTCACAGTCGTGCGCTTCAAGCGGCTCTCGGCCGGCGACTACGTGGAGCTCGTCGTGCGCCAGGATTCGGGCGCCGCGCTCAACCTGTTGGGGACGTCAACCGCGGAGTACACGCGGCTTGAGCTGGTACGGATCGCCCGCTAGCAGACGATGGCGACACTCATCGCGGCCGCCGACGGCAACTGGACAGCGGCGACGACGTGGCAGGTCGTGGACGCCACCTCTCTGCTTGACAGTCAGGCCGGCAACTTCGCGCTGGCCACCTCGCCCTCCTGGTCGCAGGGCCAGGCCTTCACCCCCGGCGCCATCACGATCGACGGGATCGCCGTCAAGGTCGCCAGCCGCGCGACGACACCATCGGGCACCATCAGCGTGCGACTGTTCAACGTGACGGGGTCGGCGGCGGTCGCCGGCACGACCGTCACGATCAACGTGAGCGACCTTGCCCTCAATCCCGTTTCGCCGGGCGGCACGGTGGATACCTGCCCGATCGGGTGGGTGCTGTTCCGCTTCGCCAGCCCGGTCACCCTGGCGGCGGCCACGCAGTACCGGGTGGAAGCGCAGACGAGCGCCGCCAGCCAGGTCAATCTCTTCCGGGATGCGACTGCCAACAACATGGCGCGGATGCTCCGCAGGACCACGACGGCGGCGCCCGCGGCCGGGGACAGCCTCTTCGTCCTGGGCGAGTGGACCGCAGCGGGGACGAAGACCGACCGCACCGTCACGATGGATTCGACGGCGGCGACCGACTACGGTGGAGGTTCGACCACCCTCGCCTCCCTCGGCATCGGCAGCGGCGGCACCCTGGCTTACGGGACGGCCGCCGCGACGAACTACGTCTTGCGGCTCTCGGGCGTCCTTCAGGTCTGGATCGGCGGCACGTTTCGCATGGGGAGTCCTGGGACGCCGATCCCCAGGGACAGCACCGCCGTCCTGGAGTTCGACTGTGCCGCCACGGGCGACTTCGGCGCCGTCGTCTGGGGCACGCTCAGCATCCAAGGCCAGAGCCCGACGGCGGGCAAGGATCGCATCTACACACGCCTGACGGCGAATGCCGCCGCCGCCGCCACCAGCCTCACGGTCGAGCACGATACCGGCTGGAAGGCCGGGCAGGAGATCGCGATCGCCAGCACGACCCGGACACCGACCGAGGCGGAAACGGCGACCCTGGCCGCCGACGCCGGCGCCTCCACGCTCAGCCTCACGGCTGGCCTCGCGAGTGCTCATGCTGGCGACACGGCCAACGACCTGCAGGCCGAAGTGATCCTGCTGAGCAGCCACGTGCAGGTGCGCTCGACCACGTCTGGCGCCGGGACCTACCTGGCGCTGCGCGGCAGCCCCACGGCCAGCCTCGCCTGGACCCTCTTCCGGTACGTCTACGGCGCCTCGTCGCCCAAGCGCGGGCTGGACATCGGGCCGAGCGGCGGTACCGTCACGGTGAGTGCGGTCGTGCTCCGGGACTGCGCCTCTCGGGCCTGCGTCATCGCGGCGACGGGCGGCACGGTCAGCGTCTCGGGCCTGGTCGGCTACACGGCGACGGCGCTGGGAACCAACGTCGCCATCGTGACGGTCGATGCAGCCAACACCGTCCCGGTGAGTCTCAGCGACATCGTGCTGATGGTCGATAGCAGCGGATCGTCGGACGTACTGGCGCTGCAAGGCGCTGGCGCCCTCACACTGACGCGCGCCTGGGTCAGTGGCGGCGCCAGCTCGGTCCTCACGATCAGCCCGTCCGGCACGACGTGGACGTCCGTCGCCCTGGACACGGTCTATGTCCACAGTCAGGCCGGGACGTCCAGCATGCTCAGCATTTCCGCGCGAGTGCTAGCGCGTGAGGCGTGGACCCGCCTGCACGTGTACCGAGGCAACAACATCGGCCTGACCTGGACGGCTGGCGCCTCGGGCGAGCTGACGATCCTGGCCAGTCGGTTCTTCGGGAGCGTGTCGAACCTCAACGCCGATGCCGACCTGAGCCGCGTCCGGTTTGTCGGCTGCACGATCGCGGGTGACAGCAGCTTTGCCAGTCAACGCGGGTTCCGGTTGACGAATGCCGTCGCCCACACCGAGATCCGGCTCGAGGGCTGCCAGGTCGGGGTGGCTGGAAGTTTCTTTGCGTCGCATACGGTCGCCGACATCGACCCGACATCGGGGTGGGGCGCGTTCTGCGCGATTACCCTCGTCAACACGACGCTGGGATCAGCGACGCGCTGGAGCACGAACCTGAGCGACAATGCCGGCGGCTACAGCTACGTGGCCGAGCAACGGAAGGGCGGCTCGACGGGCGTGCACGAGACGACCTTCTTCCGGGCAGGCAAGGTCTCGCGCGAGACGACCGTCTTCCGCACGGCCGAGCCATCGGAGAAGCTGGAGCCGACGGGCGGCACGACGGGCCTACGCCTGCGCAGCGCCACGCGCCGGATCGCCGTCAACGCGGGCCAGGTCGCGACGGTGGGTGTCTACGTGCGCAAGAGTGCGGCGTACAATGGCGCGCAACCTCGACTGATCCTCCGGGCCAACCCGGCCGTCGGGGTGACGCAGGACACCGTGCTCGATACGATGACGTCCGGCCCCGACAGCTGGGAGCAATTGACGGGGACGTCGGCCCCGGCGGCGACCGAGGCTGGCGTGCTCGAGGTCTATGTGGACTGTGACGGGAGCGCGGGCGCCGTCTACGTGGACGACTGGACCGCATCGGTGGCATAGGGGGCGTGATGGCGACCACAGGTCTGACGCTGACGACGCAGGGTCTGGGCCGATCCGCCTGGGGCTATCCCCAGTACCAGTGGCAGGCGCAGCGGACGCAGACGAGCGTCCAGCCGCCGACGCCAGCGGGCGGGCTCGTCCCGCGACGGACGGTCGGGTCGCCGACCGGCGGCGCTTATACGGGCGAGCCAGGCAGTCCGTACGTCACGGTGGGGCCGGCCGGGCAGGCCCAGACCGCCTACGTGCCCTATCCGCGCCAGACCCCCGAGGAGGCCCACGCGGAGCGGATGGCGGGGCTCCAGGAGGCGCTGCTCCGGCAGCAGCTGGACCAGAACCGGCTGGCCGCCGAGCTGGCCTCCATGGGCGGTGGCGTGCCGACCACGCGCCTTCGCGCGGTCGGCGCCGGCAGCGCGACCGGCGGCGAGCTCCCGGAGCGACCCGCTCCGAGCCTCAGTCAGATCCGGGAGGCGATGGAGCGCATCCAACCGACGGCGCCAGCGGCGCCAACCCTGCCGGCTCGGATCGCCCCACCGACATCCGCGGACACGAGCGCCGCCCGCGCCCTCGCCTATGGCCGCGCCAAGGACACGATCGCGGGCGAGCACGCCGCCGCTGCGCGTGCCCTGGAGACGGCGCTGACCGCGCGCGGCCTGACCGGCACCGGCCTCGAAGCCCGTGGCCGCCGCGATCTCGCGCGCGCGTCCCTCGCGGCCTTGGCCAACATCGCCGCCCAGCAGGCGGCCGAAGAGGCCGCTCTCCAGAACCGGCTGGCGGAACTCGGGTACCAGGGGAACCTCTCCCAGCGCGGTCAGGACATCAACGCCATGCTTGGCCGATATAACGCACAACTCGGGTTGCTGCCGAACCCCCTGGGCTACATTCCGGCCATCACCGGGCTGTATCAGGCGGGCGGCGGGTTGTACTAGCGGGAGGCGAGCATGCTGCGTGGATCGCCGCTGACAGGGAGCCGTGCACGGATTCCGCCGCGCCAAATCGGCTACGGTCCTGGTCCTGTGGGGCCGACGCCGGCGGGGGCGCCACAGGCCGGGATTGAAGGGGCAGGTGAGGGGTACCGTGAGGAGGACCGTCAGGTCGAGGCGCTCCTGGGCGGACCGCACGCGGCCGAGGCGCTGGGGCAGTATGGCGGACCAGTCGCGGCGTCGAGGTTGTACCCGCTCGTCAAGGCCGCCCTCTTGCCGCCTGGATCTGGGTGGCGCAGGGCGCATGTGATGGTGCAGCTCGGCGACGAACTGGCCAGGCTCGCCTCGGAGGCAAGGATCGCGCGCGCCGAGGATGTGGGCGACTACCGGGGGGCGCATGAAGAACGCATGCGATTCCTGAGGTCCGAGGCGATGAAAGGACCGGTTGTCCCAGCGCTCTCGGCGCTGTCTGCCCAGGAATTCTTGGCGAGGCTCCGTGGCCAGAAATTCAGAGTGCAGGGACTTGGCCGGACACTCTCGCCAAGCCCGAACCAGGCGGCGCCGCGGGGATCAGGCCAGCGCCCCAGCCTGCTTGGCCTCCGGACCGCAGCGACAGGAGAGAACGATGCCGACCGCGATTGAGATCCTCCAGGCGCTGGCCCAGCAGCCGGGCGGCCCGCCGCCGCCGTCGGCGATGCCCCCGGCGGGGTTCCGTGACACGGCCGAGACCTGGCGCCAGTTCGTCCGTGGCAGCTTCCCGGTGACGCAGCCCGTGACGGCCGTGCCGACGCTGGGCGACCGCCAGGCGGAACTTGAGAACGCGCAGCGCGACCTGGCCTTGGCCCAGTTGAAGGCGCAACAGCGGGCGCTCGATCCGATGACCGCGCTGCGCGAGGCGGCCGACCGGTTCAACTACGAAACCGGGTTGCTGGGCTCGCCGATGTATGCCGAGCGCCAGCGTCTTGAGCAACGCTACGCCGCGCCAGCCCGCGCGCATGAACTCGCGAAGCTCCGCGCGCAGTACGCAGAGCCCCGCGAGTATGCCGCCCAGGTCGAACAGATTCGACAGGCTGGCCAGATCGAGCGCGAGCGCGAACGGGGGCTGTGGCAGCAGGAGGCGGCTCGGCTGCGCGGACAGCTCGCCGCGCTGGGCCAGCAGCTCGCGGCCCTCGGGCGCTATCGAGCCTCGCAGCTTCAGGGCGCGGCCGGGATTGGCCGGAGTGCCGTCGGGACGAGTCCGTCGCTCTTCCCTGACGTGACGGAATGGTTCGAGCGGATGACGGGCAACACGCCGCCGCTACCAGACCTCGGCACGGGCGAGGCGGTTCCGTACTCGCAGCTCGAGCAGTACGCGCGCGAGCGCGGGCTGGCCGTGCACGACGTCCTCATGCAAATCTACGGCGAGGGAGGCACGGTCGACTTCGACCGATAGCGTCATGCCGAGCCTTCTGGACGACTTCCGGCGCTGGCAACAGGCCCAGCAGGCCCCGCCCCCGACCGGGCAGCGCGAGGCCGAGCGGCTCCGCGCCCTGGCCGACGCGCTGTCGGCGCCCCGGCCCATCGATGTCGAAACCGCGCTGCCGACCCGGATCGCGAGGGCCGTCTTCGAGGCGCCCGAGGTGGTGCGCCAGCCGGCCCGGGCGCTGGCCGAGCGTCTCACGACGCCGCGGCTAGACCAGAGCGAGGCCTCCGCCCGTCGGCGCGGGTTTCTCGCCGGAGCCATCGAAGGCGCCGCCGAGCTGCTCTCGCCCTTCAACGTGGCCTCGACGGCGTTGCCGATCCTGGCCCCGGTACGCTGGCTGCGGGCGGTCGCGCCCCTGATGAGCGCGGGCGGCGGGGCATTGGCCGGCATGTCGATGGCGCAGCTCCAGGAGGCAGCACAACGCCCGGATGCGAGCGTCGAAGAGATCCTGCTGCCGGCCGCTAGCGCGGCCATCGGCGCGTTGGGCGGCCTGCCCTCGGCCATCGTGGCCCAGGCGCCCCCGTCGAGGCCGGCACCGGCGCCACGGATGCCGCCACGGCGAGTCCTGCACCCCTCGCGTGCCCTGCCCGAGACGGCCTCTGTCGCGCCACCGCCGGAGGCGCCCCGGGTCATTCCGCTCGGCGGCGAGGTCATCGATCCGATGACGCGGCTCACGGATCAGCAGCTCCACGACGCCTTCATCCAGGCGGCAATGGCGGGGCAGACCGACAGGCTGAGGCCGCTCGCCGCCGAAGTCCAGCGCCGCGCCGCCGCGCCGCCGCGAGCCTTGCCGCCCGGAATCACGGGCGCGCCCGACGTGCCCCGGACGCCGGGCGGCGGGATTCCCGTGCCGCCGCGTCTATCGGTCCGGTGGGACGAGGCCCTGACGGGATCGGACGAGGCGCTGTCGCAAGCCTTCGCCGAAGCCTGGTTCCGGGGCGACCGCGAGGCGGCCGACGCCCTCGGGGCCGAGATTGCGCGCCGGACCAGTCGTCGGGCTCCGGCCGCGGCGGCGGGTGGTGAGAGCGCGACGGGGGCGGCCGAGGCGGCGCCGACGTCGGAAGCAGGTGCCACGGGCAACCTGGCGCCCATCGTGGACAGTCTCATCGGCCTGCCTCGGTCGGTTGACGTGCTGGGCCGTCGCGTGCGGGAGATCCTCATCGAGCAGGGACAGCCGTGGCTGCTGTGGGGCTCGCGGCCAGAAGAGCGAATGCGCGTGCCCTGGGAGGTGGCCAACGTCGTGGCCGAGCAAGCGGGCTTCCCGGCCTTCGCGGTTCCGGCCACGCCCCGCGCCGCCGTTGCCGGGCAACCTGGCCAGGCGACGCCCGTGGTAGGATCGGCCCGAGCCGCCACCGCCGGGGCCGGCGCCGCGCCCTCACCTCCCGTGGCCCGAACCCCGGCGGCCGCGCGGCCCGCCGGCGCGCCCACCCAACAGGCGCTCGTCTCGACCGACGTGGCCGCCCGCCGCGCCCGGGTGCCCGAGAGCCTCGAAGCGCCCGTCAGCGAGCTGGGGGCCGCCCGCAAACCGTCGCCCCGTCCCCTGCCCGGCATTCTCGACCTCGAAGAGATGCTACAGGTGCGGCGACCGGCACAGCCGGCGCCGACGGCCACCCAGCCCGGTCAACTGCCCGTGCCGCCAGTCGAGCCGGTTGACGCCGCGACGCTGCGGGTCGATCCGCAGACCTTCCAGTTCAAGGAGTCCGATGCCCGTGGTGTCACGGGATCGCTGCGTGGCGTCGAGAAGTGGGAGCCCACCTCGCCGCCGATCATGGTCTATGAGCGGGCTGATGGCACGCGGTTCGTCGCCGACGGGCACCAGCGGTTCCACAAGTACCTGGAACTCCAGGCGCGGGGCCACACTCTGCCCCCGCTCATGGCGCGCGTCTTCCGCGAGGTCGATGGCTGGACCGTGCCGGAGATCGTGCGCCTGGCGTCGCTGCGCAACATCCAGGAAGGATCGGCCCAACCCCTCGACATCGCCCGGCTGGTCTGGAACGGCGGGCAGCTGACCGCCGACGAGCTGGCGCGCGTCCCCAAGAGCTTCGTCGTCGGCGAGCGCCTCGCCCGGGGGCAGGCCCTGGGCAACATCCGCCACCCCGTGGCGCGCCAGATGATCATCAACAAGCAGGTCGATCCCGACTTTGCGAGCTTCGTCGGGAAGTACATCGAGGACCCCGACCAGCAGCTGGCCGCCATCCAGCGCCTGGCCAAGATGGATCTCGACAACTTGCGTCAGGCAGAGGACGCCGTCCTGGAGCTGGCCCAGGGGGACTTCGAGCAGATGAGCCTGCTCGACATGTTCGGCGGCCAGGACATCTCGGTCCCGTTGGCCGAGACGAAGGCGAAGCTTGCCGACGCGGCCCGGCGGGCACTGCACGAGCAGCGCGCCGCCTTTGCCGGCGCCGTCCGCCACGCGGCCAGCCTGCAGCAGGCTGGTAACATCCTCGTCGAAGGCGAGAACCTGCGAAATCTCTCGGAAGCCCGTCAACTCCTCGCGTTGTTCGACCTGTTCGCGCGGGCCAAGGGGACCGCGACCAATGCCGCCCTCACCGAAGCTGCCCGATCCGTGGTCCGTGGAGACACTCAACCCGCTGCCCACCTGGCCGACATCCTCGCGGCCGTCCGGCGAGACCTGGCCAGCGGCATCACTCCCGAGCGCCCGCAACCTGCGGCTCAACCGACCGTCGCCCCGCATCCTGGCGGCCCTGGAGAGCCATCTGGAGGATCTGTCGGCGTCGCCGAAGCTAACACCCCTGCTGGTGGAGGAGCTGGATCGGGTCCTGAGCGAGCCGTAACCCCGAGCGAAGCCGCCGGCGGCCGCCCAGGCGGAGCCGGCACCGAAGCGCAGGCCGGGTCGGCTGGTCTCGCGCCAACGAAGCGCGCGGCCCTTGGGGAGTACCTGGCGCCGCCGGGCAAGGACTACATCTTCATCCGGATCTCGCGCGAGGTCGCCGAGGCGCACCCCGAACTCCGACAGCGCCTGAAGGCGGAGGGTTACAAGTACCGCCGGTCCCAGGGCGCCTGGTTCAAGAACTTGGCCGAGACCACCGACGCCGAACGCGCGGCCCAGGAGTCGCTGGCCGAGACGATCCTGGGTGGCCCGGTCGCCGACGAGGCGTCGCGCGCGGCCGCCGGCGGCCCAGGCGAGGCCGAGGCGTCCTCGTCCTGGACCCCGGAAGTCGCCGAGGGCCGCAGCGCCGGCGAGGTCATCAACGAGTTCGGGGAGACCGAGCGCCGGCTGTTCACGGAGGAAGAGGTCGCACCGCTGACGCGGCAGCCCACGGTGCTGGATGTCGCGGGCATGCAGGATCTGCTGCGGGCCGCGTTCCGGCGGCACGACGATCCCAACGCCACGTTGGCGATGAAGGCCGACGCGACCCAGGACATCCTCGGCCTCGCGGACGAACTCAAGGATGTCGCCAACCAGTTGGACCCGGATGTCCTCGCCCGGCTGACCACGTTCCTGCGCGAGCATGCCAGTCTCAAGCGGAAGGCGTCGCCTCAGCGCGCCGAGGCCGAAGCCAGACTGGCCCCCTTTGCGGCGGCCCACCAGGCGCGCGGCGGCGAGGCGCCCGCCGAGGCCGGGCCAGCCCCGTTGTTTGGTGGACACGTCGAGGTCGGCGGTCGGCCGACGCGCTCGGCGGAGGCTGGGGAAGGCCGCGTTCCGACGAGTCGCGCGATCCCACCGAATGTCCGGTCCTTCCTGCGGCGGCAGCTCGGGTATACCGACGAGCAGATCGACGCGATGACCCCCGACGAGGCCATCGAAGCCGGCCGCGCGCGACGCCGCCCGCCCGGCCGGCCGGCGCCGGGTGGCGAAGGCGGCCCGACGACGCCGGAGCCCCCGCAGGCCGCGCCACGGGCCCAGCCCGAGGCGCCGCCGCCCTCGCCGCGCGAGGCCCGAACCCTGGAGGAGCTGCTGGGCGAGTACATCGAGCGGACGGTGCCAACGAAGATCGCGCGGATGGCCGAGCGCGGCAAGGCCGCGCAGCCCGCGCTCGCGCGGCAGCGCGTGCCGCTGCGCGAGACGTTTCGCGGCGGCGTCGAGCCGACGCCCGACATGCCGCAGGTGCCCGCGCGGCTGGAGCCGCCGTACGAGCCACCGGCCGGGCGGGCGGCGCAACTGGCCACCGAGGGGCGCACGGCGGAGGACATCGAGGCCGCGCTGCTCGCCGAAGCCAAGGCGCGGGCGGCCGCCAAGGCCCAGGCGCCCCCGCGCACGGGTCGGCTCACCGCCGCCGAGGCGGAAGCGCGCGGCCTCGAGCCGCCGGGGCCGCCCGAGCGCGAGCCCCTGTTGCCGGCCGGGACACGCGAGGATCGTGCGCGGGCAGCCGCGATGCGGGCGCTCATCGACAAGGGTGACGAACGCTCCCTCCAGACCTACGAGCGCCTGCTGACCGAACAGATCGTCCGCGAGGCCGAGCAGACGGCACGAGCCGGGACGAAGGCCGAATGGGACACCGTCAAGCGCTGGGGCGACACGCTCAGCCGCCTGAAGCCCGACAAGGCGACCGGCGAATACCTCGGCTCCGGCTTCGGGGCGCTCGCCAAGTTCCACCGCGAGAATCCTGCGCTCTTCTGGAGGACCGTGGGCGGCACCGCGATGGGGCTCATCCTCGGCGACGAAGAGGGGTTCGACGGCCCGGCGCTCATCGGCAGTGGGCTGATCGGCGGCGCCATCGGCGCGGCCCTCTCGCCGGCCGCATTGCGCCGCCTGGCGCCGCGCGCGCGCGCGGCGATGCCAGCCGTCGCCCGCACGGTGCAGCGCCTGTGGCGCGAGGCCAAGGCCGATGCCCGTGAGACGGAGCTGATGGTGCGGCGCCCGCGCGACTACCAGAAGGACATCGGGTTCTTCGCCCAGTTCTGGCGATCGGTCCCGGCGGTCGAGCCGGACCTCTACCGCGATCTCTTCAAGATCGCCTACCAGGAGCAGCAAGCGCTCCAGGCGGCCAAGAGCCCGGAGATGCGGGCGCTCCTGCGGCGCACCTACACGCGGGCGCTCGTCCGCGAGATCCGGGCTGCCGCCAAGATCGCGCAGGAGGATGGCTTCGCGCGCGAGGCTCGCTACCTCCAGCACTACGCCGACCAGGTCGCCGGGGCGCCACGACTGGCCGCCCGCTTTCTCTCGCGCCTGACCGCGGGAGAGCTGACGCCGCAGCGCCTTGAAAACGTGTTCCGCCTCATGGAGGACCACGTCTACCGCAACCTGATCGGGCTGGCGGTCGATACCGGCCTGGTCAACCGGACGCAGGTCCTGATGAACCTGCCCCGGCTCGGGCTCCGGTACACGCTGAAAGGCGTCAAGGCGGGACGAACTCCGGCGGGGCGCGCCCAGGCCCGGCAGGCCGGCATGCACTTCGAGATCTTCGACCGGGCCCAGTACCCCGAGCCGATCCGGCCGGTCGTCGACGCGCTGGATCGGATCGCGATGGCTCCGATGAACTGGTCGGAAGAGGCCAATCGGGCCGACACCTATCTGGGCGCCTTCCAGTACGCGAAGGCCAAGGGCTACTCCGACGAGGCGGCCAACGACTTCGCCATCGACCTCACGTCGCAGACGCAAGCGATCCCAGGGCGGCTGGCTGGCAACCCGTACTTGCGGGAGCTGGGACCGCTGCGGGCGCTGGCGAAGTTCCCGACCTTGATGGCCGAGTTCTTCGTGGACAGCCTGACCCACCCGGACAAGCGCGTCGCCGTGCGGCTCATCGGCATGATGCTGGGCGCGACGGGGCTTACGGCGTTGACCGGATGGCATCTCGTGCGTCTCATCACGCCGAGAGTGACGCTGCTCGGCCCGGCGGCCGATTTCGTGCGTGCCATCGCGAGCGAGGAAGAGCGCCGCCATGTCACCCAGTACCTGCCCGGCGGCACGCCTCCGAGTCATCGATTCGTCGAAGACCTGGGCCGACTGGCCGTGCCGCGCTACGTCGTGCAGACGGCGGAGAAGTTGCGCGCCCGACTGCCGCGTGAAGTCGGGGGGTACGGCTACGGCCTCGAACCACGGCCCGTCTTCGACGCGCTGGGCCGTGTTCGCGAGCCGGCCCGAACACCCGTGGAGGACCTGGCCAATGCCCTGGGCCTCCAGAGCGTGCCACAGGCCGAGGCGGCCTCCGCCCAGCAGGCGCAAGCCCGCTTCGAGCAGGCCGAGCGAGCACGTCGGAGTCTGGCGTCGCGCGAAGGGTATCAACGCTTGCGCGACGCTCTGGAGCGCGGCGACCGCGCGGCTGTGGTGGAAGCCGAGCGGCAGCTGACACCTGGTCAGTTGCGGGAGTTCTACCGCGAGTCCTGGCGCACGCCGACGGAGCGCCGTCTGCGGCGGCTGCCGCGCGAAACGCGCGAGCGCTTCCGTCAGGAGTTCGCGCCTGCGCCTGCCGGACCGCCGCCATGAGCGATCGCCCGCTGTCCGCCACAACGGAGGCGCTCGCGCAGCGCGTCCTCGCTCTCGAAGCCGCGGTGGACGAACTGCGCCGGGCGCGGCAGGTCGAGCGGGATGCGTTCGTTCGACTGGAAACTCAGTTCGTCCTGGTCAACCGTGTCGTCTTGGCGCTATGCGGATCGATTCTGCTCGGTTTCGTCTCCGTCCTCGTGAACTACTTTCTGCCGGGTCGCCCGTGATGACACAGGTCTGGCGCGGTCTCGTTGGCCACAGCTTCCTCGATTTCGTCACCCGCCTGACCGTGGGTGTCCTCGCCCTTCTCATGGGCATGGTCATCAGCCACCTGATTCTGACCATCCCCCGCTTCGAGGCGGCGAGCCTCCAGGTCGTCGCCCATGGACCCGTCGCGGCCGGCTGCCCAGTGGACGTCGTCCTGCGCTACCGCCAGCAGGGCCAAGGCGCCGCCACCTTGGGACTCTTCTGGGCATCCAGGGGACGGCTCAGTTCGGTCCCGCTTGGCCTCTACGATCTCCCCGAAGGAGAACACGTCATCGGCTTCCTCGTGGTCGTGCCGCCCTGGCTGCCGCCGGGCGACTATCGGCTCTACCTCGTGCGCGCCGGCCTGAGCTGGTTCGGCCGACCGGAGAGCACGAGGGTGGAGTCGGATCGACTCACGGTGACCGAACCGGGTCCGTGTGCGCCGCTCGCGTGGTGAGCGTCGTGACACCCACGATTACACGCCTCTTGACACGGAGAATGGCCGCGCGCTAGACTCCTTGCCACGGAGGGTGCCGTGCCGCATGCTAAGCTCGAAGTCAATCCCGTGCGCGTGCCGTCGCGCGTGCGGGTGCGGGTCCATCTCCAGGTCTACGATCGGGACGCGCAGCACTACCGGTCGCACGCCGCGCTCGTGGCGAACCTCCCCGATCTTGAGGCGGTCGATCCGTTCTGGCAGACCGTAGTCCGGGCGGTCCGCCGGCAGGTCCGCGCCCAGCTCCGGGCCCCAGAAGCGATGGTCGGATGAGCGTGGACCGTCGTCAGCTGACGCTGCTGAGCGGCTTGCCCGACCATGCCGCGCGGGTCCGAGCGTTGCAGCCGGGAGGGCGCCCACTGAAGCTCTATCTCGGCTGGCGGCTCTACGTGCCGGCCGACCCGATTCGCCGGCTACTCGGTCACGTCGTCGGGCTGCGCGGCTTCGCGATCCGCCTCGAAGGGTTTGATCCGCCGGACGCCTACGCCGCCATCCTGCGGGGGCTGGGGCTCGATCCGTTCGCCGTCGCCGTCCGGTACCGTGAGGCGCAGGCGGCCTGGGAGCGGACGCTGGCCGCGATCGCCGAGGCCAGGCCGGGCACCGGTCGGTCGATTGGCCGCGAGGTGGCCTTGCGGCTGCGGCGGACCAGTCGGAGGATTCTCCATGAAAAAGATCGTCCTGCCCGAACAGCAGTGGCTGGAGATGCGACGGGAGGGCCTCGGCGCCAGCGAGGCGCCGACGATCCTCGGCATAAATCCGTACCAGACGCCGCTCCAGCTCTACCACGAGAAGCGCGGACTCATTCACAGCGACGAGGTCGCCGAACGCCAGGACCGTCTTGAGCTCGGGCTGCTCCTCCAGCCCGTCATCTACCAGTGGACCCAGCGGCACGTCGTGCCCCTGGCACCGATCACCACGGCGCCCGGGGAGATGGAACTGGTCATCTCGGACCAGTATGAGTGGTTGCGGTGCACGCCGGATGCCTGGGCCTACGTGGACGAGGGGCCGTCGCCCGTGCCAGCCGAGTTCAAGACGGCGGCGTGGTACGCCGCCTCATCCTGGCTGGACGAGGAGCAGCCCCCGCTCCACTACGTGGTCCAGGTTCAGCACCAGTTGCTCGTGACGGAGCGCGATCTGGGCTATCTCGTGGCGCTCATCGGCGGCGAGACGTTCCGCTGGACCATCATTCGGCGGGACGAGGGCTTCCTGCGCCACTATCTTGAGCGCGCGACGGAGTTCTGGCAGCGCGTGCAGGCGGGCGATCCGCCGCTCGCGGTCGGCGCCGACAAGGGCTTGCTGAATGCGCTGCGCCAGCAGATGGGCGCCCGCGAATCGGTGGCCGTGGAACTGCCGCCCGAGTTCTACGAACTGCGGGATCGGGACGAGGCCCTCGCGGAGCAGATTCGTGCCCTCACGGCCGAACGCGACGACCTGGAGGCCCGGGTGCGGCAGTACCTCGTCGAGCACGGCGCCACGGTCGGTCTGTTGCGGGACGGCCGTCGCTACGAGTACGTCATCCAGTCGCGGGCCGGCTACACAGTCGGCCCCTCGACCTTTGCCGTACTGCGGCGCAAGGGCGCCGCGAAGGGCGGGAGGTGAGTCCATGGGACATCAGTTGCTGCGCGTCGACCAGCGGGCCGACGCCATCAAGCGGGTCTTTCTCCAGAATCATCAACGGCTCCTGCGAATGGTGCCGCGCACGGCCGGGGACCCCAACCGGCTCATCACGATTGCCTTCTCGACGATCGCCCTCGACGCGGATCTGGTGCGATGCACCCCCGAGTCGCTCTTCGGCGGTGTCATCGAGACGCTGAAGCTCGGGCTGACCACCGGAGGGCCGCTCCAAGAGTCGTGGCTCATCCCGTTCCGTGACGCAAAGCGGAACGTGATGGAGGCGACGCTCATCATCGGCTACCAGGGATACCGGACGCTGATCGATCGCGCCAAGGCCGTGCTGGACTTGCATCCCCGCGCGGTCTACGCCGGCGACGAGTTCGATGTCGAGTACGGCTCGGCCCCGCGCGTCCACCACAAGCCGGCCTGGCTGCTCGGACGGTCGCAGGGCGAGTTCGTCGCGGCCTACGCCGTCGCGCGCCTGCGCGGCGGAGGCATCCAGATCGAGGTGATGCCCAAAGCCGAGATCGACGAGCATCGTGCGCGGAGCCGCGCGAAGGACAAGGGACCGTGGGTCACCGACTATGTGCCGATGGCCCTGAAGACCACGATCCGCAAGATCGCCAAGTATCTCCCCAAGGCCAGCTACGAGATGGCTCGTGCCCTTGAGCTGGACGAGCGCGCGGATCGTGGCGCGCCGCAGGGCTTCGATCTGAGCGATCTCGATCTCTCGGCCGTCGCCGCCCTGGAGTCGGGGGCTGAACCCGTGGCGGACGAACGGCTGAGCACGCTGGTCGAGTCGGACGCCGCATCGCCCGCCCCGGCGCGGAGCCGGCGCGCCTCGACGGAGACGCCGGAGCAGCCGCCCATCTTCACGACGGAGTAGGCGGATGGAGAACTGGGGCTGGCTCCTCGTCAGTGGCGTGCTGGTCGGCCTCGCCTGGGCCTGGGCGCTGGTCGAGTGGTGGTCGCTCCCGCCATCCGTCCGCCGGCGATGGCGCGGCGAGCGGCGCGTGCGGCGTCGCCTGGGACGCTGATGCCGATCGATCGCGACGTGGCGCGGTGTGCGCACTGCGGGGAGCCGCTGCCGCCGCCGGCGCCGAAGGGCCGCGTGCCCCGGCGCTTCTGCCGCGACCTCTGTCGCGTGCGCTATCATGCCGCGCGACGCCACGAAGCCCTTGAACAGGTGGCCGCGTCCCTGCAGCATGCGGCCGAGGCGCTGCGACAGGTCCGACGGCGGTCATGAACGCCAGGCTGCGAGACTCGTTCTGGACCGGGCAAACGGCTCAGGCGTTGGCGGGCCATCCCGAGGCGGGCGCCATCAAGCTGGTGGCGCTCTATCTCGTCACCGGACCACTGGCCAACCCGTACGGGCTCTACACATTGGACCTCGCCGTGACGGCCTTGCACACGTCGTTGACGTTGCCGAGAGTCGAGAGCTCGCTCGCGGCGCTCTCGGTGCTGGACTACGCCCATCACCGGGCCGGGTGGGTCTGGGTGGTCGAGATGGCGGGCTACCAGTTGGGCGCGCCGCTGAAGCCGACCGACTGGCGCGTCACGAACCTCGCGCGCTGGTACGCCAGTCTGCCGCCCCACGTCCCGTTCCTTGGGCCGTTCTGGGACCGTTACCGGCGCGACCTGTGTCTCGAGGGCCGTGTCGAACGGCGCGTGGGCACGCCCAAGGCGGTCAGCACGCCAGCGCCGGAAGTCACGGACCCGCCCGGGCAGAGCCTGGTCCTCGTGCCGCCTCCGGCCCGACGCGCTGAGCGCCACCGGCCGGTGGCGCCAGAAGACGCCGACCTGCGGCAGTGGTTCGACACGGTGTTCTGGCCGGCCTACCCGAGGCGCACACACCGGCAGGCCGCGTGGGAGGCCGTGCGCAAGCTCAGGCCGGACGAACCCCTGCGCCGTACCATCCTCGCCGCCATCGCTCACCAACGCGACACGATTTGGGCCGACGCGGAACTTGCCAAGATTCCGCACGCTGGCACCTGGATCAACGGCCAGCGGTGGACCGATGAGATCGCGCCGAGACCGGTGCGATCCAAACGCGCCGTGGCGGCCGAGGCGGCGATGGCCGACTTCCTGGGGGTGGGTCGCCATGAACGCTGAGTGGCGCGCGGCCTTTGCCCGGCTCATCGGGGAGACAGCGGCGGCCTTCCCGGCCTTCACCTTGGACGCGGGGGTCCTGCGGGCCTACGAGCGGGCGCTCGCCGAGGTGCCCCTGCCGGTCCTCACGCAGGTCCAGGCTCGAATCCTGGCTGGTGCGGCCGGCGACGACTGGTTCCCGTCTGCGCCGAAGTGGCTGGCCTTGGCCAACGAGATCGTCGCGGAGGAGGCACGCCACGCGGCCCGTCACGCGCTACCGCCTGGGACCGACACCGGGCTCGGCCCGGAGGTGCATTGTCGCATCTGCGAGGACACCGGCTGGGTCCTGTTCGATCGGCAAACCGGGGAGCCCGTCGGATTCGGGATCGAGCGATGCGGATCGCATGCGGGCAGGGCGGTACGACCGTGCGCCTGTCGGGAGCACAACCCCGGCTACCGGCAACGGCATCCGCGCGACGCGCCCCGGTTCGGCGCCCCGCCGCGATCGCCCGCGACCGCGCAGCTGAGTGGCACCTTCACGCGCGCGGCCTCGGCGTGGGGAGACGATGATGCCAGGTAGCAGTCGGCGCTCGACGGCGGCCACCGGCGCCTACTACCGACGTCGCACGGCCGAGTGGCTGCGCAGCCTGGGGTTCGAGGTGGCGACGCTCGAACACGTAGGCTGGCGGCCCGGAGGGGGATCAGGCCGCTTTGTGCCCGTGAAGTACGACCAGCTCGGTGCGGACCTGCTTGCGGTCAGCGCCGAACGTGTCGTGTTCGTGCAGGTGAAGCTCAACCCCGACCATGTTGCCGCTGCCGTGCGGGAGTTCGCCCGGTATCCGTGCCCACCTGGCGCCGAGCAGTGGGTCGTCGTCTGGACGCCCCGCCGGCAGCCAGAGGTGATCGTCGTCGCCGACTATCTCAAAGGAGAGGCTCATGCACCGCCATCCGTTGACCTGGCTCCTGCTCGTCGTCGGCCCCGTGCTCGCCGCGCCCGTGTCGAGCGCGGCGCAGACGCTTGAGGTCAATCCCGGGACCGTCGTCTTCATCGCCTCGCCCGACCACCTGCGGACTATCACCGTGGCCGGCCAGACGGTGGTCGTTCTAACGCGCTACGAGCTGCGGATCTACCTCGATGGCGCCACGGCGCCGATGACCACCGTGGATTTGGGGAAGCCGGCGCCCGACGCGCGAAACGAGATCGTGGCCAGGCCGCAAGAACTGCTCGGCTTGCCCCTGGGCGGCTACATCGCCCGCGTGGCCGCGATTGGACCCGCCGGCGAAAGCCTGAGCGAGCCCTCGAACCCTTTTGCGCGGATGGGGCCACCGGCGCCGGCGACGAACGTACGGGTGTTCTCCTCGCCGTCTGGCGGGGGCGGCGGATAGTGGCCATTCGTTGCTGGTAAGTCATGAGCGGACACAGCTTGCCTCCCGACGAGCCCCGTCCGCCCGAGGCGTGCGGCGCCTGCGGCGCGACCGATGCGTTCGAAGGGCCCTGGATGGGAACCTGGTTTTGCAACAACTGCGGCCGATCCGTGGATCGCGACGGCCGGCCGATCACGACGTGGGCGCAGCAGGTGACGCCGCGCGACCGCTGGATGAAGAACTATGGCGACTAAGGGCGGTCCCTCGCCACATCTGACTTGGGCCGAACTCGCCTGCCACGATGGCACGGCCTATCCGGCGCGCTGGCGCGAGACGAGAGCCGCCGCGCTGGCTGAGGCCTTCGAGGCGGTCCGCGAGCTGGCGGGGGGCCTGCCGTTGTTCGTGACGAGTGGCTACCGGACGGCGGCGTGGAACCAGCGCATTGGGGGCGCGGCCAAGAGCCAGCACGTCCAGGGCCGCGCCGTCGACGTCGTGCCAGCCAAGGGGTGCTCCATCGAGGAACTGGCCGTCGCGGCGGCGGCGGTCCG
>JAVKJV010000047.1:0-24626 GCA_031458775.1 Candidatus Fervidifonticultor quartus | reverse complement strand
CCGCAGGCGTCGTGGTGACCAAGTACGGCTACCTGGAGCGCCTTTACGGGATCGAGTTGATCGAAGCCGGCCACCCATTGCCCGATACGAACGGATGGCGCGGCGCGCGCCGCATCGTAGATCTGGTCGTGCCCGCGGGGCCCGACGATCTCGTGCTCGTGTTGATCTCGGGCGGCGGCTCAGCGCTGTTGCCGTTGCCCGCGGAGGGCGTCACGCTCGACGAGAAGATCGCGACGACCGATCTGCTGCTGCGCTCGGGCGCGACCATCAACGAGATGAATACCGTGCGCAAGCATCTCTCCGCGGTGAAGGGCGGCTGGCTCGCCAGGCACGCCGCGCCGGCGACGGTGGTCACGCTGGTGCTCTCCGACGTGCTGGGCAATCCCCTCGACGTGATCGCTTCGGGCCCGACGGTCCCCGATCCCACGACGTTCGCGGATGCCGTCGAGGTGGTGCGGCGATTCGGCCTCTGGAATCGCGTACCGGCTTCGGTCCGGCTGCGGCTCGAGCGCGGCGCTGCCGGCGAGGTGCCCGACACTCCGAAGCCGGGTGACGCGGCCTTCGAGCGGGCGCGCGCGGTGATCATCGGTGACATCACCGCGGCCGCGGCCGCGGCGGCCGACCGGGCGCAGGCCCTGGGTTATCAGACCCGCCTGGGGCCGACCGATGTGCAGGGCGAGGCTCGTGACGTCGGCGAGACCTTTGGGCGGAGCGTGCGCGAGTCCTACGAAACCCTGGGAGCGGCCGGTCGGCCGATGTGTCTGATCGCGGGCGGCGAGACGACGGTCACGGTGAGGGGCAGGGGCCGCGGCGGGCGCAACCAGGAACTGGCCCTCGGTGCGGCAGGGCCGATCGCGGGTCTCCCCCAGGCGCTCGTCGCATCGTTCGGCACGGACGGCACCGACGGTCCGACCGACGCGGCCGGCGCGGTCGCGGACGGCAGCACGCTCGCCCGCGCGCGTGAACAAGGGCTTGATCCGCAGGTCGCGCTCGCCGACAATGACACCTATCCGTTCTTTCAGGCTTTGGGCGATCTCATCATCACTGGACCGACCAATACGAACGTGAACGACTTGTGGCTGGGCTTGATCGGTGCACCCGCCGGCCTGCGCCCTGACGACCCCGAAGTGGGTACCTAACACAAGGGACGTGGAGGACAGGATTCGATGAAAGTGCTCTTCTGTGTATCCGAGGCCGTACCGTTCGCCAAGACCGGCGGGCTCGCCGACGTGGCCGGCGCGTTGCCCGCGGCGTTGCGGCGCAGGAGCCTTGACGTACGCGTGATCATGCCGATGTATCGCGGCATCCCGCGTGACGGTCTCCACCCGGCGCGGCAGTTCCACGCCGCGATCGGCGGCCGGACGATCGAGGCCGTTGTGTGGCAGGGGGCGTTTCCGAATGCGACGCCCGTGTACTTCGTGGACGCGCCCGAGCTCTTCGACCGGCCCGGGCTCTACGGCGAGGGCGGCAAGGACTACGACGACAACCTGGGCCGCTTCGCGTTCTTCAGTCAGGCCGCGGTCGCGCTTGTCCAGCAGACGTGGCGGCCGGACCTGGTCCACTGCCACGACTGGCAGGCGAGCCTCGTCGCGGCATACCTGCGGCTGCGACGCGACCCACTCCCGACGCTGTTCACCATCCACAACCTGGCCTATCAGGGGCTGTTTCCCGCCGAACAGTTCGCGCTGACCGGGCTCCCTGACGACTGGTTCAGCATGCACGGGATCGAGTTCTACGGGCGGGTGAACGTCATGAAGGCGGGGCTGATCTGGTCGCACGTGCTGAGTACGGTCAGCGAGACATACGCCCGGGAAATCCAGACCGAGGAATACGGCATGGGGCTCGACGGGCTGATGCGCGCACGTTCGGCCGATCTCTTCGGTGTGCTCAACGGCGTGGATTACAGTGAGTGGGACCCGGCGATTGACCCGCATATCGCGGCCCGGTACACCGCCGACGACCCCTCGGGCAAGGCGCGCTGCAAGACGGCGCTGCAGCAAGAGGTCGGGCTGGCCGATCACCCGTACACCCCGCTCATTGGGACCGTCGCCCGCCTGGTGAGCCAGAAGGGCTTCGACCTGGTGGCCGAGGCCCTCGAACAGATCGTGGCCATGGGCGCGCAGGTCGTGATCCTGGGAACCGGCGATCCGGTGTTCGAAGAGGCATTCCGCGCCGCCTCGGCCCGGTGGCCGCAGCAGGTGCAGGCGGTCATCGGCTTCAACAACGGGCTCGCGCATCGGATCGAGGCCGGTTCGGACACGTTTCTCATGCCGTCGCGATTCGAGCCGTCCGGACTGAACCAGCTCTACAGCTTGCGCTACGGCACGGTCCCGATCGTCAGGCGCACCGGCGGCCTGGCCGACAGTATCGTGGACGCCACACCTGAGGCGCTGCAGCAGGGGAAGGCCAACGGGTTCGTGTTCGAGGAGTACTCGTCCCGCGCGCTGGTGGCTGCGGTCGGCCGCGCGCTCGCCGCCTACCGCGACCCGGGCCTCTGGCGGTCGCTGCAGCAACTCGGCATGCGGGCCGACTTCTCCTGGGATCGCGCGGCCGACCGATACCGGGCGCTGTACGACCTGACGATCGAGCGGGCGTCGCGCTGGCGGTGATTCTGGTATGATGGTCGAGTGTTCGGCCTTGGTGAGGTGAGCACAATTGCCTGAGTTGCGTACCGACCCGATCTCCGGTCGCTGGGTCATCATCGCGACGGAGCGGGCGGCCCGCCCGACGGACTTCAAGACCGCGCCGGTCGAGGTCAACGATATCGACAAGTGCCCGTTCTGCGTGGGGCGCGAGAAGCAGACGCCGCCCGAGATCTTTGCGATCCGGGACCCCGGCACCCAGCGTGACGGGCCGGGCTGGCACGTGCGGGTGGTCTCGAACAAGTTTCCAGCATTGCGCATCGAGGGCGATACCACACAGAGCCAGGTAGGCATCTTCTCGCGGATGGACGGCGTGGGGGCGCACGAGGTGATCATCGAGTCCGTCGACCATCACACGCACCTCGGCCTGCTGCCCGTGCCGCACGTGGCGGCGGTGATCTCGTCGTACCTCCAGCGACACCGCGACCTCGACAACGACCCGCGCTTCCAGTACGCGCTCCTGTTCCGCAATCACGGCCGGACCGCCGGCGCGTCGCTGTCGCACCCGCACTCGCAGCTCATCGCGCTGCCCGTCGTGCCCAAGCGCGCGGCCGAGGAGATCTCCGCGTGCGAGCACTACTACGGCCAGAAGGGCGGCTGCATCTTCTGTCACCTCGTGCAGCAGGAACTGGCGACCCGCGACCGGGTCGTGTTCGAGAACGACCGGTTCCTCGCGGTGCAAACCTACGCGGCCCGCTTCCCGTTTGAGTCCTGGCTGCTGCCCAAGCAGCACGCGGCGTCATTCGGCGATCTGGTCGAGGCCGACCTGATCGCATGCGCGGAGGCGCTGCAGAAGACGCTCCACGCGCTCCACGTCTGCCTGAACAACCCGCCGTACAACTTCATCGTGCACACGGCGCCCTATCACTACCAGGCGAAGCACGCGTACCACTGGCACATCGAGATCATGCCCCGGCTGACCCAGGTCGCCGGATTCGAGTGGGGGTCGGGGTTCTTCATCAACCCGGTGGTGCCGGAGATCGCAGCGCGCTTCCTGCGCGAGGCGGTGGCGGCGGTGCCGGCCGCGACGGGCGCCGGCGTGCTCGTGAGCGGAGGAGAGGAGGGGTAAGCAGGCATGCTCGGTGAGCGGGTACTACTGGGACCGGGGCCAAGCCTCATGCCGCCGGAAGTGGCAGCGGCGTTGGCCGAGCCCATGGTCGGGCACATGGATCCCGATCTGATGCCCGTGCTCGACGAGACGGTTGTGCTGCTGCGGCAGGTGTTCCAGACCCAGAACGAGCTGACCCTGCCCCTGTCCGGCACCGGGACCGCCGGCATGGAAGCCGCGCTGCTGCACCTGGTGCAGCCGGGCGACAAACTCGTCGTCTGCACCGCCGGGTTTTTTGCGGACCGGATCGCAGAGATCGCCGGCCGCATCGGCGGCGAACTCGTGCGGGTCGAGGCGCCGTGGGGACAGCCGATGGATCCGGGGCTCCTCGAGCGTTCCCTCAAGTCCGGCCCGGGCAAGGGCGCGAAGGTCGTTGCCGCGGTGCACGTGGAGACGTCAACCGGGGTGCTGCATCCGATTCGCGAGCTGGCGCAGGTCGCCCACGCGCACGGCGCGATGATTCTCGTCGATGCGGTGGCGGGTCTGGCCGGCGCGGACCTTCCCGTCGACGCGTGGGAGCTCGACGCGTGCTACAGCGGTTCCCAAAAGTGTCTCTCGGCTCCGCCGGGGATGGCACCCATCACCGTGCACCAGCGCACGCGGGGCCGGTTTCAGCCGCACAGTTTCTACCTCGATCTCGAGACGTTGTGGAAGTATTGGGGCGCCGGGCACGCGTACCACCACACGGTCCCGATCCAGCTCGTGTACGCGATGCGCGCGGCGCTGCGGCTCGTGGTCGCCGAGGGATTGCCCGCGCGCTTCGAGCGGCACTGGCGCAACACGCGGGCGCTGTGGGCCGGGCTGCAGGGCATGGGCCTGCAGATGCTGGTGGACGAGCCGTACCGCTCGCCCACCATTACCACGGTGAAGATTCCTGACGGAGTCGACGATGCGAAGGTGCGCACGCGGCTCCTGCGTGAGTACAGCATCGAGATCGCCGGCGGTCTCGGGCCGCTACGGGGCAAGATCTGGCGCATCGGGCTGATGGGGCACTCCAGCCAGCCGCGCCTCGTGCTTGGATTGCTCGCCGCTTTGGAGGCCGTGCTGGTCTCGGAGGGCTACCGCATGCCGAAGGGGATGGCGACCGCGCGGGCCGCCGGAGCGCTGTAGGACCGCCGTCGCCCGGTGCGAGAGGTCGCGCTCTTCGTCACCTGTCTCGTCGATCAACTGTATCCGCAAGTCGGGCAGGCCGCAGTCCGCGTGCTGGAGCGCGCGGGCTGCGGTGTCTTCTTCCCTGAAGCGCAGACCTGCTGCGGGCAGGCGGTGTTCAACGACGGGTTCCAGGATGACGCCCGGCGGTTGGCCGCGGGCCTCATCGGCGCGCTCGACGGCGCCGAGGCTGTGGTCGCGCCGTCGGGATCGTGCGTCGCGATGGTCCGCGAGTGGTACCCGCGGCTCCTACGCGATGACCCCGTCCTGGGCCCCCGGGCGGCGGCGCTCGCCCGTCGCACGTACGAGCTGAGCGAGTTCCTCGTTCGTGTGCTCGGGCTGAGCGATGTGGGCGCGAGGTTTCCGGCGGCGGTCGCCTACCACGCGTCCTGTCACGGGCTGCGCGGGCTGGGCCTGCGCGAGGAGCCGGTGCGCCTGCTGGCCGCGGTGCGCGACCTGCGCCTGGTGCCGCTGCCCGGCGCCGAGGAGTGCTGCGGGTTCGGCGGGCTCTTCTCGGTGAAGTTCGCCGACCTGTCCGGCGCGATGCTCGCCGCAAAGCTGGACGCCATCGAGGCCAGCGGCGCGGATGTCGTGACCGCGACCGACGTGAGCTGCCTGATGCACATCGGCGGCGGGCTGGCGCGGCGCGGCAGCCGGGTGCGCGCGATGCACCTGGCCGAACTGCTGGTGCAGGGATGAGCGGCCCTCGCATCGACATGATCGGCAACGCGCGCCGCGCGCTGCAGGACCCCGCCCTGCAGCAGCAACTCCGGCGGGCGATGCCCTCGTTTCGCCGGCAGCGGGACGCCGCGGTCGCCGAAGTCGCGGATTGGGAGTACCTGCGTTCGACAGCCGCGGCGATCAAGGATCACGCCCTGGCCCATCTCGACCGATACCTCACCGAACTGGAAATGCAGGTCGCCGTCCGGGGCGGGGTCGTGCACTGGGCCGCCGACGCGGCCGACGCGCGCCGGATCATCGTCGACCTCGCGCGCCGCCGCGGCATCCGGCGTGTGGTCAAGAGCAAGTCCATGACCACCGAGGAGATCCACTTGAATCCGGCCCTCGAGCGCGAGGGGATCGTCGTGGTCGAGACCGACCTGGGCGAGTACATCGTGCAACTCGCGGGTGAGACGCCCAGCCACATCGTGGCGCCGGTCGTCCACAAGTCCGTCGAGGCCGTGGCCGATCTGTTCGCGGCGAAGCTCCACGCGCCGCGCCACGAGCGGCCCGAAGAGCTCGCCGGCGTGGCCCGCCAGACGCTGCGCGCCGAGTTCCTGGCCGCGGACATGGGCGTCTCCGGCGTGAACTTCGCGGTGGCCGAGACCGGCACGATCGTGGTCGTCGAGAACGAGGGCAACGCGCGCCTGACGACCTCGCGCCCGCGCATTCATGTCGCGGTCATGGGGCTGGAGAAGGTCGTGCCCCGGCTGGCGGATCTCGGCGTCATGCTAAGCTTGCTCGCGCGCAGCTCGACCGGACAGCGGGCGAGCGTGTACGTGTCCTTGTTGAGCGGGCCGCGTCGTCCCGGAGAGCCCGACGGGCCCGACGAACTGCACCTGGTCATTCTCGACAACGGCCGGACGCGGCTGCTCGGAGACCCCGACCTGCGCGCGGCGCTGCGGTGCATCCGCTGCGGCGCATGCTTGAACATCTGCCCCGTGTTCGAGCGCGCCGGCGGCCACGCGTACGGCGCGGTGTACTCCGGCCCGATCGGCGCGGTCATCACGCCGGTCTATGAGGGACTCGACCGGGCCGGCGAACTGCCGTTCGCGTCCACCCTGTGCGGCGCGTGCGCCGAAGTCTGTCCGGTAAAGATCGACCTGCCCCGCATGCTCGCGGAGTTGCGCGGCCGCGCGGTGCGCGCCGGGCACGCCACGAACCTCGACCGGCTGTTCGCGCGCGCCTGGACCCTGCTCATGGAACGCCCGGCGAGGCTGTGGATCGCCGGGAAGATCGGTCGGACACTGCAGCGCGTTGCGGTCAGAGGCAGACGCATCGACCGGCTGCCATACCCGCTCAGCGGCTGGACGGCCCACCGCGTGGCGCCGCCGCTCGCGACACAGTCGTTCCGCGAGTGGTGGCGGATGGATCGAGGAGGGGGCCGGTGAGCCGCGACGTGATCCTCGGCCGCATCCGCGCCGCGCGCGAGGCGCTTGCCTGGGCCGCGCCTCAAGGCGCCGAGCCCGGGACTGCCGCACCCGCGTCCGACGCGCTGCCGGCGCTGCCGCCGGCGCAGCGGTTCCCCGACATAGTCGGTCTATTCGTGCAGCGCGCCCGTCAGGTGGGGATGCTGGTTGACATCGTCGCCTCGCCGGCCGAGGCTGCGCGGCGCGTTGCCTCACTCTGTGGAGAGCGGGGGATGCGGCGCGCGGCTGCCTGGGCGACCCCCGACCTGGCCGCGCTCGGCGATGTGCTCGCCGCGCAGGGGATCGAGGTCCTCGCGCCGGGCTCCAGCGTCGAGCAGGTGGCCACCGCCGACCTTGGGGTGACAGGCGCTGAGTGGGGAATCGCCGAGACGGCGACGCTGGTTCTGCCGTCGGGGCCGCAGCAGCCGCGCCTGGCGTCGTTGCTCCCGCCCGTGCACGTGGCCGTGCTGGCTGCCGACCGGATCGTGCCCGACCTCCACGCGCTGTTCGCGCGAGTCGGCTTCCTGCCGTCCGCGCTGACCCTCATCACCGGGCCGAGTCGCAGCGCGGACATCGGGTTGACCCCGGTGCTTGGCGCCCACGGGCCCATGGAGGTCTCCGTCGTGCTGATCCGGTCCTAGCCGGGGTCACGCACAGCGGCCGGCATCAGGGTGACGATGTCATGAGGGCGCAGGAGCACGAACTCGGACCGATTCGCAAACTATCGGGACCAAGCCGGCCGGTTACAGCGGCGGCGTGTATCGCCCATCCACCGCGGTCCAGCCGCCGTCGACGAAGAGCACGGCGCCTGTGACGTAGCTGGAGGCGTCGGACGCCAGGAACACGATCGGCCCAGCCAGTTCGTCGGCCGAGGCCCAGCGGCCCAACGCAGGTTTCGACGCGTACGCGCCGTACCAGGCAGGATTGCTCTTGATCGGCTGCGTGAGCGGCGTCTCCACCACGCCCGGCGCGACTGCGTTCACCCGTACGCCCTGCGGCGCGAGCTCGGCGGCCAGCGCGCGCGCCATCTGCACCAGGCCGGCCTTTGTCGCGGCATAGACGCCCTGGCCCGGCTCCACGACCTGTGAGCGGATCGAGGACAGCACGATGATGCTGCCGCGGCCCTGCCGGGCCATGACCTCGCCGGCCGCGCGCATCATCTTGAATGAGCCCTTGAGGTTCAGTGAGACGACGCGGTCAAACTCGTCGTCGGCGTATCGCAGCAGGGGCTTGCGGACGTTGATGCTCGGCGTGGTGACCAGCACGTCGAGCGCGTGGTGCGTTGCCAGGACTGTCTCAACCAGGGCCGCCACGCTGCCGGAGTCGGTGATGTCGACCTGAAGCGCATCAGCCTTGGCCCCGGCCCGCACGATCTCCGTGGCCGTGGCCTGTGCGGCCTCGAGCCTGACGTCGGCGCACACCGCGAGCGCACCGTGTGCCGCCAGGCCCGCAGCGGCGGCTGCGCCGATGCCCGAGCCCGCGCCGACCACGACGGCGACCCGGTTGTCCAGACGGAACAGATTGTCGAACTTCACGACTGCGCCTCCCCGAGGAAGTAGACGATCGCGGCCGCGTACACCCGGGCCGCCTCCGCCAGTTCGTCAATCCCAACGTATTCATCCGCCTGGTGCGGGATCTGCCGGTTCCCCGGCCCGATGGTGACGATGGGGAGGCCGGCCCACGCGCGCAGGTAGGTACCGTCCGTGGACCCCGGCACCCCGCCGTACCGCGGCGGGCGGCCCTGCACGCGCTCGCAGGCGCGCTCCACGGCGCGCACGATGGGCGCGTCGGCCGGCGTCTCGGTCCACGGCCGGTCCTCAACCAGCTCCACCGCGGCCTCCACGCGCGGGTCGGCGTCGCGTGCGTGCGCGGCCAGACGCTCGATCGCGCGCCGCAGCTCCTCGTGGTCCTGTCCGGGTACCGTACGGAGGTCGACTGTGACGTGCGCCTCGCCGGCCATGACGTTGAACTGCGGCTGCCCGTGCACAGGCGCGCGGGCCGTGGTCGGCGTGATGTGCGGCAGACCCAGATATGGATGCCGGCCGTGGCGCTCCTGCCGGCGCCGGTCCTCCGTGATCAGGTCGGTCACAAACCGCGCCATGACCGGGATCGGGTTGACACCGGCATACGGCATCGCGCCGTGCGCCATCTTGCCGTGAAAGGTGACGAGCAGCCGCAGCGCGCCCTTCTGGTGCAGGCAGATCTCGTTCTCTTCGGGCTCGCAAATGAGGGCACCGTCGAAACCGCGGGCGCCGCCGTGTCGAATGAACGCTTTGATCCCCAGCATCATGGCCTCTTCGTCGACGACGGCGGCCACCCGCACCCGCCCCGGCAGGTCGACGTCGGCCCGCCGCACCGCGTCGAGCGCGCAGACTCCGGCAGCCAGTCCGCCCTTCATGTCCGCGGCACCGCGGCCGTAGAGTCGGCCGTCGCGCACGAGCCCTTCAAACGGTGGCACGGTCCACGCGGCATGATCGCCCTCGGTCACGACGTCGGTGTGGCCTTCGAGAATCAGGCCCCGCCCGGGCTTTCCCGTGTCCCAGTCGGCGACGACGTTCGGCCGCTCGGGTGCGGCATCGTGGGTGGACACCGCGAGCCCGATCCGCCGGAGGTGCTCGGCCAGGAACGCCGCGCAGGCCGCCTCGGTGGCGCCGGGCTCGCCGGGACGGTAGACGCTTGGAATGCGGACGAGAGCACGCGTGAGCTCGACGAGGGCGTCAACATCGACGGCCTCGGCGGCCCGCCGGGCCTGGTCGTCGAGACCGCGCGGAGGGGCGTGACGGGTCAACGCGATCGGCTACGCCGCCGCTTTGTCCGCGATCTCGAGCGCGCGATCGAGCGCCGACGTCGCCTGCTCGATCTCGGACTCGGTGATGATCAATGGCGGCGCGATGAACAGCACGTTCCAGCGGCCATAGACGTACACGCCGCGCTTCATCAAGTCCCTGGTGATCTCGGCCGTGACGCCCTGCCCCGGAGCGTTCCACGGCACGAGCATCTCGCGGGTCGCGCGGTCTTTCACGAGTTCCAGCGCCCAGAACAGGCCCAACCCCCGGACATCGCCGACGCTCGGATGCCGTTCCCGCAGCCGTTGGAGGCGGTCCCCGAGGATGCCGCCCATCGCCCGGCTCCGCTCGATCAGCCCGTCGTCCTGGTAGGCCGCGACCGCCGCGGTGCCGGCCGCGCACGCCAGCGGATGGCCGCTGTACGTCAGCCCGGTCCACAGCGTGTGGTCGTCGAAGTACTCGGCCATCTTCGCGGATACACTCACACCGCCCAGCGGGACGTAGCCGGAGGTGACACCCTTGGCGAAGACCGTCATATCCGGCACCACGTGCCAGTTCTCGCTCGCCCAGAACCGGCCGGTGCGGCCGAACCCGGTCATGACCTCGTCGAAGATGAGCAGGATGCCGTGCCGGTTGCACAGCTCGCGCACGCCCTGCAGGTAGCCGTCCGGATAGACGATGACTCCGTTCGTGCCGACGACCGGCTCGATCAGCAGCGCGGCGATGTACTGGGCGCCCTCGTACCCGATGATGTCCTCGAGGTGGCGGAGCGCCGCCGCGGTCTCGCCCTCCGCAGGCGCGCCAAAGGGGCTGCGATATGGGTACGGCGCGAAGAAGCGCACCACGCCCGAGATTCCCGGTTCGACGGCCCACCGCCGGTTGTCGCCGCCCGCGGTGGCCGCGCCGTACGTCGCGCCGTGATAGGAGCGATACGCGGTCAGGATCTTGTGGCGGCCGGTCACCAGGCGCGCGATCTTGATCGCGCTCTCGTTGGCTTCGGCACCGCCGGTCGTGAACAGGGTCTTTGTGAGCGCGCGGCCCGGCGAGACCTCATACAGCGCCTTCGCCAGCGCCGCCCGGCTGTCGCTGCCGAAGCTGGGCGTGACGTAACACAGCCGCGCCGCCTGTTCCTGAATCGCGCGTACGACCCGGGGATGACCGTGGCCCAGGTTGACGTTGATGAGGCCCGACGAGAAGTCGAGGTATCGCGAGCCGTCGGCGCCGATCAGCGTCGATCCGTGCGCCTCGACGATCGGTATCGGGCTCAGGTTGCGCTGCGCCGCCCATGAGACCAGCACGTGCTGGCGCGTCCAGTCCTGAATCGTCTCCGGACTCAGGGAGGCGGTTTCGGTTGGCAGAGTCACGCAAGATCCCTCCATCGATGCACCGTCGCAGATCGCGCCGGTGTCCCAACGTCATTCTGACACGACGGTCGAATCCCTGCGCACTACCGTGGTCCCCGCCGCATGCGCGGGTCGAGGAGGTCGCGCAGCCCGTCGCCAAACAAGTTCCACCCCAGTACGGCGGCGGCGATCGCGATCCCGGGGTAGATCGCCAGCCAGGGGCCGACGAACAAGACATCGCGAGCCTCTTGCAGCATGCCGCCCCAACTGGGTGTCGGCGGCTGCGTGCCCAGGCCCAGGTACGACAGCGACGCTTCGGCCAGCACCGCGCCCGAGAACGCCACGGTGGACTGGACGAGCAACGGACCCGCGATGTTCGGCAAGACGTGTCTGAACACGACCACGACGTCTGAGGCGCCCAGCGCCCGTGCCGCGATCACGAACTCCTGGTTCCGCGCGGCCAGCGCCTGCGCCCGGGCCAGGCGTGCGAACGTGGGGATGAGCACGATGCCAATCGCGGTCATCGTCTGCACGTGGCCGGGCCCGAGCGCCGCGACGACCAGAATGGCGAGCAGCAGAGCCGGGAACGCCATCAGGCCGTCCACCACGCGCATCAGGAACGCGTCAACGCGGCCGGCGCGGTAGCCCGAGACCAACCCGACCGTGACGCCCGTGCCGGCGCCGATCGCCACGGCGACCGCGCCGACGACCACTGCGATCCGGCTGCCGAAGAGGATGCGGCTCAGGACGTCGCGTCCCAGCCGGTCGGTCCCCAGCGGGTGCCCGCCGCCCGGCGCTTTCAGCCGGTTGACCGGATCGATGGCTGTAGGGTCCCACGGGCTCAGAACCGGCGCCAGCACGCCCGCGACCGCGATGACCACCACCAGCGTCCCGCCCACCAGTAGAGGCAGATTGTACCGGCGGCGCGGTCGCGGCACCGGGACCGGTGCGAGGGTCCGCGTTGCGCGCCACGTACGCCGGGTGGTCAGGGTCATCGGCCGCCGCACCGTCAGTCGTACGAGATGCGCGGGTCGATCACCGCGTACAGAAGGTCGACCGCCAGGTTCAGCAGCGCGAACATGACGGCGATCATGATCACCGCACCCTGGACAACCACCAGGTCCCGCGCGTAAATCCCCTGCAGCAGCAGCCGACCCAGGCCCGGCAGGCCGAAGACCTGCTCGATCACGATGGTGCCGCCCATGAGATACCCGAGCTGCAGGCCCGCGACCGTCAACACCGGCACCAGCGCGTTGCGCAGCACGTGCCGCCGCAAGATGACGCTGCCCAGCAGCCCTTTGCCGCGCGCGGTGCGGACGTAGTCGCGGGTGAGCTCGTCGAGCACTGAGGCCCGCACGAGCCGCACCAGCGCCGCCGCGCGCTCGGTGCCCAAGGCGACGGCGGGCAGCACGAGGTGCCGCGCCCAGTCGAGCGGATGGCTCGATAGCGCGACGTAGCCCTGCAGCGGGAAGATCGGCGTGGCCGCGGCGAGCCAGAGCAGGAGCAGGATGCCCATCCAGAACGTCGGGACCGCGAGACCGACCTGCGACCCGGCGAGTACGCCCAGATCGAGCGGCGACCAGGCGCGCCGGGCGGCGATGACGCCGAGCGGGAGCGCCAGCCCCGCGGCCACGAGCATCGCGCTCGACGCGACCGACAGCGTCACCGGGAGCCGCTCGACCACGAGCTTCGTGACGGGCTCGCGATAGCTGATCGAGGTGCCGAGGTGGCCGCGCGCCAGATGCCCGAGCCACTCCACGTAACGGACGAGCAGCGGCCGGTCGAGGCCGAACTCGCGGCGGAGTTGGGCCAGATCCTCGGGCCGGGCGTCGATCCCCAGCATGATCTGGGCGATGTCACCCGGGATGACCTGCAGCGCGACAAACGTCACGGTCGCGACCACCAGGACGGTGGGCACGACCGTGACGAGCCGCCGCACGACGAATGGCATGGGCTTCCGCTACTTGGTGGTCCTCCGGAAGTCGAACGTGTCGATCGCGTAGAGCTGCCGGAAGTCCCGCACGCTTCGCTGCGTCGCCATGTACAGCACCGGCGTCCCGAGCGGGATCAACATCACGTCGTCGGTCATCATCCTCAGCGCGGTGGTGTAGATGCGCTTGCGGTGCTCGGGATTGGTCGTGATCCGGCCGGCCAGGATCAGGTCGTCGACCTTCTGGTTCTGATAGCGGACATAGTTCCTGCCGGGATCGCCGAACCCGGCCAGGCGCCCGTCGGGATCGAGCTTACCCGTGTGGCCGATGATCGTCAGGTCGTAGTCGCCGCCCGCGTAGACCCGCGACAGCCAGAAGCCCCACTCCACGACACGCGGCCGCGCCGTGACACCGGCCCGCGCCAGCATCCCCTGCACGAGTTGCCCGGCCTCGATGTGCGCCGGGTATGGCTGCGGCAGCGCGAGGTCCAGCGTGAGTCCCGCGCCGTGGCCGGCCTCCGAGAGGAGCCGCTTCGCGCGCTCAGGATCGTGGGGATACGGGTCGGGGATCTCGACGTGGAAGGGACTGGTGACGTCCATGAATACGTTCGAGAGGACGGACTCCTCACCGTACGCAGTCCGAAGGACCTGCCTGCGATCGATCGCAGCCCACAGCGCACGGCGCACGCGCACGTCGCGGAGCGGCCCGCGGCTGTTGTTGATCGCGACGACATTGATCAGGCTGGTGACCTGACGGATGACGCGGACGTTCTGGTTGGCCCGCACGCGCGGCAGGTCGAGGAACGCGACGTTGTCGATCGCGTCGAACTCGCCGGAGAGCAGGCCCGCGACCTTGACCGCGGACTCCGGGACGAACCGGATCAGCAGTTCGCGCAGCCTCGGCTGGCCCTTGATGAAGTAGTTGTCGAACCGCGTGAGGCGGATGAACGAGTCACGCTGCCACTCGGCGAACATGAATGGCCCGGTGCCGACCGGCCGGGTGGCGAAGTCGTGGCGCCGGGCAATGAGATCGGCCGGCAGGATCGCGCCCCACCCCTGTCCGAGCGTCGCCAGGAACGGCGCGAAGCGCTCGCCCAAGACGATGCGGACCGTCAGCGGGTCGACCACCTCGATCGACCGAATCGCGCCGAAGTCGCCGCGCTTCGGCGAGCGGGTGGCCGGATCGAGGATGCGGTCGAGGGTGGCCTTCACATCGCCCGCGTCGAGGGTCTTGCCATGATGGAACCGGACCGCCGGCCGCAGCTTGAACGTCCAGGTGAGGCCGTCGGGTGACACGGCCCACGACTCGGCGAGCCCGGGAACCAGCTTGCCCTCGTCGTCGGGCTCGACCAGCGTGTCGTAGAGACTCTTGTTGACCTGGAACGCCAGCGTGGCCGCGGTCGTCTGCGGGTCGAGGGTGTCCGGCCCTCCGGACAGGGCAAACGTGAATCGATCGCGCGGTGTCTGGGCGCCGGCAGGCAGCCCGCCAAGCGCCAGCACCGCCACCATCAGCAGCAGACCGGCTCTCCACTTCCAGGCGGAGGTCACCAGGCCGCGCGGAGTACGACCTTCCATGACCACTACCTCCTTCCACCGAGGTCGTGCGAGACTCGTGCGAGTGACGTGCGAGCGGCGTCGATGGACTTGGTTTCGAAGATGACCGTGCGCACCGACGGCGACAGATCGTCCGCCAGGTTCACGACCTTCGAGATCTCCCCGTCCCCCCAGGCCAGGTGATCGTCGCGCCACCCGAGGTTGTCATTCACGTGGATGTGGACCACGTCCGGGTCGCGCAGCATCGCGTCGAGCGTGGACCGGCCGGCCAGGAAGGCGTGGCCGAGATCCAGACAGAGCCGCAGCGACGGATGGCGGACGCTGTCATAGATGTGCCGCAGTTCCTCGTACGTCACGCCGTAGATGATCTTGTGCCCGATCCGCGGCAGGTTGGCACCGACCGCGACGTCGGGCATGTTCTCAAGATAGACCTCGATCCCGGCGGCGGCGGCGGACTCGCAGAGCGCACGGAGCGACTCGATGGCGTACGGCAGCCCACGGTCGCGCGGCATGATCTCCTCGTACGGCGGCGTCCCGGGATGCACGACGACGCCGACCGCACCCAACCGCGCGGCCTCGTTGATCGTCTCCTCGATTTGACGCACGGACTCGCGGCGCACGCCGGGATTGGTGCTGGCGATGTTGATGCCGAGAATCGGCATGTGCAGGCTGATGAGCCGGTCGCCCTCCCATCTGATCGGCGCCGGCCAGGCGTGCGGGGGCTCGCACATGATCTCGATCTCCTCCCCCAGGCCGAGCAACTCGGCCGCGGCATCCGCGAGGGGTTGGCGAACCGCCGCATAGCTCGAGACGCCGATTCGCACGCCTGACCGTCCCTTCGATCCCGCGGCGTGCACGGGATGCCCTGAACTGCCGTCCATCATACCATCGGCTCCTCGCTCAAAGGGTCAAGAACGCGTGAGGGCCGTCACGTGCGCCGCCCGTCCGGCGGGAGATCGCAGGCGGCGGGGACGTTGCCCAGGCTGCGCGCACACTTCACGGCCCGCCGCACGGCCTCGGCCGTGGCGACCGCGGCAGCCTCCCCCAGCCGCACCAGGTCGGCGGGCTTCGGGGACCATGCGTACCGGCCCGTCGCCACCACGAAGACGGTGTCGCCGTCAAACATCGTGTGCGACGGCACGATCGCACGCGACAGCCCGGCGTGCCCCTGCACCGTGAGGCGCGCGGCCTGTTCGCGGGTGAGGACGGCGTCGGTTGCCACCACGGCTAGCGTCGTGTTCGTTCCGAACAGCACGTCAGGAGGCGATGAGCGCAGCGCCGCCGACGCATTCGTCCACCGGCCGTCAGGCTCGCGCGCGCCAGCCAGGATCGTCCCGTCCGCGTCCACCACGTCGCCCAACGCGTTGACCGCCGCGAGCGCGGCGACGGTGGGACCCTCTGCGAGGGTGACCGCCCAGGAGCCGAGGCCGCCTTTCATGGCGTGGGCCCTTCCGCGGATCTTGCCGACGGTCGCCCCGGTGCCGGCGCCGACGCACCCTTCCTCGACCGGATCCGCGGTCGCGCGATCGCACGCCGCGTACGCCATCGTCGCGTCGGGCCGCGCCCTCGCGTCGCCGATCGTCAGGTCGAAGAGGACCGCGGCCGGCACGATGGGAACACGCGCCACGCCGGCATCGAACCCGATGCCCCGCTCCTCAAGCCACCGCATCACGCCGTCGGCCGCGCTCAGGCCGAACGCGCTGCCACCGATCAGCGCGATCGCGTGCACCTCTTGCACGAGGGATCCGGGCTCGAGCAGCGAGGTCTCGCGCGTGCCAGGCGCCGCCCCGCGCACCTCGCAGGCCGCGACCGCGCCCTCAGGGCACAGGACGACCGTGCACCCGGTAATGCCGGTCAGATCGGTCGCGTGGCCGACGCGGACTCCGGCCACGTCAGTTAGCGACGGCATCGCGCGGCTCCGATCGCACCACGGCGCCGGTCGGTGCTACCGCCGGCCGACCGGCATGATATAGAGAGGGTGCTCATTCCCGGGTAGGCCGAGGATCTCCCGCACCCGTGCGTCGTCGAACGCCGCCACCGCCACGGTGCCCAGTCCGAGGGCCTCGGCCTGCAGGTACACGTTCTGGCCAGCGTGGCCGACGTCCATGTGGACATAGCGCGTCCCGCGCTCGCCGTACTTGGCGGTCGTGCGTTCGTAGACCGCGCTGAACACCAGGTGTGCCGCGCCGGCGCCGACGCACGTCTGGTCAAGCGCCGCGGCCATCAATCGCGACCGCACGTCGCCGGCCCGCACCAGCTCCAGCGCGTGCCGCGCGGGGATGTACCGATACACGCCCGGGCTCACGCCCTCGACCCGCGCGACGACGAGATACAGTTCCAACGGGTACAGGGCGCCGGCGGACGGCGCGGCACGATGGCCTTCCTGATCCGTGACACCCTGCGCGGACCACAGGAGCTGTGCCACGTCGGCCAGCGCGAGCGGTGCATCGGCAAACGCCCGCGTGGAGCGGCGCCGGGCGATGGCGCTCTCGAGTGACATGGAACCCGTGAGTCGTGCGGGGGGCAGGGCGATGACCGCGGGGGCCGTCGCCTCTTCAGCGGATGGTACCAACGGGTCGCCTCCTGTCTGAATCGCGTCAGGGGAGAGATTCCGCCCGCGAGGGTTTGAGCCCTTCGCCGGGTCTAGCCGATCAGCACCCGGATCAGCGCGATGCTCACCACGGCGATCACGACCGAGGCGACCAGCCCGATGTAGAGCGGCCGCAAGCCGATCTCGTGCATCCGTCGCAGGTCGGCGCTGAAGCCGACGGCCGCCATCACCATCACCACGAGGAACTTGCCGGCGAGCGAGGCGCCGGCACCGACCCCGGCACTCACCAGCCCCCAGGTATTCAGCAACGCGGCGACGACGAACCACAGGATGAACCAGGGGAAGATCTTGGCCAGGTTGACGCCTGTGCCGGCCGCCGCGCCGGCGCGGCTCCGCGCGTAGCTGTGGGCGACACCGTAGATGAGCGCCAGGGGCACGAGCGCGAGTGTGCGCGTCAGTTTGACAACGGTCGCGACCTTTCCGGCGGGCTCGCTGAAGGCAAACGACGCGGCCAGCACCGACGACGTGTCGTGGATCGCGGTACCGGCCCAGATACCATAGGTCGAGTCCGAGAGTGCCAGCGCATGGCCGAGCAGCGGGTAGACGAGCACGGCCAGCATGTTGAACAGAAAGATCGTCGTGACCGCGAACGCGACCTCTTCGTCTTTGGATTCGATGATCGGACCGACCGTGATGATGGCCGTGGCCCCGCAGATGGCCGTGCCCACGCCGATCAGGGTGACCAGGCCTGGCGGCGCGCCCAGCCACCGGCCGAACGCGTACGTCAGGCCGAGCGCCAGCACGATCGCGACGGCGATGACGGCGAACGACGCGGCGCCGATCCGGATCACCTGCCCGAAGCTCAGCGTTGCACCGAACAGGATGATGGCAAGACGCAGCAGGCGCTTGAGCGTAAACTCCACGCCTGGCTGGAGCGCCGGGTGCGCGCCGGCAAGATTCCGCGCAATCAGTCCGACGGTCAGCGCAAGGACGGGCGCGCCGATGAGCGGAACGCGGGTGCCGGCGATCCAGGCCAGCGCGGCAACCGCACCCACGGCGACCACACCAGGAATGGGCATAGGGCCGGTTTCGCTGTCGCGGGCGTGCGCTCCTCGGCCGCCGCAAACGGGGCGCGCGCCTTCACAGGTCCACGACTTTGCCGGGGTTCATCAGGTTGTGGGGGTCGAGGGCCCGCTTGATGGCACGCATCACGGCCAGGGCCTCGCCGTGCTCGTGACTCAGGAACTTCATCTTTCCCAGACCCACGCCGTGCTCGCCGGTACACGTGCCCCCCATGGCCAGCGCCCGCATGACCATGCGCTCGTTCAGCCGGTACGCCTCGGCCATCTCGGCCGGATCCTCGGGATCCACCAGGTAGATGAGGTGGAAGTTGCCGTCGCCGACGTGCCCCACCAGCGGGACGAGGAGACGCGACGCCGCCAGATCCGCCTTCGTTTGCGCGATGCACTCGGCGAGCCGCGAGATTGGCACACACACGTCGGTGGTGATGCCGGCTGCGCCGGGCCGCAGCGCCAGCGCGGCAAAGTACGCGTGATGTCGGGCGTGCCACAGACGCTCACGTTCGTCCTCGCTCGTGGCCCACCGGAACGCGTCGCTGCCGTGCTCCCGTGCGACGGCCGCGACTGTGTCCACCTGCTCGGCGACGGCGCGCGCGCTCGTGCCGTGGAACTCGAAGAACAGCGTCGGCAGGGCAGGGTAGTCGAGACCGGAGTACCGGTTGACCGCGGCCATCTGTACCTCGTCGAGCAACTCGATGCGGGCGACGGGGATGCCGATCTGGATCGTTGTGATCACGGTGTGCACCGCGCCGTCGAGGGTCGCAAACGGCGCCACGGCGGCCGAGACCGCCTCGGGTCGTCCGTGCAGCCGCACCGTGACCTCGGTCATGATGCCCAGGGTGCCCTCGCTGCCCACGAACAGCCGCGTGAGGTCGTAGCCCGCCGCCGACTTGCGGGCGCGGCCACCCGTCCTGATGACGGTCCCGTCCGCCAGCACCACGGTGAAGCCCAGCACGTTCTCGCGCATCGTACCGTAACGCACGGCGGTCGTGCCCGAGGCACGCGTGGCCGCCATGCCGCCGATCGTGGCCTCGGCGCCCGGGTCGACGCTGAAGAACAGCCCCGTGGGTCGCAGGCGCCTGTTGAGCTGCTGCTGCGTCACGCCGGCCTCGACTGTGGCGTCCATGTCGTCCGGGCTCACGTGCACGATGCGGGTCATCCGCGTCAGGTCGATGCTGACCCCGCCGCGCACGGCGGCGACGTGGCCCTCGAGCGACGTGCCCGCGCCATGCGGGATCATTGGGGTATGGGCGCGGGCGCACGCAGCGACGATCTGCCGCACCTCGCCCGTAGTGTCCGGGAAGACGACGGCATCCGGAAGATGCGGGGGCAGGTACGACTCGCCCCGGCTGTGGTGTTCCCGTACCGCCGCGGCGGTCGACAGCCGGTCGCCGAGGATCGTGCGCAGTTCGTCCAGCAGCGCCGGGGGAAGTCCGCCAGCGGGCGCGCGATGTCCGGCCATGCACGGTGTATTCACCTGTCGGAAAAGGCTCCCTCTCGGGTGCCGCGCGCGACGCACGCGGCTATAATGGCGGTATGGACCTCGCCGCACTCAGGCGCCGGCTCCAGGACGTGGTCGGCGCGCCCTACGTGCTGTACCATCCCGATGACCTGCTCGTCTATGAACAAGATGCGATCATGGTGACCCGGCACCTGCCGGATCTGGTCGTGCTGCCAGGCAGCACCGACGAGGTCGCCGCGGTGGTGCGGATCGTGCGCGAGGCGGGCCTGCCGATCGTGGCGCGCGGCGCCGGGACCGGGCTGTCCGGCGGCGCCATTCCCGAGAGCGGCGGCGTGGTCGTCGCACTCGCGCGGATGATCCGGGTGCTCGATGTCGACGTGCCGGGCCGCACGGCGATCGTCGAAGCCGGCCTGGTGAACGCCGAGTTCACGGCGATGCTCGCGCGCGACGGGTTGTTCTTCGCGCCCGACCCGGGCAGTCAGGTGGCCGCGACGATCGGCGGCAACGTCGCCAACAACTCCGGGGGACCGCACTGCCTGGCGTACGGCGTGACCGGTAACCACGTGTTGGGTGTGGAGGTTGTCCTCTACGATGGCAGCGTGGTCTGGCTCGGCGGACCCACTTGGGACGCGCCCGGGTATGACCTCTGCGGCGTCCTCATCGGTTCAGAGGGCACCCTGGGCATCGTGACCAAGGTGGCCGTGCGGCTCATGCGGCGCCGCGAGGCCGTGCAGACGCTGCTTGCCGTCTACCACACACTGGACGACGCCTGCGCCGCCTCGTCGGCGATCATCGCGGCCGGGATCGTGCCCGAGGCCTGCGAGATCATTGATGGCATGACCATGAAGGCGGTGAACGCCACCCTGCAGGTCGGCTTTCCCGACGATGCGGAAGCCGCGCTCCTGGTCGAGGTGGAAGGGCTTGTCGAGTCCCTGCCCGTGGTGATCGGGCGCATCGAGACACTGTGCCGGACACACGGCGCGACCCGCATCCAGACGGCGACGAGTGCCGACGAGCGGCTGAAGCTATGGAAGGGCCGCAAGCATGCCGGCGGAGCGCTGGGCAAGCTCGCCCGCAACACGATGATGCTCGATGTGTGCGCGCCGCGCTCGCGCCTTGTCGAGGCCATGCGGGAGGTGGCCGCGGCGGGGGCGCGCTGGGGTGTGCGCATCGCCAACTTCTTCCACGCGGGCGACGGTAACATGCACCCGAACCTGCTGTTCGACTTCCCAAGCGACGCGCCGGAGTTCGCCAACGTCATGGCCGCAACCGAGGACATCATGGAGTCGTGTGTGCGGCTCGGCGGCACGATCACCGGCGAGCACGGCGTGGGCATCGAGAAGCGGGAGTACATGGTCTGGATGTTCGGCCCGCCCGACATCGAGGCCATGAAGCGCGTGAAGACGGTCTTCGACCCGGATGAGCTCCTCAATCCTCACAAGGTGTTCCCCACAGGCCAGCCGGTACACGGTGACCCACGCGGGAAGCCGGTGGCGGCGCTGACCCCCTGAGGGCGCATCCGGTATGAGCGAGACCGTTGTCACAATGCCCTCCGCCGCTGCGCGCCCGCGCCCCGCGGCCCGGCCCGCTATGCCCTTCGTGCCCGAAGTCGACGCCTGCGTGCACTGCGGCCTGTGCTTGAATCAGTGTCCGACCTATCGGGTCACGCATCTCGAGGCGGAGTCGCCCCGAGGCCGCATCTACCTGGTCGAGGCCGCAGCGCAGGGCCGGATCGGGCTGACCGCCAGCGTGGCCGATCACCTGTACCTGTGCCTGGCGTGCCGCGCCTGCGAAACGGCGTGCCCGTCAGGCGTCCAGTACGGTCGTATCATCGAGGCCGCCCGTGAAGTGCTCGGGCCGCCGGGTCCGGCGCTCACCCGGACAATCACAGGACTCGCGCTGCGGCACCTGATGCCGCATCCCGGACGGCTGCGCCTGGTCGCGCGCGTGATCGACCTCTATCAGCGCAGCGGTCTCGCCGCCCTGGCCCGGCACGTGCTGCCCGCGGGTCTGCGGCGTAGGGCCGCGATGCTGCCGTGGCCCTCGCGGCCGCTCTACCACGCCGAGGCGGAGGTGCTCCCCGCGGACGGTGCGCGCCGCGCGCGTGTGGCGTTCCTGTCGGGCTGCGCGATGAGCTTGTTCTTTGCGGAGATCAACGACGCGACAGTGCGCGTGCTGCGGCGCAACGGGTGCGAGGTCGTCGTCCCCAGAGGGCAAGCCTGCTGCGGCGCACTCAACAGCCACAACGGCGAGGCCGCGAGCGCGCGCGCAATGGCCCGGCGCAACATCGACGCCTTCCCCTCGGATGTGGACGCGATCGTGACAAATGCCGCAGGGTGCGGCGCCGCGATGAAGGAGTACGGCCATCTGTTGAAGGACGACCCTGCCTACGCGGACCGCGCGCGGGCGTTCTCGGCGCGTGTCCGCGATGCCGGAGAGTTCCTGGCGCAGCTGGGGCCGCGATCATCGCCCAGGCCGGCGCCATTCGTCGTGACCTATCAGGACCCGTGCCATCTCGCGCACGGGCAAAAGGTGCGCGCCGAGCCCCGCGCCCTCCTCGCACGGGTCCCGGGCCTGGCGCTCAAGGACATGGACGGCTCGGACCGGTGCTGCGGCAGCGCGGGAATTTACAATGTGCTTCAGCCTGAGATGTCCGAGGCGCTGCTGCGGGAGAAGATGGAAGCGATCCGCGCGACCGGCGCGCCGGTGGTCGTGGCGCCCAACCCCGGATGTATGCTGCAGCTCCGGTACGGTGCGCAGCGCTTTGGCGTGCCCGTGCGCGTGATGCACCTGATGGACCTGCTCGACGAGGCCGGCGCGTGATCGCCGACGTGGTCGCCGCGATGGTTCCCAGGCTCGAGGCCCTGCTCGGTCGGGAGTCCGTGAGCGTGGCCGACACCGACCGTTACGCGGTGGACGGGGTCGTACCGCGTGTGATGGCGCGGCCGGGCGATGCGGAGCAGGTGGCGGCGGTGTTGCGCCTCTGCGCGGAGGGCGGTGCCGCGGTGGTGCCGTGGGGCGGCGGCACGGCGATCGAGGTCGGCAATCCCCCTCGCGCTGCCGACGTGGTGCTCCGCACCGATCGGCTAGCCGCAGTGATCGAGCACGATCACGCCAACCTCACGGTGACGGTCCAGGCCGGGATGTCGCTGGGCGCCCTGGACCGTGCGCTCGCCGCGCAGCGCCAGTTCCTGCCCCTGGAACCGCCCGCAGCCGAGTTGGCGACCGCGGGCGGCGCGATCGCCGTCAATCTCAACGGTCCACGCCGGGCGCGCTACGGGTCGGCGCGCGACTTCGTCATCGGCATCCGGACGGCGCAGACCGACGGTGCGGTCGTCAAGGCCGGCGGCAAGACCGTGAAGAACGTGGCGGGCTACGACATGGGCCGGCTCTACGTGGGCTCGCTCGGGACGCTGGCCATCATCACGGAGATTACGTTCAAGCTCACCCCGCGTCCGGAGATGTCGCGTACGATCGCGGTCTGGTCAGCCGACGCCCCGCGCGTGATGGCCCTGGCCGAGCAGATCTTCGCGTCGGTGCTGGTGCCGTCGGCGGTGGTGTTCGTCAACCGCGCCGCGGCCCATCGCCTCGGCGCCACGACGGCGGGTCTGCTGGTCCGCGCCGAGGGGGTGGAGCCCTCGGTCGCCCGGCACGAGCGGGACATCGCCGCGTGGGCCGCGGGCACCGCCAGCGAAGTGCACGTGATCGAGGGCGAGCGCGAAGTCTCGCTCTGGACCGCGGTGCGCGATTTCGCGTGGCGCGACGCGGCCGCGGTGCGCCTCTCGGTGCGGCCCGGCAGGACGAAGGCGCTCGTCGAGGGCCTCGGCGCACAGTTGCCCGCTGCGTCGGCGGCGATTGCGGACATGGCCACCGGGACGCTGTGGGCCGCCCTCGAGACCGCCGACGAGGTCGCGCCAGCCCTGACGGCGATGGAGGCCGCGCTGGCGCGGCTCGGTGGCCACCTGCTGCTCGCGAGGGCGCCCCGGTCTGTCAAGGCAGGTCGTGACGTCTGGGCGCCGCTGCCCGACCCGCGCGTCCTCGACGTCATGCGCGCGCTCAAGCGCGCGTTCGACCCGAGGGCGACCCTCAATCCCGGCCGCTACATCGCCGGACTGTGACGCGTCTGATCCTCTCGCTCGCGCTTCACAATCACCAGCCGGTCGGGAACTTCGACGCGGTGTTCGAGCAGGCGTATCAGCGGGCCTACGCGCCGATGGTCGATGCGCTCGAGCGGCATCCCGGCGTGCGCGTGGCGCTGCACTACAGCGGTCCGCTGATCGACTGGCTGAAGGACGCGCATCCTGATCTGTTGACCCGCGTCAGGGCGCTGGTGAGCCGCGGGCAGGTCGAGATCATGACCGGCGGCTACTACGAGCCGATCCTGCCGGTGATTCCCGACCGCGACAAGCGCGGCCAGATTCTCAAGATGACCCAGGCCGTGCGTGACCTGTTCGGCTATGAGGCGACCGGCCTCTGGCTGGCTGAGCGCGTGTGGGAGCCACACCTGGTGCGGCCCATCGCGCAGGCGGGCATTGACTACGTGATCATAGACGATACGCACTTCGAGGCCGTCGGCTTCGACCGCGAACGCGAGCTGTTCGGCTATTTCGTCAGCGAGGAGCAGGGCGACACGGTGCGCGTCTTCCCCACGCTGTCGTATCTGCGCTACGCCATCCCCTGGGACAGCGTGCCCAACCTGATCGCGTGGTGCCGTCAGCAGGCGGAAGCGCCGCAGAGCGGCCCCGCGCCCAAACTGGCGCTGATGGGCGACGACGGCGAGAAGTTCGGTGTCTGGCCGGGCAACTACGACTACATCTGGGGCAGCGGGCAGTATATGGAGACCCTGTGCGCCGCGCTGGAAGCCAACGCCGACTGGCTGCAGAACATCCGCCC
>JAVKJV010000046.1:0-24796 GCA_031458775.1 Candidatus Fervidifonticultor quartus | reverse complement strand
TCGTCCACCTCGCGGTACACCTGGCGGATGGCCCCGAGCCACCGTGGCGCGGTGGCTGGATCGTAGAGCCGTGACTTGGGCTCGATGCCAGCGTAGAGCACGTGTTGGATATGGTCAATGGTCCCCACCCAACTGAACGCCAGATCCCACTCGCGGGTCCGCAGCACGTGCGCGGTCGCCTTGGTCCACCAGGCGTTGTGCATCGTGAGCTGGGCCATGTATGCGTCGAGCGGCAGCCAGCCGTCCATGAAGCCCCAGGGGTCGTCAACTTCCATGAAGGGTCCCGCCACACTCTCGAGTTCACCCGTGAGGTCGTCGGGGATGGTGTACGTCTCGGCCGTGTTGATCGCCGTGGCATAGAGGCGCACATCATCGGCGGTGGGACTCAGTGCCACGAGCTGGAAGCGAAACCGGCCGCGTCGCGCGCCATCCTTCGTCTGGAACGTCTCCGTCAACCACGGGCCGAGATCACCGACGCGCAGCCGGGTCACAATCGTCGCGGCATCGCGCTCACGGCAGATCAGCGCTTCGTCATAGCCCGCGCCGCGCGTGCCCACTAGCGCGACGTGGTACGTAGGACCCTTGATGTACGTGGGTGGGACCTCGATCCCGATCTCCAGGGGTCGCACGCTCGACGCCGGCAGGTTCCGCCAGGCGCTCGCCGGTTGCGGATTCACGATCACCGCCCGACCCGGGATCTGGTTGCATGGGAATCGGCGCGTTGCGTATAGTGAACTGCTTGCCAGGTCCCACAGGGGCATGTAGAAGAAGCGGAACGGCGGGTTGAGGGCTGCGGCGACCTGGACGCCGCCTTCATTGGCCATCGGCCAGGTGACCGGCCAGTTGATCAGAGCTGTGCGCCTCCCAGCGCGGGCAGCGGCTTCCCACAGCGTCTCGGCCTGCTGCACGCGCCGATCGAACGATGTGTGCCACTCGTCAAGTCCTTCGCCTGGGAAGTGCACCATCAGGCTGGGGACGCCGGTCTCGCCCGGTCCGGCCCCCGTGGTGATGGCGGACCAAGCAGCCGCCGTCAGCGGCGGGAAGGTCGTGATGACGCGCGCGAAGCTCCCGCGCTGCATGAGACGGGTCAGGTTGGGGATGACACCCTCGACCGAGAACCGCTGCAGGAGATCGGGGAGTGCGGCGTCGAGCCCCAGGACGAGGAGCTTCTCCGGTTGTCTTGACATGGCGCGAGCCTCCTTGCGATAGGTGCCGCACAAGGCGCGGCACGGCTACTTCAGGGCCCCGAGTGTTAGGCCCTTGACGATATGACGCTGTGTGGCGAATGCCACGATGATCACCGGCGCCATGATCATCATCGCCGTGGCTGCGAACGGGCCCCACAGGGTCTCTTCCGCGGTCAGGAACCCGAAGATCGCGACCGGCGCCATTCGGACCCGAGCGCCCGTCAGCACCGAAGCGTACACGAACTCGTTCCAGGCATTGATGAACGAGAGGATCGCTGTGACGGCCACGCCTCCCAGCGCCTGGGGGAGGACGACGCCGACGAACGCACGCCAGCGCGAGCAACCATCAACAAGCGCGGCCTCTTCCAGTTCCTGCGGGATGTCGAGGAAGTACGTCGTCATCAGCCAGATGGCGAACGGCACGGTGATAGTCAGGTAGATCAGCAGAATGCCCGGATACGTGTCCAGCAGCCGCAACCGCGATAGGGCCAGAAAGAACGGTATCAGGAACCCCACGGGCGGCGCCATCTGTGTGAACAGCGTGTAGAAGAACAGCATGTCGCGCAGCCGGAAGCGGAGCCGTGCATATGCGTAGCCGGCGGGCACGGTGATGATGAGCGTCATGACCGTGGTCAGCATGGCGACGATGAGGCTGTTCACAATGCTGCGCGGGATGTCGATCGTGCTGAGAGCCGTCAAGTAGTGCTCGAGCGTCGGCTGGAACGAGAGCTTCGGCGGCAGCGTGAAGATGTCGGTGCGCCTCTTGATCGAGGTCACGCCGACCCACAGGACAGGGATGGTCCACACGGCGGTCGCGAGGCCCAGGGCCCCGTAACTCGCCGCGGTCGCGGCCAGCCGTTTCACCCGGCGTCCGCCGTCAGGCTTCATAGCTTGCCGTGCGGAGCCGGCGCAGCGACACTGTCATGAACGCCGTCAGGAGCAGGAGTGTGGTGGCGATCGCGGCGCCATAGCCGAGGCTCAGCGAGTTGAACGAGACCCGGTAGGCATACAGGTTGAGGATCTCGGTCGCGGTGCCCGGGCCGCCGCCGGTCGCGGCGAAGATGGCGTCGAACGCGCGCAGGGCGATGATCACCCGCAGTACGACCACGGTCACGATGGCTGGCCGAATCAGCGGCAGTGTGATGTAACGGAATCGTTGCCACGCAGTGGCGCGATCGAGCAGCGCGGCCTCGAACGGTTCCGTGGGCAGGGCCGCCAGGCTGGCGGAGAACACCAGGAATGCGAACGGTGTCCACTGCCAGGTGTGGATGACGATGACCGAGCCAAGCGCGAGTTGCGGATCGCCCAGCCAGCTTCGCGAGCCGATCCCCACGGCGATCGCAAAGTAGTCCAGCAGCCCGTACCGCGGGGTGAGCAGGAGCGTGCGCCAGACCAGGCCAACGACGACAGGCGCAAGCACCATGGGCAGGAGCACCGCGACGCGCAGGATGTGTTTGCCACGTATCTCGCCGGACAACGCCAGAGCAAAGGCGAGACCGAGCACGACCTGGAGCACGACGGAACTCGCCGTGTAGATCGCGGTGACGCGGAGGGTGTGCCAGAACCGCGGGTCCGTCAGCATCGCCGTGTAATTGTGCAGACCTGCGAAGCCGGTGAGCCACGGCCGGGTCATCTCGATCCGAAACAGGCTCGCGCCGAGCAAGAAGACCAGCGGAATGGTCGAGATGGCCAGCAGCAGGACGATGCTCGGCGCCACCAGGAGCCAGGCAAACCGCTCCTCGTCGCGCGCGACGGGCGACCGGCGGCGCGATGCCGCGAGTGGGGGCGCGACCGCACCCCCACTCGCGGGACCTGTCACCATATTGGACCCACCCGGCTACGCGAGCCCGCCATCTGGGCCGGAGGGGGTCATCGCCTGAGAATGCGTGAGATCTCGGTGTTGGCCTCGTCCAACGCCTGCTTCGGTGTCTTCTGACCCACCAGCGCCGTCTGGATGGCGATTGCCATGACCTCGCCGATGTCCGGCCACTCGGGCACGCGCGGCCGCCAGTCAGCGTCGGTGTCCTGACTCAGGGCCGTCAGGACGACGTCCGCGTAGTCCGGCGTGAACCGGATGACGCGCCGGTACGCGGGATCCTGCCAGATTGACATGCGGTTGACGCCGGTTCGCACCACGGCGTCCGGCGCTTCCTTGAATGTCGCCGAGCGCATCTGCGCGGGCTTCGACGCCAGCCAGTGGAGATAGAGCCAGGTGGCCACCTTCTTTCGCCTCGGCAAGGCGGCGTTGATCGGCATCGCCCAGTTCCAGATGCTGGACACGCGCTTGCCCGACGGGCCCTTTGGCCAACGACGGTATCCGACCTGTCCGGCCACGCGTGACTTCCCGGGAGTCTCGATGACCGACGCCGTGCTGTTGGCGTCGATATACTGGACGACGGTGCCCGCCGCAAACGCCTCCATGATCTCGGGCCAGTTCCAGTTCTCGACGCCCCTGGGAGCGAACTCCCGCTGGACACTGACGTAGTACTCCAGGGACCGGACGCCCGCTTCACTATTGACGATCGGCCGGTTGGCGTGGTCGAACCACTGCCCGCCGTACGCGCGGAAGAGGGAGGGCCAGATGTACATGTTCTGCCCGGCGCCCCTAAAGCCGCGCAGCGCCAGCCCGTAGAGGTTCTGCGCGGGCGCGTGTGCCCGGCGCGCGGCCTCCCGCAGTTCGTCGAGTGTCTCTGGCGGCTTGATCCCCAGCCGGTCGTACACGTCCTTCCGGTAGATGTGGATCGTGACCTCGCCCTCGACCGGCATCCCGTAGAGCCTGCCGCGGATCGTGTTGGCGCGCCGCCACAACGGCACGATGTCGTTGAGGTCGAACCAGGCCTGGTCGGTGACGGTCGAGTCATTGAGGAAGACGTCGAGCGGCTCGACCCAGTTGTTCACCGCGTAGAGGGGGAGGAACATCGGGTCGGCCGTGTGCGTGGCGTAGTTCGCGGTCCGGGCGCCCAGATCGAGGACGGCCTTCTCGCGCATCTCGCGAGGCGGGATGACCTCGTAGGTTACCTCGATGCCCGTGAGCCGGGTGAACTCCGGCGTCACCGCCCGGAACTTCGTGAAGTAGTGAGCCGGCGTCACCAGAATGTTGATCCTCTCGCCTTCCACTTGGCGCCAGTTGATTTTGGCCCGCGCGTACGGCTCAAGCGCCGCCTCAGGCGCGGCGAGTGCCAGAGACGCATACCGGCCGAAGTACAACGCGCCGGCGGTGCCGGCGGCGGTCCGAAGCAGATCCCGTCGCGTCATCCTGCCCATGACCTTCCTCCTCGAGGTGCCGAGGCACCCGAATGATACGCGCCCGGCGGGGACACTGATGGCAGGGCGGTTGACCGGGCAGTCTTGTATATAGGTATATTCAAATGATCAAGAGAAATCCTTCTGAGGCCGCGCGCGTTGCGCGCGCCGACGAGGAGGCACGGTCCTGAATCTCGATCGCCGAAGCGGCGTCCCGCTCTATCTGCAGATCGAGGAGCGCGTGCGCCTGGGGATTGCCCAGGGGGTCTGGCCGGTGGGCTCGCTTCTGCCGCCCGAGGAAGAGTTGTGCCGGGTTCTGGGCGTGAGCCGCGGGCCGATCAGGCAGGCGCTCGGACGGCTGGTCCAGGAAGGGCTGCTGGTACGCAACCGACGAAAGGGCACGGAGGTCGTCAAGGCCATCCCAGCGCACGGCCTGATCTTGATCTCCCCGTATCGGGCCATCCGGGTCGCCGGTCTGCAACCCGTGGTGCGCGTGCTCTCGCAGGTCCGACGCCGGCTCCCGGCCCGCGTGGCCGCGGCGTGGGGCTCGAGCCGGCAGGGTCCGGCCGTGTTCTTCGATCGCGTGTTCTCCGCCGGTGACGAACCCGTCGCGCGCGCGTCGTCGTGGCTGCCCGCCGCGCGATACGCCCGGCTCCTTACCATGGACCTGACCGGCCGTGCGTTCCTGGACGTCCTCGCGCAGGAGTTTGGTGTCGTCATCACCCGCATCGAGGAGCGGATGGAGCTCACGGTGATGTCGCCGGAGAGCGCCCGCCTGCTCGCCGTGCCCGCCAGCGGCCCGTGCCTGGCCGTGAGCGTCTGTCAGTGGTCAGGCGACGAGCCGATCGAGTACGCGGAGTTCTGGCTCGATCCGGCCAAGTCGCGGTTCCTCATCACAGGGCTCCTGGCCGTCGAGGCCGGCGCCGGTCCTGACAGGCGCCTTCGCGAATCTCCCCGAACTCACTAGAGGTCATGCGCGGCGGTCCGCCGGCCGTGTCGCGCGGACGGGAGGACGCCATGGCACAGGCCTTCGCGCCGTTCATGCTCGAGCGCTTCCAGTCGCTGCATGAGCACGACGTCGAGTACAACCTGACGGAAAGCGGCGTCGCGCCGCTCTCCCTTCGGGAGTTGATCGCCGGCGACCCCGCGTTCATCGAGCAGCTCCTGCAGACCGAGCTGGGCTACCCGCACGTCAACGGCATCCCGGCGCTGCGCGCAAACGTCGCCGCGCTGTACCCGGGGGCCGACGCGGACAACGTGCTGATCACCGTCGGCGCCGCCGAGGCGAACTACGTCGCGACACAGACCCTGCTCGCGCCGGGCGACGAAGTGGTGGTCATGATCCCGAACTACCTGCAGATTTGGGGAACGGCGCGGAATCTCGGCTGCGTTGTCAAGACGTTCCATCTCAGGGCGGACGCGCGATGGGCGGTGGACCTCGGTCAGCTCGACGATGCGGTCACGGAGCGGACAAAGCTGATCGCGCTCTGCAACCCCAACAACCCGACCGGCCATGTGCTCACCGAGCCCGAGATGACCGCGATCGTCGACGCGGCGGCGCGGGTCGGAGCCTGGATTCTCTCCGACGAGTCGTACCGCGGTGCCGAACGTGAGACCGATGCCCTCACCCCGTCGTGCTACGGCCGCTACGATCGGGTGGTCGCGGTCTCGAGTCTCAGCAAGGCGTACGGGCTGCCTGGTCTGCGCATCGGATGGGTGGTCGCGCCGGCGGGCATGCTTGACGCCATCTGGGACCGGCATCACTACACGACGATCAGCGCGTCGATGTTGAGCAACCACCTGGGGGCCATTGCGCTCCGGCCCGCGGTGCGCGACCGGTTGCTCCGACGCGGTCGGGACGGAATCCGGCGCAGCTACCGGGTGCTGCAGGAGTGGATGGACAGTCACGCCGATGTTTTCGCGGTCGTGCCGCCGGCGGCCGCGGCGATCGCGTTCGTCCGGTACCACCTCGACGTGAACTCGAGCCAACTCGCCGACCGGTTGCGGCGCGAGACAAGCGTGCTGGTGGCGCCGGGCGATCATTTCGGGGTTGACGGGTACCTGCGCATCGGGTTCGGCGCGCCGCCGGAGCGGTTGGTGCCCGCCCTGACTCGGATCTCGGAGTTCATCCGGCGATGATCAGAATCGACGCGCGACGGGCCGCGCGGCGCGGCGTTCCCGACCTGACCGCCTTCGTCCCGGAGCAGCCGGCCAGCGGCGGGCCAGACGAGCACGGGCTCGATCGGATCGCCCGGCTGTCCCTGAACGAGTCCCCATTCGACCTCCCGGCGGGCATGGTGCAAGCGATCCTGGAAGAGGCGACCGCGCTCTCGCGGTACCCCGACGCGACCTGCAGCCGGTTGCGCACGGTGCTGTCCGCGCGCATGGGGCTTCCTCCGGAGTGTTTCGTGTTCGGCAACGGCGCGGAAGAGTGCATACGCCTGGTCGCCCAGGCGTTTCTCAACGAAGGCGACAGGGTCGTCATTCCGGCCCACGCCTTCGACGCCTATCAGACGGCGTCGCGCCTGTGCGGCGCTGAGGTGACATGGGCGCCGCTGCGCTGCTATCACCTCGATCTCGACCAGGCGCTGCGGGCGGTGGATTCCACGACGAAGATGGTGTGGCTCACGTCCCCCAACAACCCGACCGGCACCATTCTCCGCCGGGACGAGTTCGAGCGGTTCCTCGACCGGGTGCCGGATGGGGTCATCGTGGTGCTCGACCAGGCCTACGCGGAGTTCGCGGACGACGCCGGTCACGTGCGCGCCGAGGACTACCTGTTCACCGACGGCCGGGTCGTCGGGCTCCGGACGTTTTCCAAAGCGTTCGGGCTCGCCGGGGTGCGGATCGGGTACGCGATCGGTCATCCGTCGGTGATCGAGATGCTGGGGCGGGTGAAACTCCCGTTCAACGTCAGCGTCGTGGCGCAGAGCGCGGCGCTGTGCGTGCTGCGCGAGGACGCGTTCGTGGAGAGCCATGTACGTGCGATCCGAGCAGAGCGGGCATTCCTGCAGGAGGCGATGACGGCCAGGCGTCTGGCGGTCGTGCCGTCGCACGCCAACTTCGTCTTCACCGAACTGCCGGTGGATGGCGATGCGCTCGCGCGACTCCTGCAGCGCGCCGGCGTCCTGGTGCGGTCCGGGAGCGCGTTCGGCCTGCCCCGGGCGGTGCGCGTCACCGTCGGCGCGCATGAACAGAACCTGCGGTTCCTCGCATCACTCGACGACGCGCTCGCGGTCCTGCCATGGGAGGGCTGAGATGAGGACCCACCGAGGTTTCCAGACCCGCGCCGTCCACGGCGGGACGGTCCGCGACCCGCTGAAATCGGTGAGCCCGCCGATCTACCAGACCTCGACCTTCCGCTACGACACCATGGCCGAGGGCGCTGCGCTGGGTGTCGATCAAGGCGAGGGCTGGTACTACACCCGCTGGGGCAACCCGACTACCCGGCTGTTCGAGGAACTCATGGCCGAGCTCGAGGGCGGCGACGACGCGTTGGCCACGGCGTCGGGTATGGGTGCCATCTCGACCGCGGTCTTGAGCGTGCTCGAGCCTGGCGCGCACGTGATCTCGCCTCGGGCGGTCTATCAGGCGACCTTCGAGCTGTTCCGCGAGATCGTGCCCCGCCACCGCGTCGAGGTCACGTTCATCGACGCGCCGGAGACCGCGGCGTACGAGCGTGCTGTTCGCCGGGACACCCGGCTCCTCTACATCGAGACGCCCAACAATCCTCTGATGCAGGTCACCGACATCGCGGCGGTCGCGGCGATCGCACGCCGCGCCGGCGCGGTCACCATCTGCGACAACACGTTTGCCTCGCCCTACAATCAGACGCCGCTCGCGCTGGGCGTGGATCTGGTCGTCCACAGCGCCACGAAGTACCTGGGCGGTCACCACGACCTGACCGCGGGTGTCATCGTCGGTCGCCGCGATCTCGTCACGCGCGCCGTTCGCACGCTGCGGATCCTCGGTCCGGTCCTCGATCCGTTCGCGGCGTGGCTCCTGGTGCGCGCGCTGCGGACGATCGGGATCCGCGTCGAGCGGCACAACCAGAACGCGCAGCGACTCGCCGAGTTCCTGGCCGGGCATCCCCGGGTGGCGCGGGTCAACTATCCGGGGCTCCCGTCACACCCGCAGCACGCGCTGGCCGCCCGGCAGATGCGGGGGTTCGGCGGCATGCTGTCGTTCGAGGTCACAGGAGGATTCGACGCGGGCGTGCGGTGCGTCGAGAGCCTAAGACTCGCGGCCCTCGCCGTCAGTCTCGGCGGGCACGAGACTCTGGTGACCCACCCGGCCTCGACGACGAGCGTGGGGATTCCAAAGGAAGACCGGGAGCGCGCCGGGATCACCGATGGCCTGATCCGGGTCTCGGTGGGCCTGGAAGATGTGGAGGACTTGATCGAGGACTTCGACCAGGCGTTGCGCGCGGACGGCGGGGTCGCGCCCTTCCAGTTCAGGTAGCGTCAGCCGGCGTCCGGACTCCCTAAGACCCCGCCCATCCCAGCAGGATCCGTTCGGCCTCGGCCAGCGACGAGGCCTCGGCATCCGCGCGGATATGACGGTGAAGGGAGTTCTCCGGGCTGGGGCGCATCGTCACGTAGAGCGTCCGCATACCGACGCGCTGCGCACCGGCGATGTCCGCGGACAGCGTATCGCCCACCATCGCGGCCTGCGACGCGGGAATGCCCCAGCCGTCGAGCACCGAACGGAAGATCGCGGGATCGGGCTTTGTGCGGCCGAACCCGGCCGACGAGACTACGGGATCGAGAAACGGCCGGAAGCCCATCAGATCCACGATCCGCTCGATGAGCCAGTGCGACGTGGCGTTCGAGATGCACGCCATGCTCAGGTCGGCGCGTTTGAGCCGGTGCAGCAGCCGGACCGCGCCGGGAAATGCATGGTACCCCGCCAGTTCGGGTTCGAAGAACACGTACTCCGCGGCTTCGATGAACGCCGGGTCGACACCGTCCGGCCGGACACGGGCAAGCGCCCGGCGGATGCCTTCCTGCATCGTCGCCTGCCGGCCGGTCTGCGCCGTTGTCGTGAGGACCCACCGGCGGGCCTCGCGGATCGCGTCCTCGACCGCGTCCGGCCAGTCCTGCTCGGTCAGCCACTCGGTCAGATGGCGGATGCAGTGTTCGTCGGTGGTTGCGGGATAGATGAGCGTCCCGCCGATGTCGAAGATGACCGCGGCCAGCGGGCCGCCGGAGGCCGTATCAAGGGATGTCACGCAGGGATTATACGACACGGTGGGTGACATGGCGCGGATCCGCACAGGAACCGCCTTGTGGGGTAGAGAAGGCACCTCGTCACGAGCCAGGGAGCGCGGCCGCATGACGACGATGCACATCGGGCTGGACAAGGTCGGACAGTGGACGCAGGAGACCGTCTACGTGGTGGATCCGGCGCACACCATGGCCTACGCGTCGGCCACGAACGACGACCACCCGTGGCACGCCCAGGGCATGCTCGCCCCGCCACTCTTCGCCGTCGTGCCGGTCGGCGAGCACATCGCCCGAGCGCTCGAGGGTCTGGTGGCGGAGGACGACCGGCGATGGGGCCTGCACGCGGCGCAGGACGTCGTACTCCACAGCCCTATCGTGCCCGGCCGCACCATCGTGACCCGCGCGGCGCCGGTCGGCGTATATCCCAGGCCGCTCGGCACCGAAGTCCTCATCAAGGCGGAGACGCGCGCCGCGGACGGCGGGCTGCTCGTGGAGCAGTACGTGACTTTGCTGTTCCGGCGCAAGTTTAGCGGTCCGGGGCGGGGCGAGAGCGCCCCGGACCATCGGGCGGCGCCTGATGTCAAAGCCGCCGCGAAGGCCGCGGGCCGCCTGATCACGGTCACCGATGTCATTGATCCGGACCAGACGACACGGTATGCCGCCGCGTCCGGTGATCGGAACCCGATTCATCTCGACGAGGAGTTCGCGCGATCGGTCGGTTTGCCCGGGATCATCGTCCACGGGATGTGCACCATGGCGTTTGCCGGCCGGGCCGTGATCGGCACCGTCTGTGGCAACGACCCGCGCCGCCTCCGGCGCCTCGCGGTACGGTTCGCCCGCCCTGTCTTGCCCGGTCAGGCGATCACGACGTACCTGTGGGCGGCGGGTGTGCGGGGATCGCACGCCGCCCACGCGTTCGAGACGGTGAACCCCGCGGGCAAGGCGGTCCTGGTCGACGGGCTCGCGGAAGTGGCGCCGGCATCGTGACGAGCGGATTTCCTGGTTCGGACGCTTAGTCCGGCGCGCTGAAGAGCGGCGTGCCCAGCACACCCACGTCCACAGTGATCCCGAGTCCGGGTCCGGGCGCCGGCGCACCCCACCCGGCTCGCGAGCGCGGCTGATACCCGGCGACGTGCTCGCGGGTCCAGTCGTTCATGAACGACACCGTGAAGAGCAATTCGGGCCGCACGCTGGCGGCGAGGTGGCTGACCGCCGCGGTCACGACATCGCCGCCCCATGTGTCCTCGACGGTGAGAGATACGCCGAGGGACTCGCACACGTCGCGGATCGCGCGCGCCTTCGCGAGCCCGCCGACCCGGCTGATCTTGAGGTTGATGCCGCCGGCGCCGCCGTGCCGCACCACCGCCAGCAGCGACGGCACGTCGGTCACGACCTCGTCGTAGATCATCGGCAGCGTGGTCACGCGGCGCACAACCGCGCACTCGTCGAGCGTCGGGCATGGCTGTTCGAGATAGACCCGCGGGAGCGGTTCGAGCAGCCGTGCCGCGGTGATCGCGTCCTGCAGCCGCCAGCCGCCGTTGGCATCGGCGATGATCACGTCATCGTCCCCGGTTGCCTCGACGACGCGCCGCACGCGGGCGGCATCTTCAGCCGGGTGGCCGCCGATCTTCAACTGGAATCGGTGAATGCCTTCGGCGCGCCGGGCCTGCACATACGCGACCATCTCGTCCGGACTGCCCAGCGGCACGGCCATGTACAGCGGATACCGGTCCTGCCGGCACCCCCCGAGCAGCATCGCCAGCGGCTGATTCGTGGCCTTGCCGAGCAGGTCCCAGCACGCGAGATCGAGGGCGCTCTTCGCGTACGCGTGACCGCGCAGCGCGCTGTCCATGCGGTCGTGTACCTGCGCGAGATTGCGCGGGTCGGCGCCGAGCAGCGCCGGAATCAACTGCCGCAACGCGGCGCGCGCGCCGCCAGCAAACGCGGGCAGATACGTGGGGCCGAGCGGACAGACCTCTCCCCAGCCGTCGATGCCCTGGTCGCTGACCACGCGCACCACGGTCGATGGGAGCGAGGTCACGCGGCGGCCGCCGGACATCACATAGGCGCCGTGTACGTAATGCAGGTCGTAGCCGTAGACGTCGATCCGTGCGATCTGCATGCCTGGCCCCCCCGGTCGGATTCTCGTCCTGCCCGGTCAGTCCTGGCGGGAAGACGGGCGTCGTGACCCGAACCGTATCGCACGGGGATGATCGTCAGCATCGACGAGACGCATCTCGTATCGAGCCTCGGATGGGTGGACGCCGGCACGGTCTGGGTGTGCGAGACGCGGACCTACCAGGTCCGGCAGGTCACGCTGAGCGACGCGCGCTACCTGACACTCCACGCCGGGACGCGAGACGTGTTCGCCGCGGTGCATCACTTCGACGGCAGCCGTCTCGTCCTGACGGCTCATCCCGCGACCGAGCCGGAGCGGGTGCTGTCGCGCATCACCGTCGCGCACGGCCAGACGGCGCTTGACGGCGACGCGGCGGTCTGGCACGACCTGCCGAGAGCCTACACAGGCTGGTACGGTCCGCCGGATGCCGGCACGTATTGCCTGTGTCTCATTGACGCCCGGCGGCCGACCGTCGAAGTCCAACCCTTGGAGTGGTACGCGCAGACGTTCGATGTTGCGACCCAGGGCGTCATCGGCGTGACCGAGGTGCCCGGTCAACCGCTCTTGCTGATCAGCGTCCAGCGCGACTCCCGGCCGCTGCTGTACGATCCACGGCGCCGGGCCGTCACCGGTCGAATCGGGTTGGCCGGTCGCCTCGGCAACCCGGTCCTCAGGTTCCGCAGCCGTGCGCCCGAGTTGTGGGCCAGCGACTACGACGTGCTGCTCCGTCTGGACCCGTCGGACTGGTCGATCATGAATGCGGTCCGGTTGTCCGGTGCCGCAGGCGGTGCCGGGACCGCGCCCCGCCAGTTCATCGGTGAGTTCGCCTTCAACGTGGACGAATCGCTGTGCGTCGTCGCACGACCGTTTGACGGGGACGTCGTGGCCGTCGAGGCCGGGTCGTTCAGCGTGACGCACCGGGCGGTCACCCGCGGTCGCCCGCTCGACGTGGCGGTGCTCGGCGACCATCGGGTCTTCGCCCGCGACTGGCAGACCGGTGAGCTGCTGCTGACCGAGGAGACCTGACCCCGCAGCCGCCCGGCGCGTCGTGGGGTTGACGCCCGGCGCCCGCGGCGACATACTTGTCCTAGTCAAAATAGGACAATGTTCATGCGTCTCTCCCTCGACCGCCGCGGCGCCATCTCCCTCACCGACCAGCTCAAGGCGCAGATCCGCCATCACATCGCCTCCGGCCAGCTGCGCACCGGTACTCGCATGCCGCCGGTTCGCACCCTGGCCGGGTTCCTGCGGGTCAACCGCAATACGGTGGCACGCGCGTACGCAGAACTGGAAGCCGAAGGTGTGCTCGAGGCCACGCCCGGGCGCGGCACGTTTGTCGTCTGGACGCCGCCCCCCCGGCCGCCCCAGGTGCTCACCACGCAGATCGACCGGCTGCTCGCCGCCGCCAACGAGGCCGGGATGTCGCTCGCCGATCTCATGGCCGCGGTGACGATTCGGGCCGGCCGGCGGCGTGGCGAGTCGCGCCCGAGGCTCGGATTCGTCGAGTGTAATCCGGTGGACCTGGCGTACTTCTCCCGGCTGGTGCGGGAAGCGGTCGAGGTGCCGGTGGTCCCGATGCTGCTCGGCGACCTGCCGGCGCGGATCGATAGCGTGGACCTGTTCGTTACCACCTTCTTCCACGTCGAAGAGACCCGCGCATCCGCCGACGGCGTGGAGGTCGTCGGCCTGATGGCGCTGCCGGACTTCCGCACGCTGGAGGAAGTGGCGCGGCTCCCGCGCGCCCTGAGGGTGACGCTGGTCTGTGCCACGCGCGAGGGCGTCGTGAGCAAGGCGCGCTCGTTGGCCGCGGTCGGCGTCCGCACGCCACGGCTGCAGACGGCCACACTCGATGAGCCGCGGGCGCTGGCCGAGGCACTGGCGCGCACCGAGGTCGTGCTGGCGGCGCCGCGCGTGATCGACCGCATCCGCGAGATCACACCCGATGGGGTGCGCCTCATTCCCTTTGCCAGCGTGCTCAGCGACGGCGCGGTCGCGCTGCTGCACGAGCGGATCGCCGCGTGGCGATTGCGGCGCGGCGCAGGAGGAACCGTATGACGAGCACACGGGTGCGCGTCGGTGTCCTGATGGGCGGACCGTCGCCCGAGCACGACATTTCGCTCGCGTCGGGGCAGCGGGTGGTCGACGCGCTCGACCCTGCGCGGTTCGAGGCGGTACCGCTCGTGATCCCGCGGCGCGGCGCCTGGTTCCCGCCCCTCGACCTCGACGTCGCGTTCGTGGCCCTGCACGGCCCGTACGGCGAAGACGGTACGATCCAGGGTCTGCTGGAGTTCGCCGGTATTCCCTATACGGGCTCCGGCGTGCTGGCCAGCGCCCTGGCGATGGACAAGCGCCGCTCGCGCCAGATGTTCGGGTTCCACGGCATCCCCACGCCGGGCTATCTGGCCGTCGAGCGCGCTGGCATCCCGGCGCGCAGGGCCTCGCTGATTGCCGAGATCCGACAGACCCTGGGGTTCCCCTGCGTGATCAAGCCCAACGCCCAGGGGAGCAGCATCGGTGTACGCATTGTCCACGATCCCGCGGAACTGGAGCCGGCGCTGGACGAGGCGTTCACCCTCGACGAGACCGTGCTGATCGAGGAGTACCTGCGCGGCACGGAACTGACGTGCGCGATTCTCGACAATCTCGATCGCGGCACGCCTGTCGCACTGCCGCTCATCGAGATCGTGCCGAAGCGGGAGTTCTTCAACTACGAAGCCAAGTACACACCAGGAGCCGCGGAGGAGATCTGCCCGGCGCGAGTGCCCGCCGGCGCCGTGTGGCGGGCGCAGTCGGCGGCGGTGCGCGCTTACCGTGTCCTGGGCTGTGCCGGCTTTGGCCGCGTGGACCTCTTCGTCCGCGAGGCCGATGTCGTGGTCCTCGAGGTCAACACCATTCCCGGTTTGACCGAGGGCAGTCTCTTCCCGAAGGCGGCACAGGCCGCAGGTCTCGGGTTCGCGGCGCTGGTCGAACGTTTGGTGGAGGCGGCGCTGCGGCGGCCGGGACGGACCGCACAGGAGGTACGCATGCGATGACGCCGATCGAGGGCCGCAACTGGGTCGTCAAGTCTCACGCACTGGGTAACGACTACCTTGTGGTCGATCCGGCGGCGCTGACCTTCAGCCTGACGCCGGCGAGAATCCGGCACCTGTGCGACCGCCATTTCGGCGCAGGATCCGACGGCATCCTGGCCCTGGCGCCGGCCTCGCGTGCCGACTTCGGCCTGCGCATCTACAACCCCGACGGCAGCGAGGCTGAGAAGAGTGGCAACGGCCTGCGCATCTTCGCGAAATTCCTCTATGATCACGGCTATGTCACGGGCCCCACGTTTACCGTCGAGACCCCGGGCGGGATCGCCGGCATCGAGCTCCATCTGGCCGGTGGCCGCATCGAGCAGATGACCGTGGACGTCGGCCGCGCGACGTTCTGGAGCCCCGAGATTCCGGTGGCGGGACCGGCGCGCGAGGTGGTGGATGAAGTCATCGAGGCCGGCGACCAGCGGCTCGAGATCACCGCGGTGTCGGTCGGTAACCCGCATTGCGTCGTCTTCGTGCCGGACCTCGACCTGATCAACCTGCGCCAGCTCGGACCGCTGCTCGAGACGCACCCGCTCTTCCCGAAGCGGACCAACGTGCAGTTCGCGCAGCCCGTGGCCCGCGATCGCGTGAAGATCCTGATCTGGGAACGCGGCGCCGGTGAGACCATGGCCTCAGGCACCAGCGCGAGCGCCGTCGCCGCGGCTGCGGTGCGCGAGGGCGTGACCGACCGGCGGATGACGATCTCGGCGCCCGGCGGCGACTTGCAGATCACCGTGGGCGAGGACTGGAGCATCCGGCTGACCGGGCCCGCGTCCGAGGTCTACACGGCGACCCTCAGCGACGACATGGTGCGCACGCTGGCTGCGATGGGAGAGGCGTGATGAGCCGCAAGATCCTGTACGTGATCCTCGACGGGCTCGGCGACCGGCCGGTCGCCGCGCTGGACGGCCGCACGCCGCTCGACGCGGCGGCCACGCCGCATCTCGATCGCCTCGCGGCGGCCGGGCAGCAGGGGCTGGTGACCACGGTCGGCGAGGGCATCGCGCCCGAGTCCGACGTCGCGGTCATGGCGATCCTCGGCTACGATCCCACGGTCTACCACGCGGGTCGGGGGCCGCTCGAAGCCCTGGGCGCCGGCCTGGCATTCGACGCCGGCGACCTGGCGCTGCGCGGCAACTTCGCGACCGGCGGCGACGGCCGTGCAATCAGAGACCGACGGGTCGGCCGCAACCTGACCTCCGAAGAAGCACGAGCGCTCGGCGACGCCGTGACCGCCGGCGTCCGGCTGGAGAGCGCACCGGCGACGGTGGTCGTCGCGGCGACAATCGCGCACCGGTGCGCGGTGGTCTTCCATCCCGCACAGGGGCGGCTGAGCGCGCAGATTTCCAATACCGACCCGGCGTATGCGCGCGTCGGCGGTCTGGGTGTCGCGAAGACGACGTTCAAGGAAGAAGTCGAGGACTGCGTGCCGCTCGACGGGTCACCCGAGGCGAAGACCGCGGCCGCGCTGGTCAATGAGTTCACCTGGAAGGCGCGCGCGGTGCTCGACGCGCATCCGATCAACGCGCGCCGTCGCGCCGAGGGCAAGTTGCCCGGTAACCTCATCCTCGTACGCGACGGCGGCGACCACCTGCCGCGGATCCCGTCGATGCGCGAGCGCTTCGGCGTGACGCTTGGCTGCTTCGTCGAGATGCCGGTCGAGCGCGGCATCGCGCGGTTTCTCGGCATGGGCATTGTCGAGGTGCCGCACAGTCCCACGGCCACGCGCGCCGAGACCTACGGGGGCTGGGCCCGGCGCGCGCTCGAGGTCTTGCCGCACTACGATGGGCTCTATCTCCACCTGAAGGGACCGGACGAGCCCGGGCACGACGGCGATGCCGAGACGAAGCGCCGCGTCATCGAGGAGATCGACGCGCACTTCTTCGGCGGGTTGGCGTCGGGGTTGGATCTCCGCTCGACCGTCGTGGCCGTGACAGCCGATCACGCGACGCCCTGTGAGACCAGGGGGCATTCGGCCGATCCGGTTCCCCTGCTGGTCGTCGCGCATGGCGCACCACCCGACGGTGCCGGCCGCTACACCGAGCGCGCCGCGGCACGCGGCGCGCTCGGGCATCTGCGCGGCGTGGACATCCTGCCCTTGCTGGTGGCGCGCAGGTAGCGGGGTGATCGCTCGCGATCGCCGTGACGTCTGGCTGCTTGGTCTCTGTGCGTCCCGGTTCTTCGTCAATCTGGTCCAGATGATCTACGCGGCGTCGCTGCCGCTGCTCAAGACGGCGTGGCAGATGTCGGCGACCCAGGCCGGCTCGGTGGCGACCGGATTTCAGATCGGCTACGCGGTTTCGCTCTTCGGATTCTCGTGGCTGGCCGATCGCGTCGGCGCTCGGCGGATCGTTCTGGTCTCCGCAGGACTGAGCGCCGCGGCCGCGCTGGCCTTCGCTTTGTGTGCGCGTTCGTACCCCAGCGGGCTTGCGCTCTACACGCTCGTGGCGCTCACGCAGGGCGGCACGTATTCGGGCGCGCTCATACTCGTGTCGCAGCGCTACGACTCGAGGCGCCGTGGGTCGGCGATGGGATGGCTGATTGCCAGTTCATCGTTCAGCCACGCCGCGTCGCTGGCGATCGCCGGATTGGCAATTCCTCGCGGCGGGTATCCGCTGGCGTTCCTGGTTGCGGCAACCGGGACGATGCTGGGCGCGGCGGTGGCGTGGCTCTCGCTGCGGTCGACGCCGAACAGCGTGCCGGAGCGCCATGCCGGGATGCGCATGCAGACCGAGGTGCTGCGCAACCCCGAGGCCGTGCGACTGACGGTCGGCTACACGTTTCATTCGTGGGAACTGCTGGGCATGTGGGCATGGACGCCCGCGTTCATCGCCGCGAGCCTGGTGGCCTCAGGCGCCGCGACGGTGACGTCGGTCCAGGCCGGCGCCTACATCGCGGCGTCGCTGCACGTAATGGGCCTGCTGGCGTCGTCGTCCATGGGCCATCTCTCCGATCGGTTGGGCCGCCGGCGCGTGCTCCTGGTCCTGGCCGCGACCAGCGCCGCGTGCTCGATGGTGTTCGGCTGGCTGGTCGCCGCGCCGCTTCTCGTGATCGCGCTCGTGGGTGCGGTGTACGGCTTCTCGGGGCTAGGAGACTCGCCGGTCCTCTCGGCGGCACTCAGCGAGGCCGTGCACCCGGCCTATCTCGGGTCGGCGCTCGCCCTGCGGTCGTTCCTCGGGTTCGGCGCCGGGGCCATCGCGCCGCTGGTCTTCGGGGCGATTCTCGACGCGGCGAATCCGCCGGGGGTGACGCCGACGACGTGGGGATGGGCGTTCATGGTGTTAGGTGCCGGCGGGGTCATCGCAACGCTGTCGGCCTACGGCCTGCGAGACGGCAGACCTCGGCGGGCGTCTCGCGCCTGAACTGCACGGGCACAGGCCCGACTAGTCGGGCACCGAGTGATGGCGAAGGAGTGCGGAGCCGGCCCACGCACGTGAGGCGAGGCCGGCTCCGAGCCCAGCCAAATCTAGGCTACGCGATGCGCGCGCCCCCGCGCTTCGCCATCGGGACGTAGTCGCGAACGTCCGGCCCGGTGTACACCTGCCGCGGCCGGCTGATCCGCTGCTCCGAGTCGGTCAGCATTTCCTCCCACTGCGCCAGCCATCCCGACGTGCGCGGGATCGCAAACAGCACCGGGAAGAACTCCACCGGGAAGCCCATCGCCTGATAGATGATCCCCGAGTAGAAGTCCACATTGGGATAGAGCCGCCGCTTGACGAAGTACTCGTCTTCCAGCGCAATGCGCTCGAGCTCCAGCGCGATGTCGAGCAGCGGGTTCCGGCCGGTCACTTCGAATACGGCCTCGGCGGTCTTCTTGATGATGCGCGCGCGGGGATCGTAGTTCTTGTAGACGCGGTGCCCGAAGCCCATGAGCAGGACCTCGCCGTCCTTGACGCGCTTGATGTAGGCCGGCACCCTGTCCTTCGAGCCGATCTCGGTGAGCATGCGCAGCACCTGCTCGTTCGCGCCGCCGTGCAGCGGGCCGTAGAGGGCGGCCGCGGCGCCGGCCAGAGCCGAATACGGGTCGGGGTGCGAGCTGCCGATGGTGCGCATCGCCGTGCTGCTGCAGTTCTGCTCGTGGTCGGCGTGCAGGATGAAGAGCACGTCGAGCGCCCGCTCCAGCACCGGGTTGGGCTTGTACTTCAGCTCGGTCATCTTGAAGAGCATGTTGAGGAAGTTGCCGGTGTACGAGAGTTCATTGTCCGGGTACGCGAACGGGAGCCCCCGATTGTAGCGGTAGATGAACGCCGAGATCGTCGGCATCTTAGCGATGAGCCGGATGATCTGCAGCCGGCGGTTTGCCGCGTCGCTGATGTGCTTCGCCTCGGGGTAGAAGGTCGACAGCGCGCCGACCGTGCCGATCAGCATGCCCATGGGGTGCGCGTCGTAGTGAAACCCGTCGAGGAATTTCTTCATCGACTCCGTGATCAGCGTGTGATGCGTGACCTCCGACACCCAGGCGTCGAGCTGCTGTTTGGTCGGCAGCTCGCCGTGGAGGATGAGATAGGCGACCTCCAGGTACGATGACTGCTCGGCCAGTTGCTCGATCGGGTAGCCCAGGTAGCGCAGGATGCCTCTCTCACCGTCGATGAACGTGATACGGCTCTTGCACGCCGACGTGTTGCCGAATGACGGGTCGTGGCCCAGCAGGCCGAAGTCGTCATCTGAGACCTTGATCTGCCGCAGGTCGTTGGTCTTGATGTACGCCCCGTACGTGGCGTACGTCCCGTACTGGATGGGGATCTCATAGGTCTTGCCGGTCCGGTTATCGGTAACCGTCAGCGTGTCCTTGGCCATGGACGGCGCTCCTCTCGGTGGCGACTTGCCGCTGGGTGCCCGCGCACCGGCGGGTCACAGCGGGTTCAGAGGTATCTTCCGCGCCACGCGGCGTCTCCCCTGGCCCGTCCCGGGGTCGGGCGCCGAGCGGATGGCCGCCGGACGGTTCCCCGCGTATGCTATGGGAAGGTTTGCACAACGACATCGGTCCGGGAGGTCGCGTGGAGAACGCGCTTGGTGTCGTACTCATCATCCTCCAGCTCGTCTACCTGGAGGGCATCCTGTCCATCGACAACGCCGCGGTGTTGGGCGCGATGGTTGCCCACCTGCCCCACGCCGATCCCATTCCGTGGCCCAGGCCCCTGCGGTTCCTCGAACATCCTGTCCATCGCCTGCTCGGCGGCCAGCGCCTGGCCGCGCTCAAAGTCGGCCTGCTCGGCGCGTACCTGGGACGCGGGTCGATGCTGTTTCTCGCCGCCTGGGTGGTGCGCAACCAGTGGCTGCTGATCCTCGGCGGCCTGTACCTGATCTTCCTGGCCGTCTCGCACTTCGGCGGGAAGGCCCACGCGTCGGCCGCGCATGCCCACGCCGGCCCGCAGGTCCGTCCGGGGCTCGGATTCTGGGGCGTGGTCGTCAACGTGGAGCTCGCCGACCTGGCGTTCAGTCTGGACAACGTCGTCGCGGCCGTGGCGTTGTCTCGGGAGATGTGGGTCGTGCTGACCGGCGTCGCCCTCGGGATTATCACCATGCGGTTCGCGGCCGGCATCTTCGTGAAACTCATCCAGAGAGAGCCCAACCTCGAGGCCGCCGCCTACCTACTCGTGCTGGCCATCGGCCTGCAGCTCTTGGCCGAGGAACTGCTGCACATGCACATCACGCATGCGATGAAGTTCGGAATCTCGGTGAGCATCCTCGTGCTCGCCGTGGTGTATGGTCACGTGCCGCTCCTGAGCCGGATCGGCAGTCGGCTCCGCTGGATTCAGATGCCGCTCGCCTGGGTGAGCGGCGGCGTGCGTGCCCTGCTGCGGCCGGCCGGCTGGGTGGTGAAGGGTGCCTTCGGTGCGCTTCGGCTGATCGTGGGCGCGACGACCGGCCGCCGTCGGGGGGCTCGTGTGGATCCCGCTATCGAGCCGCCCGCGCCCAGCGATGGGGGCCGTTAGACCTCCGGACGCCTGGTCTCGCAATACCCCGCTGCTCCGCGCCACCCGCGCATGTCTCCGGGTGGTCCTGCGCCTGCTGTTTCGGTTTCGTATCGAGGGGCTGTCACAGTTTCCCGCCGGTCCCGCGGTCGTCGTCGCCAACCACCCCAGCGCGCTCGACCCGGTGTTCATCGGCGTCGCGGTGTCGGAGCGCGTCTTGTTCCTCGCGGCCGAGGAGTACCTGACGTGGCGCGGCGTCGGCTGGGCGATGCGCGCCTACGGGTGCATCCCCGTGCGGCGCGACGAGACCGATACCTCGGCGATCCGCGAGGCGGTCGAGGCGCTCGATCGCGGCCTGAAAGTCGGCGTGTTCCCGGAGGGACAGATCACCCCTGCGCCGCGGCCGGTCAAGCGCGGCGCCGCCTTGCTGGCCGCGCGAGCACGCGTGCCGCTGGTGCCGCTCGCCGTCATCGGCAGCGGTGAGGTGTTCCCGCTGGGCGCCAAGGTGCCCCGGCTGGCGAGGGTGACGGTGCGCATCGGGACGCCGTTGCCCCCGCCCGGGCCCGGGCGGGATGCGCAGCAAGCCGCGATGGATGCCGTGATGGATTGGATTCGCGCGCAGCAGGACCTCAGGCCGGCGCGCCGAACGCCCCGATACCTGCCGTGACGTCCGTGGCCTTGCGACCGCAGGCGCTGATGTTCGATCTGTTTGGCACCATCCTCGATCTGGATGGCAGCCTCACGCCGCCCGTGCGCCGGTTTCTCGAGGGCAAGGCGTCGGCGGTGCCGCCGGAGCGGTTCTGGGAGCAGTGGAGGGCACGACAGCGCCTCGAACAATTCCAGGACACCCTGATGATGCTCGGTCACAGCGGTTATCTGGAAACGGCGCGCCGCGCCCTGGTCTATACGCTGCGCTTGCACCGGATCGAGGCCACGTCCAATGAGGTCGCCGCATTCATGGAGTCGTGGCGCGAGCTGTCGCCGTTTCCAGATGTGCTCCCGGCGCTGGGCCGGCTGAAGACGCGCTTCCGGCTGGTGGTGCTCTCCAACGGCGACCCCGCCTTCCTCGACCATCTCGTCAGGAATCGCCTGCGCTGGACCTTCGACGCCGTGATCTCCGTGTCGACCATCGGGGCCTTCAAACCGCACCCGGCGGTGTACCGGCGGGCGGCCGGCCTCGTCGGGCTGGAGCCCGGAGAATGCCTCATGGTCTCGTCCAACTCGTTCGACGTCGTGGGCGCCCGGTCGTGCGGCATGCGCGGCGCTTACGTGAACCGCTACCGACTGCCGTACGAAGACACGCCGTACCAGCCTGACGTCACCGTGGACGACTTCGCCGCGCTGGCTGACGCGCTGGGGGCAGGCGGGGGCAACCGTTGAGAGGGGGGACCGCGGCCCATGAAGGTTGACACCCAGCAGGGGCAACTCTACGCGCGCAGCGAGGCACTGGCGCCCGGCGGAGTCCACACCGCCAACCGGTATCTGCCCGAGCGCCCGGTGTTCACGAGGGCGGCGGGCGCGTACATCTGGGACGCCGACGGCCGGCGCTACGTGGACTACCACGCCGCGTTTGGTCCGTTCGTCCTGGGGCACGCCCATCCCGAGGTCAACCGGCGGGTGATCGACGCCATCCAGAAGACCGATCTCTTCGGCGCTGGCACGACCGACCTGGAGGTGGAGCTGTGTGCCAAGATCCGCCAGCATGTGCCCGCCGGCGAGATGAGCCTGCTGTGCAACGCGGGGTCCGAGGCCACGTTCCACGCGCTGCGTCTGGCGCGCGCGGTCACCGGCCGCCGGTACATCGTGAAGTTCCAGGGCTGCTACCACGGCTGGCACGACTACACGTGCCGGAACATGCTGAGCGCGCCCGACCGCATCGGCACGCGCGACCCGGGGTCCGCCGGGATCCTCGATGAGGTTCTCGATGCGACGCTGGTGTGCACCTTCAACGATATCGCCGATGTCCAGCGCGTCTTCGAGACATACAGGGGGCAGATCGCGGCGGTCATCCTGGAGCCTGTTCCGCACAACATCGGCTGCGTGATGCCGAAGCCGGGCTTCCTCGAGAGTCTCCGGGCGCTCACGCGCGATCACGGCACGATCCTGGTTTTCGACGAGGTGGTGACGGGGTTCCGCCATGGGCTCGGCGGCTACCAGAAGGTGTCGGGCGTGACGCCCGACCTGTGTTGTATGGGCAAGGCCATCGCCAATGGCTACCCGATGGCCGTGCTCGCGGGCCGGCGCGACCTGATGGACTGGTTCAACACCCGGCCGGGCGGCACCGTGTTCTTCGCCGGGACATACAACGGGCACGCGGTCGGCACGGCGGCCGCGCTGGCGACCATCGAGATCATGGAGCGGGAGCCTGTGCACGCGCACATCTTCCGGCTTGGTGACCGCATGCGCCGGGGCCTGCGCGAGATCCACGAACGCCTGGGAATCCGGGCAACCGTCGTGGGATTTGGCTCGGTGTTCCTGACCTACTTCATGGACGGCCCGGTCGAGCACTACGGCGATCTGATGCGGAACGATGCGGCCCGATTCCTCGACTACCGCCGCCGGCTGATGGCGCGCGGCGTCTTCAAAATCCCCATGAATCTCAAGCGCGCGTGCGTCTCGTACGCGCACACCGACGCCGACGTTGATGAGACGTTGCAGGCCGCGGAAGATGTGTTGAAGGAAATCACCCGCGCGTGACCCTGACGCGACGATCGTCGGCCCGCACCACACCGTGAGACCTCCGGTCGCACCGGTCCGCGTTGCCCGCGGTATGGTCGCGACGCCGCATCGCACGGCGTCTCAGGCCGGGCTGCGGATGCTCGAGGCCGGCGGCAACGCGATGGACGCCGCCGTCGCCGCTGCGTTTACATTGGGCGTGGTCACCCCCTCCAGCACCGGCATCGCCGGGTACGGCGGGAGCCTGATCGCCTACCTCGCGGATGCCGGCGATCTCGTGGTCATCGACTTCACCTCACGCGCGCCGCAAGCGGCGCGTCCGGACATGTTCCGGGTCGAGGAGGACGCGTCCGGCCGGGTCGTCGTGTCGGGTCAGGCCAACGTCTTCGGCGCGCTGGCCGTGGACGTGCCGGGTATCGTCGCCGGCCTGGTGACCGCGCACGAGCGCTTCGGCGCTCTCCCTCTGCGCGATGTCCTGCGGCCGGCGATTGAAGCGGCGCACAAGGGATTCCCGCTCGATGCGTGGACGGTCGAGAAGCTGCACGAGACGCTCGTGCCGAACGCAGAGCGGTTTCCGGACACGCTGCGACTGTTCTCCGTTGACGGGCACCCGCCCCGGGCCGGCGACACCCTCGCCGTCCCTGAACTCGCGGCGACGCTCGAGGCGATCGCCGACGGCGGCGCCGAGGTGTTCTACCGAGGGCCGATCGGGCGCGCGATTGTGGCGGCCGTGCGTCGTGCGGGCGGCATTCTCACGGGCGATGACCTCGCGACATATGCGCCGGTCATCTGCAGGCCGCTGTGCGCGCGATACCGGGACCTGGACATCTGCACGCCGCCGCTGCCCAGCGGGGGGCTGACGCTCCTTCAGATGCTACGCGTCCTCGAGGGGCTCGATCTGGTGGGCGACGGTGCGGACCACTGGCTGGCCCATGTGCTGGTGGAAGTGGCCAAGGTCTGCTGGCGCGAGCGCCTCACGCTGTACGGGGATCCCGACTCCGTGCGCGTCGAGTCCGAGCACGAACTGGCCGAGACGAGGGTGGCGGCCTTGCGCCGGCGTGCGGAGGACGGACTGCGGTCGCCACAGCCCGGTGAAGTCATCGCGTCCGATCCCATTATCGGCACGGTGCACCTCTGCGCGGCGGATGTGGCCGGCAACGTGGTCTCACTGACCGAAACCCACGGTGGGAACTTCGGGTCGCTGTTCCTGGTGCCGGGCACCGGCCTGGTGCTCGGCCACGGCATGGGGCGGTTCGACCCGCGGCCGGGCCGGCCCAACTCGATCGCGCCGCGGAAACGGCCGTTGCACAACATGTCGCCTCTGCTGGTGCTGCACGGCGGGCAACCGATCCTCGCC